>JANOEC010000080.1:0-72391 GCA_031412995.1 Geobacteraceae bacterium
CTGCCACCGATCATCAAAAAGATTTCCATGGAAGAGCGGGGCCTGATTCTGGTGACCGGGACCACCGGTTCGGGCAAGTCGTCGACCCTGGCCGGGATGATCGATTTCATCAACGAACACCGGACCTGTAATGTGATCACGGTTGAGGACCCGGTGGAATTCCTGCACCGGGACAAGAAAAGCATCATCAGTCAGCGTGAAGTCGGGTTCGACACTATGAGTTTTGCCGCCGCCCTAAAGAGCGCCCTGCGGCAGGATCCCGATGTCATCCTGGTGGGTGAGATGCGGGACTACGAAACTATTGAGACCGCCATTACCGCTGCGGAGACGGGTCACCTGGTTCTGTCAACGCTGCACACCATGGATGCGGCGGAGACGGTCAACCGGATCATTTCCGTCTTCCCTCCCTATCACCAGCGCCAGATCAGGTTGCAATTGGCCAGTGTTATCAAGGGGGTCGTTTCTCAGCGCCTGGTGCCGCGGGCAGACGGCAAGGGGCGGGTGCCGGCGGTGGAGGTGCTGATCGGCACCGCGCGGGTTAAGGAATGTATCGAGGACAAGGATAAGACCAAGCAGATTCCTGAGGCTATTGCCCAAGGGGTGACCACTTACGGCATGCAGTCTTTCGATCAATCTTTGATGCAGCTGTTTACCCGCAAGTTGATTACCTATGAAGAAGCGCTGCGCCAGTCGTCCAACCCGGATGATTTTGCCCTGAAGATTTCGGGGATTTCAGGGACGTCCGACTCGTCTTGGGATCAGTTTGTTCATGACGAAGGGGCAGCGAAAGAGACCTCGCCTGCGGATAATGGCGAGATCAAGTTCGAGAAGTTCTGAAGTGGCGGATGCTGTTATGGCGGCAGCGCTTCGGCTGCTGGGCCGGCGCGACCATAGCAGTGCCGAACTGAAAGCAAAGTTGCTGGCTAAGGGGCAGGCGGCGGAAGATGTCGACCGGGTGGTGGCGCGGTTGATTGAACTACGCTACCTGAATGACGAACGCTTGGCCGAGCGGTTGGCAACGGCATTCAGCGCCAGTGGCCGCGGCGTCGGGCGACGATTGGTGCTGGAGTTGCGCAAGCGGGGCATCGCTGCCGATCTGGCCGATGCGACAGTCGCCGCCACGAAAGATGACACGGATGAAGTGGCGTTAGCGCGCGGGTTGCTGGCGCGTCGGTATCCGACATTTGGACCTGTTGCTGATCAACGCGAGCGGCAACGGGTCATGAATTTCCTGCAGCGGCGCGGTTTTGCGTTGGCGACGATCTGGCAGGTGCTTAATAACACGAATAATGAGGGATTAGATGACAGGTAAAGAGATTCGCGCACGCTTCCTGACGTATTTCGCTGACCGGGGCCACGTGGTGGTACCCAGTTCCGGACTTATCCCCAAGAACGATCCGACGCTGTTGTTTGCCAACGCCGGCATGAACCAGTTCAAGGACTGCTTCCTGGGGTTCGAGGATCGTGGTTATTACCGGGCGGCCAGTTCCCAGAAATGCGTGCGGGCCGGGGGCAAGCACAATGACTTGGAGAACGTCGGCCGCACCGCTCGCCATCATACGTTCTTTGAAATGCTCGGCAACTTCTCGTTCGGCGATTATTTCAAGAAAGAGGCCATTGCCTATGCCTGGGAATTTCTGACGGTGGATCTCGGTCTGGACAAGAGCCGGTTGTATGTGACGGTCTACACCGAAGATGATGAGGCTGCGGATATCTGGCACGAGCAGGAAGGCGTCGCTCGGGAGCGCATCTATCGCTTCGGCGAGAAGGATAATTTCTGGTCTATGGGTGACACCGGTCCGTGCGGTCCCTGCACGGAGATTTTCTGGGACAACGGGCCGGGGGTCGGCTGCGGCAGTCCTGAATGTGCGGTCGGCTGTGACTGCGATCGTTACATGGAGATCTGGAACAACGTCTTCATGCAGTTCAATCGCACGGCTGACGGTCTGCTGCATCCACTCCCCAAACCGGCGGTAGACACCGGCATGGGTCTGGAGCGGATCACCACCGTCATGCAGGGAATGACGTCCAACTACGATACGGATCTGCTGCAGGGGATCATCAAGCATGTCGAGAAGCTCACCGGTAAACAGTATGGTGCTGATGAGAAGGATAGCGTTTCCATGCGGGTCATTGCCGATCATGCCCGGGCCACAACCTTTCTGATCTGCGATGGGGTGCTGCCATCCAATGAGGGGCGTGGTTACGTGCTGCGCCGGATCATGCGCCGGGCTGCCCGCCACGCCAAGATGCTCGGCGTGGCCGAACCGATGCTGTATCGGACCGTGGATGCGGTGAAGGCGATGATGGGGGAGCAATACCCGGAACTGGCCGAACGTGAGGAGTACATCAAAAAGGTGGTGCTGGCCGAGGAAGAGCGTTTTATCGAGACCCTGGATAATGGTCTCCGCATCCTGAACGAGGCCATCGCCGATTTGAAGCGGCAGGGGTCGACGACTGTTCCGGGTGAGACGCTGTTCAAACTGTATGACACCTTTGGCTTTCCGGTCGATCTTACCGGCGACATCGCGGCTGCTGAAGGCTTTGCCATCGACGAGGCCGGCTTTGAGACCTGCATGGAGCGGCAGCGGCTGCTGGCGCGGGAGCACTGGAAAGGTTCCGGTGAAGAAGGGGTGTCGGCAGTCTACAAGGCCCTGGCCAATCGCGGGGTCACCAGCCGTTTTGTCGGCTATGACGAGCAGGGTGCCTACTCGACGGTGGCCGTGTTGTTGATCGACGGAGAAGAGGTGAGTGAAGCCCGGACCGGCGATAGGGTTGATGTCGTCACCGCTGTAACCCCTTTCTATGGCGAGTCAGGCGGTCAGGCCGGCGATCTGGGGGAGATTTCCACCGGCGCGGCCCATCTGCACGTAACCGAGACCCTGCGGCCGCTGCCAGAACTTATTGTCCATCGGGCCACGGTCCAATCAGGAACTATCCGCCTGGGTGATGCCTGTGACCTGAAGGTGTCGTCGGCGGAACGAAGCGCCACCGCGCGCAACCATACCGCGACCCATCTGCTGCAGGCCGCACTGCGCCAGGTGCTGGGGGAACATGTCAAGCAGGCTGGTTCACTGGTGGCGCCGGATCGGCTCCGCTTTGACATTACCCACTTTTCAGCCATGACCCATGAGGAACTGCGCCGGGTCGAAGACCTGGTCAATGCCTACATCATGAACAACGATGCGGTTTCGGCGCGGGAAATGGCCATCCAGGAGGCAATGGATGCCGGCGCGACCGCCCTGTTCGGTGAAAAATACGGCGATGCAGTGCGGGTGGTGCGGGTGGGCGACGTGAGCATGGAGCTCTGCGGTGGTACTCATGTGCAGGCCGCCGGCGATATCGGGGCGTTCAAAATTCTCTCCGAAGCCGGGATTGCTGCCGGGGTGCGGCGGATTGAGGCCCTGACCGGGATGGGGGCGCTGCGCTACAGTCAACTGCTTGAGGATGAGCGCCGCAGTATTGCCCAGCTAGTCAAGGGAGAAGGAGACGATAACCTGGAGCGGGTGCAGCGGTTGCTGGCCCGCCAGCGAGAACTGCAGCGTGAGATTGATGCACTGCAGGGGAAACTGAATGCTGCCAAATCCGAAGATCTGCTGGCCGGAGTGCAGGTAGTAAACGGCATCAAGCTGCTGGCGGTCCGGGTTGAAGTGACCGATGCCAAGGAGCTGCGGGAGCTGTCCGACACCCTGAAGGAACGGCTCGGTTCCGGGGTGGTGGTACTTGGTGCGGCCTGCGGGGACAAGGCCAATCTGCTGATCGCCGTTTCCACGGACTTGACGGCGCGGATCAAGGCGGGCGACCTGATCAAACAACTCGCCCCGCGCATTGGCGGCAGCGGCGGTGGCAAACCGGAGCTGGCCCAGGCTGGTGGCGGGAACCTGGCCGGACTTGATGAGGCATTAGCCGAGGCAGCTACGCTGATCGGATAGAAACGCTTGCTACAGAACGAATCCCCACGATTTCCTGGGTGGAGAGAAGAGAGATTCTATGCTCACGCAGAGCCTGCATCCGGAATTAGTCCTTGAGCAGCGTCAGGATCGCAAGTGCATCCTGATCGTTGATGACGAGGCGGTTATTCGTGACCTCTGCGCCCGGGCGTTGAAGGACTATCACATTCTTCAGGCCGCTGATGGTGCGGAGGCGTTGCTGCTCTATGCCCAGGGCGGGGTTGACGCCGTACTGACTGATGTGATGATGCCCCGGGTGGATGGTATCGAACTGCTGCAACGGTTGAAAGAGCAGGAGCCGACCCTGGTAGTGTTGATCATGACCGGGTTTGCGGATAAGGAAGTCATCCTCAACGCCCTGAAGGCGGATGCGGATGACTTTATTACCAAGCCGCTCAATCTGCTGCAACTGAAGACCACGGTACAGAATGCCCTGGACAAGAAGGCGCTCAAGGAGGAAATTGCCGCCCTGCGCAATGCGGATCGGTTGAAAAGCAATTTCCTTTCCTTGATCTCCCACAAATTTCGGACGCCGTTAACGGCCATCTCCCTGTTTCTGCAGAACCTGGCCAGCGGGATTTATGATCCGAATGATTCGCTGTCTCAGGAAAATCTGCGCCTGATTTACAATGAGTCCTGCTATCTTGAGCGGTTGGTGGCGGATCTGCTCAATTTCAGCCGGATGATGGATACCAGTGAAGGGTTGAAACTGGTGCCCTGTAATCTGGCGGCGTTGGTGACGGACGTGCTGCTGAACTCTCAGCAGCGCTATGGCAAGCCGGGTCTGGAGCTAACCTATAATCTGGAACCGGCGTCTTCACTGCTGCTGGATTGTGAAAAAATGGTTTTTGCCATCAAGCAAGTGGTGGACAATGCCTTCAAATTCACCGGTGAACCGGGCGGGATCGCTGTCACTCTGCAGATGGTGGGTGAAGGCTGCCAGATCGTGGTGAGCGACACGGGTACGGGTATTCCCCGTGATGAGCTGCCAAAGGTGTTTGAGAAGTTCTATCAGATTGATACCGGTCATACCGGACAGGTGCGCGGCTTTGGTCTGGGGCTGTATTATGCCAGGGAATTCGTGCAGTTACATGGTGGTAGCATTGGCATCGTCAGCGAGACAGGGAAGGGGACGACCGTAACGATCTCCCTGCCCCGGATTTCGTCATAACCAAACTCTTAGTCGCCAGGATGTGAACAACCCCGCCATCCATCAGGATCGGCGGGGTCTTTCGTTATTGATTTGCCGGGAACATCCCGCTATTATTTCATCTTTTAGAAACTGCAGTTCGAATAACACAGAGCAACGGCCAGAAGTAGGTGCCTCTAGGCAAGCAACAGAGAAATCAAGACGTTACATTAGAAAAAGCATTCATCAATCAGGTGAATCTCAAAAAAGCTTTTTCAATAAGAATCTTCTTTGTTTTTACTCCGTTGCTCTGTTGCTCCGTGTTTCAAATGCTTTTTGCATGTTTAATTGACGAACCCTTGTTGGGAGGAATCTGATGCAGGAACTGATCGATAAGGCCAATACCTTGATGGAGGCGCTGCCGTATATTCGGCGCTTTGCCGGCAAGACGGTGGTCATTAAATACGGCGGCCACGCCATGGCTGACGAGGCGCTCAAGGAGTCGTTCGCCCTGGATGTGATCCTGCTCAAATCCCTGGGGATCAACGTGGTGGTCGTCCATGGCGGCGGGCCGCAGATCAATGAGACCCTGCAGCGCTACGGGATCGTCTCGGAGTTCGTCCGCGGCATGCGGGTAACTGATGCGGAGACCATGAAAGTGGTGGAGATGGTCCTGACTGGCCAGGTCAACCAGGAAGTGGTCGGCTACCTGAACCAGCATGGTGGCCGGGCGGTCGGGCTTTCCGGCAAGGACGGGACGTTGCTGGTCTGCGAAAAGATGCTGCAGGAAGTGAAGAACGACGATGGCAGCGTCGACATGGTGGATATTGGTTTTGTTGGCAACGTGGTTAAGGTGAATCAGGAACTGATCCAGACCCTGGAGCATGGCAAGTTCATTCCAGTTATTGCCCCGGTCGGGGTTGGGGTCAATGGCGAAAGCTATAATATCAACGCCGATGTGGTGGCTGGTCGGGTGGCTGGGGCGCTCAAAGCGGAAAAGCTGATATTACTGACGGACGTGAGTGGCGTCAAGGATAAGGCCGGCAACCTGCTGGCCAGCATTAATCTGGCTGATGTGCCGCGTCTGGTGGATGATGGCACCATTTCCGGCGGCATGATCCCCAAGGTAGAGTGCTGTGTCGCTGCCCTGAACGATGGGGCGAAAAAGGCGCATATCATTGATGGTCGGGTGCGGCATGCCGTGCTCCTCGAAATATTCACCGATATCGGTGTAGGGACGGAGATCGCCTAAATGAATACACAACAATGGATTGACCGGTCGGACAAGGTGATCATGAAGACCTATGGCCGCTACCCGATTGTGCCGGTGCGGGGCGAGGGTTGCGTGGTTTGGGATGCGGACGGCAAGCGCTATCTGGATTTTCTCGCCGGCGTGGCGGTCAATAATCTGGGGCACTGCCATCCGCGTGTGGTGAAGGCGCTGCAGGAGCAGGCCGCGACCATGATTCACTGTTCTAACTACTATCAGATTCCCCAGCAGATTGAACTGGCTGAACTGCTCTGCGCCCATTCATTTGCCGATCAGGCATTTTTCTGCAATTCGGGCGCCGAGGCGAACGAAGCGGCCATCAAGCTGGCGCGCAAGTATAGCCGCGACACCACGGGCCGACCGGAGCGGTACGGGATCATCACGGCAGCCGATTCCTTCCACG
Organism: Geobacteraceae bacterium; assembly: GCA_031412995.1. Lineage (GTDB taxonomy): Bacteria > Desulfobacterota > Desulfuromonadia > Geobacterales > DSM-12255 > JANOEC01. The sequence continues at coordinate 6,753 of JANOEC010000080.1, forward strand.
GTCGCACCATGGCCACGGTGTCCGCCACCGGTCAGGAAAAGGTGCAGCGCTTTTTCGACCCGTTGCTGCATGGGTTTACCCATGTGCCGTTTAACGACCTGGCCGCACTGGCGGCGGCCATCACCCCGGAGACCTGTGCCATCATGCTGGAGCCGATTCAGGGTGAAGGTGGGGTCAATATTCCTGATCACAGCTACTTGACTGCGGTGCGGGAGTTGTGTGACAAAAACAGCTTGTTGCTGATCCTTGACGAAGTGCAGGTAGGGATGGGCCGGACCGGTACCCTCTTTGCCCATCAGCATTTTGGCGTCACCCCGGATATCATGACCCTGGCCAAGGCGCTGGCCGGTGGCGCGCCCATCGGTACCATGCTGGCCAAGGGGGAGATTGCCGACGCCTTTGTGCCCGGCACCCACGGCTCCACCTTTGGCGGTAATCCGCTGGTCTGTGCCGCGGCGATTGCCACGATTCAGACGATACTGGAAGAGGGCATCCTCAATCGGACTGAGGAGATGGGCGAGTATCTGCTCGGTGAACTGGAGGCGGTCAAGGCCCGTTTCCCCAAACTGGTGGCGGACGTGCGGGGGATTGGCTTGATGATCGGCATGGGGCTGACGATCCCTGGTGGCGACATCGTTAAAAAAGGGCATGAGCGGGGGCTGCTGCTCAATGTGACCCACGACACGGTGCTCCGCTTTGTGCCTCCGCTGATCGTCACCAAGCAGGAAGTGGATGAAATGATTGAAATTCTCTCGGGAATTCTGGCGGAGTTGTAACTCAATGAATGTGCGCCAGATCGTTGAAATAATTACTGAAAGTCTGAAGCCACAGAAGCTCTTTCTGTTTGGTTCCCGGGCGGAAGGAACGGCAACCGACGACAGCGATATTGACCTGGTGGTGGTAATGCCCACGGATCTGCCAGCGCACCAGCGCAATTTGCAGGTGCGTAGGCTTTTCCCTCGACGTTCTTTTGCCCTTGACGCCTTTGTTTATACGCCAGAGGAGTACGAGCGCTATCGCAATGTGCCGGGCACTATTCTGTATCAAGCGACGCATCACGGGAAATTACTCTATGGATGATGCAACAAAGGAAGTCGTGGTTCGTTGGCTGAACAAGGCGGACAATGATCTCAAAAATATCGCCAATAATCTTGCTTCAGCTGATGTGCCGACGGATACGGTCTGTTTTCATGCTCAGCAGGCGATTGAAAAATGTCTCAAAGCACTATTAATAAGTCGCGGATGTAATGTTGGCAAGACCCATGACTTGGTCAAGCTGGCAACTGAATGTGCCGATATTCTGCCGGCAATTGAAGCGCTGGAAGAAGAACTTGAATCAATTTCGGATTATGGTGTTGCAGTGCGGTATCCCGATGGATTTTGTGACCCTACCCTTGAAGAAGCGCGACATGTATATGAAATTGCCCTTACGGTACGGGGCATGATGAGCGAGGTATTAGTATGAAACGAGATTTTCTTGCCCTGAACAAATACACCAAGACTGAACTTGATGCCCTGTTTGCCTTGACCACAGAGTTGAAGGCCAAGCAGAAGCAGGGGGTGGAGCATCACCTGCTCAAGGGGAAGAGTATCGCCCTCATTTTTGAGAAATCTTCCACCCGCACCCGCGTGTCATTTGAGGTTGGTACCTATCAGTTAGGCGCTCAACCGCTCTTTATCTCCTCCGCCACCTCCCAGATGGGCCGGGGCGAGCCGATCAAGGATACGGCCCGCACCCTGTCCCGCTATTGTGACGGCATCATGATCCGGACCTACGGCCAGGAAATTGTCGAGGAGTTTGCCCAATATGCGACGGTGCCGGTCATCAACGGGTTGACCGACCTGTTTCATCCCTGTCAGATCATGGCTGACCTCTTTACGGTGCTGGAACAGAAGGGCACCTATAGTGGGCTCAAATATGCCTGGATCGGCGACGGCAACAATATGGCCAATACCTGGGTGGAAGCTGCCGCCATCCTCGGCTTTGATCTGACCCTGGCCTGCCCCACCGGCTATGAACCGAACCGCAAGGTCTGGGAGTGGGCACAAAAGAACGCTACTTCCAGTATCACCATTACCGAGGATCCGGAAGAAGCGCTGCGGGATGCCGACGTGATCAATACGGATGTCTGGGCCAGCATGGGTCAGGAGACGGAACAGCATCAACGGGAACTGGCTTTTCAGGGCTACTGCCTGAACGATGAGTTGGTGGCCCTGGCCAAGCCCGATTGCCTGGTGCTCCATTGTCTGCCGGCGCACCGGGGCGAAGAGATTACTGACAGTGTCCTGGAAGGCCCGCGGTCGGTGGTCTGGGACGAGGCCGAAAACCGGCTGCATGTGCAGAAAGCAATTATGTCGATGTTGATGGGGTAAGATGCAAAGGAGACCACAATGAGCACAAACTTGATCATTGCCGACCCTGCGGTAATGATGGGAAAACCGGTTGTCGCCGGGACACGCATTACCGTGGAACTTATCCTGGACAAACTTGCTGCTGGCGAAACCGTCGAACAGATGCTTGCCGCTCATCCTCGGTTAACGCGTGAGGCGATTTTTGCTGCACTCAACTTTGCAGCGGAAGTGCTGAAAGGTGATCTTGTATACCCGCGCGAAGACAAGGCGGCATGAAGTTTCTGGCGGATGAAAATATTGATTCCCAGATAGTTGCCCGGCTGAGAATTGAAGGGCATGACGTTGCTTATATCGCCGAACTTGCTGCCGGCATCAGCGATGAACAGGTGTTGGCGATTGCTAACCACGAAGATCGCTTGTTAGTGACCGAAGACAAGGATTTTGGTGAACTTGTATTCAGAATGCAGCGGAGTTCGCACGGTGTCCTCTTGCTACGAATTGCCGGCTTACCATCAGAAATCAAGGCAAATTTTGTCGTCCAGTTGATTGCTGACCATGCAGGTGAAATGTTCCGATCGTTCACGGTTGTAACACCACAAGGTATTCGTATCCGGCAGTATGGGTCTGCAGTAAAGGCTGGCGAGAAGGACATTGACGGTTTTTTTGATTGTAAGAATGCATGTCTGCATTACCATGCTGAAATGATCTCTACGATACCTAAATGAGGGAAATAATTTGAAAGTAGTTGATCTCCGTAAAGGCAAGAGAAAGCTGACTAAGCTGAAACAGAGCCTTTGTTTCAGTGAGTTCATTGAACTACCTGCTTTACAGGAGCGAATGAGTCAAGGGAAACACCTTCCGTGGCAATCATTTTATAAGCTGCTTTATCGGGCTCAAAATGACGGAGTGATTATTGATGCAGAATGCAGGCAATTGCTTCTGGCAATTTACAACTCATACACCAGATTCAGGCAGGCGTTTCTTGGCGGAGTATCTCTTGTCCCCACGCATGAGCTTTGGCATTGTAATAATGTCGTTCGCGCACCTATTGGTACTGAACAAATTGATCTCCTGCAATTGCTGGCGGATGGTGAATTGTCCTATGGCTTCCTCAATTTATTGAATGAAAAAAAGGATAGTTCACCTCTTGAGCAAATCCAGTTTTATGACGAAAAGCAGTCTTTATACCTGCAGCTTTTTGGCAAGGCTCATGCGGAAGGACTGTATGAACTCGGAACAGCCCTGCTTTCTCTCTACCTGCTTTACCGTGCTGTCATTCTTAAAGGCCGCCTGAATTTATCACCCGACATGCTCGAAGCGATCAATAAAGCTCTTGCGTTACCGGGCGCAAAGGTTCTTAAACACACTATGGCAATTGCGATTGAAAGCGTCGAAAAGTATTTCCCTACTGATCCAATAGCATGTTGCTCGGCAATGATTCTGCGTCAATTCATTCCTCAGGGGGCACAACTTACAGTTTTGCCAGGCAAAGCCGGGCAGGAAGGTGCAAGGATTAGTGGAGCTGAAGAAACCAAGGCCTTTTTCATGCGTGAACTTGGCGCGGATCGATGGGAGCAGCTTTCGGAAAAGTCGCAATTGAGCCTGGTTTCGGCAGAACTCCAATGGAAAAATAGTGCTCATGACTTCGGTTTCGGCATTACGGACTGGAGCGGATTGATAATGTCCTATTGCAAGGCCATTGAAGTGGAGCTTGTTGACCGGTTGGCAAACTTTTACGCGAGCAGCGAATTAGGAGCGTATTTGACGGACAAGGGGGAGAACCGCCCGGCCAAAGCAACTCCCGGCTGGCTGCTGAAAGAGCTGAAATCTTATGATGCCATGCCGGAGCCGTTGCAGGCGATTTTGAAAAGCGCCAGGATTCAACTTGTCGGTAATATCAACCTCATTCGTGATCTCAATGATATTTTTCAGAATTACCGTAATCGTTCCGCACATCATGACCCTGTGTCAATGAAGAGCTTTGCCGATTTTAAAGGTAAGATGTTCCAGAGCGGTCTGCTTCACCAATTCATCGACGCCTTTGCGTAAGGATGTTTCATGAAGTCACTTGCCGAAATCAAAGCGATCATCGCGCAACATAAGCCGGAACTGGCCGAGAACTACGGTGTTGCTGAAATTGGTATTTTCGGTTCGGTGGTGCGTGGTGAGGCGCGGGATGACAGTGACCTGGACATCCTGGTGGAGTTTGACCAGCCGATCGGTCTTTTCGGGTTTATTGATCTTGAATGTCACCTCCAGGAATTGCTTGATAATGTGAAAGTTGACCTGGTGCAAAAATCAGGGCTGAAAAAATATATTGGCAGGCGAGTGTTAGGCGAGGTTCAGTATGTCTGAAGCGCGAGACCTCCGTGATTACCTCAATGATATGAATGAGATGTTGGTCAAACTGCAGGAATTCGTTGCGGGGATGACCTTCGAGGAATTCAGGGATGATGCCAAGACGGTATTTGCGGTGATCCGTGCGTTTGAAGTGCTGGGCGAAGCCGCGAAACATATTCCACAGGCATACCGGGATCAGCATCCCGGCGTCCCCTGGCAAAAGGTAGCCGCGTTACGCAACAAACTGATTCATGAATACTTTTCCGTAAATCTGGACATCGTTTGGAATACCATCCAGAAGGATATCCCGGAGTTGCAGATACTGCTTACTCCTGTCGTTAAAGAGTGTTTTGAAAACTATCACGCATAAGGAGAATCGCATGGCAAAAAAACCTGATGTAAAAAAGATTGTCCTCGCCTATTCCGGTGGCCTGGACACCTCCATCATCCTCAAGTGGCTGAAGAACGAGTATGGCTGCGAAGTCATCGCCTTTTCCGCTGATCTGGGGCAGGGGGACGAGCTTGATCCGGTGCGGGAGAAGGCCTTGGCCACCGGCGCCAGCAAGGTCTATATCGATGATCTGAAGGAAGAGTTTGTCCGCGACTTTGTCTATCCGATGTTCCGCGCCAATGCGGTCTACGAAGGGCATTATCTGCTCGGCACCTCTATTGCCCGCCCGCTGATTGCCAAGCGGCAGATGGAAATTGCCGAGATCGAAGGAGCCGATGCGGTTTCCCATGGCGCAACCGGCAAGGGGAACGACCAGGTACGCTTTGAACTGGCATACTACCATTTCGATCCGGCCATTACCGTGGTTGCCCCGTGGCGGGACTGGAAACTGAACAGTCGCGCTGCCCTGGTCAGCTACGCCAAGAAGAACGATATTCCGATCCCGGTGACCAAAAAGCGCCCCTGGTCATCTGACCGCAACCTGCTGCATATCTCCTTTGAGGGGGGCATTCTTGAGGATACCTGGGCAGAGCCACCCGAGAGCATGTATGTGCTGACCAAATCGCCGGAAAAGGCGCCGAACAAGGCGCAGTTTGTCGAGATCGAGTTCAGGAACGGCAATGCGGTGGCAGTGGATGGCGTGGCCATGACCCCGGCCCAACTGCTGGCCCACCTCAACTATATTGGCGGCGAGCATGGCATTGGCCGGGTCGACCTGCTGGAAAATCGCTCGGTTGGCATGAAGTCTCGTGGCGTGTATGAAACGCCGGGCGGCACCATCCTGCGCGAGGCCCACTCGGCCGTCGAGCAGATCACCATGGATCGGGAAGTCATGCGGATTCGTGATTCCCTGATCCCACAGTACGCCTGGCAGATCTATGCCGGTTACTGGTTCTCGCCGGAGCGGTTGATGCTGCAAACCCTGATCGACGATTCCCAGAAAACCGTCAACGGGGTGGCCCGGCTCAAGCTCTACAAGGGGCACTGTCGCACTGTCGGCCGTAAGTCGGAGACCGACTCCCTGTTCAATCTCGATTTTGCAACGTTCGAGAAGGATCAGGTATTCAACCAGGCTGATGCTACTGGTTTCATCAAGATCAATAGCTTACGGCTGCGGATCCAGTCGCTGATGAAAGGGAAGAAATAAGCAATCACGATAATTTGTAGAGGCGGCTGTCGGGTGGCAGTTCGCATGAATCACGGGGTTATTTCTGTATGGCAAAAAAGGGCGCGGTAACGCGCCCTTTTTTGCAGGGTAAGGATTCGGCTATGACCGCTAAACACGATTTGTCCGAACGCGATATCTGCACCCAGTTCATCGTGCCGGCCTTGCGCAAGGCCGGCTGGGACATTGCCCGGCAGGTGAGGGAAGAGGTATTCTTCACCGATGGCCGCATCTTCGTCAAGGGGAGCAAGACTGCCCGCGGAGAGCGTAAGCGAGCCGACTTTATCCTCTATCACCGACCCAATATTCCCATTGCCGTCATCGAAGCCAAAGACAATAATCATGCGTTCGGTGCCGGGTTGCAACAGGCGCTGAACTATGCCCGCATCCTTGATCTGCCAACGGCGCTTAGTTCCAACGGCGACGGATTTGTCGACCATGACGGTTCCGGGTTGTCGTCCCAAATCGAACGAAATCTTACCCTGGATGAATTTCCCTCGCCCGAAGTTCTCTGGCAGCGCTACAAAAAATATAAGGGTATCGAGACACCGCAGCAGGAAACTATCGCGGCTCATGACTACTTTTTTGACGGCTCCGGTCGGGCGCCGCGCTACTATCAACAAATCGCTGTCAACCGGGCAGTGGAGGCGATTACCAAAGGGCAGGAGCGGATTCTGCTGGTCATGGCGACCGGCACCGGCAAGACCTATACCGCCTTTCAGATCATCTACCGGCTTTGGAAGAGCGGCACGAAGAAACGGATTTTGTTTCTTGCCGACCGCAACGCCCTGATCAACCAGACCAAGCGGGGCGATTTCAAACACTTCAAGGAGCGGATGACGGTCATCCGCAAAAAGAAGATTGACAAGGCTTTTGAAATCTATCTGGCTCTCTATCAGGGTCTGACCGACTACAACGAGGACACGGACGCCTACCGCCAGTTCAGTCCCGATTTCTTCGACCTGATCGTTGTTGACGAATGCCACCGCGGCAGTGCCGCCGCTGATTCCGCCTGGCGGGAGATTCTCGATTACTTCAAGGGCGCCACCCAGATCGGCCTGACCGCCACCCCACGGGAGACCGACACGGTTTCCAATATCGAGTATTTCGGCGAGCCGCTCTATACCTATTCCCTCAGGCAGGGGATTGCCGACGGTTTCTTGGCGCCGTACAAGGTGATCCGCGTCGGCATCAACGTGGATCTGGAAGGGTGGCGGCCCAATTCCGGACAGATGGATATGGGTGGCAACCCGGTGGACGACCGGCTATACAACACCAAGGATTTCGACCGGAACCTGGTTATTGACGACCGCACGACTGTGGTGGCGCGTAAGGTGACCGAGTACCTGCGTAAGACCAGCCCCTATGACAAGACCATCGTTTTTTGTGTAGATATCGAGCATGCCACCCGCATGCGCCAGGCGCTGGCCATCGAGAACCCAGCCGAGGTGTTGAAAAATTACAAGTACGTGATGAAGATCACCGGCGACGATGACGAGGGGAAACGGGAGCTGGATAACTTTATTAACCCGGAAGAGCCCTACCCGGTCATTGCTACCACCTCCAAGCTGATGACCACCGGGGTCGATGCCCAGACCTGCAAGCTGATCGTGCTTGACTCCAACATCAATTCACCAACCGAGTTCAAGCAGATTATCGGCCGTGGCACCCGCATCAATGAGGAATACGGCAAGACCTTCTTTACCATCATGGATTTTCGCAACGTCACCGACCTTTTTGCCGACCCGGCATTCGATGGTGAGCCGGTAATGGTTAAGCAGCTCAGGGCCGAAGATGAGCTGACCGAGGCCGACATTCACCCGGACGACGAGATCATTGACCCTGCAAGTGGCGAACCGCTTGTCTTTCCCGACGAGATCTATCCGCCGGCCGAGGATCAGCCGATTATCATTGACGGCGGTGCCATCGTTGCCGAGAAACTGGAGAAGGTTTACGTCGCCGGGGTCGATGTCTCGATTCTCAATGTGCGGGTGCAGCACCTGGATAGCAGCGGCAGGCTCATTACCGAGAGTCTGAAGGAGTACACCCGCAAGGGGTTGTTGCAGGAGTTCCGCAGCCTGGATGAGTTCCTGGCTCGCTGGAACCGGGCCGACAGGAAAGCGGTCTTGATCGCCGAACTGGAAGGGCATGACATCATCCTCGAAAACCTGCGGGATGAGGTGAAGAAGGAGTTCGACCTCTTCGACATGATCTGTCACGTCGCCTGGGACATGCCGGCCCTGACCCGGCTGGAACGGGCCGAGCAGGTGAAGAAGCGCAACTACTTCACCAAGTACGGCGAGAAAGCGCGGTTGGTATTGGCCGCCCTGCTGGAGAAGTACGCCAGCGAGGGGATCGAGAACATCGAGGACATGCATGTCCTGACGCTCGACCCGATCAAGCGGCTGGGCACCCCTGCTGAAATTGTCAAAATCTTCGGCAGCAAACAGATGTATCTGGCGGCACTGAAGGAACTGGAAACGGAAATCTACCGACTGGCGGCTTAGATAATTGAAGAACATCGGCAACATCATCAAACGACTGCAGAACACCATGCGCAAGGATCAGGGCGTTTCCGGCGATGCCCAGCGCATTGAACAGCTGGGGTGGATGATCGCCCTGAAGATTCTCGACGATAAGGATCAGGAGCTGGAAATCATCCAGGACGGTTATGTCTCGCCGATCCCGTCCACACTGCAATGGCGTAATTGGGCCGCCGACGCTGAGGGGATGACCGGCGACGAGCTGAAGAATTTCCTCGACCAGCAGCTCTTCCCCGGCCTGATGAACCTGGACATCTCCACCGGCAACAAACGGGCGCTGCTGGTGCGGGAGATTTTCGAAGGGACCAACAACTACATGAAGAACGGCACCATCATCCGTCAGGTGGTGAACGAGCTGAACCAGATCGACTTCAACTCTTCCGAGGACCGGCACATCTTCGGCGATATCTATGAAACGATCCTGCGCGATCTGCAGAGCGCCGGCAACTACGGCGAATTCTATACCCCCCGCGCCCTGACTGAGTTCATGACCGAAACCGTTAACCCCCGATTGGGGGAGCGGGTGCTCGATCCGGCCTGCGGCACCGGCGGTTTTCTCACCTGCGCCATCGAGAACATCCGTCGCCAGGACGTAAAGAGCGTCGAAGACCTGAAACTGCTCCAGGATACGATCCACGGCATGGAGTTCAAGCCGCTCCCCTTCATGCTCAGCGTCACCAACCTGATCTTACACGACATCGAAGTGCCGAACGTAGATTACACCGACAGCCTCAACCGGGAATACACCAGCATAACGGCCAAAGACCGGGTTGACGTGATTCTTGCCAATCCACCCTTTGGCGCCTCGGTGACTGACGGCGTGGAGACCAACTTTCCCCTCAACTACCGCACCACGGAGAGTGCCGAGCTTTTTCTGCTCCTGATGATCCGCTACCTAAAGGATGGCGGCCGGGCGGCCATTGTTCTCCCCGACGGTTCCCTGACCGGCGACGGCGTCAAGCAGCGCATCCGCCAGCACTGGCTGGAGAGCTGCAACCTGCACACGATCGTGCGCCTCCCCAACTCGGTCTTTCAGCCCTACGCCAGTGTGGCGACCAATCTGCTCTTCTTCACTAAGGGGGAGAAGACCAAGGAGATCTGGTACTACGAACACCAGTTAGCCGAAGGGGTGAAGTCCTACTCCAAGACCAAGCCGATCCGCAAGGAAGAGTTTGCCCCGCTCACGGCGTGGTGGGGGAAGCGGGAGGAGAACGAGCAGGCCTGGCGGGTGCCCATCTCTACGCTGGAGGCGAACGGTTACAACCTGGACATCAAGAACCCGTACGTCAATGAGACCGGCCACTCTTACTCCAGCGGCGAACTGCTGGAGTTGCTGCACCAGTCTTTCATGAAGAGCGATACGCTGCTGCAGACGCTACGCAAGGAGCTGGCCGGTGGGTGAGTGGCAACGGCTGAAGATTGGCAATGTGTGCGACATTGTAAAGGGTGAAACGGGGCTGGCAAGCGCCACGCCCGGCCAATACCCGATGGTTGCCACCGGAGCGGAACGCCGCTCGTGCAACACCTATCAGTTCGATACCGAAGCGATCTGCATTCCGCTGGTTTCTTCCACCGGTCACGGCAAAAAGACCCTGAATTACGTTCATTACCAAACCGGCAAATTTGCCCTCGGCACCATCCTCGCGGCAGTCATTCCGAAGGATCCACAGGTTCTGACCGCCCGTTATCTGCACCTCTATCTTGCCCATTTCAAGGACACCGTGCTGGTGCCGCTGATGAAAGGGGCGGCCAACGTCAGCCTGCCGATGAAGGGAATTGCTTCCGTCGAAATTCCGGTGCCACCGGTTGACCAGCAAAAGATGCTGATTGACCTCATCGGTCGCATCGAGAGCGAACACCGTGAACTGCTTGAAGAAGGAAACCGCCAAGCCAACCTGTTCAAGCAACTCCGACAGGCCGTGCTGCAAGAGGCGATAGAGGGGAAGCTGACCGCCGACTGGCGCAGGCAGCACCCGTTGGTAAAGGGCGATCCGCAGCACGCCGCCGCAGCGCTGCTGGCGCAGATCAAGGCCGAAAAAGAGCAGCTGGTCAAGGCGGGGAAGACGAGAAAAGAAAGAACATTGCATCCGATAACCATGGAGGAGAAGCCGTTTGGACTGCCCCAAGGTTGGCTTTGGGTAAGACTGGGAGATTTGAGGAATTTCGAGTTTCCACTGTCTTATGGTGTCTTGGTACCAGGCGAACATGTAGAAGATGGTATTCCATTTGTAAGAGTACATGACCTTGACAACGCTTTTGAAGGTTCTCAACCTTCAAAACGTATTTCAATGTCACTAGATCTCGAATACAAAAGGACTAAATTAATTGGTGGTGAAATACTTATTTGCGTTGTTGGAAGTATCGGGAAGGTTGCTATGTCTCCTGATTCTTGGATTGGGGCAAACATCGCTAGAGCAGTCTGTAGATTTATGCCGAACGATTTGTTCTCAAAAGAGTATCTTCACGCTTCTTTAAATTCACCATTTGTTCAGAACTTCTTCCAAAGTAGCTATAAATCAATTCAGCCGACTCTCAATGTTTCTGTACTTGAAAAAACTTTGATCCCTCTCCCCCCCCTCGCCGAACAACAAGCCATCGTCGCCCGCGTCGACAGCCTCATGGCCACCATCGATGCCCTGGAAGCGCAGGTCACCGAGCGGAAGGAGCAGGCGCAACAGCTGATGCAGGCAGTGCTGCGGGAGGCGTTTGCGGGTGGGGAAGAGCAGTGAACATGAACCACAACTTGGCAAGCATGCTTGGGAATCGGCCCATTAACTGCAAATTATCGTTGCCCTGCTGCAAGCCATTCGTATAATGTCCAAAATTGACAAAGTTTTCATTACTTGGCTGATCAAACGAGAAACGTTCTGAGGGCTTTATGATACATGAACTTCATCTGCAACAGGTTGGTCCAGCGCCTCGTTTTGACATCGAATTCAGTGATCGGCTTAACCTGTTTACCGGTGACAACGGGCTGGGTAAAACCTTTGTCCTTGACGTTGCCTGGTGGGCGCTGACCGGCACTTGGTCCGGTATTCCCGCCTGGCCCGGCAAACGTAAAATTGTCGTTCGCAGACGTGGCAGTAACATCGTAAACCCAACAATCAGTTATCATTTAGCTGGGAAAACCGGGAAAACCAAAGAATTGACTACGTGTAACTTCGATTATTCTCATCAGGTTTGGTCACGCCCCCAGGCACGGCCGCCGATTCCCGGCATGGTTGTCTATATCCGGGTTGATGGCAGTTTTTCGGTCTGGGATCCAGCCCGAAATTACTGGAAAACGCTGCAAACGAAAGGGGTAGAGCAACCGGACCGGCCCAAAGCATACCATTTCACTCCCGAAGCTCTCTGGAACGGCCTTGAGGAAGACAAACGAATACTTTGTAACGGTCTCATTCGTGACTGGGTAAGTTGGCAGAATCAGCCGGACCAGGACAAAACCTCGCCATTTAATCTGCTGAGCAATGTCATTGATCAGCTTTCACCCAACCCCAGTGAAAAAATGCAACCGGGAAAACCAGTTCGCGTCTCGCTTGAAGATGTACGTGATATTCCCACCATTGACCTCCCCTACGGGAGTGTTCCGGTTATTCACGCTTCTGCAGGAATGAAACGAATCCTAGGCCTTGCCTATTTGCTGGTCTGGACATGGTACGAGCATGTAAAGGCTTCGGAACTCCTCGGCCAGGCACCAACAAACCAGGTAATCCTGTTAATGGACGAAGTTGAATCACATCTTCATCCCCAATGGCAACGCTCCATTGTCCCGGCAATTCTTGGCGTGGCAACTGGGTTGAACAAGAAAATCAAAACTCAAGTGATTGCTACAACGCACTCACCCCTTGTTCTGGCCTCTGTTGAGCCGGATTTCAGTGAAACAAAAGACAAACTCTTCCTGTTCTCTCTTGATGATAGTGCTGTTTCGTTGGAGGAGTTACCGTGGGCAAAGCAAGGAGATGCGGTCAACTGGCTGGTTTCCGATGTCTTCGGGCTAAAACAGGCGCGGTCCAGAGATGCGGAGGTAGCAATCGAAGCGGCGGAAGCTTTTATGCGAGAAGACACTGCGGAACTGCCTCCCAAACTCACAACAAAAAGCCAGATACATAAGGAGCTGGTCAGAGTGCTTGCTGGAAACGATCCTTTTTGGCCTAGATGGGTTGTGCAGGTCATGGAGGGTGGCAAGTGATTTGCTTTATTGCACCAGATGAACCTGATGCATTTGAGGTAAATGCTCGTAAACCCGGAAACGAATGGCTTAAATGTCACCCTAAGGGGCGTCCAAAGGACTATTGGACTGCGTTCAAAGCTGAGTTGGCTGATGGTTTCAATAATTTGTGTGCTTATTCAGTCATGTATGAACCTGTGGGTACCGTTGATCACTACCGAAGTTGTGATAATCACCGTGATCAAGCATATGAATGGAGTAACTACCGCTTCGCTTCAGCTTGGGTAAATAGCAGCAAGCGAACTGAGGATGACAAGGTTCTTGATCCATTTCAAGTCAAAGATGGTTGGTTCGAAATCATCCTGCCGTCCTTGCAGTTAGTCATGACTGACGCCGTACCAGACAATGAAAAACCACGCGCAAAATATACCCTTACCCGCCTTCATCTTTGTGACGACGAGCGCGTCATCAGGCAACGTCAAGCTTGGTACCAAATGTACCAGGCTGGGCAGTTGAATCTCGATGGATTGGAGAAGTTAGCACCTCTCATCGCTCGTGCGATTAGGAAACAACAAGCTGCAGGGTGATTTTAATCACCCTCTCTCGCCTCGTGGTCGGACAATTCCCACCCGCTCGCTTAGGATACTAATGGAGCGTACTGAGAACTATGGAAATATTTGAACAGATAACAGATAGAATCGCGGCGCATAAGCCGATAGCCCCTGCTGAGGCCCTCTGGCTCCTGACCTCTGCTGACCTGCTGGCAATGGGGCAGTTGGCTGACGGTATTCGCCGGCGTTTGCATCCGGACAATCTGGTTACCTTTGTGGTTGACCGTAACGTCAATTACACCAATGTCTGTGAATCAAAATGCAAGTTTTGCGCATTTTACCGGGACCATGGCGCAATTGATGCCTTTGTCCTGGCGGAAGAAGAAATCTATGGCAAGATTCAGGAGTTGGTGGAACTGGACGGCACCCAGTTATTAATGCAGGGAGGATTGCACCCGGATCTGGGCATTGCCTGGTTTGAAAAACTGTTCCGCGCGATCAAGCAGCGTTTTCCAACGGTACAGAATCACTCGCTGTCACCGGCAGAAATTACCCATATCGCCAAGTTATCCGGTCTGCAGATGCCGGAAACGCTCCGCCGCCTCAAGGACGCCGGGCTTGACTCGATCCCGGGCGGTGGGGCTGAGATTCTGGTGGACCGGGTACGGGAGCAGATCTCGCCCAAGAAGATCGGTTGGGCCGGCTGGGCTGCGGTGATGCACGAGGCAGCCCGGCTGGGGATGCCGACAACGGCAACCATGATGTTCGGTAGTACGGAAACGCCAGCGGATATTGTGGAGCACCTCTTCCGGGTGCGGGAATTGCAGGCTGAAGGCGGGTCGTTCACCGCGTTCATCCCCTGGACGTATCAGCCGGGAAATACCGAATTGGGCGGGGCTACGGCCAGTGGCGTCGAATACCTGAAAGTCCTGGCCCTGTCGCGCATTGTCCTCGACAATGTGGCGAATCTGCAGGCGAGTTGGGTGACCCAGGGGGCAAAAATGGCACAAGTTGCACTCTTTTTTGGCGCGAATGATCTGGGAGGAACCATGCTGGAGGAAAACGTCGTGGCAGCTGCCGGCTGCCGCTTCCGGATGAGTCGGGACGAAATGGTGGCCTTGATCCACGAAGCTGGATTTCGGGCGGCCCAGAGAACAACACTTTACGATACGGTGCGGGAGTTTTGATGACTGAACAGTTTCAGATGGTTTCTAATAATGATGATTTGCTGGCCATGGCCGAAGAACTTTGCCGCGAGCCGTTGGTCGCCTGTGACCTTGAGGCAGATTCGCTGCACCACTACCGCGAACAGGTCTGCCTGCTGCAGTTTTCGACGCCGACGCGCAATTTCCTTGTTGACCCCCTCGCGATTAGTAACATGACGGCGTTGGCACCGTTTTTTGCCGACCCCGCTATCCGTAAAGTGTTCCATGGTGCTGATTACGATGTGCGCTCACTGTTCAGGGATTTTGGCATTGAGATCAATAATCTGTTCGATACCATGATTGCCTGCCAGTTTCTGGGCGAAAAGGAGTGGGGTCTGGCCGCAGCATTGCGCAAACGGTTTGGGGTGGAGCTGGATAAGCAGTTCCAGACTGCAGACTGGAGTCAGCGACCATTGCCCAAGGGGATGCTGGCCTATGCCATGTTGGATACGGCGCATCTCCTGGCCTTTTATGGCCAGGTGGTCGCTGAATTGACGGTCAAAGGCCGTCTGTCCTGGGTCGAAGAGGAATGTCTGCTGCTCTCACGGGTCCGGGCCAGTGAGCGGAGTGATGAACCGCTGTTTTTGCGTTGTAAGGGTGCTGGTCGGTTGAGCCAACGGAGCTTGGCGGTGCTGGAACTATTGCTGCAGCAGCGGGAGCTTGAGGCCGAGCGCCGCGACCGCCCACCATTCAAGGTTATTGGCAGTGAGCATTTATTGGCCGTGGCCGAAGGATTGCCGGCGGATTTGACGGCATTGTCCGGGCTTCCTGGTTTTTCCGGCAAGCTCACTGACCGTAATAGTCCCTGGCTGCTGGCCGCAGTAGCAAAGGGGTTGTGCTGTGCTGACTCTGCGTTGCCGACTTATCCAAGCAAGCCACGGGTATTGCGAACCACTTGGCAGGAGCGTTGTCTGAAGAAGCTGAAGGAGTGGCGGTTATCGCAGGCAGCTGGATTGGTTGTTGATCCAGGGGTGCTGATCGCCAACGCCCAGTTGGATGCCCTCTGTCAGGAAAAACGAGATTCTCAGCAGGCAGTTCCCGTTGGCGTTCTCAAACAGTGGCAGCTGCAGGTTTTTGGCAGCGAATTGGCAACGCTTCTGCGCAAGGGGTAGGAATTGCTGCTTACCGGTTAATCGGGAAAGGTCTGGCCGCTTCACCTGGCTGAGCTTGCTCTTCTTGGGGGAGGACATCGCCAAACAGATCCGGGAATTCCTGTGCTTCGGAGTTGTTTCCCAACGTTAGCGGGACTGCTGCTGCCGGGCTGTCCCAGGCATTCTCTTTAAGATCGGCAGGTGGTGCATCTTCAGTAAATGAAATCTCGTTGAAAACAAAATCATGGTCATTGCCAGTCGCTGCCGTCGCATTATTGCCCGTTGCAGAAAAAATGGCCGGGTTGCCGATCAGAAAGTCATCTTGACCAGGTGGTTGCACTGCCACTGGCGGGGACACCTGGCTGCTCAGGTGACTTGTGGCAGCGGTTGCCCGCGGCGCGATGACCGGAACAATTTTATGGGTGGTTTTAAACGCGTTGAGATTAGCCTGACATTTTTTGCAGGTTTCAAGGTACTCAAAGCTGTGATAGCCACACTTGGGGCACTTCATTAAAGCTCCTTCCGCGCTGTTTTCAGGGGGGGCAGGGCATTGCAGGATTCTTTGTGTATCGGCGGGAAGGGTAAAATCTTTAACTGATATCTCCCCAGATGTGCTGCAAAATTGCCATCAGGGTAAAACCTGCGGTCTCGGTGCGCAGAATGCGGGGACCGAGGCTGACGGTCTGGAAGCCAAAGCTCTTTGCCAGGGTCACTTCCGTGAGCGGAAAGCCGCCTTCAGGTCCGATCAGCAACGCAACGGAAGAGGGTGCTGGCGCGGTTGCCATGATTTGCTGCAGGTGGCTGGATTTCTCATCTTCCCACGGTAATAAGCGCTGGGTAGTATCGCAGGTGGCGAGCGCACTGGCCAAGCTGGCCGCAGGGATGATCTCCGGAATAGCTGCGCCGCTCTGGCGCGCGGCTTCTGCCGCAATCCGCTGCCAGCGGGTGAGACGCTCAGGCATTCGCTGGTCAGGAATTCTGGTGATGGAACGTTCAGCCGGAAACGGGACGATCCGGGCGACCCCCAGTTCGGTCGCTTTTTGGATAATCAATTCTAGTTTGTCACTTTTGGGCATGCCCTGATAAAGCACGATGCGGAGCGGGGATCGGGCATGAGCGGATTCGTGTGAGCTGATGGCAAGGGTAACCGATCCACTGCCGACGGTGAGGATTTCACCGGTGAAGATGTCGCCAGCAGCTGTGGCGAGATCGACCTGACAGCCAGGTTTGAGCCGAAGCACCGTGATCAAATGACGGTACAAATCGCCATCGAGCGTGACTTCCGTTGCCTCAGCCGGCGGGATGGGAATGATAAAGCGCCGCATCAGTCGGCCCGGGCGAATTCCAGGCACGCCCATTCGCCGCTACGGGTGACTGCGGCGAGGACCAGATTGGTATCGGCAAAGCCGCTAATCACCAGCTCTTCCCGTTCCAGTAAGATGCCGGAGAGGATGAGTGTGCCATTACGGGCAAGCCGTGCGGTCAATGGGTGGCGCATCCGCACCAGATCTTCAGCCAGGATATTGGCGATAACCAGATCAAACTGTCCGCTGATCTGTTCCAGCGGCGTGGTGCTGCAGGCAACCAGGGTCCCGACGCCGTTTTGGGCCGTGTTGTGGTCCGCTATGGCAACCGCATCCGCATCAATGTCAACGCCAACGACTGGTGCTCCACCCATCAGGGCTGCGGCAATCGCCAGCACGCCTGACCCGGTACCGACATCAAGCACTGAGGTGGCATGGTTGTTATTAAGGAGCAGCCGCTCAACTGCTTCCAGGCAGAGACGGGTGGTCTGATGCGTACCGGTGCCAAAGGCCATTCCCGGGTCCAGTTCAATAATAATGTCGTCAGCTTGTTGCTGGTAGGTCTCCCAGGAGGGTTTGATGACCAGGTGCCGGCCAATGCGGGTCGGTTTAAAATAGGCCTTCCAGTTGTTGGCCCAGTCTTCTTCATGGATGACGGTGCAACTGGCAGCGGGAATCTCCGCGATGGTCCGCTGCCTGCTGGCGTGTAAAAGCGTTTCAATCTCTGCCAGAAGCGGTGCGGGATCGGTTTCGCCGTTAATGTACGCCAACAGGCAGACGATGTCCGGCTCTTGGATGTTGTCTAGGGAGAAGGTATCAACGGCTAGGTTGGCAGTACAAACGCCATTGCCCGTGAGCCGTGCCAGATCATCGGACAGCAGATCTGCCTCGGTGGCTGGAACGAGGCAACGAATTTCAAACCAGGATTTCATGGGGTATATGCTCCTCCATAGTGCAAACTTGGCGTACCGTAGCAGAAAGACCGAAGCCGGGGCAACAGATTCCTTGCTCCGCTGGTGACGAGTACTGGATCATTTCTATGCCAGGGAGGGGTGAGGATGGCGTCTGACATTATACGACGACAGATATGTGCGGCGGTGGATGCGTTACAGGACGATATCCATGCCGTCGTCCACCAATTGTATGAGTATGCGGAAGTTGGCTTGCATGAGGTGCGCTCGGCACAATTACTGATCGATCTGCTTGAACGTAACGGTTTTGTTCTGGCGCGAGAGGCTGCAGGGCTAGCGACCGGTTTTGTGGCGAGTTACGGTACTGGGCAGCCGCACATCGCCTTGATCGCTGAAATGGATGCGCTCCCCGGCATGGGCCATGCCTGCGGCCATAACATAATCGCTGCGGCGGCGTGCGGCGCGGCCCTGGCTTTGCGTGCCGCGTTGTCACCCGAGCAGTTACGCATCTCGGTATTCGGCACCCCGGCAGAAGAATTGGGCCTGGGGAAAGTGGCCATGATCGAGGCGGGACTCTTTGCTGCGGTCGATTTCGCCATGATGGTGCACCCCTCGTCCCGTCGTCAAGTCATCAAGTATTATCTGGGGCTGGCGCGGCTACAATTTACCTTTTACGGTCACCCAGCCCACGCCGCAGCCTATCCGGAAGAGGGAGTGAACGCCCTGGATGCGGTGGTGCAGACCTATAGCGCCATTAATGCTCTTCGCCAGCAGCTGCGCCAGGATGTGCGGGTGCATGGCATTATCACCGATGGCGGGCAGGCTCCGAACATCATTCCTGCGCGGGCCGCCTGCTTCTATTATGTGCGGGCCGATGATCTGGACGAGGTGCAGCGGGTGCGGGAGCGGGTCATTGCCTGTGCGCAGGGAGCGGCCCTGGCGACCGGGTGTCGTCTGGAGATTGATCAGGCTGGCCACGTGCTGGCGCCGCTTAAAGTAAATAAACGGTTTTCAGATTTATATTCAGCGCAGTTGGCTTGGTTAAAGCTGCCGGAGGCGCTCCGCCCGCCGGATAAAAACAAAGGCTCTTCGGATATCGGCAATCTCTCGCAGGTGGTGCCGACGATTCATCCGCACGTACCGATGGGTGAGGGGCTGCATATTCATAGCGAGGACTTTGCGCGAGCCACGATCAGTCCGCAAGGCTTGGCGGCGGCAGTGGAAGGGGCTAAGACCCTTGCCCTGACGGCTTTAGCCCTTGCCGATGATGAAAATGCCAAAGCAGAAATAAGGGCAGAATTTAGCTGCAAATTTAATTAAAGTTATTTTCTTGGTCGCCGATACGTGCTATATTAATGAGCCGTAACTCAGGAAGAAATGTTCATGGGCACAACTCTTTATCTACTATCCGATGCCACTGGCGAAACTGTTGAGCGGGTGGTGCGCGCCGCACTCTCCCAGTTCCAGGGGAGTGCCGTCAAGTTTCACCGCTGTAGTGGGTTGCGCAGTACTGAGGATGTGGATCAGGCGGTGCTGGCAATTATTGGTCAGCCAGGTCTGATTGTCTACACATTGGTTAATCCGTTGCTGTCACTGTATCTGAAAGGGCTGCTTGATGAGCATGGTCTGGATGGTTTGGATCTGATCGGTCCGTTGATCTTTAAAATGAGTGAGTTATTGATGCAGAAGCCGCAACAGGAGCCAGGTCTGCTGCATCAGATCAACTCCGATTATTACAAGCGGATGGAAGCGGTCAACTACACGGTGAAACAGGATGATGGTCAGGAACTACGCCATCTGTTTCGGGCAGACATTGTGCTGGTAGGGGTGTCACGTACTTCAAAGACGCCGCTGTCCATCTATCTGGCACACAAGGGGTTCAGGGTAGCAAACGTACCATTGGTTCGCGGTATCAACCCGCCGGCGGAGTTGCAGCAAATCGATCCGCAGAAGGTGGTGGGGCTCACCATTGACCCGAACCGGCTCATGGAGTTGCGAGTTGCCCGGTTGCGCAGCCTGCATCAGAACCCGCGAGCAAAGTATTCCGACTATGAGGCTATACTGGAAGAACTGGAATTCAGCCGGCGCTTATATCGACAGAATCCGCAATGGCCGGTTATTGATGTGACTAACAAGTCTGTAGAGGAATCAGCGGCTGAGATTTTGAAACGATTGAAATACGAGGCGATCAATTGATCAAGTAGAAGAACGGACAGGGGGGTAGAACATGAGAATATTGGTGGTTGAGGACGAGAAAAAAGTTTCCAGTTTTATCAAGCGCGGTTTGGAAGAAGAAAAGTATGAGGTCGATGCAGCGTTTGACGGAGAAGAAGGTCTGGCCATGGCGCAAAAGGGTCAGTACGATCTGTTGATCCTGGACTGGATGTTGCCGAAACGTGATGGGATCTCCGTCTTGAAAGAACTGCGGCGCGACAATACCGGATTGCCCGTTCTGATGCTTACTGCCAAGGATTCGGTTGAGGATATCGTCGCCGGTCTTGATTCCGGTTCTGACGATTATCTGACCAAGCCGTTTGCCTTTGCCGAACTGCTGGCCCGGGTGCGAGCGCTGGTGCGGCGGAGTGAAATGGATCGTGGCGCAGAAATCACTTTTGCTGACCTGCGGCTTGACCCGGTGACGCATAAGGTTTGGCGGACCGATCGGGAGATTGACCTTACGGCCAAGGAATATGCGCTGCTTGAGTATTTTATGCGCAATCCGAATCAGGTGCTGACCAGAACCATGATCGCCGATCATGTCTGGGACTACACCTTTGACAGTTTTACCAATATCATTGATGTGTATGTGAACTATCTGCGGAAAAAGATTGATCGCGCCGCGCCGAAAAAGCTGATTCACACCGTGCGCGGAGTCGGGTACATCCTTAAAGAGGACGATTAATTGCTGCTGTTCAAGTCGATTCGTTTCACCCTGACCCTATGGTATGCCTTGGCGCTGACAGTGATTCTCGTCCTGTTCAGCGCCTTGCTGTATCTGACGATCAGGGCGCAATTTTATGCCGAAGTGGATCATGAATTGCTGCAGGTGGCCGACTCCATGGTCAGCCCGACGTTTGAACCGTTCCGGACCAATCCGACATCAGCGCTTGATCAGGTCATGGAGGACTTTCTCGGTCCCCGTTACAGCGGGAAAATGGTGCAATTGGCCAAGGCTGACGGGACAATCCAGTTTCGCTCCCGACTGTTGCAGGGCAAGTCATTACCGCTGAGCAGCTTGTTGGTCCGGGATGCCCAGCGTGGGGTTACCAGTTATCGGACCTTGGGCGGTTTTGCGTCAGCCCCGGTACGGTTTATTACGGTGCCGGTACTTGCTAATGGTAACCTGGTTGCCATCGTGCAGGTTGGTCAGCAATTGGATGCTGCATCTGAAGTCCTGAAAGAGTTGTTGCTCATTTTTGCCGTCTGTATTCCCCTGTCGCTGCTGGTTGTCGGCGGCGGTGGCTGGTTCCTGGCTGGCCGGGCGCTACGGCCCATGGACGACATTGCGCGCAACGCGGAAAAAATCGACGACAAGCATCTGGACACCCGCCTGGAGATCGTTAACCCAAATGATGAAATTGGTCGGCTGACGATCGCCTTTAACCGCACTCTTGATCGCTTGCAGCAGGCATTTACCCGTACCAAGCGTTTCTCCGTTGATGTCTCACACGAACTCCGGACTCCGTTGACTATCTTAAAGGGTGAAACCGAAGTTGGTATGAAGTGGGCAAAGGAGCCAGAAGAGTTCCGGGAAATTCTGACCAACAATCTGGAAGAGATCAACCGGATGACCGGGATCATTGAGTTCCTGCTGGAAATCTCACGGATCGAGGAAGGCCGTCACAGTTTAATGTTTGAGGCGGTTGACCTGGTTGAAGTATTGGCAGAATTGACTGATTCCCTGCAGCCACAAGCGGTGGCCAGAGATCTGCAAATGACGTTGGTACCGGCGCCGGAGATCATGATCAATGGTGATCGTCAGCGCTTGCGCCAGCTTTTCTATCAACTCGTCCATAATGCCCTGCAGTTTACCCCGGCTGGTGGTGCCATCACGCTGTCGGCGCAGATTGTCGGGACCCAGGTGCTGGCTACGGTACAGGATACGGGGGGCGGTATTCCCAAGGATGATATTGCCTGTATCTTCGATCGCTTCTACCGGGTCGACAAAGCGCGGAACCGTGCGCATGGCGGCAGTGGCTTGGGCTTAGCACTGGTGAAAACTCTGGTTGATGCCCATGGTGGTACTGTATCGGTTACCAGTACACTCGGCATGGGGAGTTCATTCATGGTGAGTTTCCCGCTTGCCAGCCAGACCGAATCAGCACCGTAAAATTCCCTCCAACCAGTTGACACCGGTAATTTCAGTTACTATATTGACAAGAAAAACATGGGGGTTGCGATGCGGAAGTTATCACTCTGTTTCTGCCTCATTGGCGTTGGCCTGCTGTCATTTGGCAGTGTTCTGTCAGCTGAGGCCAAGTCTGTAGTTCCTGATTTTGTGCAACTGGCTAAATCGTTGAAGCCGACCGTCGTTAATATTGGCACGGCAAAAACCCTGAAGTCGCAGCGACGCGGCCCAAGGCAGAACCCGTTCGGCTCGCCTTTTGGCAATGATCCTTTTCAGGACTTCTTTGATCGTTTTTATGAGGAACAACCCCAGCAGTCCATGAAACAAAGGAGTTTGGGGTCTGGTTTTATTATTAGCGAGGATGGGTATATTCTGACCAATAATCACGTGGTGAATGGCGCGGACGAAATCAAGGTAAAGCTGGCCGATGGACGGGAATTAAAGGCTGAAATCAAGGGCTCGGATGAAAAGCTTGATCTGGCCCTGATCAAGATTACGGCGGAGGTCAGTTTACCCGTGGCTAAGCTTGGTGACAGTGACACCATTCAGGTCGGTGAGTGGGTCATGGCTATCGGTAATCCGTTTGGTTTGGCCGAAACCGTGACGGCAGGCATTGTCAGTGCAAAAGGACGGGTAATCGGCAGCGGTCCCTATGACGACTATATCCAGACCGATGCTTCCATTAATCCCGGTAATTCAGGCGGCCCACTTTTCAATGCCAATGGCGAAGTGATCGGGATCAATACGGCTATTGTTGCCGGAGGGCAAGGCATTGGTTTTGCTATTCCGGTTAACATGGCCAAGGGGATTCTTCCTCAGTTGCGGGAAAAGGGGAAAGTTACCCGCGGTTGGTTGGGGGTTTCCATTCAACCGGTTACGCCGGAACTGGCGCTATCCTTCAATCTTGCAGGTGAGCAGGGCGCCCTGGTGGCAGAAGTACTGCCGGACAGCCCGGCGGAAAAGGCCGGCATCAGGCCTGGTGACGTTATTGTCGAATTCAACGGACGTCAGATTCATGAAATGAATGAACTGCCACGCATTGTGGCAACGACTGAAGTGGGAGCGGCAGTGACTCTCAAGGTGTTACGGGACAATAAACCTGAACAGGTGAAGGTCGTCATCGAACGGCTGAAAGATGGCGAAAGCGACGATGCCACGGTGGCAACTCCCGCAGGCAGACTCGGCCTGACCGTTAAGGCACTGACCAGGGATCTGGCCGGTCAATTGCGCATCAAGGATGGCACCGGGGTGGTGGTGACCGAGGTGAAACCTGGCAGCCCGGCGGTAGAGGCTGGAATCCAGCGCGGCGACCTGATTCGTGAAATTAATGGCCGAAAAATAGTTGTCGTCGCCGACTATGATGAATCTGCCGGGGCGGTGAAAGCCGGTTCAATGGTCAGGATGTTGCTGAAACGTGGCGATCGGCACCTGTTTGTCGCCTTTAAATATGGAAAAGATAAATAATGGTGTCGGGTGCGGGCAATTTGGTTTATTCGGCAAGCGTGAGGAGTTGTGATGAAAATAGAAGTCAGCGCTGAAAATTGTGATCTGTTTGCGACACCCGCTTTAATCATCGGTTGCTGGGAAGAGGCACCGGTTGCAGATCCATTGCTTATAATGTTGGATGGCGCGTTGGCCGGTGGGATTACAACTATTTATCCGCAAGCGGAACGCCTGGGGAAGTTAGGCCGCGTCTCAACAATTGCAACCTGCGGCAGGCTGGCGACGCAACGACTGGTGGTTGTCGGCTTGGGGAAGAAAACGGAAATAACGGCAGAACGGGTAAGACGCTCTGCTGCGGCAGCGATTCAGGCAGTGCGTTCCCTGGGGATCAGCGAATGTGCCGTCGCGCTGCAGAATATGCCAGAGCTCCCCAAGGATTCAGCTGCCCTGGTGGTTGAAGGTGCGGTCTTGGGAAATTATTGCTTTGCTGAATACCGTCAGGCCGAAGACGCTGGGGTTGCTGTATTGACGCTTCTTTGCCCGCCAACGACTGCAGTCGATGACCTGGTTGTCGCGTTGCGTAAAGCAGAGACCGTCAGTCGCTGGGTGTTGTACGCTCGGGACCTAGTCTCGCACCCGGGTAATGTCACGACACCAACGTATCTGGCTGACCGGGCGCTGGAACTGGCCGGTCGTTTCGGGCTGCGGTGCCATGTGCTGGATCGTGCCGAGCTGGAAAAATTGGGGATGGGAGGGGTCATCGGCGTTGGCAAAGGTGGGCATGAGCCGCCCTGTTTTGTGGTGCTCGAATATGTGGGATTGCGTGCACCGAAGCGCCCGGTAGTGCTCATCGGTAAGGGAGTAACGTTTGATACGGGTGGTATTTCCCTTAAGCCGCGCGAAAACATGGAACGGATGAAAGATGATATGGCCGGAGCCGCGGCGGTACTTGCCGCAACAATGGCTGTGGCGGAACTGGGGTTGCCCGTTCGGCTGCTAACCCTGATGCCGCTGGCAGAAAATATGCCTGATGGTCGAGCGTACAAACCAGGGGATATTTTACGGATGCTTGGCGGTAAAACGGTAGAAATTGTTAATACTGATGCGGAAGGTCGTCTGCTGTTGGCCGATGCTTTGACGTATGCGCAGCAATTCAGGCCGTCGGTGGTTATCGACCTCGCGACACTTACTGGTGCCTGCATGATTGCCCTTGGCACTGCGGCCAGTGGCCTGATGGGTAATGAGCGACGACTATTGGCTCGGTTGCAGCAGGCGGGTGAGCGTACTGGTGAGCGACTATGGGAATTGCCGATCTGGGATGAGTATGGTGAGGCAATGAAGAGTGATGTTGCTGATTTGAAAAACGCTGGCGGTCCTTATGGTGGGGCGGTGTCGGCGGGCTGGTTCCTTAAGCAATTTGTTGGTGATATGTCTTGGGCGCATCTAGATATTGCCGGGACTGCTTGGGAGGAAAAGGGCACGGCGATCAACCCGAAGGGCGCGACTGGTGTCGGGGTGCGGTTGTTAGTGGAGTATTTAAGTTCGTAAGCTGATGGTCACGCATTTAACATAAAAAAAGGGTGCCCGACTGGGCACCCTTTTTTGTCTGCGGCGCAGCGAATTACTTCGCGACGGTTTCAGCAAGTTTGGTGGCAATTGCGGTATAAGGGTTCGCGTAAAGGATAATCAGGCAAACAACCAGAGCGTAGATGGCGAGGGACTCGATCATGGCGAGACCGATCATCATGGTGGTGAGGATTTTGCCGGAAGCGCCCGGATTACGGGAAACGCCTTCTACTGCGCGGCTAACAGCCATACCTTGACCGATACCTGTACCAACGGTGCCGAGTGCCATCCCGATGCCTGCTGCCAATACGCACATTGTGAAAAAATTCATTTGTACTACCTCCTCGTGGGGTTTTGTATCCTAAATAGTATAGGATTAATAAATATATCTAAGAAACGAGGAATTTTTCTTTCTGGCAAGGAAGCCGAGGGATTGCGCGGAGGCGTACCGTTAGGTACGTCGCACAAGCAATCCAGAAGGCTGACACCGCCAGGGAGGAAAAAAACCGTTTCTAGTGAGCGTGCTCGAGAGATCCTTGAATGTAAATCATAGCAAGGAGCATGAAAACAAAAGCCTGGATGAAGGAAACCAGCACGCCCATCATCATCATCGGCATTGGCACCAGGAACGGGGCCAGACCAAAGAAGATCATCAGGACAAGTTCGTGGCCGTTCATGTTGCCGAAAAGACGCAGGGTCAGGGAAACAACCCGTGACAGGTGACCGATGATTTCAATGAACAGCATCATTGGGGCGAGCCAGATGATTGGCCCCATGAAATGCTTGATGTAGCCTAAGCCATGGTGCTTGACGCCGACGACGTGAGTCATGGTGAAAACAATGACTGCGCACGCGGCCGTAGTGTTGATGTTGGCTGTCGGTGGAAAGAATCCGGGGATCAGACCAATCAGATTGGAGACCAGAATAAATATGGCCAGGGTGGCGACCAGGGGGAAAAAGGGGCGGCCATGCTCACCCATGGTTTCGACGATCATATTCTCGATACCGCCAATAACCACTTCCATGAAGTTCTGCATACCCTTTGGCACGCTGCTCAGGCTACTGGTCGCCAGTTTGGAGACAATGATCAGCAGCAAGATAACCAGCCAGGTATAGGCGATTGCATCGGCCGAACCGGTAGAAATGTGCAGTGGCGCGAGCAGGTCACGGAAAAATTGCAGAAACAGAAAGGGGTGAATCATGTGAGTTATCCTCCTGAGTGGAGCAGTCTATATACTGTGAGGAGCATGATTCCAATAACGAGAACCGAAAGCCCCAAGAGTAATCCAAAAATATTCAAACCAGCCTTGTCAATCAGCAGCCACAAAACAAAGCCGGTTGCCGCAAGGCGGAGCAGGTAACGGAGGTTAGCCGCGCCTGATGCCTTTTCAATTGGCATCTGCAGTACTTTAACTAGAGCAGATCGCAGCCAGACGAAATTGGTTATAGCGACACAACAACCAGCAAATACCCCAACTGCAAAGTGGCCTGAGACGAGCATCCAGCTGACAATAGTCAGCAGCAAAGCGAGCGCCGCGCAGATAGCAACCAGTGCGGTCAGCAGGTTTTCATCGGTTATCCTTGCCGGTGTCATCCCGCCGTATCTCCCTGCTGGTGATGATCTGGATGTTGCGGAAACCAGCAGCAATGCCGAAAAAAAGAAAAATGTAAAAGAACCATGGTGCTGTGCCGAGCCATTTATCCAGAGAAAGTCCAGACCAGACCCCAATGGCAATGGCAACTACAACGGAGATGCCCATGCTCGAGACCAGGCTGAGCGCGTGGAACAGTTCTCTTTTGTTGTTTTTCATGGCCGCCGGCTTTCAGCAAAATCAAAATTTTTTAGCACAGGGAGACCAGTGTGTCAACTTTTTCTCCGTGCCATTGCTGGCCGAGGGAGGAAATCCCGCCGGCGATTTAGAGTGCTTTGAAGCTTTTTGCCGCGGCGGCGATAGTTTGGTCAAGGTCGCTCTGGCTGTGGGCCGCGGAAACGAATCCCGTTTCGAACTGTGATGGCGCCAAGTAGATGCCTTCTTCCAGCATCAGGCGGAAATATTTCGCGAACGCTTTCGTGTCGGCAGTGGCGGCCGTATCCCAGTCAGTTACCCGGTTAGCGGTAAAAAAAGCACAGATCATGCTGCCGACTCGGGTCGAATAGATCGGATAGCCGGCATCTTTAGCCGCTTTGGCGATTCCGGCCGCCAGGTAGGCGCTCTTTTCTTCTAGTTGCTGATAAAAGCCAGGCTGTTGCAGGAGCTTCAGGGTAGCGATCCCTGCCGACATCGCCAAGGGATTGCCGGAAAGGGTGCCTGCCTGGTAAACGCCGCCAGCTGGCGAGAGCTGGGACATTATCTCTTTTTTCCCGCCAAAGGCGCCGACGGGCAAGCCGCCGCCAATGATCTTGCCGAGGGTTGTCATGTCAGGGGTGACGCCGTAGACCTCCTGGGCGCCGCCGTAGGCAACCCTGAAGCCGGACATGACCTCGTCGAAAATCAGCATAATCCCTTCGTTGGTACAGAGTGTCCGTAATCCCTCAAGAAAGCCGGGTTCTGGTGGGACAGTACCCATGTTGCCGGCAATCGGCTCAATGATAATACAGGCAACCTGGCCTTTATGATCATTTATCAGGGTCGTGACCGAATCAAGGCTGTTGTAGCGAGCAGTCAGGGTGTGCTTGGCAAAGTCTTGTGGTACGCCGGGGGAATCAGGCACGCCAAAGGTGGCGGCGCCGGAGCCGGCCTTGACCAGCAGGGCGTCGGAGTGCCCGTGGTAGCAGCCGGAGAATTTAAGAATCTTGTCACGGCCAGTATACCCACGTGCCAACCTGATGGCGCTCATGGTTGCCTCGGTGCCGGAGCTGACCATGCGGACCATTTCGATCGAAGGGACGGCCTTGATGACCATGTCAGCGAGAGTAATCTCAAGCTCGGTCGGGGCGCCAAAGCTGCAACCAGTTTCAGCTGTTGCTTGGATGGTTGCGACAATATCGGGATGGCAATGGCCAAGAATCATTGGCCCCCAGGATCCAACGTAATCAATAAAGCGGTTATTGTCCTCATCAATTACATAAGCGCCCTTGGCTGACTTGATAAACAGTGGGTCGATACCAACGGACTTGAACGCGCGGACCGGACTGTTGACGCCACCGGGAATCTGTAGCTGCGCGGTTTTGAAAAGTTCTGCTGAGCGAGAGGTATTCATGGTGGCTCCTAACTCACTAATATTTAATGTAAAGATGAGTTGGTATCATAGGGGTTCGGTGAGTGTCAAGGATGAAGAATGGGTGATGGACTAAATGTTCTGAACGATCAGGAGAACAATCTTGATTGCCTGAAATCGTGCGTGGAAAAAACGAAAAAAATATGAACGTTAGAAAACATTCTTCCTTGACATCAACGGGGAAATGCAATAGATTCCCGCAAGTGTATACAGTATACGTTGTTGATTTACGTAGTTAACACACTGAAAACAAACTAACATTTACGTGAAAGAGTCCTACTGGGCTCTAAATAACGGATGGAGGGTAAGCGATGCTGGGTGCATATCTGCCGATTATGGTGCTCGTTGCGGTTGCGGCACTTTTTGGTCTCGGCTCGATCGTCGTATCGTCGCTGGTAGGCCAGAAAAAGCCGTCACTGGTAAAAATGCAGCCGTACGAATGCGGTTGCGAGCCGGTGGGAAGCGCACGTGAGCGGTTTTCGATCAAGTTCTATCTGATAGCCATGCTTTTTATCCTGTTCGATATTGAAGCGGTATTTCTTTATCCTTGGGCAGTTCTGTTTAAGCGTCTTGGAATGTTTGGCTTGGTGGAAATGGGAGTTTTCGTTGTGATCCTGTTTGTCGGTTATATATATGTCTGGAAAAAAGGAGCACTGGAATGGGAGTAGAGCAATCAATGGGTGATAATGTCGTAACCACGACGCTGGATAGTCTGGTTAACTGGGCCCGGAGATCATCTATTTGGCCCATGACCTTTGGTCTTGCCTGCTGTGCAATCGAGATGATGGCTACCGGCGCATCCCATAATGACTTGGACCGCTTTGGTATTATCTTCCGGGCTTCGCCGCGGCAGTCGGACTGTATTATTATTGCCGGCACAGTGACCAAGAAGATGCTGCCGGTTATTATGACGGTTTATGAACAGATGCCGGAGCCGAAATGGGTGGTGGCGATGGGTGCCTGTGCCTGTTCTGGCGGTGTATTTGATACGTACAGTGTGGTTCAGGGGATTGATGAGGCGCTGCCAGTGGATGTGTATATTCCTGGTTGTCCGCCGCGGCCAGAAGCATTGCTCTATGGCCTCATCAAATTGCAGGATAAAATTGCCAAGGAGCGGAACTCGTTTGGTTCGGTCTTTGGTTTGGGTGAACGTCTGGCACCGGCAGCTTAGCCGGCGAGCGACTATTTAGACTATCGAAAAGGGCGCTGAGATATGGCTGAGAATAATCGCGCAGTTATGAAGCTCAAAGAAAAGTTCTCCGGATCGTTTGTGGACGCTGCAGAGTTCCGGGGTGAAGTGACCGTGACCGTCAAGAAGGAAGATATTGTAGCTGTCCTTGGGTTTCTGAAAAAGGACCTGAGCTATGATTATCTGGTTGACGTAACGGCCGTTGACAATCTCGGTGATGAGCCGCGGTTTATGATGGTCTATCACCTCTGCTCAATTGCCAACAAAGACCGCTTGCGGGTCAAGGCAGCAGTGACGGAGCAGGACTGTTCTATTGATACGGTTTCCGGTCTCTGGCATGCAGCCAATTGGCTCGAGCGGGAAGTGTATGACCTGATGGGTGTCACTTTTGCTGGTCACCCCGATCTGCGCCGTATTTTGATGACGGACGATTGGGTTGGTCATCCGCTCCGCAAGGACTACCCACTGCAGGGACCGGATCGCGAGCCGTACAAGGGCCGGCTTTCTTAGGGCTGTAGATAACTACATCAACTCTGCTGTTACTATAGATAGAGGCGAACGATGGCAAATAAAGAAACAATGACAGTCAATATGGGACCGCAGCACCCGAGTACGCACGGTGTTCTACGGCTGGTTATCGAGCTCGACGGTGAGATTATCGAAAAAATCACCCCGCACATCGGTTATCTGCACCGCGGTGTGGAGAAGCTCTCTGAGCACCGGACCTATCATCAGACTATCCCGCTGACGGACCGACTCGATTATCTTGCCCCGATGAGCAACAACCTCGGGTATGTGCTGGCAGTTGAGAAGCTCATGGGTATTGAGATCCCTGAGCGGGCTGAGACCGTACGGATACTTATGGCGGAATTGACCCGTCTTAAGTCCCACCTGGTCTGGATTGCCTGTCACGCGCTGGATATCGGCGCCATGACGGTCTTCATTTATGCGTTCCGTGAGCGCGAAATGATCATGAGTATGTACGAGAAAATTTCTGGCGCACGGATGACCAGTAACTACTTCCGCATCGGTGGTCTGTCATCAGACGTGTATGCCGGGTTTGAAAAAGACGTCCAAGAGGTTATTGATACCTTTCCGGGGCACATTGATACGTACGAAGGTTTGCTGACCAAGAACACTATCTGGAAGCAGCGGACCATCGGTAATGGGGTGATCTCAGCAGAAGATGCGATTAATTACGGCATCACTGGTCCGGCACTGCGTGGTTCAGGGGTAAATTGGGATCTGCGTCGGGATATTCCATATGCTGGGTATGAAAAGTATAAATTCGTGGTACCGGTTGGTGAGAACTGCGACACCTACGATCGTTACAAGGTGCGACTCATCGAGATGCGCGAATCCATAAAAATACTCAAACAAGCCTTGGCCAACTTGAAGCCGGGCCCCGTGCTTGCTGACCTGCCACAGGTCTGCTACCCGGCAAAAGAGGATGTGTACAACTCTATTGAAGGTCTGATCCATCACTTCAAAATTGCCAGTGAAGGCTTCCCGACACCAGTTGGTGAGGTGTATGTGGGGATCGAGGCGCCAAAGGGTGAACTGGGCTACTATATTGTCAGTGATGGCGGCACTAAACCGTATCGGATGCGTATTCGCCCGCCTTCATTTGTAAATTTGGGCGCAATCGAGAAGATGGCTAAGGGCGGAATGATTGCTGACCTGGTTGCCGTCATAGGAACTCTGGATATCGTGCTTGGTGAAATCGACCGGTAAGGTAAATGTACCAAAGGAGAGGGAGTAATGAGCAACGCTCCGGCCGAAACGACAACCACAGAAAATGAAGAGATCGATCTTACCGCGGCTAATCAGGTGATCGATAAATACCTGACCCTGCATGGTAACCTGATGCCGGTGCTGCAGGGGATTCAGGACGAATATGGGTTTATACCGAAGCCGACGGTCGGCCTGGTCGCTGAGCGGTTGAATGTCTATCCAAGTCAGATTTTTGGTGTTTTAACTTTTTACGCCCAGTTTCACCTGAAACCACGTGGGAAGTTTATTATTCGGGTCTGCGTCGGTACCGCTTGCCACGTACAGGGCGCTCCGCGAATTGTTGAGACCTTTTTTGATAAGCTCGGTATTGGTCACGCAGAAACATCTTCCGACCTGCGCTATACCTTTGAAAAGGTCGCCTGTCTGGGTGCTTGCGGGATGGCACCTCTGGCCATGGTCAACGATTCCACTTATGGCTCGATGACTGTACAGAAGGTTGCTGAAATCGTTGCTGACTACAATCAGCGGCCAATGAAGTAAGTAGCTCGACACCAATCGTAAGGGACAATTAAGTCATGAGCGAAAACGCTACGATAAAAATTTTGATCTGCCAGGGAACCGGTGGTGTCTCCATGGGCGCCAAAGAGGTTGAGGCTGAATTCAACCGGGTGATTACCGAAAAGGGCGTTAATGCTATCGTCGGCAAGCGCTGTGATGTCATTAAGACTGGCTGTCGCGGCCTCTGTGCCAATGACGTCCTTGTTGACATCATATCCGAAGAGCAGGGTCGGGTAACTTACGATTTCGTCAAGGCAGAGGAAGTAGAAAAGATTGTTGATGAGCATATCGTCAACAAGACGACGATAGAGAAACGCAAGGCAAAGCCTTACTACAATACCTTTGTTGATCAGCAACAGCGGGTCGTAATGACCGGCTGTGGTCAGATCAACCCGGAAAGCCTTGACGCCTATCTGGAAGAAGATGGCTTCAAGGCAATTATAAAATGCGTCAAAGAGATGAATCCGGCGCAAGTAATCGACGAAGTGAAGAAATCCGGTCTACGTGGTCGGGGTGGTGGTGGATTCCCTACCGGGATGAAATGGTCATTCTGCGCCGGTTCACCGGGCAAGCTGAAATATATCATCTGCAACGCGGACGAAGGCGATCCAGGTGCATTCATGGACCGCTCGATTCTCGAAGGTGACCCCTACTGCATCATCGAGGGGATGATGATTTCCGGTTTTGCCATTGGTGCGGTTGCCGGTTATGTGTATGTCCGGGCCGAATATCCTCTGGCGATTGAGCGACTGCAAATGGCGATTGATGTCTGCTATGAAAAGGGATATCTGGGCAAGAACGTCATGGGCCTGGGTTTCGATTTTGACCTGCGGATCAAGAAGGGTGCTGGCGCTTTTGTCTGCGGCGAGGAAACCGCTCTCATGGCTTCCATTGAGGGCGAGCGCGGGATGCCCCGTCCACGCCCGCCATTCCCGGCAGTTAAAGGTTTGTGGGGCAAGCCGTCCAACATCAACAACGTTGAGACCTTTGCCAACATCCGTCACATTATCAATAAGGGTGCTGAATGGTACGCATCCATGGGTACTGACACTACCAAAGGTACCAAGATCTTTGCGGTCACCGGCAAGGTAAAGCATACCGGACTGGTTGAAGTTCCCGCCGGGATGACGGTTCGTGAAGTTATTTACAGTGTTTGCGGTGGTACTGCCAATAACCGTAAGTTCAAAGCAGTGCAGGCAGGTGGGCCATCGGGCGGTTGTATCCCCGCCGACATCCTCGACACTCCGGTTGATTATGATTCTCTGATCAAAGCAGGCGCCATGATGGGCTCCGGTGGTCTGGTTGTCATGGACGAAACGACCTGCATGGTTGACGTTGCCCGTTTCTTCCTGACCTTTACCCGTGACGAGTCGTGCGGCAAGTGTGTTCCCTGCCGGATTGGCCTTAAGGCCATGCTCGATATCCTGATCAAGATCACTGAGGGTCGTGGCGAGCCGTCCGATATTGAAAAACTGCTGGAAATGGGTACTACGATCAAGAAGGCTTCGCTCTGCGGCCTCGGCCAGACTGCACCGAACCCGATTCTTTCGACGATCAAGTATTTCCGTCATGAATACGAAGCTCATATCAATGACCAGAGGTGCCCATCTAACTGCTGCAAGGATTTGTTATTGTGGCAGGTGGTTGAAGATAAGTGTGTCAAATGTGGAGCTTGCCTCAAGGCCTGCCCCGTTGAAGCCATCAAGTGGGAAAAAGGTCAGATTGCTGAACTGATCAAGGAAAAATGTACCAAGTGTAAATCGTGCTATGACGCTTGCCGCTTCATGGCCATTGAATAAGTCCGTAAGAGATCGATACCGAGGGAGACAGAGGTCGCGATGGTTACTCTGACGATAGACGACAAGCAGATATCGGTTGGCAAAGAAGCAACCATTTATGATGCTGCAAAAGCTGCTGGGGTCACTATACCCATTCTATGCCACGACAAGAAGCTGCATCCGTTTGGCGGGTGTCGCATGTGTCTCGTCGAAGTGGAGCAGATGAAGGGCCGGTTAATTCCTGCCTGTACAACTCCAGCCACTGAAGGAATGATCGTTCGTACCACGAATGATGAGATCATCAAGGCACGGACACTCGTATTGGAATTGCTGTTGCTCAAGCACCCACTTGACTGCCCGGTGTGTGATGCTGCTGGTGATTGTGAACTGCAGAATCTGACGTTCGAATATAAAGTCAATAAGAACACGTTCAGTGACGTTAAGTTTCACGAAGAAATCGACTATAACAATCCGTTGATTGAACGCGACATGAACCGCTGTATTCATTGCGGAAAATGCGCCCGGATTTGTGATGAGATCGTGTCGTTTGGCGCTCTTTCCTTCGTCAACCGCGGCATTGAAGCGCAAATCGGTACGCCGTTTGATGAGGCACTTGATTGTGAGTTCTGCGGTTCCTGTGTATCGGTATGTCCGGTCGGGGCTTTGCTTTCTCGTCCCTTTAAGTTCAAGTCCCGTTGGTGGGCACTGAACAAGGTGGAGTCGGTCTGTTCCTACTGTGGGACCGGTTGCCAACTCACCTACGGCGTCAAAGATAACAAGGTGCTGACGACGGTTTATGCCGAAGATCAGGGATTTCATAACGGTCAGCTCTGCTGTCGGGGCCGGTTCGGCTATCAGTACATCAATAGTGATAAGCGCCTCAAAACACCGCTGATTCGCAAAAATGGTACCCTGGTCGAATCTACCTGGGATGAGGCTCTGGCGCTGGTTGCTGAGAAGTTTGGCGCGGCGAAGGGTGCAACCGGCGTTGTGGTAACCCCCCGTTTGACCAATGAAGAATTTGTCGCGCTGAAGAAGCTTACCCATGAAGGGCTTGGCTCAGACAATCTCGACCATTCTGCGGGCTATGCGCATCAAGCATTAACCGCTGGCCTGAAGCAGAGCCTGGGCAGCACCGCCTCGCCTTCAACGATTACGGATATTCAAAAGGCTAATTTGTTGTTGTTGGTCAAAACCGATGCCTATGAGACCCATCCGGTTGTCGGCTTTGAGATTAACCTTGGAGTGAAGCGTCAGAACGTTCAACTGCGGATTATCGGCGATAAACATGGCAAGATTGGTAAGCTGCCGGGGGCAACTACCTACATTCATAAGCCGGCAACTGAACTGCAGCTGGTAAATGCCCTGGCGGCGACAATTGTTGCTGAAGGGTTGGCAACTACAGAAGCGCAAGCGCTGCCCGGATATACCGCTCTGAAAGAGCAGTTAGCAAATTATGCTCCTGAAAAAGTGGCCGAGCTTTGCGGTGTTGCTGCGGAAGAGATTAAAGCGTTGGCAAAGGAATACGCGGCTGCAGAGAACGCTCTCATTGTGCTGCCCCTTGGCCTTGCCTATCCGGCCCACGATGCACAATTGACATCTTCCCTGGCTAACCTGGCAATTTTGACCGGCAAAATCGGTAAAGAAGGTTCTGGTTTGCTGGTCATGGGTGAGAAGAATAACAGCCAAGGTGCTGCTGACCTCGGCATCGTTCCACAAAAAGGTGGTAAAAATGCCCGTCAAATGCTCGTCGCTGCTGGTGCTGGCGAGCTGAATGCGCTTTATATCATTGGTGAGAATCCAGTGGTGTCATATCCGGATCGAGCAGCTGTCGAGGCCGCACTGGATAAGACCGAATTCCTCGTTGTTCAGGACCTGTTTATGACGGAAACCGCAGCAAAAGCCCATGTGGTGCTGCCTGCCTGTTCCGCCGCCGAAAAAGAAGGTACCTTCACCAGTGTTGGTCGTACCGTACAGCGGCTCGCTAAGGCTATCACTCCGGTGGGCGCTTCTCGCAGTGACCTGGCAATCATTACTGCCCTTGGCAAGCGGTTGGGTGTTGAGATTGGGTCAGTCAGTCAACTGTTCGCTGAAATTAATACCACGGTTGCTGCCTACGCAGGGATTGACTACGCAAAGCTGGGCACTGCTGGTGCCATAACCTTGGCACAAGCCTCGCCAGTATTGGTTCCGGTGCATGCAGCCACAGTAAGTGTTGAGGCAGGTAAATTCGCCCTGCTCACTGGCAACGCTCTGCATCATTGCGGGACCATGTCGCTGCACGGTGAGGGGCCACTGGCGGTAAGTCCTGCTGGCTATGTTGAACTCAGTCGCACTGACGCAGCATCCCTGAATATTGTGGAAGGGGACACGGTAACGGTGACCTCGGCCAAGGGATCGGTGAAACTGGCGACAAAGGTTTCGCCACGGATTCAAGCTGGCAGCGTTTTTGCGCCTTACCATTTTGCTGAAAACTCGATTAACACCTTGACGAGTGGTGCCCCGGTAACCTGGGTCACTATTGCCAAGTAATTCATTCATTCGAGTACCACTACTAGATAAAGGGGAACGCTGACAGATGGATACGCTCATCCTTGGATTACCGGTAGCCTATTACATCGCGATGGTTGCCAAAGTGTTGGTTGCCTTCGTCTTTGTGCTGCTGACCGTTGCGTATGCCACATGGGCAGAGCGCAAGCTGATTGGTCACATGCAAGTACGGATAGGACCGAATCGCGTTGGCCCATTTGGCCTGCTTCAGCCGATTGCTGATGGCTTGAAACTCTTCTTCAAGGAAGAGATCATTCCGGCAGAGGCGAATAAATTTGCTTTCATTATTGCGCCACTGGTTGCCTTGGTGCCGGCCTTCATCTCCTTTGCGGTCATCCCGTTCGGTGGGACGCTGTCCATAGGTGGCTATCAGATCCCGTTGCAGATCGCCGGATATTATGATTCCGCATTAGGTCGGGTACTGGACGTCAATGTCGGGGTACTCTACATCCTGGCCATGGCTTCTTTAGGTGTCTACGGCATCGTGCTTGCCGGCTGGGCTTCAAACAGTAAGTATTCACTGCTTGGTGGCCTTCGTTCGGCTGCCCAGATGATTTCCTACGAATTGCCTGCTGGTTTGTGTTTGGTAGTTGTTTTCATGTGTTCGGAGTCGCTGTCGCTGCAGAAGATCGTGGCGGATCAGTCGAATTGGTACGGCTTCGGCTGGTACATGTTTAAATCTCCGTTCCTGTTTGTCACGACGATCATCTTTTTTATCTGCTCGCTGGCTGAGATAAACCGGACGCCGTTTGACCTGCCGGAAGCGGAAACAGAGCTGGTATCAGGTTTCTGTACCGAGTATTCGTCAATGAAGTATGCCATGTTCTTCATGGCTGAATATGCCAACATGATCACGGTCTGCGCGGTAACTACCACGCTGTTCCTTGGTGGTTGGAATGGGCCGCTGCTGCCGGGCTGGCTCTGGTTCATCATCAAGGTTTACTCTCTGATCGGACTCTGTATGTGGATTCGCGCAACGTACCCGCGCTATCGTTATGATCAATTAATGGGCCTTGGCTGGAAATTTTTTCTGCCCTCGACCCTGGTCCTCATCGTGCTGCAGGCGCTTTGGATCATGGTAGTGAAATAACAAAGAATCTCGCAAGCGAAGAGGATACGCCCCATGATAATGCCATTGCTGCAAGGATTAAAGATAACCTTTTTACACCTATTCAAGAAACCGGTTACGTTGATGTACCCGGATGAACAGCCGAACGTTGCTCCTAATTACCGTGGTCTACACGCGCTGAAGGTGTCCCACGAGAAGGCCAAATGCGTCGCGTGCTATCTCTGCCCCACCGTCTGTCCTGCCAAGTGCATCACGGTTGAAGCAGGTGAAGATGCGAATCACGAGAAGTATGCTGAAAAATACGAAATCGATATGCTGCGTTGCATTTTCTGTGGCTACTGTGTCGAAGCCTGCCCGGTTGATGCGCTGAAGATGACCCAGACCTTTGAGCTGGCCAGCTACAAGCGCGAAGATTTCGTTTTTACCAAAGAACGTCTCTGCGAAAAGTAAGGATATAAAGGAGCACCAATGTTAGAGTCCTTGTTCTTCACCCTTGTGGCCATAGTCGCCGTGACCAGTGCATTGCTCGTGATTTTCTGTAAGAGTCCGATCAATAACGCGCTGGCACTCATCATGACCTTTTTCTGTCTGGCGACATTTTACGTGACGCTTGATGCACCGTTTATGGCGGCAATTCAAGTAATCGTTTATGCCGGGGCAATCATGGTCTTGATCGTCTTCGTGATCATGCTCCTTAATCTGCGGGCAGAAATCGGCAAGCGCTCGAATCATGCTTTTGTTGCCAGTGGCTTAATTTTTGTCGGCATCCTGGTCCAGGCACTGTACCTGGCAAACCGGGGCAGCCTGACCGGTATCAAAGGCACCATGACCCCTGAGTTGATTATTCAGGCCGGCCATACTGAATTGATTGGTAAGTCGATGTTCATCGATTTCCTGTTACCGTTTGAAATTACATCAGTACTGTTACTGGCGGCCATTGTCGGCGCTGTAGTACTGTCCAAAAAGAAACTCTAATCACGCGTGAGGTGTGACTCATGGTATCGCTGAACAGTTATCTCATAGTTAGTGCCATCCTCTTCTCTCTGGGAGTATTGGGTGTACTTATTCGCCGCAACGCCATTGTTATTTTCATGTGCGTCGAACTCATGCTGAATGCGGTAAACCTGGCATTTATCGCCTTTTCACGGCACCTTGGCAACATCGACGGTCAGATCTTTGTATTTTTCATCATGACGGTTGCCGCGGCAGAAGCAGCAGTTGGTCTGGCCCTGATGATTGCCTTCTTCAAGAACCGTGAGTCAATTGACGTAGAAGATGCAAACGCTCTGAAGTGGTAACCAGTTACTTATTAACGCAGATTCCCTGAATATTTAGTAAAGGAGCTTGGAATGTTTGAATACGTGTGGCTAATTCCATTCTTCCCGCTTGTGGGCGCGCTTATTAACGGCCTGCTAGGTAAGAAGATCAAGAATGAGGCTGTGATCGGCGCGATCGGTACGGCGATGATATTTTGCTCATTCCTGGTGTCGTGCGGCATCCTCTTCCAGCTCATTAGTTTAGAGCCTGAAAAGCGGGTGTTTGAGAAGGTGATCTTCCCTTGGATCCATTGTGGAAATTTCAAGGCGGACATGGCCTTCCTGATCGATCCGCTCTCAGCGATCATGTTACTGGTTGTTACCGGGGTTGGTACCCTGATCCACCTCTATTCCATCGGTTATATGCATGGTGAGGAAGGTTTCTACCGTTTCTTCTCCTACCTGAACCTGTTCTGTATGTCGATGTTGCTCTTGGTTCTGGGCAGCAACATGCTGGTCATGTTCATTGGTTGGGAAGGGGTGGGCCTCTGTTCATATCTGTTGATCGGTTACTACTTCCATAAGAAGTCAGCCGGTGATGCGGCGAAGAAAGCATTCGTCATGAACCGGGTCGGTGACTTTGGTTTCCTGATCGGGATGTTTACCCTTTACTGGTGGCTCGGGACTAATCACAACGTCTGGACCATCAATTTTATAGAAGTGAAAGCAGCTTCCCATCTCCTGCCGATTGGTGGGGTAGTGACGATAGCCACTCTCTGCTTCTTTGTTGGTGCTACCGGTAAGTCAGCTCAGATCCCACTCTACACCTGGTTGCCTGACGCGATGGAAGGTCCGACGCCTGTTTCGGCCCTCATTCACGCGGCCACCATGGTAACAGCTGGTGTCTACATGATCGCTCGGATGAGTTTTGTCTTTGTCAAAGCGCCTGAGACGATGATGATTATTGCCATCGTTGGTGCGGCCACGGCAATTTTTGCCGCAACCATTGGTACGGCCCAGAATGATATTAAGCGGGTCCTGGCGTATTCAACCGTATCGCAGCTCGGGTTCATGTTCCTGGCCATGGGTGTCGGCGCTTTTGCCGCCGGTATTTTCCACCTGATGACCCATGCTTTTTTCAAGGCTTGTATGTTCCTTGGGTCCGGTTCAGTAATCCATGCCATGCATCATGCGCTACACAAGGGTCATTTGCATGATGACGCGCAGGATATGCGCCACATGGGTGGTCTGCGTAAGATTATGCCTTTTACGTTTATCACGTTCTTTGTTTCAACACTGGCAATTGCCGGGATTCCTCCCTTCTCAGGTTTCTTCTCTAAGGACGAAATTCTTTGGCAAGCCTTTTCTAACCCCTTCCATGGGAATCTGAATATCGTTCTTTGGGCTACGGGGGCGATTGCCGCATGTTTCACCGCTTTCTACATGTTCCGCTTGGTCTTCATGACCTTCTTCGGTGACTGTCGGATCAACCCGAAGGTTAAAGGGTATCTCCATGAGTCACCACTGGTAATCACTATTCCGTTGATTGTTCTCGGTTTCCTGGCAACTGTTGGTGGTTTTATCGGCATGCCGAAACTGATGGGCCTGCTGCCAAACTACTTTGAGCATTGGCTGGACCCAGTCTTTGCACTCTCACAAGAGTACGCAAAACAGTACACCCATGCGGGCGCTCACTACTCACATAGCCTTGAGTGGGGCCTGATGTTCGGTTCAGTAGCGATTGCTGCGGTGGGTATCTCCTTTGCCTACGCTCTGTACATCGTCAATCCGAGTCTGCCTAAGCGTTTTACTGATGCGTTCCCGGCTCTGCACCGCGCAGTGTATAACAAGTGGTATGTTGACGAGTTCTATGATGCCATTTTTGTTAACCCCTGCAAGTGGTTGGGCGGTTTCCTCTGGAAAGGGTTTGATGTCCTGATAGTTGACGGTATTGTCAATGGTGTGGCCAAGTTGGTCATGGCATGCAGTGCGGGTCTGAAAGGTCTGCAGTCTGGCTATATTCATAACTACGCATTCGGGATGGCTGCTGGCGTTGTCGTAATTATCGCTGCGTACCTCTTCCGATAATTTGAACTGGCAATTTGAAATAGTTAAAGGAGAGCTGATTCAATGAGCACCCCCATCTTGAGCTTGATGACCTTTCTGCCGCTGCTCGGCGTTGCGCTGCTGTTCTTCGTACCGAAGCAGAATCATGCGGCTTTACGCGGACTGGCACTGGTCACGACTATTGTGACATTCCTCGTCTCGCTCCCGATTGCTTTCGGCTTCCAGACCAACGCTGAATATCAGTTTGTCGAGAAGATATCATGGATAGCGGTCGGGCCGTTCCAGATGAATTACCATGTCGGCGTCGACGGCATCAGTCTCTGGCTGGTGATTCTGACCACGTTCATTATGCCGATTGCGGTACTTTCAACCTGGACTGCCGTTGAGGAGAATGTGAAAGAGTATATGGTCTGCTTGTTGTTGCTGCAGGTCGGTATGCTCGGTGCCTTCATCTCATTGGACCTCTTTCTGTTCTACATTTTCTGGGAAGTAATGCTGATCCCGATGTATTTCATCATCGGTATCTGGGGCGGCAAGAATAAGATTTATGCCGCAGTGAAGTTTTTCATCTACACCATGGCCGGTTCAGTGCTGATGCTGGTGGCATTGATCTACCTTTACTTCCAGGCTGGTGCTGGCGATTTCAACCTGACCCGTTTTTATGGTCTGGCAATTGATCCATCCGTGCAAACGTGGTTATTCCTGGCCTTTGCTCTGTCATTTGCCATCAAGGTGCCAATGTTTCCGCTCCACACCTGGTTGCCGGATGCACATACTGAAGCACCGACTGCCGGTTCAGTAATCCTGGCAGCAATTATGCTGAAAATGGGTACCTATGGTTATGTCCGTTTTGCCATGCCGCTGTTTCCTGATGCAACTGCTCAGTTTACCCCGCTGATCGCAACTCTGTCGGTCATCGGCATTATTTACGCTGC
This sequence comes from Geobacteraceae bacterium, assembly GCA_031412995.1. Taxonomy (GTDB): domain Bacteria; phylum Desulfobacterota; class Desulfuromonadia; order Geobacterales; family DSM-12255; genus JANOEC01. The sequence continues at coordinate 48,546 of JANOEC010000080.1, forward strand.
CTTGGTCGCGATGGTGCAGGAAGATGTGAAAAAGCTGGTTGCATATTCATCTGTTGCTCACTTAGGCTTCGTTATGCTGGGGGTATTTGCCCTGACGCAGGAAGGTGTTGCCGGCGGCATGCTGCAGATGATCAATCATGGTATTTCAACTGGCGCACTGTTCCTTATTGTCGGCTTCATTTATGAGCGCCGACATACAAGAATGATTGCTGATTTTGGTGGCTTGGCCAAGCAGATGCCGATCTTTGCTACCATGTTCATGATCGTAACCTTTTCTTCAATCGGTCTGCCGGGTACTAATGGATTCGTTGGTGAGTTCCTGGTGCTGATCGGTTCGTATCAAAGCCTCAAGTGGTACACCATCATCGCCACCAGCGGGGTCATCCTCTCCGCAGTCTACATGCTCTGGATGTTCCAGCGGGTTATGTTTGGTGAGTTGACCAACCCGAAGAACAAGGAATTGAAGGATTTGAATGCCCGTGAAATAGTCGTCATGGCGCCGCTGATCTTGATGATTTTTGTCCTCGGTCTTTATCCGAAGCCGATTCTTGACACCATGGCGCCGTCAATTGACAAGATGATTTCGGTGACCAAGGCTAAGCAGCAGATCGTTGCAGCGCCAGCAATGCCGGCGGCCGGGATGATGCCCGCTGGGCAATCGACGCCAATGCCGTCCGGTCACCCGGCAATGCCCTCAGCAACCGAAGCAAAGTAAACCCTTACAAGCTCTGGAGGTAACGTAGCAATGGATATGCTCCAAATTCCGGCCAATATGGTGGCGGCAGCAGGAGTCAATTTCGCAGCAATCATGCCGGAGATTATTCTCTCGATTGTTGCAATGGTTTTGCTCCTGGTGAATGTATTCGTAAAAAGTGAGCAAAAGGGTTATTTGGCAATACTGAGCCTGATTGGTGTGGCCATTACCATGGCGGTTACGGTCAGTGGCTGGGGATCACCTCAGGACGGATTTAACGGCTCAGTTAGACAAGATGACTTTGCTATTTTCTTCAAGGTAATTTTCCTGATTACGACCGGTATGGTTTTGATGATCACTGATCAGTACCTGGAGCGGATGAAGTGTAATCAAGGAGAAATATATTCATTAATCTTGTTTGCCACGACTGGCATGATGCTGATGGCATCAGCAACAGACATGATGACTATATTCCTCGGTCTTGAGTTGATGTCCATCTCGCTCTATGTCCTAGCTGGTTTTAACCGTGATAATACGAAGTCCAATGAGGCGGGTTTAAAATACTTCCTCTTGGGTGCCTTCTCAACAGGCTTCCTGCTGTATGGTATGGCGCTTATTTACGGCACAACCGGCGCCACCAGAATTGATCGTATCGCTGCTTTTATCGCTCAGAACGGCGCAACGCTTAATAACCCGTGGCTGGTTATCGGGATGATGCTGATTGCTACCGGATTCCTGTTTAAAGTCGCTGCAGTGCCGTTTCACATGTGGACCCCTGACGTGTATGAGGGCGCACCGACGCCAATGACTGCTTTCATGTCAGTCGGGCCAAAGGCCGCAGGATTTGCCGCTTTGATCAGAATCTTAATGGTTGCCTTTCCTGCTCTTAAGGGCGATTGGACCAGTCTGCTCTGGACCGTAGCGGTTTTAACCATGACCGTTGGTAATATCACGGCGCTCTACCAGAAGAACATCAAGCGGATGTTGGCATATTCGTCGATTGCCCATGCCGGCTATATCCTGGTTGGTTTTGTGGCGGCCAACGCCATCGGCACCACGGGCATCATGTTTTACCTGCTGTCCTATGCTTTTATGAACATTGGCGCCTTTGCGATCCTGATTTTGCTCGGTAAAGGCGATGACGAACGGAACAATTTGGAAGACTTCACGGGTTTAGGCTTTAAGCGCCCGGTGCTGGCCATGGTGATGTCAATCTTCATGTTCTCATTGGCAGGGATTCCACCGGCAGCTGGTTTTATCGGTAAGTTCTATCTCTTTTCCGGCGCAATTCAGGCAGGCTATATCTGGCTGGCCATCATCGGTGTGCTGAACAGCGCAGCTTCTGTCTATTTCTACTTGCGGGTGATGGTATTCATGTACATGAAGAAGCCGACGGAAGAATTCGACTGGTTCAAGGTTTCTCCGAGCATTGCATGCTGTTTGTTTATTGCCGTAGCTGGCGTGCTGATTCCTGGAGTGGTGCCAGGCTTCATTCTCCAGTTGGCGCAAAAGGCGCTGTTCTTTTAAAGCATAATCGCTATGAGTAAAAAAAGAGGCCACATCATTGATGTGGCCTCTTTTTTTGCTGATGAAAGATAAGTATTTATGGTTTCGTAACCGTTTGCAGCCAGTTCGTAACCTCTAACTCAAATTTTGCCCAGTTGTTGCCAAGCCGCTCAGAGAGAAATTGCCTGAGCAGTGAGTCAAACATCTGCAGACTGCTCTCCAGCAAGTGCATCCGCTCGTAGAAAACGGCTTCTTGTTCCGCTTGGGGATCGACGGTATCGTCTTTTTCCAGTTGAACTGGTGGTGATTTGAGCGAGGCGAAATGAAACAGTTCACCCTTCAACGTCATCCGCCACTGGGCTTCAGCCTGCTCGAAGGTAATGGCAGCTTCGGTAATTCTTTTGCCTGCCTTGAGGGCCGCGATTACCTCCCCGAAATTGTCTTGCGCTCCGGCGACCGTCACTTTTTGCACCCCGGCGTCATTTGCGTGCATCAACACCAGACGATCATTCAGATAGGCAACAAAGGGTGCGGCCATATCGTGGGGACCTGGCTGGCATATTGGGTATTCTCCTGAGTCGTGGAGGGTGCGATACAACAACCAAAGAAGCAGGTCCTGACCAAGCCACTGATTGGCGCGAATCTGGTCCAGGATGGAATCACTGCCGGCAAGGTTCGCTTTGGCAAGCGCTTGCGCCAACGATTCCGGCACGACGGCAGCGGCTCTGGCCATGGGGTGAAAGGCCACCAGGCGACAGTCGGTAAAGGTCCGTTTGAAGTGCGCTTCAATCAGCTCAAGCGTTTTCGCGCTTTGGGTCGTAATGGTAACCAAGCCGTTACGGGTGTTCCAAAGGAGATCGTAGGTAGATGGTACGGGCAGTGTTTTAGAAAAAAGTGCCAGGCGGACAGCATCTTTGAGGTCTTCGCGCTTTTGCTTGGGCACCCGCCGCAAATTTGGATTGGCTGTCAGGAACTCTTCTTCTGCCGCGCGCTGATAGGCTTTGAACAGAGCGGCCGGGATTTTCCGTTGGTCAATACGCAAGGTGAATGCAGCGTAGCCGTCGTGCCAGAACGAAGATGGCACAGAGAAATCAGTAGCGCGCGGATCGTTCAGCTGCACCCAACCGATTGACGATTCCTCAAGGGTGGTGTCGATAGAGCGAAATGTCTGTAGTTGCAGCTGCTCCGAAATCCACGGGAAGAGATCGCCGTCGGGAACGGTGCCGACTATTTGAAAGTGACAAATACTTACGGTATTGGCGAGTATGCCCATCTGTTAGCTCCTGCTCGTTTGTAGTAGGTAGCCCGGCGGCTAATGACGCCGGGGAAGGGCGAGTGATTTCGATGATATGAAAAAAGAATTATGGCTTAAGCTGGCAGCTGAATCGCGATTAGCTGTGCTCTCTTGTCTCGAGAAATTGCAGGGTTTTCCAGGTTTCCATGGTGTTCTCCAGCCGCCATTGACTGCCTGCCAGGTAGGTGAGGTTCCCTTCGCCATCGGTATAGCAGTGCATGGCTTCCTTGCGCTGAAAATCCTCAATCTGCTTTTTGTCGCCAATGACCCAGCGCGCGGTTACGTACGAAGCAGGTTCGTAGGTGGCTTTAACTTTGTACTCATGCTCAAGGCGATGCATGACAACTTCAAACTGGAGCAGGCCGACAGCACCGACAATCCAGTCTGCCCCCATCTGGGCGCGAAATACCTGGGTCGTCCCCTCTTCCGCCAGCTGGATCAGGCCCTTTTCTAATGACTTAGATTTCATCGGGTCGAGAAGACGGACTTTGCGAAAGTACTCCGGGGCAAAGTTGGGGATACCGGTAAATTTGAGTTCTTCGCCAAGGGTAAAGGTGTCACCAATTTTGATCGTGCCATGGTTATGGATGCCGATGATGTCGCCGGGGTATGCTTCATCAACGTTGGTGCGATCCTGCGCCATGAAAATGGTGGCGTTGGCGATTTGAAAGTCGCGGCCAAGCCGGTGGTGTTTCACTTTCATCCCGCGGCAGAATTTACCGGAGCAAATGCGAAAAAAGGCGATGCGGTCCCGATGGGCCGGGTCCATATTGGCCTGAATTTTAAAGACGAAACCAGAAAAGGCTTCTTCATGCGGATCGACCATGCGGGTCAGGGTCTCGCGTGGCAGAGGCGGTGGTGCGTACTCGACGAAAGTGTCCAGCAGCTGCTGTACCCCGAAGGTATTCACGGCGCTGCCGAAAAAGACCGGGGTCAATCTACCTGCCCGATAAGCGTTCAGGTCAAAAGGGTGGGCCACGCCTTCAATTAGTTCAATGTCGTGGCGCAGTTCTTCCACTTGACTGCCGAGGAGGTCGTCAAGCTGGGGATCGTCCAGACCCTTAATGGTAATGATCCGCCCGGTGCCCCGGTCAGCCTCGGCGTCGAAAAAAGTCAGCTCTTTCGTATAAAGATGGTAGGTGCCGCGAAAACGCTTACCCATCCCGATCGGCCAGGTCATGGGTGCACATTGGATATTTAAGACGCGCTCAATCTCGTCGATTAAATCGATTGGTTCGCGCCCTTCGCGATCAAGCTTGTTGATAAAGGTCATGATTGGGGTATGTCTGAGGCGGCAGACGTCAAGTAACTTCTTGGTTTGGCTTTCCACGCCTTTAACTGAGTCGATCACCATCAGGGCAGAATCGACAGCCGTCAGCACGCGGTAGGTATCTTCGGAAAAATCGTTATGGCCAGGGGTGTCCAGCAGGTTGATTTCATAATCGTTATAGGTAAACTTCATCACCGAAGAGGTGACGGAAATGCCGCGTTGCTTTTCCATTTCCATCCAGTCTGAAGTGGCGTGACGAGCCGATTTGCGTGCTCGAACCTCTCCCGCCTGCTGGATGGCGCCGCCAAACAGCAATAGTTTTTCTGTAATGGTTGTTTTACCGGCGTCGGGGTGGCTGATGATAGCAAACGTCCGCCGCCGTTCAATTTCATGGTGTAGGTTTTCCATGTGCCAACTCCTGGATGAATGCGCTGAACAAAGAAAAGGCGAAGAGGATATCTTCGCCTGAACGGGTTGTATTCTGTCACGATATGAAACCAGAGGGCAACATATTTTTCCGGTAAAACGACTGGCTTTGAGGTACTTTGCTTAACAATCCAGAAGAACTGCACACTGCGTAGCATTTTGCCTTGTCTGATAAGGATGTGCGGGGTAATATGTCCGCAGAAATTTCCGATTGAGAGAGTCATGACCGATCACTACCAGCTTATTAGTCAGACATCAGTGCGCGAAGAAAGTGCGGCGATTGCCGCGATCCTGCAGAAAATCGCCCGTGGCGAGCTGACTGCGGATTTGCGGCTGCTAAATTATTACGAGGAAATTCCGGTCAGTTACCCGGCCCGCCTTGAATATATCGACGAAGACATGGTTGATTTGTCGGTTCATCAACACCAGGCCGTGGTGATGAAGTTTGAAAAAAAGACCATTATTAAAAGTCAGCATTTTGATCACGAAGTATTGGCGAATGTCTTTCGGGTTGACGTTAATAAGACGCTGGCTACTTTGACTAACTTTGCCTATGTCGTGGTGCGGGCCGAGCGGCGCCGCTTTGTGCGCGTTACGGTTAAAGGTCGGTTCGATGTGATCTTTACTGATGGTGAACGGAAGCTGCATGGACACTTGTACGACATTTCACTGAGTGGTCTGGCAGTGGTCTGTAGCGAGGTGGACAGCAGTATTGACACCCTGACCGAGGGCACCCTGCTGCTGTCAATGGGTGATAAACCAATAAGTTTGCCAAGTCGTTTGTTGAAAGTGTTAACGGCTGATGGCGAACAACGCTATGTATTCGAATTTGAAGCGACGAGTCGCGATGAAGCAGTAATTTCGCAGTTTATCTTTCAGCGACAAGTCGAAATAATTAAGGAACTTAAGGACGCTGTTGTCTAACTGCCAGAGACGAGGCAGCAGATGAAGCCACTATTTCTCATCGACAGCCATTGTCATTTGGACTGTCTCCATCCTGATCAAGAGCTTTCTACCATTATTACATCAAGTCGCGAGCATGGCGTGCATGGCTGGATTATTCCAGGTGTTATGCCTGAAGCCTGGCCGGAAATTCGGCGGTTGTCCGGATTGATCCCTGGCACACATGCTGCTTATGGTCTGCACCCACTTTGGGCTACTCAGTGGAATTCCCGGGTGGCGGATGAATTACGTCGCTTTGCCGCCGGGGCGGTTGCCATCGGCGAGATCGGCCTGGATTACTCTGACCCGGCTGCTGATCGGCAATTGCAACAACTGGTATTTCGGGCGCAATTACGGATTGCTTATGACCTGGGGTTGCCGGTATTGATTCATTGCCGACAGGCTTTTGCCGACTTTTTGACCATTGCCAGGGATGAAGGCATCGCCGCGCTAGGCGGTGTCATGCATGCCTATTCCGGTAGTTTGGAGGTGGCGCGAGAGTGTATTAAACTGGGCCTGCTGATTGGCGTTGCCGGCACGATCACCTATGCTGGGGCACGACGGTTGCCGCTGGTGGTGACAGCACTCGGTTTGCAGCATCTGATTCTGGAAACTGATAGCCCAGATCTGACGCCTGAGCCCTATCGTGGCCGGAGTAATACGCCAGTCAATCTACCGCTCGTTGCGGAAAAAACCGCACAGTTGTGTGGGGTAACAATGGATCACGTTGCCGCCATTACCACGCGCAATGTCACTAAGCTGTTCAACGTGTCAGTTGATTGAGATGGTTGGGCAATTGTGGTGATCAGGACCTGTGGACAATGAAAAATGGTAGTCGGGTAGTTGCGACACAAAAATGGCTCGCTATACTGTGACCAAACTAACGATGTGCAATCATTGCAGCTAGGGAGGTCAAAATGGGCAAAGAATATTCGGTTCAGGAAGCTCTGAAACTCGCCATTCAGGCAGAAAAAGACAGTATGGATTTTTACCGCCGCGCGGCAACGGTTACCAAAAATGATCGTGCCAAGAAAGTGTTCGAACTGCTGGCAAATGAAGAAGTCGGTCACCTGAAATCGTTTTTCGATCATTATAAAGGAACTGAGTTCGGCGATTTAACCAGTTTCATGGCAACACCACCCAATCGGGATAATCCGATATTCCGCACACTGGAGCAGGCGGTTACCGCCGAGACCCATGAGCAGCAGGCGCTGGAGATCTCTTTAAAAGAAGAAAAAGAAACCGTTGAACGCTATGCTGCGTTTGCCAAAGATATCGTTGATCCGTTGGTACGCGCGATTTTTGAGCGGGTTGTCAAGGAGACCCAGGGTCATTACGACATGATTGAAGACGAATATTGTCATGTCATGGGGATGGTGGACAAAACCGATCAGGATACCTATGTGCGGGAGTAGTATATGCGAAGTATAATTGCGCTGGGCTTGGTTTTTACAGCTGGGATGGCGTGGTGCGGCGAAGCCCATGATGTTCGGGGCTGGAATCCGCAAACTGATGCGAATGATGTCATTGACACGAAGTGCAAATCCTGCCATTCACGCCAGCAGGTCGATGCGGCCTTTGCGAGAAAAAGCGATATCGAGGTGATTCTTTTGCGGATGGAAGCAAAAGGGGTGAAGCTCAGCGCGAAGGAAAAGGAAGTGCTTGGCATCTTCAGGCAGGGACCATTTAAACCGAAATAGTGGCAAAAAAATGCCTTACACAATAAAAGCGGCCGGTTAGTATTCCCGGCCGCTTTTGCTGTCTGTGCAAGAGAATAAAGCTAAGCTAGTTGCTGATAGTTGGCTTTGACCCGCGTCAGATAGTCACGGGTTTCTCGCGGTAATGCCATTCCCTTGCGATCTACGTTGCCCGGCCCCCAGTTGTACGCTGCCAATGCCGCATCCAGATTGCCGTCATAGCGACGGAGCATGTCCTTAAGGAAACGAGTGCCAGCCATAATATTCTGCTGCGGATCAAAGGGATCGGTTACGCCAAGTCCGCGGGCCGTTGCCGGCATCAACTGCATGAGCCCCTGCGCCCCGGCATGGGAGACGGCTTTCGGGTTATAGTTGCTCTCTACCTTGATTACCGACTTGATCAGGTTGGCGTCAACACCGTATCGTTTGGCGGCGTTGCTGATAATCTCGTGCAATGATTGTGGCGGTTCTGAGCTTTTGGTTGGGTTTGCAGGTGCGACAGGTGCTGCAGGCGGGGGGCTGGGTGGAACAGCTGTTACCGTTGCATCGACGTGTTGCAATGTTGTGGCGGTAGTAGCTTTCGGAGGTTGCTGGGCCAGCAGCGCTTCAAGTAATAGCGTTGATGCTGGCCGCGTTGCAGCCCCCAAGGTTGGGGAAGATTCGGCAAAAGGATCGATAACGGCACGCATCTGCTCCAGACGCATAAGTTCTGCAACTGATTGCGCCTTTTCTGCCGTGATCGGTTCGGGGTGGTGCGTGGAATTCTGCAAGACTTGGGCAAAAGAGGCAGTTGTTGGTGATGCGATGTCAGGACGCAGGCGATTTCCCTGGGTGCTTGTTGGTAAGGAAATTCTGTCAGCTGGTATTATCGCCATGGCAATCCTCTGCACGTCATTAATGCAGAAAGGATGCCATTCGGCGAAGCAGTGACTACAGCTTGCCGATAATTCCTGCGGGTAGATGGAGCTTTTTCTTCTTTAATTTTTCTATCAGCGTAGTGCGTTTCAGATTTAACAGGACCGCAGCTTCTTTCTTATTCCCGCTGGTCCGCTCCAGGGCCTGAATGATCATCTGGTTCTCAAAATCCTCAACCGCACTGTTCAGGCAGAAACCCTGGTCCGGTAGGGAGGCTGGAAGAGATTCGCTGGCTGGGGCCGGTACTGAACCTCGATATTTGTCCGGCAAATCATTCACGTTGATCATGCCGCTTACTTTGAGGATTACCAACCGCTCAATCAGGTTCTCAAGTTCCCGCACGTTGCCCGGCCATTCATGGGCACAAAGTATATCCATGGCAAATTTATCGATACCGGCAATCTTGCGCTGTTTGTCCTGACAGAACTTGTCAAGAAAACTGCTGATGAGCAATGGAATGTCACTGCGGCGTTCGCGCAACGGTGGCAATTGGATCGGTATTACGGAAATTCGATAGTATAGATCCTCGCGGAATTCTTTCTTTGCTACCATATCTTCCAGATGCTGATTTGTGGCGGCAATGATGCGGACATCCACCTTTTTGACATGGGTTGCGCCGACCGGTTCCAGCTCACGGTTTTGCAGCACACGCAACAGCTTGACTTGCAAGCTTGGTTTCATGTCGCCGATTTCATCGAGGAAGAGGGTACCCTTGTCGGCAATTTCGAAGCGACCGATACGGGTGGCAACCGCGCCGGTAAATGACCCTTTAATATGGCCGAACAGTTCGCTTTCAAGCAATTCGTCAGGAATTGCCGCACAATTGACCGGAACAAAATTCTTGCTCCGGCGGTTGCTTAGGTCGTGAATTGCCCGGGCGACCAGCTCTTTACCGGTGCCGGATTCGCCCATCAGGAGCACGGTGGAGTCAGAATTGGCGACTTTTTCGATCAGCTCAAATAGGGACAACATTTTGTCGCTGTCCCCGATGATGTTGGCCAGTTGATGGCGGCTTCTGAGCACCGGACGAGCGCGAAAACTCTGATTTTGCAGGGAGTGGTGTTCGAGGCCGCGTTTAACGTGCGTTTCAAGGTCGTCGAGATTAAATGGTTTTTCCAGATAAAAAAATGCTCCCGCCTTGAGCAGATTGGCGGTCATCTCTGAATTGGCAAAGGCACTGTATGCAATCGTGACGATGTCGGGGCGCATGGCCTTGAGTTTTTTGATGAATTCCAGGCCATTGATGCGCGGCATCATCAAGTCGGTGATGACCAGATGAATATCATTTGCTGCAACTTTTTCCAGGGCATCTTGGCCGTCACATGCCTGAAGTACCTGATATCCTTTGTAGCTGAGAAACGCAGCAACAAAATCTCTGGTTTTTTTATCGTCATCGGCAATCAGGATGCGGGCGATATTCATTTCTCCCCTCAGTCCGGTTAAAGTTGGTTGTGGCAATGCCGATAGGCATAACTACGGAGCAACTATACCGGGTGTGACGACTAAAGTCAATTATCTGACATGAATGGGTGCCATAATTTTGCAAATGCTTAGTATGACACAGTTTAATCGTGTGATGCTAAGTGTCAATTCAACTGAATTCACCGATTTTGAGCCCTGTAGACCGGCAGGATGAAATAATATTTAATAATTCGAAAGAGGCAACCGAAATAGAAGAATATGGATGCACGCTCCGCGCAGAATTCAGCGAGGGAGAGGGGGGGATATGAAGTCGGCGTTAGTGGTGAAAACCAGCGAAATTGCCCAGGAAATGATTCAGCTGGTGACATTCATGCTTGGTGAGGAAGAATATGGCGTAGATGTGTTAAAGGTCCGGGAAATTATCCGCGTACCTGGGATTACTCGGGTGCCCAATACCCCCCATTATGTCGAGGGAGTAATAAACCTGCGCGGTAAGGTTATTCCGGTCATGTCGATGCGCCGTCGCTTTGGCCTGGGGTTGCAGGATTTTGATAACCGAACGCGGGTTATCGTCATGGAATTCGCTGACGAGTTGATGGGGTTTCTCGTTGATGCCGTTTCCGAGGTCATCCGTATTTCGCCTGATGAGATTCAACCGCCACCCGCCGCCGTATCTTCGGGAGTTGACCAGGAATGTATGGCTGGGGTGATCAATCAGTCTGATCGCTTGATTATTCTCCTTGAGCTGGAAAAGATAGCGGTTCGAGATGAGCCCCAGCTGATCGGGAACTAGCTGTTTTTGCGCGAATGTTGAGGGGGTAAGGCTATGGAAGTCGAAGACCAGGAACTGTTGGATGGATTCCTGACCGAAACAACAGAACTGCTGGAAAAACTGGATGATGACCTGGTTTCTCTCGAAAAGAATGTTGATGATACGGAGTTGATGAACCGTATTTTTCGCTCTATTCACACGGTAAAAGGCGCCTCAAGCTTTCTGGGTTTTGATCTGTTGGTCCGGGTGACCCACCGGACCGAAGATGTTCTGAATCGATTGCGCAAAGGCGAGCTGGTTGTGACTCCCGAGGTCATGGATGTGATCCTGGAGGCGGTAGACCTGGTAAAGGTTCTGGTCAATGACATCAAAGCTGGTGATGTCCAAGAACGGGAAATCGACGGCACCATTGCCAAGTTGGAACCGCTGATGACGTCTGCAGCTGCTGTTGCTGCCCCGCCTGCTGGAGAGGCACCATCCGAAACAGCTGCTCCGCAAACGGCTGAAAATGCCTCCCCTGTTGCGGATTCATCCACTGAGGGCCCCCTGGGATCACCCGCACCAGAAACAAAGGCACCTGTAAAGACGGCACCGCCGGTGCCGGCAAAAACGAACAAGCCGCAATCGGAAGATCTTTCTGATAATACAACAGTACGTATTGACGTTAAAAGAATTGACGATCTGATGAATCAAGTCGGGGAATTGGTCCTGGAACGGAACCGGATGTTGCAGCTGGATTCGGATTTCCGCAGTGGTACGAACCTGGATAATTTTTCTGAAGAATTTGGCAAATTGGCAAAACGGATCAATTTCATCACCTCAGAAGTTCAGATGCAGGTGCTGAAAATTCGGATGATTCCGGTTGAAAAGGTGTTTAAAAAGTTCCCCCGTATCGTGCGGAATATTTCCCGGGATATGGGCAAGGAAGTCGATCTGCAGATTTTTGGTGAAGAGACGGAACTCGATCGTTCGGTCGTTGATGAAATCGGTGATCCCTTGACCCACTTGATTCGGAATGCGCTCGACCATGGTATTGAAATGCCGGAAGATCGAGTGAAGGCCGGTAAGCCGCGCATGGGAACGGTGGTGCTGTCGGCGAATCACGAAGGCAACCAGATTGTCATTAGCATCAAGGATGATGGTAAAGGTATTGACCCGGAGCGCATCGCCGCCAAGGCCCTGGATAAGGGATTGTTGACCCAGGCGCAACTGGCAGCCATGGGGACCAGAGAGGTGTTGGATCTGATCTTCCTGCCAGGATTCTCAACGAAAGAGGTAGCCACGGATCTGTCCGGTCGTGGGGTTGGGATGGATGTTGTGCGCACCAATATCAAACGGTTGAACGGTATTATCGACATTAAAAATGAATTGGGCCAAGGCACTCAGTTCCTGCTCCGCCTGCCTCTGACGCTGGCCATTATCCAGTCGTTGCTGGTTGAGGTGGAGGGGGAGATTTACTCTATTCCGCTGGCGGCAGTATTTGAGACCTTGCGGGTAGAGGGGAACGAGTTCCACATGGTTGGCGGGCAGGAGGTCATGCGGTTGCGCGACTCAGTGCTGCCACTGGTGCGCCTGGAGCGGCTCTTTAATGTGCAGAATACCGGCCGGTTGCGCGAGGCCTGCTATGTGGTGATTATTGGGGTGGCAGAGAAGCGCCTTGGAGTCATTGTGACACGATTGCTGGGTCAGCAGGAAGTCGCAATCAAGTCATTGGGCAAGTATCTGTCGAATCTTCCCGGAATTGCCGGGTCAACAATTTTGGGGGATGGCCGCGTTGCGCTCATTGTCGATCCGGTTGGACTGATCGAAGGTGGAGACGCCGCGAATTCAGGCCGTTAACTGCATGTAGATGAAGCCATCTGAAGAGGGGTGCTGCTGTGACAATATCTGATAAGGATTTCGAACTGTTGCGGGACTTTATATATGGCCATAGTGGCATATATTTCCACGTCAGCAAAAAGTATTTCCTTGAAAGCCGCCTGGCACGGCGGATGGAAGCCAATGGCCTGAAGACTCATCTGGAGTATTACAACCTGATTAAAGGTGGGTGTGGCGGCAATGCCGAACTGAAAAAGCTGCTCGATGAAATTACCACCAATGAGACCTGCTTTTTTCGAAATATGCCGCAGCTGAATGCCTTGGAAAATGTGCTGTTACCGGAAGTGGTGGCGGCAAAGTCGAAAATTGGCTTTCGTAAAATCCGCATCTGGAGTGCCGGTTCGTCATCGGGTGAGGAGGCCTATACCATGGCCATGATCCTCAACGAGAAGCGTTCGACGATCCTCAAGGATTGGATGATTGAAATTATTGGTACGGATATCAACGAAAGCGTTTTGTCCATGGCCCGTGAAGGGGTGTACAACGCCTACTCTGTTCGCAATACGCCGGATTACTATCTGAAAAAATATTTCAAGAAAGAGGACAACGATCGTTTTGTTCTCTCGCCGGAGATTAAAAAGTATTGTACGTTTCAATACCTTAACCTGTATGACGACATGAAAATGCTGTTTATGAAGAGTTTCGACTTCATTTTCTGTGCGAACGTACTGATCTATTTCGATGTTGCGTCGAAGTCAAAGGTCGTGCAGCACTACTATAACAATCTGCAGCCATACGGTTATTTCTTTGTTGGCCAGTCCGAATCTCTGCATGGGGTGAATGACAAGTTTAAAACGGTACATTTCCCTGGCGGATTTACGTACAAAAAGTAATGCCGAGCGAGGTTATCATGGAAAATAGCGAACGGATGGCCAAAGCCCAGCAACTGATTGCCGGAATGACGGACCTTCCGACCATCCCCATCGTTGCCACCCGGGTAGTCGGACTGCTTGATAAACCGGATGTTGAGCTTGATGAAGTTGCGGATATGATCCTGACGGATCAGGTGCTGGCGGCTCGGGTCATCAAAGTCGTCAACTCCCCGCTGTATAGTGCCAACCAAGAGATCAAGTCGGTCAAACGGGCGCTGATTTATCTGGGGTTTCGGCATATTCGCGAACTGGTGCTGACCTGTTCGTTCATCGAGGCCTTTCAGGGCAAAGATGGAATTATCGATCTGCAAACCTTCTGGGAGCACTCCTTTGGCGTTGGGGTTGTTGCCAAGATCATTGCCCAGCGTGCCCGCTATCTGGATACCGAAAAGGCCTATATCGCAGGGATCATTCACGATATTGGCGAAGTATTCCTCAGCCATTATTTGCCGGTTGAGTTTCAACAGATCATCGAAACGGCGTCAGGCGGCAACGAGAAACTGGTGGAGGTCGAGGCCCGGATTCTGGGTACCACCCACTGCGAGCTCGGTTTATGCATCGCCAAGCAGTGGAATTTCCCGCCGGATTATCGCGAAATCGTTTCCTTGCACCACTCACCCGAGTTGGCCAGTATTGATCCGACCTTGACGGCGATCGTCAATTTGGCAGATCTGTTCTGTTCCGTCAGGCAGCTCGATTATGGTGGCAAAGAATGGGTGTCATTCAACCTTTCGGATCAGAAGGCGTGGGACGTCTTGCGCAAGTTTGCTCCACACATGCAAGATCTTGATGTGGAGCGGTTCTGCTATGAACTTGATGACCGAGTGCCTGAAATCCAGGATCTGGTGAAATCTATCTTTGCAAGTGTGAATCAGGAGTAAGTGCATGATGCTTGCAGGAGCCAAAAAACGGGTACTGATTGTCGACGACTCCTCGTTTATGCGGATGGCTATTCGCAGCATTCTGATGAAAGAGCCGGGACTGGAAATTGTCGGCACTGCCGCTGATGGAGCGGAGGGGGTTGAGAAAGCAATTCAGCTCCGACCGGACATCATCACCATGGATGTGGAAATGCCACGCATGGATGGGATTACGGCGGTCAAGCAGATCATGGCCAAGGCGCCAACCCGGATTCTGATGGTCTCCACCTTGACCAGCGAAGGGGCAAAAGCAACCTTTGAGGCACTTGACGCTGGTGCCATTGATTATATTCCGAAGAATGTCACTGATTCAACAGACGCCCAGAACATATTCCGGCAGGATTTGCTGAGTAAAATAAAAGCTGCCTTTGCGCCGTTCAGTTCCAGAGGTGCCATGGCAGGGTGCGTTGCACGGCCAGTTGCGCCGGTCGCCCAAACGGTGCGCCAGGCCAGTGCCAAGCTTGCCGGGGTCAAAATTCAATGTGTCGGGATCGGGACGTCGACTGGTGGGCCGGTTGCCTTACAGGAAGTATTGTCCCGAGTGCCGGTCAATTTCCCCTATGGCATTATGGTTGCCATTCATATGCCCAAGGCGTTTACCGGCCCCTATGCCGATCGGCTCAATGCCAAGTGCTCCATTAGTATCCGGGAGGCGGTTGATGGTGATGTGCTCAAGCCTGGCCTGGTGTTGGTTTCTCCGGGGGGGATGCACTGCAAGCTGGTCAAACAGGCGGGTAACTATGTTGTGCGTACGGCACCGACCGCGGAATATCCCAATTATATTTACGTCCCATCGGTTGATCTGATGATTCAGTCCCTGGCTGAAGCGTCAAATGGGGCAATGTTGGGGGTTATTCTTACCGGCATGGGGGCGGACGGTTTCAAGGGGATGCAGTATCTGAAATCCCGCGGTGGCATTACTATTGCTCAGGATGAAGCAACGTCAACGATCTACGGGATGCCCAAGGCTTGTGTGGATGGGAAGGTGGCTGACGAGGTGTTGCCCCTGCAGGAAATCGGGATGGAAATTGCCCGGGTGGCCGGAAAGAATTAAAACCATTCGAAATTATGTCGGTTGCTGCCGTTCAGCGGCGGGCTCTGATCGTGAGTCCGCCGTTTTCATGCACCACGCGGGCGTCAGAGTAGCCTTCGCGTTTAAGGCGAAAGAGGATGAACGGGGCGGCCAGAGGGTGACAACCGGGAAGCACCAGGGATAGCCGGCCAGCAGGGTCAATGGTGGCGGTAAGGTTACTGAGGAGTAGCGCGGGTTCAGTAACGAGGGCGATGTCGCGAGGAGAAATCCCTGCCACGTCGTTTTTTTGTGGCCAAATTGCCAAACGAATGGCAAGAAAAGTGGTGCGCCAATGGTTCATTCGCGTACTGTACCAGTAGGCGGAAAACGGGACAATGGAGAATCGTGCGATTAATTCTGGCTGTATAACCGTAACCAGTGCCCCGCTGCTTGCGGCGGCGCAGGGCAACGCTATAATCCGCGAGGTGTTGCGGCCAGGGAGGATTACGTCGGCGGCAATTGAGCGGCGGCTGGAACGGCTGGCGCAGCTCTTTGGGCCGTATATTGATCACTACCCGTACGGAAGTTGGCGCCGCGGGTTGGTGCTGACGGCGGACATGCATCGATTAACCGAGCTGTATCTACCTCTGACCGCGATCTGGCCCTGCTGGCGGGATCTTTGCGCTGCCACAATTACTGTCGAGTTGCCGAATATGGCCGCGGAATTTCTCAACAGCGCGAGCTGGCTGGGTATGCTGCACCGTCTTGATCTGCCCCTGCCCATGGCGCCCCATCTGCTGCTGCAGCACCTGTTGCGTGACGAAACTCTGCGTGAGCAGGTTCTGTTTTCCTGGCAGTTGCCCCGGCAGCATGGCGGCGGCTTCAATCGCTACCCGGCACAAATGGCCTGGCTGGTCGAGCGGTTGCGCCACTATCGACAGGAACGGGAAACTATTACCTGTCTCGACGCTGCGTGCGGTAGTGGCGAGGGTACCTATGAGCTGGCGGCGGCCGTGCATCGGGCCGGATTTGCTCCAGGGGAAATGACGGTGCGCGGGACAACGTTGCAGCCACTGGAGGTTGTCGCTGCGGCGCTCGCCTGTTTTCCCCATGACCGCCAACGGCAGGCTGAGTACCAACAGACGTTGGCAATATTGTTGTCCCCGGATCTGTTTCCACAGATAGCATTTTGCCAGGAAGACCTGACCTGTACGGTTCCTGACAAACAACGGTATGCCATCATCCTGTGCAACGGACTACTCGGCGGGCCGATCCTTCATGATTCGGCGCAAGGGTTGTCGGTAGTGCGTCGGCTTGCGGCACGGCTGGAAAGCGGGGGGCTGCTCCTGGCGGATGACTGTTTTCATGCGGGCTGGCGCTGTCGGGTTCCCATCAGTGAGCTGCGCCGCTGGTTTACTGCCGCCGGTCTGCAGGTGCTGGATCTGCCCTCCGGTATTGGCGGAGTTGCCCCCTAAGGTGCTGGTGGGGTTACTTCCTGTTTACCGGTTAGAATGTCGATAATAGCATAGCCCCAGATGCCAAGAAATGCCGCCAGTAATCCTTTGCCGGCAGTGCCGTGCTCAATGAGCCAGGTGGCAATGAGGCTTGCCCCCTCAGTTTGCCCTACCTTGGCGGCAACCAGTAATGTACCCAGGCCGGGGAGAATCAGAAATAACGCGGCCAGCAGAAAACAGTTGGACAGCACTAAGAGCACGGCACCTTTTTTGCGCCAGCCGAGATATAGTTGACCCAGTCCGGGGAGCACCAGGGCAGATAGCAGCAGGGCGATGATTTTTCTATGCATGATTTCTTCCTGTAGTGCATGTTGTTAGTTGCAAAATCGGTCTATCATAGTCGCAGGGGCTCCGGGGCTGCAATGAATTATTTACGATCAATGTTTGCTGGAGAAAATGAGTGAAACAGAAAAGCTGGTTCAGTTGTCAACAGTGTGGCTATCAAGCTGCGAGGTGGTTAGGAAAGTGTCCTGACTGCGGGGCCTGGAACAGCCTGGTTGAAGAGCGGGCAGAGCTGACGACGCCTGACGGCCGTCCGCGCCTGCCCGGTGGCAAGCCAATCTCGATTAAAGATGTTGCCGCCCATGCCGAAGATCGGCGCTGTACCGGTATTGCCGAGTTTGATCGGGTCTTGGGTGGTGGGCTGGTCGCCGGTTCACTGGTGTTGATCGGCGGAGATCCGGGCATCGGCAAGTCAACGCTGTTGCTGCAGGTGATGAATCGTCTGGCCCAGGCCGGGGCACCCATTCTATATGTTTCCGGTGAGGAGTCGCCGCAGCAGATTCGTTTGCGTGGCGCCAGAATGGGGGTCACTGCCGAGAAGCTGTTTCTGCTGGCTGAGACCTCTCTGGAACATATTTTACAGCAAGCAGCGGACTTACGACCGGCCGTAGTGGTTGTCGATTCGATCCAGACCGTCTTTACTGCCGCGGTGGAGTCGGCGCCGGGCAGTGTCAGCCAAGTACGGGAGACCGCCGGCCGGTTGATGATTTATGCCAAAGGGAGCGGAGTGCCGGTCTTTCTGGTTGGTCATGTTACCAAAGAGGGTGCCATTGCCGGTCCGCGCGTCCTGGAGCACCTCGTTGACACAGTTCTATATTTTGAAGGGGGGAGCGGGCACCCCTACCGGATTTTGCGGGCAGTCAAAAACCGCTTTGGTTCAACCAATGAAATCGGCGTGTTTGAAATGCGCGATGATGGGTTGGATGAAGTAGAGAATCCGTCGGAACTGTTCCTGGCCGAGCGCCCCAAAGGGGTGCCCGGGTCAGTGGTCATTGCCACTATGGAGGGAAGTCGGCCGCTGCTGGTGGAGCTACAGGCGTTGGTCTGCTCCACCCAGTTCGGGGTGCCACGGCGCACCACCATTGGGGTTGATCACAATCGGGTTGCTCTCCTGGTGGCGGTTTTAGAGAAAAAAGTCGGCATGCATCTGTCCGGGTTGGATATTTTTATCAACGTTGCCGGTGGGGTCAGGTTGTCTGAGCCGGCTATTGATCTGGGTGTGGTTTGTGCGATTGCTTCCAGTCACCTCGATCGGGCCGTGCCCGCCGATTGTCTGATCCTGGGTGAAGTCGGCCTGGCCGGGGAGGTGCGCGGGATTTCCCGGCCTGATATTCGAGTGCGGGAAGCGGTGAAACTTGGCTTTACCCGGTGCATCCTGCCGCTGACCGCAGCACAGCAGGTGCGGGTTGAAGGTATTGAACTGATTGGTGTTGCTTCAGTGGACGAAGCATTGGCGCGACTTTGGTGAGAGTTACCGTATATTTTTTACTTTACATGAGCGGCAATACCTCAGATAATTAGACGTTTTATATCTCCCCGGAGGCAGGGGCATGGACAAAGAAAAACAAGAATATTATCGGACAGTTTTACTGGATGAGATGCGCGGCTTACTTGGTGAGGCTGAAAAGACGGTATCAGAGATGACCGGCGATTCGACCAGCTTTCCTGATCCTACCGATCGAGCAACCCAAGAGTCTGATCGCAGCTTCGAACTACGGATTCGTGACCGGGAACGTCGTCTTATCAGCAAGATCAGGGAAGCACTTGAGCGACTTGATGAGGGCGAATTCGGTATTTGCGAAAGCTGTGGCGAAGGCATCAGCGAGGGGCGGCTTAAGGCCAGACCGGTCACGACGCTCTGTATCGATTGTAAAATGGAGCAGGAGCGGCAGGAAAAGCTCCCTTAACGTAACTCCGCAGTCCTCATCCACCGGGAGGCGTTTACGGCTGTGCACGCTCTTACCGAACTGGTTCGTGCCAAAGAAGACTGGCTTATCGAGCGCGTGCTTATCGCAGCTCGGCGTCATGGCTATGCCCGCTATACCTCAACATTGATGGAGGCGTGGCGGACCTCTATCCAGGGGCTGTCTGACGCCCTGATTCAATATCTGGCAACTTCCCCAACGACATTTGATTTTTCGCCGGAATATGACCCTGTTCAGGATCCTATTGCCTATTTCGGGATTATCGAGGCGCAGCGCCACCGGGCGCGCGGCGTAACCCTGGAACAATATCTTGGCCTCCTGAAGCACTATCGGCAGGCGTACTATGATCTGTTTGCCACGCGTGGCATGGGTGCGACCATCGCTCGCGAGGGGCGCCGGATTATTGAACAATTCTTTGATCGGCTGGAGTTTGGTGTCTGCAGCGAATGGGCCCGTGTGCCCCACGACGGTTTTGTGGAGGATCTGCGGCGTGTCAATCGGGCGATGACCAATGAAAAGAATCGGTTGTTGACGATCATTGAATCGCTGCCGCTACCGGTACTTTATTTTGATGCAACCGGTGTTTTGCAGCTGTTTAACCAGGCTGCCGCTGAACTGCTTGATGTAGGGCGTGATGATGGTGGCGGCACCTGGATTAACGCCGAATTAGAGTTGATCGCCAGGAACATGTTGCACGATGTAAAGGTCGGAAATTCGGTGTCGCAAACGTGTCTGGTACATACCCGGCACGGCGAGCGCCCGTTAATGATCAAGGCCGCGCCAATGCTGGATGTCAGTAGTAAGTTCAGTGGTACTGTCATCTCGTTGATTGAACCCCCTGTGCACAGCTCTGCAGAACTCCCTGCGGCGAACCAACGCGCCGCGCAGTCCGCAGTGCCTCTGGCGACATTTACCAAACAGCGCTTCGAATTGCCAGCGACCACTGCGGCTAATCAGAAATTTAACGAATTGATGCTGCTGTACCGGGTGAGCAATACCATGCTCACGACCGTGCGCCTGAACAAGTTGATTCATTTGATTTTGACTGCGCTCACGGCGGGCGAAACCCCGTTCTTTGATCGGGCCATCCTCTTTCTGACGAATGATCGGTCCGGCTTCATGCAGGGCATGCTGGGGGTGACCAGGGAAACGTCAGTGGTAATGGCTGGCTTGGTGACGGACCCTGCCGATGTCCTCGGCTCAAGCTGGGATCTTTCTGAAGAGGTTATGTTGCGGCAGCAGGAATCGGAATTCACCCGCCTCGTGCGGAGCAGTCGACTGGAGTTGGACAAACGGCAGAACGTTTCTTCACGAGCGGCACTGGAAAAGCGGTTGATTTTTGTGCGCGATATCAGCAAGGAAAAGCGCGCTGACACGGCCTTGGCCGAAAAGCTGGGCATCACGTCGTTTGCGGTGGCGCCATTGATTGCCAAGGAAAAGGTCTTTGGCATTGTGCTGGTGGATAACGCCATGAGCGGGCGGCGTATACAGCAGTCAGACCTGGGGTTTCTGCAGATATTTACCAATCAGGCAGGGGTGGCCATTGAAAATGCCTTGCTATATACCAGACTGGAAGAAGCGAACCGTAGTCTGCGTGAAGCCCAGGAGCGGCTGATTCATGGGGAGCGCCTGGCAACCATTGGTGAGATGGCCGCCAGCCTGGCCCACGAACTAAAAGGCCCACTGGTTTCGATCGGCGGTTTTGCCAAACGACTGCTCAGGGGGCTTCCTGAAACCGGGGCGCAGCACGATTCAGCTGAAATGATCACCAAAGAAGTGTTACGTTTAGAAAAGTTGCTGGGGGACATCCTGTCATTCGGGCGAAAAACTACTCTTTGCTACGACCAATGGAACGTCCAGGAGATGGTTGAAGAGTCGTTGGCAGTGGTGGCACAATCCTGTGCCGAACAACAGATCACCCTGCAACGAAAGTTTCCGCTGAAACCGTTGCAGATTGTTGCCGATGGCCAGCAACTAAAACAGGTATTTCTCAATCTCTTCTTTAATGCGCAAGAAGCCATGAGCGGCAAAGGGCGACCAGGAAGCCTGGCGGTATCCATCGCCCCATCCCGTTTGCGGGGTTGTCCTGCCGTAACCATCAAGGTTGGCGATACTGGTGGTGGCGTACCAGAGAGTCAACTGCACAATATTTTCACCGCCTTTTATACGACCAAGGAAGCCGGTACCGGGCTGGGGCTGCCGATAGCTCACCGCATTGTCACCAACCATCGGGGAACCATTCAGGTGCATAATATTCCGGAAAAAGGGCTGGAGTTTACCATCACTCTGCCCCAGCAGCCGTAATCCTTGCTTTTCAAGGGGATGTATTTTCGCTATAACGTAGCAAATTATTTTAGGGCCGGTAGCTCAGCTGGGAGAGCGCTGCGTTCGCAACGCTCGGGCCTTTGCTGAACCAGCAGAATTTGTCTCATTAAAAACTGTCAGTTACGCTACCTCGCGGCAGACGGTTAGCATGGAAAAATAAAAGTATATGCTCAAGCATATGCTCTGGCGGTCAAGCTGGGGTTTACCTTCATCGTAGAAAATTGAAATATGGGCCGGTAGCTCAGCTGGGAGAGCGCTGCGTTCGCAACGCAGAGGTCGAGAGTTCGATCCTCTTCCGGTCCACCATAAAACAAGGTGTTACGTTAATTCGTAGCACCCTGTTTGCTTCCTGTATTTGAATGTTGAAGTAGCGTCAAGCTTTACTTTCTTACCGCTGCTATCAGTTTGAACACCAGTCGCAACTCCTCCCTGCTGGCTCCTGCTAGTGCCTTTTCTATCCCTTCCGGTGTGGTGGTCTCGTTGTCGTGATGGGAATAATCGAATAGCTCCTTCATTTCGATCTGCAAGCAGTCTGCAATGTGCTCCAAGGTTTCAAGGGATGGCTGTCGTTTTCCGACTTCGAGCCGGGAAAGGTACTTTGCGTCAATCCCAACTTGTTCGGCAAGTTGCTCCTGCGACAATCCCGCTCGTTTTCGCAATTCCTTAATTCTCGCCCCCAGTAGCATCTTTCTTGTGCTCATCGCTAACCCCCATATTGCCGAATCATGGCAGTAATGGCGGTCTTATGAACTTGCTGTGTGACCTATTAAATTGACTTTATGGGCCTGTATGTTAGATATAACCCAACAATCAGGCCGGATATTTAGCTGCAATCGCCTTCGCAGTGGGGATTTTATACGTGGACGAGCGAACGAGTCGTCAGGAGGCATACAATGCTCTTGTCGCCAAAAGAAAAACTTGCCGGGTTTGTGCCCAAGATTTAGCTAATCCTGCATGCCTAAAGGGTGATGGTTCTGATTCCGGATTAGTTAACCCCGCGTGTTTCGAGGATGGCATCTACGATTCTGATCACATCGGGCCGTGGAGTTGCTGGCAGGGTAATCTCAATTCTAAGGTTTTGGTAGTGGGCCAGGATTGGGGAGATAGAGCCTATTTCAAGAAGTGGCAAGGTCTCGATCAACCTTCAGGCAATCCTACAAACACGAACCTGCAGGCGCTTTTGAAGCAATTTGGCATATCCATTCAAGATCCGCGTGAATCTCAAGAGCAGTTAATTTTCCTCAGCAACATTATTCTTTGCCTTAAAGATGGCGGGATGCAGGCCCCTATAAAGGACGAATGGCTTTCGAGTTGTGCGGTCGACTTTTTCTGTCCTCTTGTCAAAATTATTAAGCCCAAAATTATAATTGCCCTCGGAGAGAGGCTTTCCAAAAAAATCTTGACCTTGTATGGCATCCCGCACCCTAAGTCTGCACCGCTAAGTCAATTAATGAATGGATCTCCTTTTAAGCTGACGGGATCAACTTACCTCTTTCCTGTCTATCATTGTGGCGCGGGGGGAGTGAACAGAAATAGGTCGATGGAGAAGCAGGAAGAAGATTGGGCAAAAGCTGCGGACTGGTTTCGGGCCTCCTACGTTGACGGAGAAGCATGAGCACTTCATGCACAGGACTTTAGTCACGTATCAGTTAGGAAATGCGTAGAAGGGTGAATTGTTTTTGCCGTTGAATGAAGTAAAGCTTCTCAATGGGTTGCCTGATCTGAAAGGAGCCGGAATGTTACGCAATAAAATTATTTTTTTGCTGAGTTGGATTATTTTAGGATTTGCACTTAACTGTTTTGCAGAAAATGACTTAGATGCTTGGAAGAAAGCTGGGTTTGAGCCCGCAGAAATTGATTATTGCATAAAACGCAATCTGACACTTTTAGATATAAAAGAATGGAAAGCCAACGGATTTAGCGTTATAGATGCCGAAGATTGGATTCGGCGGTCAGTTACTATTCAAGATGCGATAGAATGGAAAAAAATATCTTTAAGTGTGTCAGATGCTATTAAATGGCGTGAGAATAATTTTACGCCGTTTAGTGGACCCTTTGGTCAAGACAATATTCCATCGAGTTTAAGATGGTAGCCGGTCACTAGCAGCTGGGCGGCGCTGCCCCGGTTTTGAGCGTGGTTTTACGCTCAACAAATTTATCAACGATTCTCGCTCCGCCAC
>JANOEC010000081.1:0-53458 GCA_031412995.1 Geobacteraceae bacterium
CTGGCGTCCAAACTCACCCCGCTGAACCGTTCCAGGTCTTCCAGCAGAATCCGACCACCCGGGCCGCTGCCTTCAACCAAGGCCAGATCAATCCCCTGCTCCCGCGCCCGCCGGCGTACCACTGGGGCAGCTTTTTCGTCATGCATTTCAGGAGAAGGAGTAAAATGCGGAGGGACCGGCTCCACCGCGCCCATGATCCGCTCCGGGCCAATATCTGGCGGAATCAATTGTGGCGGATCAATAGCTGGCGCGGCCGCACCCGGGATTTCACCCGGCAGACCGATCAGGCCAATGACCGCCCCCACGGTGATCAACTCGCCCGGCTGCGCCCGCTGCTCCAGCAGAACCCCGCTGCTGAAGGCTTCCAGCTCCATCACCGCCTTGTCGGTTTCCACTTCGGCAATGATTTCGCCCCGCTCCACCCGCTCACCAACGTTTTTACGCCAGCTGCCAAAACGCCCCTCGGTCATGGTGTCGGACAGCTTGGGCATGGTAATATCAGTGGCCATGCATCACCTCCTGCACGGCCGTGACAATGGTCGCCACCTGGGGGATACAGAGCTTTTCGATCTCCCGCGAATAGGGCATCGGCACATCCAGCCCGGCTACCCGCTTGACCGGGGCCAACAGGGTATCGAAGCAGGCTTCATGAATCCGGTGGGCCAGATCCCCACCCAGACCGGCGGTGCGCCAGCACTCTTCCACCACCACTGCCCGGCCGGTTTTTTGCGCCGAGGCAATGAATGTTGCCGTATCCAGCGGGCTCAGGGTACGCAGGTCGATCACCTCACAGGAAATCCCTTCCTTTTCCAGTTCGCTGGCCGCCTGCAGCGCCAGGATGCTCATCCGGGCATAAGCAACGATGGTGACGTCACTCCCTTCCCGCATGATCTGTGCCTGACCAAAGGGGACCAGGAATTCCGGATCGTCCGGCACTTCCCCTTTGCTGTTGTAGAGCAGTTCATGTTCAAGAAAGATGGTCGGGTTGTTGTCGCGAATGGCGGTTTTCAAGAGGCCCTTGGCGTCAGCCGGGGTGGCTGGATAGGCGATCTTGAGGCCGGGGCAGTGCATAAAGTAGCTCTCCAGACTCTGGGAGTGCTGAGCCGCCAACTGGCTGCCGCCACCCCCAGGCATCCGTACCACCATGGGGAGAAAAGTCTGGCCACCAAACATTGAGCGGATTTTCCCCATATGATTGACAATCTGATCCATGGCCAGCAGGGCAAAGTTGACGGTCATCAGCTCCACCACCGGCCGCAAGCCACCCATGGCCGCGCCAACGCCGACGCCGACAATGGTGTTTTCCGAAATCGGCGTATCCTTGATACGCTCCTCACCAAACTCGGCCAGCAGACCACGGGTCACCTTGAAGGAGCCCTCGTACAGCGCCACGTCTTCCCCCCAGATCACCACCGACGGGTCACGGCGCAACTCTTCCTTCAGCGCCAGGTTCAGGGCATCGCGATAGGTCATTTCAGACATAAATATCCTCCCATACCGCATCCGCGGTTGGCCAGGGTGACGCCTCGGCAAACTGCACCGCTTCGGTCACTGTGGCGCGCGCCTGGTCGGTGATAACGTCCAGTTGCGCTTGCGTGGCGATGCCTTCGGCCAGCAACCGCTTGGCAAAGGCCGGAATCGGGTCGCGGGCCTTCCAGATGTCATGTTCGGCAGCGGAACGGTACTTGGCCGGATCAGCCATGGAATGGCCGCGAAAGCGGTAGGTGATCGCCTCGACAAAATAGGGCCGCCCGGTTTCCCGCACTTTTTCCGCAGCATGCTTGATCGCCTTGTAGACGGCTATCACATCCATGCCGTCCACCTTTTCCGAAGAGATATCATAGCCGCAGGTCCGCTTGTGAATGTCGGCCAAGGCTGAGGAGCGATGCACCTCGGTGCCAATGCCGTAAAAGTTGTTCTCGCAGACAAACAGTACCGGCAGTTCCCAGAGCCGGGCCCAGTTGAGGGATTCGTGAAAGGTGCCCTGGTTCACTGCCCCGTCACCAAAGAAGCAGGCGGCGATCCGGTCCTCCTGGCGGTATTTGGCGCTGAAGGCCAGTCCGCAGGCGATGGGGAACTGGCCACCGACAATGGCGTAGCCCCCCATAAAGTTCAGCGCCGGATCAAAGAGGTGCATGGAACCGCCCTTCCCCTTGCAGATGCCGGTGGCCCGGCCAAACAGCTCGGCCATCACCCGCCGCGGCTCCGCCCCCCGCACCAGGGCCTGGGCATGTTCGCGGTAGGCGGAAAGGATGTAGTCTTCCTGGTGCAGCCCGGCCGTAGCCCCGACGGCCACCGCCTCCTGGCCGCTGTACAGGTGCAGGAAACCGGTAATCAGTCCTTTGGTATACTGTTCGGCGCACGATTCCTCGAACTCCCGCGACAGCACCATCTGCGAATAGAGCTTGATCAACTCCTGATCGGGCAACACGGCCCTCAGCTTTGTTTCCATTTCCAGCCTCCTCTACGACGCACGGTAAGCTACCGCTATTGCCAGTGGGCATGCGAACATGTTTCCTGCTTTAATTTTATCACGGCAATGGGAGATTAACAGGGGCTGGGGAAGAAACAGGCGAGAAACTAGACGGTAATTATCCTAAAAACGGCAGTCAATTAACGCAGAGACGCAGAGACGCAGAGAAATCAAGAACTTATCCAAAATTTGATGCTCACCACAAAGGTGAAAGCCGTATTTTGCTTAAAAGACCGTTTTTACTCAGCGTCTCTGCGTCTCTGCGTTTCAATTGCTTTTTCTAGGATTATTGAAGGGGGTTAGAAGATGGATCGGATCCGGCCGCTCCGTTTGTGGACAATTACCTTGTCGACTTTTTTGCCGGCGCTGCTGAAGACTTCAGCTTCGTAAAATATCGGTCGCTCCTTGAATGGACCGATGGTTACCTGACGGCCGGCAAAGTAATTTTCCAGAATTGACCGGGCCTGGCGCTCGCTGGTCACTTCACGGCGCTCACCATACCAGCCGCTCTGCTGATTACAGCAGTAATCGCCATAGGGGCGACGATCACCTTTGGTACTACAGTTACCATCGCACTGATGACCTGGTTGGCCACACCCTTTGCCCGGCGGGGTACACTCGCGACTGCCGGTCGCCGCACCGGCTGCGGCCGGGAAGATACTCCCGGCCAGCAGCAGTGCTAATATAAAGGTCCGCAAACGGAACATGCAGCGTAATCCTACTTCGCTTTCTTGTTACAGGAATTGCAACCGGCAGACTTCATTTTCGCCTGATTGTTACACCCTTTTTTGTCACACTTGGCCGAGGAGCAATCTTTACTGCAATCGGCACCGCAGTTTTTGCCGCAGCTCTTGCCGCAACCACCATCCATCATGCCGCAGCCGCCGTCATTCCAGCAATCCTGCTGCAGGTCACAATCAGCGAACATGCCGTACTTCTTGCCCGCCTCGTGGATCTGAGTTTTCAAGCTGGTCATTTCCTGTTTCAGCGCCGCAATCTTCGCCTGGTCAGGGATTTTTGCCGCCTGTTCGCGCTGCATCTCGATCTGCTTGACCGTCATTTCATCACGCAGGGCACTGGTGTCCTTCTGGAACTGCTTGAACGTTTCGATGCTGACATTCTTGTTGCATTCACCCATGCCCATGCCGCGTCCGGCATAAACAACAGTAGCGGCAAGCATCAGCATTGCAGCCGTAATAAAGGCAATCATTCTCTTACTCAACATTGTATTCCTCCTGATCTGATTTTTAATGCTGTCACGATAGCAGTTATTTATGAAGAGAGTGTGCGGGAACTATGAAACATTGTGAATATTCCCTATCGGCAGCGCGACCCGAAACGTGGTCCCCTCGCCTGGAGTGCTGGTCACCTCGATCGCCCCGTCATGGGCGGCCACCAGCTCCTTGACAATGGCCAGACCAAGCCCCAGACCACCCGTGCTGTTATGGTAGAAGCGCACAAAGATATGGGGCAGATCAGCAGCGGCAATGCCACACCCGGTATCGGCAACCGTCAGTACCGCGAGGTCCCCTTCCCTGGCAGCAGCAACCGTGATCCGCCCCGTGGGTGGGGTGGCCTTCAGGGCATTGGCCAGCAGGTTCACCACCACTTGCCCCAGGCGGTCCGGATCAACCCAGACCATGACATCGTGCGCACCGCCTACCTGCAGGACAACCTCCCCGTCTCGGGCCAGCGACTGATAGCGCTCAATAATGGTGGCTAGGAACGACCGTAGTTCAATGGTCTGCCGGTGCAAAGACATGGCGCTGGCTTCCGCCTGCAACAGATCCTCCATCCCCTTCACCAGCATGGTAAGCCGGCCGGTTTCCTCATGCAGCGAGCGGAGCTGCTCCTGGTTGGTGGGAAACAGACCGTCGATCATCCCCTCCAGTTCGCCCCGCATGGCCGCCAGCGGCGTTCGCAACTCATGGGCCGCATTGGCAAAGAGCCGCTTCCGCAGCTGTTCCTGCTGTTCCAGGGTCGCGGCCATGCGGTTAAAGGCCTGCCCCAGCCGGGCGATTTCATTATTGCCCTGCTCCGGCACCCGGGCGCCCAATTCGCCCCGGGCAATGGCATCAGCGCCACCAGCCAGATTCTGCAGCGGCCGGGCCAGACGCCGGGCCGCCACCAGGCTCAGGATTAGGGCCACTAGCCCGATACCGATTGCTGAGCCAAGGAGCAGCCGATTGGAGCGGGTAATAAACAGCGCTTCCCGATCCAGCGGGATAAAGCGGACCGCCAGGGTGCCGATTTCTTCTGCACGGGCAAACAGGGGATAGGAAACGAATTCTCCCGGATTTGCTCCGGGGGTATAACGCGACGCCGACAGCACCTGCTGACGGCGCGATTCAGACAAGCCATGCAACGCCGTGGGCGTGTCCATGATCAGCACGCCACCCCGGTCCAAAATCCGTAGTTCAAGCCCCAGCATCAGTGCCCGTACGCTGTTGTCCGCCATTGCTGCCGTTGCCCAGCCCGCCGTGCCATAGGCATGTTCCACGTCGGCAGTCACCCAGTAGACCCGGTCTTCCATCTCGCCCGCCCGGAAGCTGCGGAAGTCGCGAATCATCAGATCCCTGACCATGACGGCTGCGAGCAGACTGATTGCCGCCACCGCCAGCAGCAGCAGGAGGAATTTGACGGAAAGGCTCCGGAAACGGAGTGACAGGCTAGACATCCCGGCGGCCACCAAAGCGGTAGCCAACTCCATAGACGGTCTGAATATAGGTCGGCGTGCGGGGGTCATCCGCAAGCTTGTGGCGAATGTTCTTTACATGGGCATCGATACTCCGCTCGTACCCCTCAAACTGGTAACCAAGCGCCTTCTGCACCAGCTCGTCCCGGCTGAAGACCTTCTGCGGCACCGAGGCCAGGGTGAACAGGACCTTGAATTCAGTTGGGGTAAAGACCACTGCCACCCCCTGGTGAGTCACCGTATAGTTGTGCCCATCCAGGGCCAGCTCCCCGCCATTGAAACTCATCAGCAACGCCGCAGCCGGGTCGTCGCGCTTAATCCTTTTCAGCAGCGCCTTGACCCGATAGACCAGTTCGCGGGGTGAAAAGGGCTTGACGATATAATCTTCGGCCCCCAGGGCAAAGCCGGCCAGCCGCTCCTCTTCCGAGGCCCGCGAGGTCAGGAAGATGATCGGCAGATCCGTGTCTTCCTGCAGCTCCTGGCAGAGGATCTCGCCGCTGGTGTCCGGCAGGCCGATATCCAGAATCGCCAGCAGCGGCGGCTCATTGGCCGCTGCCACCCGGGCCGCGGCACCGCTGTCGGCCACAATCACCCGGAAACCAGCCTCTTCCAGATAGATCCGCACAATGTTGGCAATTTTTTTATCGTCTTCAACAACAAGTATCGGAGCATTCATAGGTGACAGCATAGCGAAAGGAAGGGCTTACAGCAACGAGGTAATAATGAAAAAGTATGAAGTCGAGCGTCACCGGGCCAAGATTGTCGTCCGCGCAAAATGCGCGTGCTCGCAGGCGCGATGATGGTCAATGCGCCCAAGGAAATAGCGGCGCTGAATATCGCATGGTCCAAGATTTTCGACGGTCGCGAAGCCGCAGTTGGCCAGTTCGGCGGACAGTTCATGCGCATCAAAACCGGAGACCATCGGTTCGCCGAGCTCCTTTACGCTCCCCAGCATGCGCACCACCCGCGGCGCCGCCTTGTTGCGCTGGTAGGCAGTGCTGTCCAGGTAGTCGAATACCAGTTCGCTTCCCGGCAACGCTAACTGCGCAATCTGGCGCAGGGTCGCCCTGACCTCGTCCATTTCCAGGTAATAACTCACCCCCAGCCAGCTGAAGAAGGTCTTTGCTGTCGGGTTGAACGGCACCCGCAATAGTCCCCCGGCAAGAGATTCTGCGGCAAAATCCATGGCCACAAAATGCAGATTTTCCAGACTTGGCCACCCGAGCTCGGAGATGCGTTGCCGTTTGAATGCTTGGCTGGCAGGATGATCAACTTCAAACACGGAGATTTTTTCCAACAACTCCGGCCGGCGGAAGGCGAAGGTATCCAGCCCGGCACCGAGAATCACATACTGACTGACCCCCTGGCCGATTGCCGACTCCAGGCACTCTTCGGCATAACGCGCCCTGGCCAGGACAATCGGGCTGGCGGCACCTGCCTGCATCAGCCAGGCGAGGGCCGACTTGCGGTCGCCAAACGCTGCGGCACCCGCCGGATTGAAGCGTTTCAGGCTTCTCAGGAGCAGCGATTCGATCGCTTGCTGTCCTTCAGCCCCCAGGATCTGCCCGGCCAACCGATCCGCAAATATCAGCGGCGAATCATATTGGGCATGGTGCCATCGGCAATAGGCCGTCATCTGGGCGGTGATGCTTGCTTGATTCTCTTCCATGCAAATCTCCTGTCTGCTTAGCGCGCTGGCTGATTCAGTGGAAAATGGCACGCGACCAGATGGCCCGGCGCAACCGCCAGCATTTCCGGGGTTTCCTCCGCACAGCGGGACGTGGCGCGGGGGCAGCGGGTGCGGAAACGGCAGCCGGACGGCGGATCAAGTGGCGACGGCAGTTCTCCGGGCAACAGCCCACTGTCCGGCAGTGCATACGCAGGATCCGGGCGGGGGACAGCCGCCAGCAGCGCCGCGGTATAGGGGTGAGCCGGCGCGGCAAAGAGCGCCGCGCAGGGGGCCAGCTCGCACAGCCGCCCCAGATACATCACCGCGACCCGGTCGCTGACGTTCTTTACCACCGCCAGGTCGTGGGCAATGAACAGCAGGGCGAGCCCGTAGCGCCCCTTGATCTCCCGCAACAGGTTGAGAATCTGCGCCTGCACCGAGACATCCAGCGCCGATACCGGTTCGTCGCAAACCAGGAGCCGCGGCTCGGTCATCAGCGCCCGGGCGATGCCGGCCCGCTGGCACTGGCCGCCGGAGAGTTGGTGGGGACGCCGGGCATAGTATTGTTCGGGATCGAGCCCCACAGTGGTCATCATTGCCTTGACGCGGCGAACCCGTTCGTACCGGTCGATCCCCCACAAGGTCCGGAGCGGCGTCCCGATACTCTCCCCCACCGTACGGGCTGGGTTCAGGGAAGCCACCGGATCCTGGAAGATCATCTGGAACTGACTGCGCAGGATGCGCAGCCGCACCGGATTGACCGTTGCCAGCTCCTCGCCGTCAAAGTGAACACTACCAGTTGTTGGCCGGGGTAGCTGCATGATCGCCCGTGCCAGCGATGACTTGCCGCATCCCGACTCCCCCACCAGCCCCAGGGTTTCACCATGCCGGACGTCAAGGGATACGCCGGAAACGGCCTGAACTTTACGCCCCCGGACTGAGGGAAACTCCACTACCAGGTCCTTGATATGCAGCAGGGGCTCTTGCAACTGGAATTCTCTTTCTCTCATGCGAGCTGGCCTCTTTCCCCATCATCCGGAAACCAGCAGGCGTAGCGGTGGTGCTCATCTTCAGCACTGACCAGTGAAGGTTCTTCCCGGCGGCACCGTTCCCCGGCCCGAGGGCAGCGGGGAGCAAAACTGCACCCAGGCGGCAACGCGGCGAAATCGGGCGGGAGGTCCGGGATATTTGGCAGCCTCCGGTGGGGAGGGTCCTCGATGCGGGGGATGGCATCAAACAGCGCCCTGGTATACGGCATCCGCATCCTTCCGAACAGCCGGGCGGTCGGGGCCTGTTCGACGATCCGGCCCGCATACATCACCGCGACGCTGTCGGCAGAGCCGGCCACCACCCCCAGATCGTGGCTGACCAAGAGGATCGCCATGTTCCGCTCCCGCCGGATTCGGGCCAGCAGGGCAAGGATTTCCGCCTGAACGGTCACATCCAGGGCCGTCGTCGGCTCATCGGCGATCAGAAGCTTCGGATCGCAAGCCAGGGCAATGGCAATGGCCACCCGCTGGCGCATCCCGCCGGAAAGCTGGTGCGGATAGCATCCCAGCCGCTCCCCCGGGCGGGGGATGCCGACGGAGCCGAGCAGCGAGATGGCGCGCGCCAACCCTTCCCGGCGCGAAACATCCAGATGGATGCGCATCGGCTCGATGATCTGGGCGGCGATGGTCATTACCGGGTTCAATGACGAGAGCGGGTTCTGCAGGACCACGCCGATGTCCCGCCCCAGGATCCGGTTCATTTCCCCGGCGCCAAGCCTCCCGATATCGCGGCCGTCGAAGCGGATGCGCCCGTCTGCCGGAACCAGCCCGAGGATGGCGCGGCAGAGCATGCTCTTGCCGCTTCCCGATTCCCCCACCAGCGCCAGGGTCTTCCCCCTTTCCAGGATAAGCGAAACCGAATCCACCGGGCGTATCGGTCCATGTTCGGTCGAAATCTGCACGGTCATGCCATCGACCACGAGTAATGGTTCGTTACACCCGGTCATAACGCCCCCGCAACCGGTCGCCGATCACGTTCAACGACAGCACGGTCAAAAACATCACTACCGTCGGGATCATCGTGACATGCGGCGTCTGCTCCAGCACATCGCGCCCCGCAGCGATCATCCCTCCCCAGCTGGGGGTCGGTGATGGGACGCTCAGCCCCAGAAAGCCGAGCCCCCCCTCGGCGACGATGACAAAGCCGGTCACCACCAGGGTATAGGCCAGAAGCGGCCCCATAATGTTGGGGAGGATTTCCCTGACGAGGATGGAGATGTCGCCCGAGCCACCGATCCGGGCGGCCTGAACGAATTCCCTATCGGCGAACTTAATGGTGTTGGCCCTGACGACCCGGACGAAACGGGGGGAGATCAACAGCCCGAGCCCCAGGGTGATGGTCGGCAGACTCGGACCGATCAGAAAAGTGAACACCAGCAGAAAGACCAGCCCGGGGAAAGCGAGGATGACATCGGCGCAAGTCATGATGACACGCTCGCTCCAGCCACGGTAAAAGCCGGACGGCATCCCGAGCAGCAGGCCGACAGCCAGTCCGAGCAGCGGCGCGCAAATGCCGACCGTCAGTGAGACCCGTGCACCGAAGAGGAGCCTGGCAACAATATCTCTCCCGGTGGCATCAGTGCCGAGCAGATGGGCCCCTCCCGGCAAGGCAGCAAGATGGTCGCTGTCCATCTGATCCGGGGTGAAGGGGAGAGGCCAGAACCCGACCGTGACGGCGCAGAGTAAAACCAGCGCGAGCCAGCAGATGGCGGCATAAAATGAAATCCCCCCCAGCCCCCCTTTACAAAAGTGGGGAGCTAATGAAAGTCCCCCTTTCGCAAAGGGGAATTTAGGGGGATTTGCCTTTGACTTATCCACCGGTCACCCCCGTCCGCACCCTTGGGTCCAACAACGCATAGCAGAGGTCCACCAGGAAATTGATCAGCACGTAGGCGACGGCAATCAGCAGCACGCTCCCCTGGACCACCGGATAGTCCTGGGCGAAGATGGCGGTCACCAGGAGCCTGCCGATCCCCGGCAGCGCGAAGAGGGTCTCGATGATCACCGCCCCACCGATCAGGCTGGCGGTCTGCATGCCGAGCACGGTGATGAAGGTGAAACTGGACGGCCGCAGGGCATGGACCAGCAGGATGCGCCAGGCGGGCAAGCCCTTGCAGCGGGCGAGCAGGATGAAGTCCTCCTTCAGGGTGGCGATCAGGTCGCCCCGCAAGACCCGCATCAGCGTCACCCATTCCACCAGGGCGATCGAGAACGCCGGCAGCAGGAACCCCTTCAGGTTCGCCATGACCCCGGCACTGAGCGGAGTGTAGCCGGTGGCCGGGAGCAGCTTGAATTTCAGGGCACAGAGGAAGACCAGCCCCATGGCCATGGCGTAATTGGGAAGCGACGCACAGCCGAAGGCGAGCGTGCCGGTCGCCCGGTCAAGCAGCGATCCCTGGCGCCAGGCGGTGACGATCCCGGCGGGAAGCGCCAGCAACAGGGCAAAGAGCTGGGACAGCACCAGCAGTTCCAGCGTAACCGGGAGGTGACTGCGCAGCGCCTCCGATACCGGCAACTCGGTGGTCAGCGACTTTCCCAGCTCCCCCCGGCAGACGCCCCCCATCCAGGCGGCATAGCGGAGCAGCACCGGCCGGTTCAGGCCGAGACGCTCCCGCAGCTCCGCCAGCTCCGCCGCGTCCGCGCCGTGCCCAATCTCGGCGGCGATGTCGGAAGGAAGCCGGTCGGTCATGACGAAGGTCAGCAGGGTGACGGCCAGCACGACCAGCAGCAGATGAGTTATTTTACGCCAAACTAATCGCATATTCTTCCCTCAGGCACTAAAGTTCAGACTTCTATCTATGAAGCCCAAATCAACCTCCGATGCCGGTATCCCCCCGCGAATCCCCCAGTTATCTGCCCACTTCAGGCACCGTTGTAAACGTAGCGTGGCATTCGCGTTCGTTGCGAAAGTGAAAAAACGCCAAGACCAACGATGAGGCTTGAAGCAAGGCGCAAAAATAGAACGGCAAGCCAATGCGCCAATCGCCGCGCGGCAAATGCGAAACCGCCGCAAGTAGCAGCGCGCCGAACAGCGGTGCAAGCACAGCCATCAGGCTGTTCAGGGAGTTTACCGCCCCCAGGGTCTGGCCCTGGCTTTGGGGGTCGGCGGCGCCCGAAATGATGCTGTGCAGCGACGCGGTAATCGTATAGCCAAGCAGATTCAGGAAGATCACCGCGTACAACATCCAGCCATGGGTGGCTGCACCCCATACCACGTGGGCCAGCGTCGATGACATCAGTCCGGCAACCAATAGGCGTCGCGGGCTAAAGCGCTTCAGTAGACGTCCAAGCAGAAACCCTTGCACGACCAACGACATGATACCGACCGCCGCGAGCGACCAGCCGTTTTCCCGCGGGCCCCAGCCGAATTTGAAGGTCGTGTACAACACCCAACTGGTGAACAGCACGAATTGGGCAAGCCCGCTCAACGCAACTACGGCCACCAATCGGCCGACACCGCTCAGTTGGGTCAGCGCGCGCAGCGAGACGAGCGGATTCGCCATCCGCCAGTGGAATGGGCGCCGACGCTCGGCGGGAAGCGACTCGGGCAACACAAAATAGCCGTAGAGCCAGTTGATCATCGCAAAGGCGCCAGCGACAAAAAATGGCAGCTGTAAATTGATCGCGCCCAGCAGTCCGCCCATGACCGGCCCGACGATAAAGCCAAGGCCGAACATCGCGCCCAACATGCCGAACCGCTTGGCACGCTCTTCGGGAACGGTGATATCCGCGACATATGCATTCGCGACAGCCGAATTGGCCTGCAGCGCACCGCTAACCAGCCGCACTGCGATCAACATCCACAATGCGGTGGAGAGCCCGGTTACGAAAAAACTGAGGCCGAGGCCGCAAAAACCGAGCAACAGCAACGGCCGGCGACCATAAGCGTCGGACAGCGCACCGAGGATCGGCGAGCCGAAAAAATTCGCGATTCCGAACGCGAATACCACTACGCCATACCAGAACGCCTGATCTGCCTGTGAGCCGGTGAAACTGCCGACCAAAGCCGGCAGCACGGGAATAATCAAACCTATAGACAGCATGTCGATCAGCACAGTCAACATGATAAAAGGCATGGCCGCTGTGCGGTCGCGGCGCGGCGAAAATATCTTGAAGTTAATCATGATCATAGATGAGTAAAGACAACATCGCTTACCTGCTCCTCATCAACCAGGCAGTCGCTGGCTCCAGCCGCCTTGCCCACAATGTAACTGACGACGATCCTGCGGCATTCCGGAGATCTGGTGATTTCGACTCGATCGGAATAATGGCAAAAGAAATCCATCAGTTCCTGATCCGACGCTGCGACTTCACTGACCCGCTGCGTCCAAAAACAGGGGCCGCAAGCTATCTCCAGAACCCTTCTCCGCTCAAGGATATTCGAGATCTGCCTGATAACCGGGGCAAGCATGGCTACCGTGTCATGGTCGTCATACCCCATGGAGCTGTCATAAAACGGCGCCCGCTTTCCATAGTACGCTTGCATTTCCCGGATGATTTCCATTTGCATTTCCTTTCAAACGACTGCTTGCTAACGCCAGTTAATTCAGGCATTTGCTTATCACTTCCCCTGCTGCAGCCAGCCGAGTAACGGCTCCATCCAGGCATCAACAGGTTTAAAAAAGAGCTGATGACCAGCCGGACTGTCCAGAACGATCTCTTTGGCGGAGAAACCTTCCCTTGCTTGGGTAAAGGCTGGGCCGCAGCTGCCTGCAATCTTGTCCGAAGCTGCGTAGAGCGAGAGGAAGTTTCCCTTCAATACGCCGAAATCGGGATACCCCTTTTCCAGCGACTTGATGCCGCAACCGGCCAGGACTGCATAGTCGACCTTCGGGTTTTCCAGTTGTGCCGCAACCTGCAGGACAATAACACCACCCTTGGAGTGGCCGGCCACCGTGATTTTCTCGGGTGGGACACCGGCGTCCAGCAACTTTCGGACATCCGCCGCCGCTTTTTTCCCGTACTCGATGACCGAAACATCCTTGGGGCGGATCTCGCTGATGACTGTGTATCCCTTGTCGGTAAAACTCTTCAGGATATCGTAATATTTGCAGTCGCCGTTCACCCCCTTGGTTTCCACGTAATAGTTGTGATGAAAGAACAGGTAACTGGCTGACGGGTTGATGGTTGCCGGCATGCCGTAGATCGGCTCAGCCGCCCCTGCCGTCGGGACCAGGCAGAATGATGCCATAATAAACAGGGTACAGACGATCAAACTTGCACAGATTGTGCGGTTCATGGTTACCTCCTATTTCCCGGTTTTAGTGTTCTCCAGCCAGGCATCGCTGACCCTTATGACCCCATGCCGAACGTTGTCGATACCCTTGACCCCCGCCTTGGCGATGACATGGAAGCGCCGCCCGCCGCCGTAGAGGAATACCGCATCCTCATTGATCAAGCCGGCCACTCCGCAGAGCGCCTTCTCCCGTACCTTTTTGTCAATGCTCATCTGCTGGGTCATCAGCAGCTCATCCATCCTGGGGTTCTGGTACTTGCTGAAGTTCAGTTTGCTTCCGGAGAGGAGATTGCTCTTCAACATACCGCCCATATCGTCATAATCCCGCATCTTCCAGCCGGTGATTTGGTAATCGCCGGTCGTGCCTCGTTTTCCCAACTGCGCTTCGGCCAGCGGATTGAGCGTCAGCGTGACGCCGACCTCCTTGAACAGGCGCTGCATGATCTCGCCCGCCTCCTTGCCGCGCGGGGTATTGGTGTGATTCATCTCCAGGGTGACCGGCTTGCCGTATTCCGCCAAAAGTTTGCGGGCCTTGGCAGGATCGTATTCACGGTAGGCCGAGTCGCCGCAGTTGATCATCCCGCCATACGGATCCTTGGCAAACGGCAGGGTACCTTTGTAGTCAGCCTTGATCAGCAGCTCCTGGTTCCAGGCATGGGCCAGGGCCTGGCGGACGCGGGGATCGTTGAGCGGCGGCTTGGAAACGTTGAAGAGAAAATTGTACGGCCCGGCACCGTCACTGGCATAAACCCTGAGGGAGCGGTCTTCCCGTGCCTGGAGGATACTGGCGCCACGGTCGGTCTGGATCACGTCGATCTCCCCGGACTGCAGGCTGGCGAATCTGGACTGCATGTCCGGCATGGGACGAAAGGTCACGCTGTCCAGAAACCCTTTTCCCTTGCGCCAATAGTTGGGGTTTTTCACCACCACCAGGCGGTCGTTGGCGAGCCACTCCTTGAACATGTAAGGTCCGGTCCCCACCGGCGCCCGGTTGTGGGTATCCTCCTTGAGCGCCTTGGGGGAGGGAATGAACACCACAAACGACTGCGGTGCGGACAGGACATTTTTGAACGCCGCCCAGGGGTGCTTCAGATTGAAACGGACCGTGAAATCATCCACTTTCTGCACCGCTTCAATCGGCTCTAAAGTCGAGAGGGCGAAGAATTTATTTTTCGGCTCGAGGAGCCTCTGCCAATGCCCGACCACCGCATCGGCGTTGAACGGTGTGCCGTCATGGAAACTTACCCCCTTACGCAGCGTAATCGTCCAGTTCTTGCCGTTCTTTGCAGGCTTGGCGGACAGGGCCAGTTCCGGCACCAGGTTCCCCTTCGTATCTGTGTCGAACAGCCGCTCTTCAACCGCCATGAGCACCGTGCGGTCGGCAATCCCGGTATATTGAGCCTTCAATGGATCAAACCCGCGAAACTCCAGCTCAACCCCGACCGTCAGGGTTCCGCCGGCCTGGGGCTTGGCGGCGGGCGCACACTCTACCCGGCTGGACAAGGTCAGCAACGCAACAAGACAAAAACCGCAAACAACGAGAACATCTCTCCCTCTACTACGCCACCATTTGTCCATGTCATCCCTCCCGTGTCAGATAATTCTTCACTTCACTTTTGCCTGAAACTGCAGCTGAAACCCCTCATAAATCGCCTTACTGGTGCGACGGATGAAATCCTCCATCTCGATACCTTTGGCCTGCAGAAAACTGGGATCGCGGTTGAGCCAAAATGCCAACCGCTGAGCAAACATCATCCGGGACAGCCGGACCATCTTGAACTCCATCTCACTTAACCCGGCAAAGAGCGGGTAATCGGCCAAGGTGTCATCAATGAATTGCACCAGCCCCATCCCGAGTTTGTTCTGCAGTTCGATGTTGCGGCCATCGCCCAGGATGCGAAACAGGTGCTTTTCTGCCAGGGCAAAGTTCACATAGCTGATCGCCTGATCGATCCAGAGATCACCACTCCGCGTCTCCAGCAGGCTCACCTTCAACAGCTCCATCGCCTTGATGCAGACCTCGTCCTCCAACTCCCGGACATTGGCGAACTGGGAGTAGATCGGCATGGTGGAAGAGTTGATCAGCTTGGCCACCGCCTGCACCGAAAAGCCGTCCCACCCCTGCTCCCGCACCAACTGGAAGGCAGCGGCCACAATATCATCCCGACTGAACTGGGTATTTCTCGGCGACATGGTTGTCCCCCACGGTTATATAATTTGTTTATATAATGCTTTTATATAATAGCCATATATTAGTCAAGGGGATTTTTTTGGAGATTATTTTTAAGCTTACTTGCAGGGAGAATGGCCGAAGAGCTTACGGGAAAACCGCAGAGAGGCCGGGATGGATGGTTAGAGCAGGTCGACAGCCAGCAGCATAACGCTTGACGTTATTGACGTGAGCCGTTAAACTTTCTCCCATGATAAAGAGCTTTGCGACCAAGGAAACAGCGGCGATCTTTGCCGGTTATACTGTCCGGCGATTGCCTCTCGATATGCAGCAGGCAGCGCGTCGCAAGTTAAAGCAGATTGACTCGGCCTTTGAACTTGGTGAACTGCGGATTCCTCCGGGTAATCGTCTGGAAGCTTTACAGGGAAGCCGCAAAGGGCAATGGAGCATCAGGATAAATGACCAATGGCGCATATGTTTTCATTGGAAGGATGGCGACGCACTTGAAGTTGAAATTGTGGATTATCATTAGGAGAATATGATGGCCATATTACGGGATGAACTGGAAACAATGGATTTCTCGGATATATCAGACGGATCACGTCTTGCCCCGGTGCATCCGGGAGAAGTTCTGCTTCATGACTTCATGGAGCCGCTGGAGATAACCCAGCACCGGCTGGCAACAACCATTGGTGTGCCTCCTCGCAGAATCAATGAGATTGTGCATTGCAATCGGGCGGTTACAGTCGATACCGCTCTCAGATTCAGCCGGTTTTTCGGCACAACCCCGGAATTCTGGACCAGGCTGCAGGCCTCGTATGATACAGAGATAGTCCGGTCAAAGATTGAATCAACGCTGGCAGCAATCCCGCGATACGACCCTACAAACCCAGCCAAAGCTCGAAAACTGGCAGCGTAACAGGTCTGTCCATAATGTTGCAGATGTTTACCGCCCCCCATCCCTGCTACTTCCGCACAAATATCTCCCGCGCCAGCTGGGTATCGATGGCAAATTCCGAGAAACCGACCCGGAAGATGTAGGAGGGAAATGCCTGGGTCAGGTTAATCCGATTGCCCGGCAACACCCCCATGGCCATCAACTTCTGCATCTTCTTGTTGTCGTCGGTCTGGATATAGGCAATCTCCCCCTCCTGGCCCGGCTTCAGTTCGGTGAGCGGCACCACCCCCAGATCACCGCTCTGGTGGGCCGCTTCGCAGCACTCGCCCGGTGGAATCGGTTTGCCATGGGGACAGGTGGCCGGGTGGTTGAGCATGGTGCAGATCTTCACATCCACTCCTTCATTGAGCAGGTGCTCGAACTGACAGGCCTTTTGCTCGGCATTATCACCCCGGATGTTGAGCACATCCATCATCAGCCGCTCGGCCAGCCGATGGCGCCGAATGGTGATCCGCCCCTCTTCCCGCCCAGCTGACCGAAAATAGTAATGCCCCCCCTTGTCCTCAATCAAGGCGGCAGCGATCAACTCCCACAGGGCCGGCTCATCAACGGTAACCCCTAACTGGTCGTTGTCGATAAACCCTTTACCACCCTCTTCAATCGCCACCCACATGGCTTCCAGGATCTCTTCCGCTTTTTCACTCAGCTTCATTTCTTGACTCCTTTATCGTTAGATCCGAATAGTTTTTTGAGCGATTTGACCAGCGCCGGTTCGGGCGGGTTCTCGTAAAAGCAGCGGGGGCAGCGCACCATGCGACAAGCACCGGGCTTGCCGCAGCGGCCGCAGCTCTTGATCCCCTCTTCCTCGGCAAATTCATGATTGCAGTACCCGCACTTCACGACCTTACACCCAGCCGGTGGTCAACAGCAGTTGATTGAGCAGATAGCCACTACTAAAGGCAATGGTACTGACAAAGATACCGACTGCCAGGGCAACAGCAAGCCCCTGCTCCTTTTTCATCATCAGAAACTGCGCCACACACGGAATGAACAGGGTCAGGGTCACCGCGGCCACGGTCAATTGGCGGGCGTCCAGGGTCCCTTTATTCTGCAGGTCATAGAGCCCGGCGGCACCGTAATCCCGACGGAAGAAGCCGAGGATGAAAATCTTGGCCATCCCCGTCGGCAGCCCCAGGCTGGTCATGAGCGGGCTGGCCCAGCGCTCCAGCGTGGTGAAAAAATCGGTGATCTTGCCGAGCCAGAGCAGCACGGACGCAAAGATAAACAGAGGCAGAATTTCGATAAAATACCACTGCATCCGGGTGTAGGTCTTGGTCAGAATATTCGACAGTTGCGGCATCCGCATGGGGGGCAGTTCCATGTAGAACATGGGGGTTTCACCCGGCATCAGCTTGGCGGACAGGAAGCCGACCGCCAGGAAGATGAGCAGCAAACAGATACTCCAGACGATCAGGGCGCCGGGAAATTTGGCCAGCAGTGCCATGATGACCCCGAGCTGGGCCGAGCAGGGGATGGCCAGGGCCATCAGCACAATGGCAATGACCCGCTCGCGGGTAGTTTCCAGGGTTCGGGTCACCATGGTAGCCATGGTGGTGCAGCCAAAGCCGAGCACCATCGGGATGACTGCCCGGCCGGTCAGGCCGATTTTTTTAAAGATCCGGTCCACCAGCAGGGCCAGCCGGGGGAAATAACCGCTATCCTCCAACAGAGAGAAGAAGAGGAAGAAGGTGGCGACAATCGGCAGGATAATCCCAACTGCATAGCGAAATCCGAGGGTGATGATGCCGTATTCGCCGACAAACAGTTCCTGAATCATTTCCCACGGGACAATTTCTTTGACTTTGGCAATGATCCAGGGGTTGAACCACTCCTCAAAAACTTTCCCTTCCAGCAGATCCACCAGGGTGCCGGCACCAAATTCGCCAACAAACTTATAAAGTCCAAAATAAAGCACCAGCAGCAGCAGCGGCACCCCGGTCAACGGCTGCACCGCCAACCGGGAGATCCGCTCGTTGATGGTCACCCGGCGCTTGTCCGGCAGGATGAACACGCCATCCAGCAGACCCTTGACGATCCCCTTCCGCTCCATGGAAAGATCGAGGTGAAACGAATCCCGCCGGGTAAAGGTAATCTCTTTCACTATCTCTGCGATAGCCGGATAGCGCTCGCCTTCGGCCTTTTCCACCAGCCCGGCCACCTCATCGTCCCGCTGCAGCAGCAGCAACGCCATTGACTTAGCAGCCAGTGGATAATCTGCCTGCAGCAACGTACTGATTGCCGCGATATCCTCTTCCAGCCGGCGGCTGTACTGAAACACCACCGGCGTCCCAGGTTTTCGCGCAATGATCGCCCGCCGGATGTCGTCAAGCCCCCGCTTCTTGGCCATTGCCGCGCCAATCACCGGGATGCCGAGCCGGCGCTCCAGCAACGGAAGATCAATAGTCAAGCCCAAGCGCTCTGCCTCGTCCATAATATTGACCACCAGGATCACCGGCAGCTTCGCATCTATCAGTTGCAGGGTCATGAACAGCATCCGCTCCAGATTGCGGGCATCCACCACATGCAGCACCACATCCGGCCGCTCTTCCAGCAGCAGTTCACGGGCCACCCGCTCTTCTTCGGTGATCGGCATCAGACCATACATGCCAGGCGTATCGATTATTTCGCAGCGAACTTCATCGATGACTGTCGACCCGCGAGAAACCTCAACCGACGTTCCTGGATAATTGGACACCGTCACATAGGCCCCGGTCAGCGCATTAAACAACACACTCTTGCCCACATTAGGGTTGCCAACCAATGCAACTGTGCGGCCACCATCACTGTCAGTAACCACAGCGCCATTTCCCGTTTTTTTCTGCTCAAACAACCCCATACTGCGCCCCTTCAGATCTTGCTGTTTTTGAAATCCACTTTCAATCGCACGAGAAAAAAATTAACTGCTGCAGTTGGTGCACAAACCGTAGAGTTCCAGCTTGTGTGTTTCAATGGTAAAGCCGTAGCCAGCTGCTACTTCGGCCTGCAGCTGTTCGATCCGCCCATCCTCAAACTCCTGAATGCGACCACAACGGGTACAGACCAGATGATCGTGGTGCTCCCCTTCCGAGCTGTGCTCATAGCGGGTCTGACCATCGCCGAAATGAATCTCCCGGGCAATACCCGACTCGGCAAAGAGCTTCAGGGTACGGTAGACCGTGACATAGCCGATTGACGGATGTTTGGCCCGCAGCTTGAGATACAGCTCCTCAATACTCAGGTGTTGGTCGGTCGCCAGAAATGCCTCAAGGATAATATCCCGTTGCCGAGTCGACTTGAGCCCCTTCTGCTCGATGAAACTTTTGAATGCTGTTCGTTGCGCCCGCTTCATATGCTCACCACCAATGAAAGTGATTTTCAATTTAATTAAAACCGTGAATATAGTCAAGCAGCATTTTAATCTCGATGTAAATTCCAGGAGTGAGTGCGTAAATCCAGAAATGCCGGGCCAGACTTTCGCGGCCAGAGTTCAGAACGTCAGCACGATTGCAGGCAGCGTGCAACTGCTGCACGCCGAGTTTACGGCAGATAATCTACTGACGTTGCCACCTGCATCCCCATGGCGGTCAGATCCAGGACAAATGCCTCGCCGAGCCGTTCGAAGCCGGCCACGCTGGAGCTGCAGTCCGTCAGCAGGCAGAGCTTCTGCACGTTCTCCAGCCCGAAGTTTTCCGCCACGTCCCGAATGGTGTTCGCCACACAGTGAGACAGCGCTTCCCCGGCAATCAGGATGGTATCGGCGCTCTTTAACGCCTTGATCAGATCCCAGTTCAGTGCGGTGCCAGAGTCCTCGGGGTCCGGCACATCGGCCTGCACTGCAGAATAGTGCTCGGTCCAGTAATTGGACCCCTTGGTCACCAGGTTCAGTATCCGCAGGTGCCGCTCTTCCCACAGCCGCAATGCAGCGAACAGTTCCGGCACCATGGCGTGCCCCCCGGAGCCGATCAGACAGTGGGGCGGCCAGATGCACAACGGATAGCGGCCGTTGGCCTGGAGCAGTTTCACGTACCGAGTCGCCCGGGCCAGCATGCCGGGGTGGGTAGTCGTATACTTGCCGCTATTGACGTCATCAGCGCTGATAACCGTGAACGGTGCCGGGTGCGCGCCGCTGCTGTCCCGCCAGAAAATCGGGTGGGCAATATCAAGCGAGTGGTGACTATCCAGGGTCACGGTAATCGTGTCGAACGCGTCGCCGATTCGGCCCACCAGGGCGGCGAGCCGGGACATGTCCTGCTCGGCCCCGGCCACATACAGGGCGCCGGCCGGAGAACAAAAATCAACCTGCGGATCAATGATGAATAAATGAATGTTCATTCCCATGGTGCCCCCTTTCTTTGCGATTTTATAGCACTTGGCAAAAAATTCTACCACTTCTCTCTGGGTTGAATTTGGCCCATCTTGTGGCCCCACCCGATGCGGATGCGATGCCGGAAGCCATGACTGGCGGTAATACAGCTCAGGCATGTAATTAATGATGCATTCGCCGATTGCTAACGGGCGTGCAGCATGCGATATAAGCAAATGGAGAGAGATCATGCTGACCAGAAGAGATCCTAAACTTAGCGACCTGCCGATCATCACCTCCCTCATGGACACGGACCGCTACAAGTTCTCCATGCAGAAGACCTTCCTGCACCACTATCCGGCGGCAACGGCAAAATACCGCTTCAAGTGCCGCAATCAGGGGGTGCGGCTGGGCCAATATGCCGACGAGATTCGCAACCAGGTGCAATCCCTGGACAGCCTCACCTTTACCAAGGACGAGCTGGCCTATTGTGCCC
This sequence comes from Geobacteraceae bacterium, assembly GCA_031412995.1. Taxonomy (GTDB): domain Bacteria; phylum Desulfobacterota; class Desulfuromonadia; order Geobacterales; family DSM-12255; genus JANOEC01. The sequence goes on from JANOEC010000081.1 coordinate 21,029, forward strand.
GCATTCCATCACTGGCCGGTGACTACATCGATTTCCTGCGCCTGTTCCGCCTGAAGATGGTCGAGTGCAATGGCCAGCCAGTGGCCAAGCTGTCCGACAGCCCCGGCAAGGGGATGTGCGAGAGCCCGCGGTTCCAGAAGTACCTCGAACAGACCTTCCAGCCCCGGGTTGGGAAGAGGAATAAGAGGGCGCGGCATGAAAATCCTGCTGGCCCAGGAAAACTACAGCGGCCGGGTGCTGAGGCTGGTGGACAATGCCGAGGATAAGCGCCAGCACGCAGCAACGATCCTGCGCATACGCTAGGTGGCATTCGGTGATGCCGGCAGTTTCCGATCACCGGCAGGTATTTTGACGAACAATTCTGTTATCAACTTCTGGGGAGGTGTTACGGTGGGGCGTGTTAGGCAATATGGCAAGGATGATGTGCAGGTGATTGCCCAGGAAGCGGCCTATCAGGGGTTTTTCAAGATTGTCCGATCCACCCTCTCCCATCGGACCTTTGCCGGAGAATGGACGAATCCGCTCCGGCGCGAGACCTTTGTCCGCGGCCAGGCTGCCGGGGTCATCCTGTATGATCCGGCGCGAGACACCGTTGTCCTGATTGAACAATTTCGCGTGGGCGCCCTGCTGGCCGGGTATGAACCGTGGCTGTTCGAAACAGTCGCCGGCATGGTCGATCCCGGCGAGACCCCGGAAGCGGCAGCCCGGCGTGAGTGCCGGGAGGAGACCAACTGCGAGGTGCTGGCAATGCATCCGATCTGCCGCTATATGCAAAGCCCCGGCGGCAGCTCCGAGTCCCACAACCTGTTTTGCGGTATCGTCGACTCGACCAAAGCCAATGGAGTACATGGTAAACCGAGTGAAGGTGAGGACATCCGGGTCTGTGTCATTGCCTTTGACGAGGCATGGGAGATGTTGCAGCAGGGAGAAATTTTTGACTCGGCCTCGATCATCTGCCTGCAGTGGTTGCAATTGAACAAGGGCAACCTGACGAAAGTAACTGCTGCGTTACTGAATCAGCCTTGGCGATGATGCCAAAGGAGACCGACCATGTTTGAATCCCACTATAACGACGAGATGGCGGTCGAGGTCAGGCGGATCGAAGCCAGAAAGCGCGCCACCGATGCCGGCCACCCGGAGTGGCTGAACGCTTGCGAAGTGTGCCAGTGCAAACTGGAAAACAGCACTATGAAACGCTGTGACCGGTGTAAATAAGCACTGTCACCGCGACAAAGTGGCTAATTTCCGGCATGAACGCGCGGAAATCTACATGCAGCAGATCATGGTGCTGGCGTAGCTCTGCCACGCCGCTTGCCAGCGGATTGGGGCGGCGAATGCGTCGCGCCAGGCGACCAAGGGCAGCATCTATCCCCTCTATTGTGCCGTAGGTCGGCAGCAGTTCATCAAAGATGATCGGCACCAGCCGCTGCATCTCGGTGGGTAGGTCGTAGCGATGCCTCTCCACCACGACCAGGGTTCTGGCCAGATAGGCAGCAAAGGGCTCTTCGCACCAATTTCCCCAATCGTTCACCAGAAAATAATCGTAGAACAGATCAACCAGTACCCCCCGATACAGGCCGTATGCCGGGTCAAGACGCTGGCGACTCTGGCGAAAGTGCGGGTTGCGCTCGGCAAATAAATCGATCTGTCGGTGCAACTGCACCCCCTGGCGAATACGGTGCGGGAAACGATCCTGCAACAACCCCTTGACGAAATCCCCCATGAAGTTGCCCACCAGCAGTTGGTCGTCATCACCGGACAGCAGCATGTGCAGGAGAATATTCATGGGTCGAGCCGGAAGGTGAGGTTGCGTGGAGGCACGCCGGGCGCCCTATTTGACCAGCACCGGCTGCAAACCGGGCAACTGCAGCATGGCTGTACTACCGCAGCCGACGCAGGAGATCCGGTCGATATAGATTGCATTCTCGGCACCGGGACCGCATTTCCCCGCGGGCGAATCAAAACCTTTGCCGCCTTGGTTACAGCCGGTGGGACCGCTGGCGCAAATGCGGCTGACCCGCACCAGGGCATAGCGGGTCGTCTTCTGAAATTCAAAGATTGCACTGGCCTGCTGTGGCGAACTGTCAGTCATGGGCACGATGATCCACCAGCCGGAGATGGTATCAGTCGTCACATCGAACTCTTTATTTGCCTTATCCAGTTCCGGGTTATACATCACCGCTTCCAGATCCCGCAAAACATCATCATTCTTGCCAAGACTCAGGTAAATCGGCTTACCACAAACATCCTGGGCCGGGGAATCATTGCAGATGAGATTGGTCATCGGATTGGCTTCCGTTACCTGATAGCTGAGCGAGGAATAGACAAAGCGATTGACCGCCGGCGAGGACTGCCCTTTTTCCCAGCTACCGCGGATCAGCTTGCGTTCCGGAATTGAGCAGATATTGGGATAGACACAGCCGCGATCGCAGACATCGGTTGCCAGGGCAATATTGGCCCGGACCGTTGGCGGTATGGCCGCAATGGCCACTGGCGTAAAATTGTGGGAATCAATACCAGACAGCTTGGAAATAAACTTACCGATATTGCCCATGCCCACGATATCGCTCTCTGCCGTGCGCCGCGCCCGGACCTGGAGCGCATTGACCGGTTTACCGCCGGGGGTATAAGTGTGGGAGCTGAAATTCCAGAACCCGACAGTAAGATCATTGTCACTGCCCAAAGCATTTGAATTATCGTTGGCCAGACCGACCAAGGCGGTGGCTTCATGCTTGCCTGAGGCCATTTCCATGGCCGCAGCACGGGCAGACGCCTGGACCGGGTCATGGATGACATCGACCAGTTTGCCAGGATTCTTCTGAATTTGCGCCAGGATGCGCTGTTTCAACACTTGGGCTCCGGCCACCGCCGAGGTCTCAGCCGAGTGCTGCAACTCTTCTTCACCAATGTACATATAGCCGACATCAATCGCCAAACCCGCGATCACCAGAAAGACCACCAGTAATATCGTTACAAATGTGGTATCCATTTAGACTCCATTGCCAGCGTTAACAATATTTAAAACAATGTGTCATTCTTGTAGCATACTGGCAAAAAAGGGCCATGCATTTCTGCATGACCCTTTTCTGTTGTCAGTAAAACATCCCAACCAAGGAATCGACAATCAGGTTCATCGGTCTGGCCAGAGCAGTTCTTGGCCAGACACCTTTAAGCAGCCTCTTCCATTACCGGTACTGGCTCTGCCGCGAATGATGGAACTGCAACCGCAACCGTTTGCTTCTCACGAAGGAAGAAAGTCAGTACCGTACCGGTAGCCAGGCATACGCCAGCAAGGATGAAGGATTTATTCAGGCCACCCGGCTGGGCATTCATCATTTCGGAAACTCGCCCCATGACAAAACCGCCAACGCCCCAGGCAGTGAACAGAGTACCATAGTTGAGGCCGTAGTTCTTGAGACCCCAGTAATCCTTGGCAAAGGAAGGGAAGAGGCAGAGGTTTGAACCGTAGTTGAAGCCGATGAACGTTGCCAGGAGCACCAGCAGGGAGGCGCTGCCGGAACCGACCACCGGAATGGCGGCGAACATCAGCACTGCCTGGAAGGCCAGCATGATCATCAGGGTAGCGCGGCGGCCAATCTTATCAGAAAGAACCCCGGCAACAACCCGGCCAGCAGCATTACCGACCGCCATGATGGCGACGGCAACGAAGGCCATGGGGCCCATACTCTTCTTGGCCAAGCCAGCAACACTACCGATAACCATCAGGCCAGCACCGGAGCCGATGAAGAAGGTAGCCCAGAGGAGGTAGAACTTCGGTGAGCGAATCATCTCACTGACAGTCGCATTGTAAACAGCCTTCTTGGCAGGGGCATCAGCCTTCACTTCAGGCTCAGCCGGCACATACCCTTTCGGTGGGTTCTCTAACAGGAAGGAAAGGCCGCACACTATCACGGTGAATCCGAAACCCAGGAACAGCATCGACTTCTGAATACCATAGACACCGAGCAACCAACTGGAGAGCGGAGCGATATAGACCGGTGCCAGACCGAAACCGGCAACAACAATCCCGGCAATCAGCCCGGTCTTGGTGGAAGAAAACCATTTAAGCGCAGGAGGAGTTGCAGCGGAATAGCCAAAACCGAACCCAGCACCAGCCAGCACGCCAAAACCGGTAACCCAGGCGGCGTAGCTGTTAGAGTAAGCCATCAGCGAGAAACCACCACCAACCAGCAGGCCACCGATCAGTGCCGTGCGGGCCGGACCAATCTTGTCCTGGCATTTACCGGCAACAATCATGGCAAAGGCAAAGGTGAGACAGCAGAGTGCATAAGGGTCGTTGATGGAAGAAAGGCTCCACTGAAAAGCTTCAGGACCACCCTTCTCAATAGACGCCTTGATTGCTCCCTTGAATATGCTCCAGGCATACAGCACCCCAAGCGCCAGATTGATGCCGGTACCAGCACTTACTACCCGCCATCCTTTATTAGTTGTCGTTTGTGACATACTGTTCGAGCCTCCGCGTGTATGGATTGTCATCTGATACTTTCACTAAGAGCAACTTACATACCAATGTTCTAGATATTTTTATAACATTTTTAGCTTAGTAATATCATGCAGTTACACACAGGCAGACAAGCATACGGATTAATGCCCATCTATTCTGTTTTGAAATTATGCGAATCCCCCGCTGTCACTAAAACATCGAATCAGGAAATTAACTATCGTGATATCAGTCCATTAGCATGTTTCTCGCAAGCAACAACGGCTTTTGCATATTTGCAAAAACGAATCACTGTTTTGCAGAACTGTAAACGTTCGTCCACATTCAAATAATCATATATTTTATTTGGAGTATTTTGCTATACTAAGCAAAGGATTATTCTCGAACACTGATGGAGGTCTGAATGAACGATATCTTTATATTGCTCGGGGCACTGGCTGGCTGGGTTATTCTGCAGAAGGTTGTTTTACCGCGTCTGGGGATCAACACCTGAATGGCTGACGCATGCGACCTCGAGTCTCGAGGTAAGAAAAAAGATCAGCCATAAAGTTAAGGCGAGTCACCCGACTCGCCTTAGTTATTTTTTCACTGGTTCCTCAACAACCACCAAGTAGCCATCCGGGTCAAAACACCAAACCTCCTTGACCCCGAACGGATGCTGCGTCAAGGGATAGAGCACTTCCAACCCCTCCTCATCCAGGGCATCGGCAATATCCTCGATATTGGTTACCCGAAAATGCAGGGACATCCCAACCCCTTTGGGGAACATGGTCATCCGGTCCTCCATCCGCGGGTGCTCGCGAATCATCGCTTCCTGTTCAACAAAAACCAATGCCGCTCCTTCATGATTAATGGTGAAGTGATCGGGAGCACCGGGAGCGGTCAAGGCATGCTCCAAGGGCAACTCGAGAATCCCGCCATAAAAAGCGGCACTTGTCGACAGATCGGCAACTGCCAGATGAATCGTGAGTTGTCTCGGCTTGGCAGTCAAGGATTACTTGCCAAAAAGGATCGAGGTATAGCCACCAAGGATCCGGAAATAGTTGGCGTAAATCATGATCCCAACCACAATCAGAAAAATACCGGTAATGATCTCGAACATGCGGATAAATTTTTTGAAGCGATTGAAAAGAATAATAAATCGATGCATGGCCAGCGTTGACAGCAGAAAGGGGATACCGAGCCCAAGCGAATAGAGCAGGAGCAGGACAATCCCCTTCATGACGGTTTCTTCAGTGGCAGCAACCATCAGGATGGAAGCGAGGATGGGGCCGATACATGGTGTCCAACCGGCAGCAAAGGCGATACCGACCAGGTAACTCCCGAGAAATCCCGCCGGCTTATGCTGTAAGTGGACCCGTTTTTCGCCGAGCAGCAGATGAATCGGCACCACTCCAGTCACATGGACACCAAAGAGTACGATCAGCAGACCGCCCACCTTGCGAATGGTGCTCATGTGCTGCTGTAAGAATCCGCCGATATAGGTCGCCGAAGCACCCAGCAACACAAACACGGTGGTGAAGCCAATGACAAAACAGAGGGCATGCATGACCGAACGGCGGCGAATCGCGTGATCCGGGTGCTCCGCCTGCAGATCCGCAAAGGAAAGCCCGGTTATATAGGTAATATATGACGGGATCAGGGGTAAGACGCAGGGGGAGAGGAACGAGAGCAGACCCGCCAGAAATGCGCTGATAAACGTTATATTGCCGGTGTTTTCCATGCGCCGGAGCTTATGGCTGCTGACTGGTCAGGTTGGTCAGAAAAGAAACAATGTCAGGCGATACCCAATCCAGACCGCCAATGACTTTTTTAACAATCTTGCCCTGTTTGTCGATGATGAAGCTCTCTGGCACGCCGGTGATACCATATTGCCTGCCGACTTCTGAATCCGGGTCACTCAACGCCGGCAGCGTCACCCCTTCCTTCTTGAAGAAAGCCAAAACATCCGCCTTACCACCATCATCGATCGAGACACAGAGCATCTGGAATGGTTTACCGGCCATTTGCTCATTAAGTTTGGCCATTGAGGGAATTTCCTCACGACACGGCGGGCACCAGGTCGCCCAGAAATTGAGCAGCACCACCTTGCCAGCATAATCGGACAGCTTGACTTCCTTGTCCTGCATATCCTTTAAGGTAAAATTTACTGCTTTTGCGCCTTCCTTTACCGCGCCAGCAGTCACACCACCCTCTTTTTTCGAGCATCCGGTCAGCATAAAAAGACTGCCGGTAACCGCCAGTAGCACTAGAGCACACGTAAACTTTCTCATAAAATCTCTCCTGCCTGCTGCTACCGCAGCACGTAATTTATGGGTTAACCAGCAATAAAATAAACGGCGGGACAAGGTGTCACCGCCGCTTTTAATAATTAGTCGAGAACATTCATTTATGCAAGTAATTTGCTGAAATTCCAATTTATTGTTCTGACTCACGGTCCAGCCTGAAACTATTGCTCAGGATAGATATCTCAGAGCGCATCTGCCGACTACTGATGGCCAGAGGGAGCAACTCGCGGTGTTTATGCAAGACTTCATCAAGGGTCGCACCATCATTAACGATAATATCAGCATCGGAAAATGACGTTCTCGCAAAATGGCGACCATCATCCCGGCAAAACACTTTAACCGCGTACTCTTGGTCTTTAACCCTGATCTGCACCTCATGTACAAGAGTCAAGCCGTTCATGGCGTCTCCCCCCTCCAACGCTAAACCTGCTGCACGTTGAGGAAATACATTTACAACATTTATGCCACGAGTCAAGGCAATGCAGTTTTTTTATAAAATTAATTTAATTTATAGCCACATCAGCGTACGCGTCGATGTAACAGACAAACATCAGGATCCTCGGCTATTCTGAGCGAATAAAAGAATCAATGAAACGAGGGCAGAGGAGGATTTATCGCGGAAAGGTTGTTACTGGTAATTTAAACGTTTGCTGGTCAATGCACACGAGTAACTACATAGTCTGCAAGCTCACACATGGCAGTCTTGGCAATAGATTCGGGAAACAGATCCAGGGCGCTTTTTGCCTGTGCTACGGCCTGCGTTGCGGTGGCAACCGAAAACTCGATCCCGCCATAGTGATTTACCAGGGCAAATACCGCCTCGAAATCAGCGGTTTCCAGTTCATCTTTGGTGACGACCTCGCCAATCAATTCGCGTTCCGCCGGTGTGCATTGACTCAGGGTATGGATCAGCGGGAGGGTGATCTTGCCCTCTTCGAGATCATGTCCGATACTCTTGCCGAACTGTTCTTCCTTGGCTACATAATCCAGGGTATCGTCCATGACCTGAAAGGCAATGCCGAGATCCATACCGAAACGCCCCAGTGCTTCTTCCTGTTCGGCAGTCGCCGTGCCAAGGATTGCACCGGCCTGACACGCAGCCGACAGCAACACCGCTGTTTTGCATTTTACCACCGTGACATAACGCTCATAGGTCATCTCCAGATCACTGGTCCCGAGGAGTTGCAACACTTCACCTTCGGCTATTTTGGTGGTGGCGTCAGACAGTATCCGGAGGACATTCAGATCGCCATCAGCCACCATCAGCGAAAAGGATTTCGAGAACAGAAAATCACCAACCAGGACCGAAGCCGAGTTGCCCCAAAGGGTATTTGCCGAGGGGATGCCACGCCTGATATGCGCCTCATCAACCACATCATCATGCAACAAGGTTGCGGTATGAATAAATTCGACCACACTGGCAAGAGGGACATGGCGCGTACCAGAGTAGCCACAGAGCTTGGCGGCTAAGAGCAGTAAGGCTGGGCGAATCCGCTTGCCACCACTGGAAAGCACATACTCACCGACCTTGCGAATCAGCGGCACATCGGATGCCAAATCCTTTTTAAACTGCTCTTCTACATTCTTTAGATCAGCCCCGATCAGGGCCAAAGCCGACTGCATGGTCATACTCCTCGCCGAAAGTGGCCTCACTATAGGGAAAAGCCGGCGCCTTTGTCAAAGCATTTCTAGCCAATCTCCTGCGGAATTTCTGCGAGTTACAACTTAGATTTGGATTGATTTTACCGCTATCTTGCACTAGCATCGCGACTAATCATGATAAGATCTTCATCAAGGAGTCAATTTGTGGATCAGTCAGCACATATTCTGATCGTCGACGATACGCAGAATTTCCCGCAGCATATTGCCGGCCTGCTGGAATTGAAAGGGTATCGGACGACCGTTGTTCCCACCGGAGAAGAAGCGTTGAAGGTGTTACGGAGCACTGAAGTCAACCTGATCATCACCGAGGTATTGCTTCCGGCCATGAGTGGCCTCAACTTGCTGAAATTGGTCAAGGAGAGCCATCCGGAAATTGATGTCATCATCGTCACCGGCATGTCATCGGACTTTACCTCGATAAAAGCACTCCGACTCGGCGCTTACGACTACATCGTCAAACCGCTGGATGATGAAGTCCTGCTATATAAAGTGGTGGAGCAGTCACTGGACCGCCAGGCGCTGGCCCGGGAAAATCGCCGTCTGCTGAATGATCTGGCCGAAAAGAATCAGGCGCTGCAGGAAGCCCTGACCATGATGAAGACCATGAACATGTCTTGCGCCCTGATTGCTTCATCGCTGGAGATCGGCGAAATTCTGCGCATGCTCGTGGAAAGCGCGGTTGAACAGGTAAAGGCACAAAAAGGGTATCTCCTGTTATTGGAACGGAATGGTAATGCCTTTCATATGAAAGTCTGCGTTGGTATCGATCGTGAGTTTGCCAAAACCTTCACCCTGCCCCACGATCAAGGCATTTCCGGGCTCGTTGCCACCAGTAACCGACCGTTGCGCCTCGAAAACGACATCCCAATTACCCTGACCCAGCGGGTTATTGAGGAAGACCCCGCTGGTGACCTGTTCAGCTCCCCGGGTATGCTGTCGGTACCACTCCGCATCAAAGAACGGGTAGTGGGGGTGCTTAATGTTTCTGGACGCACCACGGGTAAAACCTTTACTGATGCTGATGTGGAATTCCTGACAACTCTGGCAAATCACGCCGCCATTGCCCTTGATCACGCCGGCGAATTCTACCGGTTGAAGACGCGGAAAAGCTGATATCCTGACTCAAACAATACCAGGGAGAACGCCTTGAAAGTCCTCTGTCTCTTAGGCAGTCCACGTCGCAAAGGAAATAGCGCCACCCTCGCCGACCAGTTTCTGGCCACGGCCATGGTCAAGGGATAATCAATGTCCCGGCATCAACGACCATTGCTGGCAAAAGCAGCGATCCTGTTCCTGGCCGGCTGCCTGGTCACCCCACTACATGCCCAAGAGACCATCAGTCCTGCTTCGCCATCAGAGCCTAACCAGGAAACAACCGCACCGCCAACGACACCTGCCACCACCACTACTGATCCCTGCGCTGACCTGCGCGACCAGGTAAACAAACTGCAGGCCGAGCAGCAGAAAAAACCGGCCAATCATCACCATAAGAAAAAAACTCTCAAAAAAAAGGGACACAATAACGGGAAGGCCAAGTCAGCGAAGCGGCATGCCTCTACCCGCGCAGTGAAAAAATCTGCCAATGGCAAACCGGCCAGTCGGTCGGTAAATTGCAGTGGCGCCATGCCGATGAAGGAAGTCCGTGATATCCTGGGCACCACCCGGAACCTGTCCGGCCGCAACCTGAACTGCCTTGATTTCACCGGCTATGATTTAAAAGGGGTTAATTTCAGCGGCGCCAGCATGATCAAAACAATCTGTGCCCGAGCCAATATGGAAGACACCAACCTGGAACGGGCCAACCTGACCGACGCTGACCTGACCGGCAGCACCCTGCACCTGTCCCGGCTGGCCGCCACCACCTTCACTCGGGCCAAACTCGACGGCGCACTCTGGACCGACCGCCGTCCCTGTGCCCCGGGCTCGATTGGCGCCTGTCGCGACACCTTTCAGCCCCAACCCACCACCAGCAAATAGCCAGATCCCAATACCGCCAACAAAGCGGTCAGCGCTTGCCAATCCTTGCTCTTAGGGTATCCTTGCACCATTATCATTTCTGCAAGGAGCACATGCATGGCTACCCCTGCCTCGTGGCATCGCTACACCTCTCATCTCTACCATAACCATGAACTTGGCCTGTCCCTGGACATCAGCCGCATGCAGTTCCCTGACGATTTTTTAACCCGTATGGAACCGGCCATGCAGCAGGCATTTACCGCCATGATCGCCCTGGAACAGGGGAGCATCGCCAATCCTGATGAACAGCGGATGGTCGGTCACTACTGGCTCCGCGCGCCCCAATTGGCACCAACGGTTGAATTGCAGACTGAAATTACCTTTTCCTTACGAGCACTGCGCGAATTTGCCGCCGATGTTCATGGCGGTGCCATAACCGCCCCCAATGGCAAACGCTACACCGATCTGCTGATTATTGGTATCGGCGGTTCGGCGTTGGGGCCACAGCTTGTGGCCAATGCCTTAGGCTCAGCGCATGACCGGCTCAAAATCCACTTTTTTGACAATACTGACCCGGACGGCATGGATCAGGTGCTCGCCATCATCGGCTCAGCCTTGGGCACCACCCTCTGCCTGATTATTTCCAAGAGCGGCGGCACCAAGGAGACCCGCAACGGCATGCTGGAAGCCAAGGCTGCCTATGAACGGGCAAACCATGTCTTTGCCCGCAGTGCCATCGCCGTTACCGGTCAGGGAAGCGAGCTGGACCAGCTGGCCATCACCGAGGGCTGGCTGGCCCGCTTCCCGATGTGGGACTGGGTTGGCGGCCGCACATCAGTGACCTCCACCGTGGGACTGTTGCCAGCAGCCCTGCAAGGGCTGGATTTCGATGCCCTGCTGGCCGGAGCAGCGGCCTGCGATGCTGCTACCCGCACCCACACTACCCGCGAAAATCCGGCAGCCCTGCTGGCCTTGATGTGGCATTACGCCACCAATGGCCGGGGCGAACGGAACATGGTCGTGCTGCCCTACAAAGACCGACTGCTGCTCTTTTCCCGCTATCTGCAGCAGCTGATCATGGAGTCCATTGGTAAGGGAAAAAATCTGGAAGGCAGAATCGTGAATCAAGGGTTGACCGTCTACGGCAACAAGGGGGCAACGGACCAACATGCCTACGTGCAGCAGCTGCGAGAAGGGATTAACAACTTCTTCGTGACGTTCATCGAGGTGTTGCAGGATCGTGACGGCGCCTCCCTCTGCGTCGAACCGAACGTAACCAGCGGCGACTATCTTGCCGGGTTCCTTCAGGGCACCCGTGAAGCGCTCAGCGAAGCTGGCCGTGAATCCCTCACCCTGACTATCGATCGGCTTGACGCCCGGGCCGTCGGCACATTGATCGCTCTCTACGAGCGGGCCGTCGGCTTTTACGCCAGCCTGACCGGAATTAACGCATACCATCAACCCGGCGTTGAGGCGGGTAAAAAGGCGGCAGGGATAGTGCTTGAACTGCAAGCCAAGGTTCTTGCCCACCTCAGGCAAACCAGCAAGGTAGGGGCAACTGCGGAGCAAATTGCTGCCGCAATCGGCGCCCCTGAACAAGCTGAAATCATCTTTCGCCTGCTGCGCCACCTGGCGACTAACCCTGACCATCGGATCGGTATGCAGAGCGGGGCAACGTTATGGGAAAGCCGTTTTCAATCAATGGCTTAAAAATGGCCCAACAAAAAGAGGGGGCATGAACCACGCCCCCTCTTCATTTATAGCCAGATTTTTACTTCGTCGTCACTCACCAAAATAGGTGTACCCCAGCAGCGTCCGGTCCAGCAACTCCAAAAAGTGACTGCTCTCCTCGATGGAAACCTTGCGGTGAGCCACACTGACCTCCAGGGTGTCACGCACATGTTTGAGAATCTCCGGCCCCTTGTACTGCACGTACTTGAGACTTTCCCAGACCGCGTCACCGTTGATCACCGTGTCGATCTTATAGTTGGTCTTCTTGTTGAAGGTAATGTGCACGGCATTGGTATCGCCATACAGGTTGTGCAGATCACCGAGGATTTCCTGGTAGGCGCCAATCAGGAAGAAGCCGATATAGTAATCCTCATTTTTGCGAATCTTGTGCAGCGGCAGGAACTTGGTCCGGCCATTTTCACCGACGAAACTGGTAATCTCCCCATCTGAATCACAGGTAATGTCAGCAATGGTAGCCATGACATCCGGCTTTTGATTGAGGCGCTGGATCGGCATGATCGGGAACAGCTGGTCAATGGCCCAGGAATCTGGAATCGACTGAAACAGGGAAAAGTTGGCAAAATAGGTCTGCCGCAGGGAAAGCTGGAAGTTGGAGAGCTCTTCGGGAATCGGCTTGATCTTCTCAATGATCCCATTCATCTTCTTGAAGATCTTTGAGCAGAGCCACTCGGCCACCGCTCGATCCTGCAGGGTCAGATAGCCCAGATTGAATAGACTTACCGCCTCCTGGATCAACTGCAGGGTGTCGTGGTAATCCTCCCGCACCGAATGGCGGTCCAGGCTCTTGAAGATGTCCACCAGCTTGCGTACGGTCGGCGACAGTTTCTCGGTGGAGTCCAGCACCTCTTCAAAGTCCGGCATCAGGCTCTGGGTGTTGGTATCCAGGGCATTGGTAATCAGCACCGAATAGTGGGCAACGATCGCCCGGCCTGACTCGGAGATGATATTGGGGCACTCCACGCCGGCCTCGTCGCAGATGTTCTTGATCTGATAAACCACGTCATTGGCGTACTCTTCCACCGTATAGTTGACGCTGGAGAAATAGCTCGATTTGGTGCCGTCATAGTCGACGCCCAGGCCGCCGCCGATATCCACATATTCCAGCCCCACCCCCATTTTGCGCAGCTCGGCGTAGATCCTGGCCCCTTCGATCAGGGCATTCTTGATCTTGTCGATCTTGGTGATCTGACTGCCGATATGGAAATGGAGCAGCTTCAACTGGTCCCGCATCCCCTCCTCTTCCAGCAGTTCAATGGCAGTGATCAGCTCGGAGATGCGCAGACCGAACTTGGCGTCTTCGCCACCAGAGGTAGCCCACTTGCCAGTCCCTTTGGACGAGAGCTTGACCCGGATCCCCAGCTTCGGCACGATGCCGATCTTTTTCGACATGGCAATAATCTTCTCCAGCTCGAACAGTTTCTCGACGACGATGGTAATGTCATAGCCAATCTTGGTGGCGTAGAGCACGGTTTCGATGAACTCGGCATCCTTATAGCCGTTACAAATGATCGGAATATTGGTGCCGGCGGCAAAGGAGATCGCCACCACCAGCTCCGGCTTGGAACCGACCTCCAGACCAATATTGTAGCGCTTGCCAAACTGGGTGATCGCCTCCACCACCTGGCGCTGCTGATTCACCTTTATCGGGTAGAACGTCCGGTATTTGGCCGGATATTCGTTCTCGCTGATGGCGTTCTTAAAGGCTCGATTAATGGCGCCAATCCGCCCTTCCAGGATATCCATGAAGCGGAGCAGGATCGGCGGCTTGATTTTGCGCTTGATCAGGTCATCCATCAGCTCCCGCAGATCGATGGAATATTTGGAATTGGGCGAAGGATGGACACAGACGTGCCCCTTTTTGTTGATCGAAAAGAGCTCAGAGCCCCAGTTGTTGATGTTGTAAATCTTTGCCGAATCGGCGACGCTCCACTTTTCCATTGTATTCCTCCAGCGCTGTCCTATTCGCGCCCTGGCGACGCTGGATTCCTCGGCTGTCTCCTCTACGTAGCGCTGCTACGCCTGCGGGACTTCCTCGTCACCATCGCCACCATCATCGCGAATATGTCAGCGCTCCTGTTATTTTTGTATTTTACATTATTACGACAAGCGACTTTTAAAATCTTGATACCCAAACGTCCGCATCACCTGCAACTCCCCGGTATCCGGCTCATAGATACAGATGGCCGGGTGCTGGATGCCGTTGAAGGTGGTGGTCTTCACCATGGTGTAATGGGCCATGTCCTCAAAGGCCAGGCGATCACCCGGCTGCAGCGGCTGGGCAAAGGACCAATCGCCGATCACATCGCCGGCCAGGCAGGATGGCCCCCCCAGGCGGTAAGTGTGAGCCAGTGCGCCTGGATCAGCGCCACCAGTGATGCCGGGCCGATAGGGCATCTCCAGGCAGTCGGGCATGTGGCAGGTAGCGGAGACATCTAGGATGGCAATGTCCATCTCGTTATGCACCACGTCCAACACCTCGGACACCAGCAGGCCCGTACCAATGGCGATCGCCTCGCCCGGCTCCAGATAGACTTCGATGCCGTACTTACCTTTGAAATACTTGATTAGCTCCACGAGCCCGTCGATGTCATACCCTTCGCGGGTAATATGGTGACCGCCGCCCAGGTTGAGCCACTTCATCTGCGGCAGAAACTGACCAAACTGTTCCTCGAAGGCGGCGGCGGTCCGCTGCAACGGCTCGAACAGCTGCTCGCAAAGAGTATGAAAATGCAGCCCTTCGACTCCGCTCAGGGCAGGCCCGTCAACGTCAAGCTGACCGTGCCCAGAGCGGAGTCGAAGGGCAAACTCCGAGTATGGAATACCGAGCCGCGACTTGGGCGCACAGGGGTCGTAGAGCGCGGTATGCCCCTCAGAGTGTTCCGGGTTGACCCGCAGACCAATGGAAACGCCACTCTTCTCCCACAACGGACGAAAACGCTCCAGCTGGTTAAAGGAGTTGAAGACCAGATGGTTGGAGATTCCGAGCAATTCAGCGACATCGCTCTCCTTAAAGGCCGCGGCAAAGGAATGCACCTCGCGCCCGAACTCCTCCCGTCCCAACTGCGCCTCCCACGGTGAACTGGCACAGACACCATGCAGGGTCTCCCGAATCAGCGGAAAGACGCTCCACATGGAGAAGGCCTTCAGCGCCATCAGGATCTTGGCGCCACTCCGCTGCTGCACCTGATCCAGAATGGCCAGGTTATGACGCAACCGTCCCAAGTCCACCACATAGGCGGGGGATGGAGCAAGCTGCAGGATTTTGTCGATGTCGATACCGTTCATTTCGATTTCACGTAGGGACGATCCTTGTGATCGCCCAGGATTAGAAGTGATCCTACCAGGGCGAACATGAGGTTCGCCCCTACAGCTCAGGCCACTCGCCGCCGCCGTCGACGACGACCGTCGGCAACCCCATGGGGCCAAGTACGTCCAGGAAAACCTCCGGATCAAACTGCTCCATGTTCCAGACGCCGGCCCCGTGCCATTTGCCGGTCAGCATCATGATGGCGCCAACCACTGCCGGCACGCCGGTGGTGTAGCTGATGGCCTGGGACTGAACTTCCTTGTAGCAGGCCTCGTGATCGCAGATGTTGTAGATATATACCTGCTTTTTTTGCCCGTCCTTGGTGCCGCGGGCAATGACCCCGATACAGGTCTTCCCCTTGGTCAACGGACCGAGACTGCCCGGGTCAGGCAACAGAGCCTTGAGAAACTGAATCGGTACGATCTTCTGGCCGTTGAACTCCACTTCGTCGATGCGGGTCATCCCCACATTCTGCAGCACCTCCAGGTGCTTGAGGTAGTTGTCGGAGAAGGTCATCCAGAACTGGGCCTTCTTGATGGTCGGGATATGTTTGACAATGGACTCCATCTCCTCGTGGTAAAGGCGATAACAGTTCATCGGCCCGATCCCCTCGGGGAAGTCGAAGACCCGCTTGGTGGAGAGCGCCGGGCTTTCCACAAACTGGCCGTTTTCCCAGTGACGGCAGATCGCAGTTACTTCGCGGATATTGATCTCCGGGTTGAAGTTGGTGGCAAAGGGCTGGCCGTGGGAGCCGGCATTGGCATCGATGATGTCGAGCTCTTCGATCACATCCAGATACTTCTTGGCCGCCAGGGCGGTATAGACGTTGGTGACGCCCGGATCGAACCCGGAACCAAGCAGCGCCATGATGCCGGCCTGCTTGAATCTCTCCTGATACGCCCACTGCCAGGAATACTCAAAATGGGCGGTATCCAGCGGCTCGTAGTTGGCGGTATCCAGGTAATCGACGCCGGTTTCGAGGCAGGCATCCATGATATGCAGGTCCTGATACGGCAACGCCACGTTGATCACCAGTTTTGGCTGCAACTGTTTGATCAGCGTCACCAACTCCGGCACATTATCCGCATCTACCTGGGCAGTGTTGATGCTGTTGCCGAGTTGAACGGCAATGGCGTCGCACTTGGACTTGGTCCGCGAGGCCAAGGTAATTTCACTGAAGATGTCACGCCGCTGGGCACATTTGTGGGCTACAACCTGGCCGACACCGCCGGCACCGATGATCAGGACTTTGCTCATAATTCCCTCCGGTGGCAGTGCCACACAAATACGAACTTGTGGAGCTGCCATGTTGTTATAAGTATCAGCCGATTACAGGCTGCATAAAACGATAAAACATACCCGCCCATCAATGAAATTGCAATACGGTTTATACGATTGTACGATGCTGGAACATTGCCAGCGGTTGACAGGCCACGCAACTTCCGGTATCAGATGCCAATAGCTATTCTAAACAAGGGAGATTTCCCATGCTCAGATCTACCAATATCGCCTTCATCGGCGGCGGCAACATGTCCGAAGCCCTGATCAAAGGGCTCATCGCCGGCGGCGTTCCCGCAGCGGCGATCACCGTAGCCGAACCGTTAGAGTCCCGACGGGTTCATCTGACCAACAACTATGGGATTATTGTTACCGAGGAGAATGTGGTTGCCACTAAAAACGCGCCCGTGGTTATCCTGGCGGTCAAACCGCAGGTGGCCCCAGCAGTCTTTTACGCCCTCTCCACCAGCCTGGCGCCCGACACCTTGCTGATTTCGGTCATGGCTGGCATCACCTCCCACAACATTGAGCGACCCTTCTCGGTTCCGGTGCGGGTGGTCCGGGTCATGCCCAACACGCCGGCCCTGGCCCTGGCCGGCGCCTCTGCCATTGCCGCCGGGTCTTCGGCAACCGCCGCCGACCTCACCCTGGCCCAGGAGATATTCTCCCTGGTTGGCAAAACCTGGATTGTGGAAGAAAAATTGATGGACGCGGTGACCGGCCTTTCCGGCAGCGGCCCCGCCTATGTCCTGTCATTTATCGAGGCGATGTCCGATGCCGGTGTCAAACATGGATTGGCTCGGGATACAGCTCTGGGCCTGGCCGCCCAGACCGTGCTCGGCACCGCCCAACTGCTACTCAATACGGGTGAACATCCAGCAGTGCTGCGGGACAAGGTTACCTCCCCCGGCGGCACCACCATTGCCGGTCTCTACTCCTTGGCAAGCAACGGTTTTAACGGTACGGTCATGGCCGGGGTCGAAGCGGCAATCCTCCGTTCAAAGGAACTGGCCGGCAACTGATTCGCCATCTCGGCACGAAAACGCGGCGCTGGGTTTCTCCAGCGCCGCCCTCATTTCCGCCAGAGTTGTGACCGGGGACCAGTAACCAAGGACTGGTAATGAGCAAAAGAAAGGGTGCTTCCTCAATGGAGCACCCTTTCTTTTTGCCGCAACTCAAAAAAAATCAAGCCGCTTTCAGCATAAAATCCACATGAACTACATCGTAAGGGAAGACGATTTGACCTTTTTCGGTTTTTTGCAACAATCCGGCGTTCAGCAGTGCGTGAACATCGCCATGTACTGCCTTTACATCTCTATGCATCCGGCGGGCGGCCTCACGAATTGTCATCGGTCCGGCACCAGTCATAACATTGAGCAAATCCCATCGTTTGCCGGAAATCACTTTAAATAACAATTCTGGCGACTCGAAACTGATGAATTGTCCTTGCGACTCTCCCTCGAATGCACGCAGAAACCGGTTATTGATTTTTTCGCGGGAAGAAACTTCCAAAGTTACGCTATTCATATCATGGCCTCCAATTGTCAACATCTTGCCAAAAAATCGTTAAGCAGGGCTTGTGGTGATCTACCGGAGTTGTCAGCCAGTACCCATGCATCACCGACCTTCCTATGCACTACTTTTCGGCGTCAGTATTTTAGCCATCTCATCCGCGGTATAAACCGGCAGCTTGGCTTTCTTAAAATCTTTCTGATTGCGCGTGACAATTGCATCAGCGCCGACATGGCAGGCGGCTTCGTGGATCACCGCGTCTTCAAAATCATTGAAGTCCAGGACCAGGGCCGATTCAAGGACATGCCGATTGACCGGAGCCACTTCAAACAGACTGAGTAGTTTCTTGATTTCTTCCTGTGCCCGTGGCGCGCCGACTGTTTTGGCCGCCAGATAAAATACGGTAGTGATGGTCGTGCCGCACAAGTAGCCAATGATGGTTCCATCTTCCACCTTTGAGAACAGTTCAACCGCGACTTCAGCATGCGGTAGCCGGTCCATCAGCACGTCGAGCACGATGTTTGTATCAAACAGAATTTTCAAAGGTGCTTATCCTCCAGATATTTCTGGTAATCCTGTTCATCAAGCGTTGCGTCGCGCAATATCCCACGCAGAGATTTGGTGATGGGCGTTGCGGGCAAAGTCTGCCTGGTCCGTTCAGTGGTCAGCATTTTGAAGTAATCTGCCACCACCTGCGATACTGATTTTCCCGCCTCTGCAGCGTAAGATTTTGCCTGCTCGATCAGTTGCTCCTCAAGTCGCAGGGTGAGTTTGGTTTGCATCGTAACCTCCCAAAAAACAAATGACGTATATATTTGAGTAAAATATACGTCAAAAGTTAGTTCTTGTCCATCCGTTGGATGCGGATGCAAATTCTATTGCGCGAACGTCGTGTGAATCAATTAACGGCATTGGGGCCAGGTGCATCTATTCTGGTTAGGCATTGAATATTAGTGATTATCGAAGTCGTTATATGGTGTATTCAAAACTACAGCCACATAAATTTCCAACAATGCCTGACGTACGGGATCAATTTCCTCAACAAATCGCAAGTTCATGATGCGAATGCGCTCTTTAGCTACATTAAAAGCCGCGACAAAAGTAACGTCTTCCATCAATGCGGTACGAGAGCCTTCGCCCTTTTTATAGGTGGCCTTTAAATTTCCAGTTGCTTCACGCGCAAGACGGAATGCAAAGGCGGCCATCCGATGAGTAGCACCTGGGCGGCAATGACGTCCTATCCGTTTTTTAATATCGTTGCTTCGTCCAACATATAAATGTTTGTCACCTTCAGACAGCAGATAAACCCCTCTTTTGAACATCTTATTGGGAAGGGATATTGGCGAAACAGGGGGCATCTCAAGTAAACGTGATAGCTGCGGTTTCAGCGCCTCAATGTGAGAGATAAATTTTGCATCCATTTTTATTCTCCTGCCTAACATCGTTGTTGACCAGTTCACGCGAGAGAGTGACTGGTGATATTCCCAAACGGAATACTTAGTCGGCGGTCATGAAATACTTCTGCTTAACTTCCGACGAACATCAGATAAATTCCTCGAAATAATCCAGACAGCCGCGACAGGGAAAAGAGCGCGATGACCATGCAGAGCATGCCGACGACCAGGGCGCCGGTCTCGGTGCCGAACTGCTCCGCCGCCACGAACACCGGCAGACTCAGGACCTGCACCTGGACTTTTTTGCTTGTCTCACCCATTGGTTTCCTCCAGACACCACAGCCGTCGTCCGGCCAGATGTGCTATCGCTAACGTTTGTGTCATGGCCGCCATACTTTGTCAATCAGCTGGACAGCGGGCAAAAGTTGCCTATTTTACAGGCAACTGACGATGGGCAGACGTAGCTCGTGGCCATAAACAGCAACAATAGCGGGCAGATAGTCACTTGGTCTGGGTTGGCACAACCCGTGCTAAACAATTGTGTAGGCAGAACTTCAGGCAGTTATGGCAACGGCGCCATCCACGATCATCAATGATGAACCGGGAGCGCCGTTTTTTCATTGTCAGCAGAAATGCAAAAAGCAGAGCGGAGAAATGATCATGGCCAGACCAGACTATTACGATGCCCCTGAATGCGATATTAACCAGGACAAGGGCGCACCTAAATTTTGTAAGAAGTCAGAGCCGGGCGAAGGGACCGAACGTTCCTGCGCCTATGACGGCGCCAGGGTGGTGCTGATGCCGATTACTGATGTCATCCACCTGGTGCATGGCCCGATTGCCTGCGCCGGCAACTCCTGGGACAACCGGGGCGCCCGCTCTTCTGATGCCCAGCTCTATCGCCGTGGCTTCACCACCGAGATACTGCAGAATGATGTCATCTTTGGCGGCGAGAAGAAGCTCTACAAGGCGATCCAGGAGCTGGCGGTCCGTTACCCGGAAGCAAAAGCGATCTTTGTCTATGCCACCTGCGTTACCGCCATGACCGGCGATGACATCGAGGCGGTCTGCACGGCAGCGGCCGAGAAGGTCAGCATTCCGGTCATTCCGGTCAACACCCCCGGTTTCATCGGCGACAAGAACATCGGCAACCGGCTGGCGGGCGAAGTACTGTTCAAGCATATCATCGGCAAAGCCGAGCCTCCCGTACTCGGCGAGTATCCGATCAACCTGATCGGCGAATACAACATCGCCGGCGACCTCTGGGGGATGCTGCCGCTGTTCGATCGGCTGGGGATTCAGATCCTTTCCTGCTTCAGCGGCGATGCCAAATTCGAGGAGCTGCGCTACGCCCACCGGGCCAAGCTGAATATCATCATCTGCTCCAAGTCCCTGACCAACCTGGCGAAGAAGATGCAGAAGACCTACGGCATGCCCTATCTGGAGGAGTCGTTCTACGGCATGACCGACACGGCCAAGGCGCTACGCGACATTGCCATTGCCCTGGATGATGCGGTGAATGGCCTGGAAAAGCGGACCATGCAGGATCGGGTGGAGCGGCTGCTGACGGAAGAAGAGGATACGTGTCGCGCCCGGCTCGCTCCTTACCGGGCGCGGCTGGAAGGGAAGCGGGCCGTGCTCTTCACCGGCGGGGTCAAGACCTGGTCCATGGTCAATGCGTTGCGGGAACTGGGGGTGGAGATCCTGGCCGCCGGCACCCAGAATTCGACCCTGGAAGACTTTTACCGGATGAAGGCGCTGATGCATCAGGATGCCAAAATCATCGATGATACCAGTACCGCTGGGCTGCTCTCCGTCATGTACGAAAAGATGCCTGACCTGATCGTCGCCGGTGGCAAGACCAAGTTCCTGGCCCTGAAAACCAAGACGCCATTTCTCGACATCAACCATGGCCGCTCCCACCCCTATGCGGGCTACGAGGGGATGGTGACTTTTGCCAAGCAGCTGGACCTGACGGTGAACAACCCGATCTGGCCGACCCTGCACCATAAGGCCCCCTGGGAAACCGTAGGGGCGGGTTCCAAACCCGCCCAGCCCAAACCGGTCAAAGCAAAAACAGGGCGGGTCACAGACCGCGCCCCTACAGGAGATCATGTAACAAGGGCATTGAACCACGCTGCCCGTTTGGATGCAGAGGAGATGCGGGAATCCCGGGTCAAGGTGCCGACCAAGAACGCTACGGTCAACCCGCAGAAAAACTCGCCGGCCCTGGGCGCGACCCTGGCCTACCTGGGGATCGATCAGATGCTGGGGCTGCTGCATGGTGCCCAAGGCTGTTCCACCTTTATTCGCCTCCAGCTGTCGCGCCACTTCAAGGAGTCCATTGCCCTCAACTCCACCAGCATGAGTGAAGATACGGCGATCTTTGGCGGCTGGGAAAACCTGAAGAAGGGCTTAAGCCGGGTGATGGATAAGTTTGGCCCTTCGGTAGTTGGCGTCATGACCACCGGCCTGACCGAGACCATGGGCGATGACGTCCATAGCGCCATTGTCCAGTTTCGTAAGGAGCACCCGGAGCATGACAACGTGCCAGTCATCTGGGCCTCCACCCCTGACTACTGCGGTTCCATGCAGGAAGGGTATGCCGCGGCGGTGAAAGCGATTGTGGCCACGATCCCGGAGGCGGGAACACCCATCCCGAACCAAGTCACTCTGCTGCCCGGTTGCCAGCTGACCCCGGCAGAAGTGGAGGAGTTGAAGGAGATGTGCGAAGCCTTTGGCCTTGATCCGGTGACAGTGCCGGACATCTCCTGTGCCCTGGACGGCCATATCGACGATACGGTCTCGGCCCTTTCCGTCGGCGGCATCACCGTGGAGCGGATTAAACAGGCAGGCCGGAGCGTGGCCACCATCTATGTCGGCGACTCCCTGGCCGACGCCGCCGGCGTACTCACTGAGCGGTTCGGTACCCCGGCCTATGGCTTCACCAGCATCACCGGTCTGGCTGAGGCGGATCAGCTGATGGCTGTCCTGAGCAGCATCGCCGGCAAGCCGGTACCGGAGAAGTTCCGCCGTTGGCGTAGCCGTCTCATGGATGCCATGGTGGATTGTCATTACCAGTTTGGCCTGAAAAAGGTGGCCATCGCCCTGGAGGCCGATCATCTGAAGGGGATGACCTATTTTCTCGCCAGCCTCGGCTGCGAGATCCAGGCCGCCATTGCCGCCACCCGCACCAAGGGTCTGGACGCCCTCCCCTGCCCCAACGTCTTTGTCGGCGATCTGGAAGATCTGGAAACTGCGGCGATCGGTGCTGACCTGCTGGTAGCCAACAGCAACGGCCGCCAGGCCGCCGCCAAGCTCGGCATCAAGTCCCACCTGCGGACCGGTTTGCCAGTATTTGACCGTCTGGGTGCCCACCAGAAGATGTGGGTCGGCTACCAGGGGACGATGAATCTGATTTTTGAGCTGGCGACGATTTTCCAGGCGAATGCCAAAGAAGCGCAGAAGCTGGCGCATAACTGAGAAACTTTAAACCAAAGATATTCGTCATTATTTACTATCTCAGCTGCTGACAAAAGGTAGTTCGCGGGAGGAACACCCGGAGCATTTTCTGACTTCGAGTGTCCCTCTCG
The DNA here is from genome assembly GCA_031412995.1 of Geobacteraceae bacterium. Taxonomy (GTDB): domain Bacteria; phylum Desulfobacterota; class Desulfuromonadia; order Geobacterales; family DSM-12255; genus JANOEC01. Next base: position 44,233 of record JANOEC010000081.1, read on the forward strand.
CACCACATGTTCCCATCATCCGCTCCGAAACCAAATCCTCACTCTGCTCATGGCTTCTTCGATTTCAATATTAACAATGGCCAAGAAATTGCACTTTTTTTTACTTCACTGAATGGCAAGGCTGCTAACTGAACACGTTTCAGCAAGCAGATTATTAGGTTACACTTATAGCCCAGCAATAAGAGCTGACTAGAGGCAACCTCCGCGTGGGGGTTCCACACGTAACGGCTCGTGTCAGAAACGCTAAAACACAGGGCCCCTGGGATTTATGTTTGCGGGTTGACGGTCAGTAGCAGCACGCTGACAGTCAACGAAATCACTATCGAATGAAGCCGGCAATGAATGATCAAAATAATTGAACCCTGAGAAACCGAATCCATTATGGCACCTGCAGCAAGAGCACATCTGGCATATATGCATATTCTGTCCGGGCAGAGAGGACGGAAGCTCTGGGCACTACTCCCACTTTTATTGCTAACGTTGTTCGGTACCCCCGTCCAGGCAATCCTGACTCCGCAACATACGGCAACTCAAAGTGAGAAAATGTTCCGGCAGCCGGAACTGGAAGTCAGCTTCGCCAGTCTGCCGCTCGACAAGATCCGGCACCAGTTGCCCCATGGCCACGCCCAGGCTGTTGAGCGCTTCACGGGAAAACACGGCCCTGAATTTCATTTCCACATCGACCCCCGCTCGGGAATACCAACGGCCGTGGTGGGCCATATCCCGCTTATTCCCGGCCCAGGCAGGAACAACCGCCTGAAAGCGGAGGAGATCAGCCGGGCTCTGGGACGCCCTGCCGCCTCGATGGATGCAGATACTGTTTCCAGTCTGATGAAACAGTTCATCCTCGAAAATCGGGATCTGATGAACATGGACGGTTCCCAACTCGGGAAAGTTCAGGCCGCCAGGGTCGGGGAGCAGTTGTGGCAAGTGCAAGCCAACCAGGAAGTGAATGGAGTACCGGTCCGGGGTTCTCGCTTGGCGGCAACCATCAGCCACGGGAATCTGGTAGTTTTCGGTACTGAAAGGTGGGGGAATGTCCGGATTGCGACGGCACCGCAGATTCAGGCGCCGGAGGCTCTCCGGCTGGGCTTGCAGTATGCGGGGGCAACTTCCGTTGCCAGAGTCGTACAACAGCCGACGCTGGAAATTGTCCCGGCAGCCCCCAGTCACCTACAAGATGGCGACCGCTACACCGGACTACCTGGCGAGGGGTACGGACACCGGCTCGTCTGGACCTTCACCTTCCGGCTGCCCCCGGCGCCTCCCACCTGGGAAGTCATGGTCGATGCCCAGTCAGGTGAACTGCTCTCCTTTGCCGACAGCAACCAGTACCTGACAGCAGGCATCACCGGCGGCGCCTATCCCCTGACCAATACCGGGGTCTGTCCGGCCTATACCTGCTGCGGCGTCATGGAGGCCGGCCTGCCGATGCCGTTTGCCGACACCGGGCTTCCCGCCCCTGACGATTTCACCACCAGTGCCGGCCAGTTTTCCTACAGTTCAGGGGAGGTTGCCACCAAACTGGCGGGAAAATATGTGAGGATTGTTGACAACTGCGGTAGCGTCACCGAAAGCGTCTTCAGCTCGGGCGGGTTGAACCTCGGCGGGGCGAATGGCGACCATGACTGCGTTTCCGGCGGTTCTTCCCCGGGCAACACGGCTGCGGCACGCACCGCCTTCTATCACCTCAACAGAATCCAGGAAATGGCCCGCAGCTTTTTCCCAGCCAACGCCTGGCTGCAACAACCCTTGGCAACCAACATCAATCTCGACGACTCCTGTAACGCCTTCTGGGATAACGAGACGGTCAATTTCTTCAAGAGCGGCGGCGGCTGCCGCAACACCGGCGAGAACGTGGAAACTGTCCTGCACGAATGGGGTCATGGCCTCGACTATAACGACGGCAACGGTTACAGCAACCCGAGTGAATCCTATGGCGACATCGTCGCAATGTATCGGCTGCAGATGTCATGCCTAGGCACCGGATTTTTCGAGAGTCGGGATCAGGGGTGCGGTCAGGCTGCTGATGGCAGCGGGTTCAACACCAATCTGGCCCAGACCGGCATTGCGCGCTGTGCCAGCAACTGTTCCGGGGTGCGGGAGACCGACTGGGACCAGCTTACCTCTCCAAGCCAGACCCCGGATACACCGGCCAACTTTGTCTGTACGCGCTGTGGCTCCAGTTATTTCTCCAGCAACAATGGCCCCTGCGGCCGTGAAGTCCACTGCGAGTCTCTGGTCGATACGGAAGCGGCCTGGGACTTTGTCGCCCGCGACCTGCAAAGCCCGCCATTCAGCTATGACACCGCTACCGCCTTCATCATCGCCAACCGGATCTTCTACCAGGCCGCTCCCAACATTGGCAGCTGGCACACATGTGCCTGCGGAGCCTCCCCGGATAGCACCACCTCCAGCGGTTGCGGTGCCACCAATGCCTATATGCAGTGGCTGGCCGCTGACGATGATGACGGCAATATCAATAACGGCACCCCGCACATGACCGCTATCTACAATGCCTTTAACCGCCATGGCATCGCCTGTGCCACGCCGACACCCCAAAACAGCGGCTGCAGCGGGGCTCCTACCGGAAAGCCCCTTTTGACGGCAACTCCGGGCATCCGCCAGGTTGGCCTGTCCTGGACAGCTGTTCCAGCCGCTGCTACATACCGGCTCTACCGCAGCGAAGGGCCCGTTGGCTGCAGCAGCGGAAAAACTCTCATCGCCACCGTAACCGGAAGCACTGCCTTTACGGACCTCGCCCTGGCCAATGACCGCCAGTACTGTTACGCAGTGGTCGCCGGCGGCACTGCCGAGGCCTGTGCCGGCCCGGCCAGCGCCTGCACCTGCGCCACACCGGCAACTGCACCCTTTGGGACACTGCAGGGCGCTGTCACCGATGCAGCGACCGGCACTCCCCTGAACAAGGCACAGGTAACGATCGCCGGCGGCTACGCAGCAACCAGTGACAGTTCCGGTGTCTATCATATCATTGGCTTGCCGGCCGGCACCTATGACCTGACGGTTTCTGCGCTTGGCCACACCGCGAAATCCGCAGCCGGGGTGAATGTGATAAACAGCCAGACGACCACCAAGGATATCGCCCTGGTAGCACTCCCCCAGGTCACGGTCCAGGGGGTGGTCAGCGACGGTTCCGGGCACGGTTGGCCCCTGTACGCAAACCTGGCGGCGACAGCCTTCGGGCAGACGGTGGTTTCCCATAGTGACCCGGCCACCGGATCGTACAGCATCGCTCTCTACCAGAGCACACCCTACACTTTCACAGTGAACAGCACGGGCTATGGCACGACGACCCGCCAGATCACCACCGCTGCCAGCGGCAACAGCGAAAACTTCGCCCTGACCGTTGATCTGGACACCTGCGCACCCGGTTACGGACTGCTTTATAGCGAGGGCTTTGAAAACGGCTCCGGCGGTTACACTGCCTCCGAGACAACGAGCTGGGGGTGGGGAGTGCCGGCCAGCGGCCCGGCCAAGGCCCGTTCCGGGACAAAGGCCTGGGGCACCAACCTTGGCGGGTTTTACAACAACAATGAAAACAGCTACCTCACCTCACCGGTTATCGACCTGAGTCGTAGTGCCGGTTTGCCGACCACCCTGTCGTGGTGGCAATGGCTTGAGTCGGAAACTGACTATGACTTTGCCAGCGTCGAGGTGAGTAAGGACGGTGGGGCCACCTGGAGTGCCGTGTATGGGCCGGTCAGCGGAGCTGTCGCCACTGCCTGGACGCGGCAGAGTATGACGCTCGCTGCCCCGTATTCCGTAAACACGTTCCGGATCCGCTTCCGCTTTACCAGCAATGACTATGTCGTGCGTTTAGGCTGGCACATCGACGACGTTGCGGTGACGCCGCAGAACGGCTGTCAGCTTGTTGCCGGGGGGCTTTTGTTCGGTACAGTCCGTGATGCCGTCTCCGGGTCAGGCCTCAGCAATATGACGATATCCAACAGCGGCGGGAACACGGCGGCCACAGTAGCAACGCCTGACAATGCCGGCCTGGATGACGGTTTCTATACCCTTTTTCTTCCTATCGGCACGCATAGCGTCACTGCGTCGGCGGCTGACTATCGGCCTCAGACCGTGGCCGGGATCACCATAGCAGCCAACGTTATCCGAAAACAGGACTTCGAGATCATGGCGCAGCTGTCGATCACCAGCTCATGGCTGCCGACCGCCGTTACCGGGACGGCATATGACCAGGCCGTCGCCGTCAGCGGCGGACGCCCTCCCTATGCCTGGAGCATTACCTCTGGCTCACTCCCGACCGGTTTGCAGCTGGGCAGTTCGACCGGCATGATCGCCGGTTCCCCGACTGCCGCCGGAACCGCCGTCTTTACCGTCAGCGTGAGCGACACCGCTGGCAATACTGCCACCAGGTCGTTTACCCTTGCCACCTACCCGACCGTCACCTGGTATCAACCGGCCGACGGCTCTGATGTGCCGCTCGATGCCACGATACGCGCAATCATGAGTGACCCGCTCAATCCTGCTACCGTTACGGCAGACAGTTTCATTCTTTCAAGCGCTGGTGCACCCAACCTCATCGCCGCAGGGGAGGCACATGCCTTGGTCCTCAGAAATGACGGCACGGTTGCTGCCTGGGGAAGAGGCGATTACGGGCAGACTACGATACCGGCTGGGCTTTCGGGAGTTGTCGCCGTTTCCGTCGGGGCGATAAACAGTTTAGCGCTGAAAGGTGACGGCACCGTGGCCGCCTGGGGATTCAGCGGGGGCGGAAGCACAGCGGTGCCCCCAGGACTGGCTGGGGTTACTGCCATCGCAACGGGTCACTACCATTCCCTGGCCTTGAAGGATGACGGCTCCGTCAGCAGCTGGGGACCTGCCCTGTATGGCGAGACACAGTCTCCGGCGGGAATTGGCCGGGTCACGGCCATAGCTGCGGGGCGCTATTTTTCGGCAGCGCTCAAGGAGGATGGTACGGTTGTCGTCTGGGGGAACAACAGCTTCGGCCAGACTACTGTTCCTGCCGGCCTCTCGGATGTTACCGCCATCGCCGCAGGGGGTTCCTTTGTTCTGGCATTGAAGCGTGACGGTACCGTGTCCGCCTGGGGGGACAACATGTACGACCAGACGACGGTACCGGCTGGACTGACCGGAGTGGTCGCCATCGCCGCAGGTACCAATCACGCGGTCGCGTTAAGGATGAACGGTACCATCGTCGCCTGGGGGGGTAACACCTACGGACAGGCCACGGTGCCGCCGGGACTTGCCGGAGTACTTGCCATTGCGGCGGGGAACAGCTGGACCATGGCACTCAAAACCGACGGCACGGTGGTTGCCTGGGGGTACAATAGTTTAGGCCAGACAACAGTGCCGGCGGAGTTTTTAGCCAGTCAGCGAGTCACTGCGGCCATAGCGTACGACCCTTCCTCGCACAGCGCAACCCTGACCCCATCAGCACCGCTCTCCGGCAGTACCAGTTACTATGCGAAACTGGCCGGCATTACCACCCAGAACGGAGTGCCTCTGGCGGCAACGTTCCGCTGGAGTTTCAGGACATATGCGGTGCTGGCTGAAGCAATCACCGGCAGCGGTTACAGTCAGACCTTGACCGCCAGCGGCGGGAGCGGCCCGTATACATGGCAGCTGCTCGATGGCGCACTCCCACCGGGAATCAGCCTGAACAGCTCCAATGGCAGCATCAGCGGCACGTCGACAATCGCGGGGGTATATTCGTTCACGGTCAAGGCTACGGCAGGTCCATGGAGTGAGACCCAGCACTGGTCCATCGTGGTCAATGGCCAGGGTGTAAGGGTCCGGGGATCGGCAACTCGATATTACGCCCTGATCCAAACCGCCTACGCTGCGGTCGCCAGCGGTGAAACCGTGGAAATAACCGGCGGGACTTTCAACGAAAGCCTCACTTTAAACCGTGACGTGTCGACCGTCATCAGGGGGGGATACCGCTTTGACTATAGCAGGAACGATTTGATTACCGCGGTGTATGGATCGATGAACGTAGAAAGCGGTACCGTGCTGGTGGACAATCTGATTCTGCAGTAATGAACTATTTTACCCTCAGGAGGCGCTCCATGCGTCTGAAGATATCCACTTTATGTACAGTTAAAGTATTAACACTCTGCCTGGCTATGACGCCGCTTGCGGTCAGTGCCGTGCAGGATTATCACGCTTTGCAGCAATCGGCGCAACCAGGGCCGCGGCTACCGGCAGCGTCATCGGTGTCATCCCGACTGTTGCCGCAGCCGGACCGGACCGGCCACCTGCGCGGCGAACTGATCCTGAAATTCAAGGAAGAAGCGGTCGTCGGCGCTGTGGCCACGGAGCTGGTCCGTGGTGGGCAGCCGTTCCAGGAGGTCACTGGCGATGACGGTCTTGACCAGCTGAACCGGCGCTATAAGGTCAGGGCTATGCACAAGGCAGTGACGAAACCGGCGGCGGAGAATAAGAACTCGGACCGGATTGATCGGAAAAAAGCAGAAGCGCTCCACCGCCAGGAGCGGGACCGGCACCGGGCCAACGTCGCCACCGTCTGGCAGAAACGGCTCAAGAAGAAGGGGCTGGCGGCCAACGCCGCTCCCCTACCGAAAGATGTCCCGAATCTGGCATCAACCTACCGGGTGGAACTCGACCCGGAGACCGACATCGTCGAGGCCTGCCGGGCATACGGGCGGGATCCGCATATTGCCTCCTGCCAGCCCAATCTCGTCCGGCAGGTGCAGTGGACCCCCAACGACCCGTACTACTCCTCCTTCAGCAGCTGGGGCCAGGGGTACGACGATCTGTGGGGGTTGAAGAAGCTGGAAACGACATCGGCCTGGGACATAACCAGAGGCGCTGGCGTGGTGGTGGCGGTGGTGGACACCGGGGTGGATTACAACCACGTTGACCTGGCGGCCAACATCTGGACCAACCCCGGCGAAATCCCCGGCAACAGCATTGATGATGACGGCAACGGCTTTATTGACGATGTACGGGGCTGGAATTTTTCCGCCGAAAATAATAATCCCTATGATGGTCATGGGCACGGCACCCACGTCTCCGGGACGATCGCCGCAATTGGTGACAACGCGGTGGGCATCGTCGGCGTGGCGCCGCTGGCGAAGATCATGCCGGTCAAGGGGCTGAGCGACGAGGGCGGCGGCACCAGTTTCGGCCTCATTCAGGCTATAAAATACGCGGTGGACAACGGAGCCGACGTCATCAACAACAGCTGGGGGTGCAGCAGTGCCTGTCCTTCCGATCCTGAAGCCGAAGAGGGGGTGAAGTATGCGCACGACCTCGGAGCGGTCGTGGTCTTTGCAGCAGGGAACAGCACGGCAGATGTGGCCCAGTATTCTCCCACAAACCAGTCTGACTATGTCATTGCCGTGGCCGCATCCTCGGAACTTGACACACGGAGCTATTTCAGCAACTACGGCAGCCTCGTGGCGGTGGCAGCGCCGGGAGGTGGGGAGGACGGCGCCAGCATCAGCTCCAACAGGATCGGCAGGAATATCCTCTCCCTTCGAGCCGGGTCCACCGACATGTCGGGCGATGGTATCTCTCCGGTGGCCAGCGTGTACTACCGGGCCAGGGGTACTTCCATGGCTACACCCCATGTTTCCGGGGTAGCAGCCCTCGTCGTGGCGCAGCATCCGGAATTCACCCCCGATGACGTCTCCCTTGTCCTGCGGGCCACGGCTGACGATGTGGAATCACCCGGTTTCGATGTTTCTACCGGCGCCGGCCGGGTCAATGCCCGGAAGGCGTTGGCCATTTCATCGGTTCCGCAGGTCAGGATCACCAGCCTCCCCTATTCGGTAGATGTAACAAAACCCAGTACGGTGACGATCAGAGGAGACGCCTACGGGGCCGGATTCGCCAGCTATCGGCTCTGGTACGCCCCGTTGACCGGCACCCCCCAGGCTCCATACATCCCGACAACCGGTATCTGGCAGCCGCTGGGGCCGGAATCGGCCGAAAGTGTCGTCGACGGCGTCCTTGCAACACTGGACAACAGTCTGTTTCAGCCGGGCCAGTATTATCTCGTGAAACTTGAAGTTGTCACAACGGATAACGTCCGGTTCAGTTCGATAAAAAAGATGGCCGTTTACGCGGACAATGGGCGTTTTTACCGGATAAGCGGTTCTGAACGGCCAATTGGCATACCAACTTCGGTGGGGGACCGGTTCGCCTGGATAAACTCTGAGCGGCTGCCTGACATGACAGAGGTCTACCCTGTGGTCGTGTTTGACGGTGCAACCAACAAGGTGGTGACCATCTATCCCGAGGCGGGGGAGACAAACGAGTCCGTTTTTCTTTCAAAGGAAAAGATTGTGTGGGGGAAGACAAAGACCTTTGTCGGGGCCATCAACTCCGCCGGCGACTTCACGTTGGAGTATACGATCCCCTATGCGCCGGCGTCAATTGACCAAGATGTTGTTCTGCTCCTTGACGGGAGTGCGGTACGCCTCCTCGATCTCACATCAGGTATCGTCAGCAGCCCCTTCCCCATGCCCGACGGAGAAAGAACCTGGGAATCCTCACTTCTAGGCAACAGTGTGGCATCGGCCCGAAAGTATCCTGCTCTGGGCAACCCCTATGACAAGATTTACCTTTCCAACCTGACCACCGGCAATCATGAAGCGATCAGAGTGATTGACACTCCTATGGATTACGGACAGCCACGAGTCTACGAAACATACAATGTGCCCGGGTTTGTCGTCTGGATCGAACATTCCGGGACCAGCCCAGATTATTTTCACAACTTGAAGTTGTATGACAAAACTTCAAAGCAGGTCACACATATCTCAAATGAGCCGTTCATGTGGTCCTTTGCCAGTGACGGGAAAAATGTATTGTATGCCAGGTACGGTTCAGACACCGGGGAACGGAGACTCAACCTTTACTCTTATGACATTCAGACAGGGGCGACGAATCTCTTCGCCACCAATTTTGAGCAAAATGGCCGAGAGTTTTTACCTTCCTACGGGACCAGGCACGTGCAGTGGTGGCGTGAGCAAAATATCATGATTGCCAATGACGTGCCTCTCATGGGAGGGATAGGACATCAGGCCGTCGCCGTGAACACCCTCCTCTCGGTACCCCCCTGTGTCAGGATAGTTGTCGCCTCTCTGTGAGAGAAAAGTGTTAACTTGCGGGGCAAGGAAAGAGAGCGACGATGGCCAAGAAATATGCATCAGAATTGAAAGAGAGCATCATCGCCAGATTGTTGCCTCCCCGG
>JANOEC010000082.1:0-39805 GCA_031412995.1 Geobacteraceae bacterium
CATCAAGGAAGCCAAGCAGGAAAGCATTGATACGATTCTTGATCTGGCTGACCGCAAGCATGACGGCAAGTGTCGCCTGCTGATCGTCGCGGGCTGTTTACCGCAGCGATATCAGGAAGAGCTGGGTAAGGAGCTGCCGGAAGTGGACATTTTCATCGGCACTGGCGACTACCCGCGTATTGCCGAAGTGATTCGTGAAAAGGAACAGGTCGAAGGTCAGCTTCATTACGTTGGTGATCCAAACTACACCTTTGACGGCGAATTGCCCCGCCTGCAGTCGTCGCCCTACTACACGGCCTATCTTAAAATAGCCGAAGGGTGCTCCAATTGCTGCTCTTACTGTGCGATTCCGGCTATTCGCGGCGGGTTCCGCTCCCGGCCGCTGCAGTTGGTGCTGGACGAAGCCAAAAAGCTGGTGGCCAATGGGGTGAAGGAACTGAATCTGGTGGCGCAGGATATCACCCGCTATGGTTCCGATTTTGCCAATGGCACCACCCTGGCGATGCTCATTCGCGGGTTGGCCAGAATTGACGGTCTGGCCTGGATTCGCCTGCTGTATGCCTATCCGGACGGGATCACGGACGAACTGATCGAGCTGATCAAGACCGAGCCCAAGGTCTGCAAGTATTTGGATATCCCGTTGCAGCACATCAGCGACCCGGTCCTTAAGCAGATGAATCGGCGCAGCAATGAGGCGGAGCAGCGGGCGCTGATCGCCCGGTTGCGGGATGAAGTGCCGGGCATTGCCCTGCGCACCTCGCTAATCGTCGGTTTCCCCGGCGAAACAGACGAAGACTTTAAAAAGTTGGTCCAGTTTGTCGAGGAGGCTCAATTTGATCGCCTCGGGGTGTTCTGCTATTCACGCGAGGAAGGCACACCAGCCGCAGAAATGGCCGAGCAGATTGCCGAACGGGTCAAGCGGGAGCGGTACAAAAAGCTGATGCGGACCCAGGCCCGCGTCTCTTTCCGGCGAAACCGGACCCTGATGAATACCATCGAATCGGTACTGGTCGAAGGATACAGCGAAGAAACCGAGCTGTTGCTGAAAGGCCGGACCGCCCGGCAGGCCCCTGACATTGACGGACAGGTATACATTACAGATGGACAGGCAAATGTGGGTGATATTGTCAAATTACGCATTACCGACTCGTCGGATTATGATCTGATTGGCGAGATTGTCGAGTAACTACTTGAAACTACGATGGTTCGTATTTCTTGACAAAAGATTATATTGCTGTATTATTGCGACGCCTTCGGGCCGACTAATCACTATGGAGTTACTGGTACATGGTTGAAAAACTTGATGAGATGCAGGCGCTCCTCCTGAAGATGAAGGACGAGACGCTGAAGGAAATTAGTAAGAGTCTGAAAATAGATGCCCCGGCCGGCAATGAAGAGACGACTGGCGACATTTACGATCAGGCGTCCAGTGAGCGCGATCGTGAACTCTCCCTATTGTTGGGGGATCGCGAGCGGGAAAAAGTTCGCTATATCGATGAAGCGCTGCTCCGAATTGCAGATGGCGAGTATGGCATCTGTGAAGAGTGCGAGGAAGAGATTCCCCTCGGCCGGCTGAAGGTGGTGCCGTTTGCCAGGCATTGTGTCAAATGCAAGTCTGACCTGGAGAAGCAGCAGGCCCAGACCAAGCGTTTTGAAGAAGATCGGGTCTATCGGGAAATTGCCGTTGGTGAAGAAGAGGAAGGGTAGGATCTCAGCTGGCGAGTAACGGGCGGGCACCTGAAGGTGTCCGCTTTTTTTTGCTTATCCAAATGAAGGCAATCAGGGCAGCCAAGGTTTGTTGCAGATGATGTCACGAACCGAAAGCAGCTCTTTTTTGAGGAGTTCACCGTTGCGGATCAGTTGCCGGGCTCGACACTCGCTGCGTACGTACGGGGCCAGGAGCGAAAGCGCTTCATTGATCTTCTGGCTGGTGATCACCCGTTCCTTGTAATCGTCCAGTTGCCCCGACTCGAACTTTTGCCGCATGGCAGTAAATTCGTCTTCGAAGTAAATGAATACTGTTTCGTATAGTTTTTCGCTTTCAATGGCCATGGGTAATTATCTGTGCCTTGCTGCGGATAGTCCGCTGATTACCAGGAGTGGGGACATTTCATCTGCTCTCCGCTGGTAGTTAGATTTTCGGCTAATCAGAACTGATTCTTTAGAAAAAATGCAGTATAAACGTGTTTGCCATTCTTGGCGCGTGAACCAGATCAGATTCTGTTGTGCTAACAGAACGAATTTCTTGACAAATATCGCATTCTGAGAAATTATTAGCTGTTTTTTATGGAGGGGGGGGATATGAAGATTATTCTCGTTGGTATGATGCTGCTGCTCAGCTTGGCAGCGGTTGCTTCAGCAAATGTGATGAAGGCGTATAACGGCAACATCCCGTTTGATCACAAGGCGCATCGCTCCATGTTCAAGTGCGTTGATTGCCATGAAGGCTCACCGCGCTACTTTGAACTGAACAAACAGAGCGGCCATAAACTGTGCATCGGCTGCCATAAAAAACAGGGTGCCGGACCGGCGGTTAATTGCAGCGGTTGCCACAAGCAGGATCTGCCGGATAATTAATCGTTATTCCTTTTATCGTTGCAGAAAAAGCACCTTATTCAGGGTGCTTTTTTTCGTTTTAGCGCCGGAAAAATTTTATCTGCACACAATTGTGTATACGAACCCATGTGCTACGGTTATGCATCGTTACGAGAGAGTGAGTGCCAATTCTATGCAAATGAAACAGCGCGTTCTGTTTGTCGATCCCGGCACCGGCTATTATCGGATGGCCCGCTATGGTTTTGACCGCTATTTTGGGCCGGTGGACCTGGGCATTCACCTGACGGAAAAATACAAGAGTCTGAACTTTGGGGTGGGCATTTTTGCCGGCTCCATCTTCCCCGGTTCCAACCGCATGGTGGTGACCGGCTTTTCCCCGTGCTGGCAGGGATTTTATATCAGCTCCATGGGTGGTGCCGGGCTGGTCTTCAATAACCTGGGCATCAACATGCTCAGTCTGGTGGGGAAGGCGCCGGTACCGTCGGTCTTGGTGCTGAACCGGAGCCATGGCGAAGAGATTGAAGTGGACGTCGTCCCGCTTGATGTCAATGCGGTCTGGAAAACTGGCCGCCAAGGGGTTTATTCCCTGACCGACCGGGTCTTCGAACTGTTTGGTGACCGCTACGCCAAGGATCCCCGCATTCTGGTCACCGGCCCCGCCAGCCAGTATACCGATCTGGGCGGCATCATGTCGGTGCCAATCAGCAAGGGGGTTATCAGCGCTGTTGATACCTGGGCCGGTCGGGGCGGGTTGGGTAGTGCGCTGGTGCAGAACCATGGCATTGTTGCGATCATTTATGGCGGCACCGTGGTGGAGGAAGATTTCCGTGATCACAAGGTTGCGGATGAATGGTTTCAACAAAAGTATCAGCAGCGTCTGCTCCATAAGGATATGGAAACGACCAACAAGTATCGTTTTGACGAGAAGGTCGGCACTGGTGGGACCTTTGGCGTTAACTATGCCACCATGGGCGGCCGGATCATGGCGTTCAATTACCGGACGGTTTTTCAGACGGAATCTGAGCGACTGGACCTGCATCAGCAATTCGTGGTGAATCACTACCTCAAGCAGTTCAATGATGAGACTATTGCCACCAAGCAGCAAGCCACCTGTGGCGAGCCGTGCGTGGCGGTCTGCAAAAAAATGAATGGCATCTACAAAAAGGACTATGAGCCCTATCAGACCATGGGGCCGCTCTGCGGGATTTTCGATCAGCGGGCCGCCGAGAAACTGAATCACCATTGTGACGCCATGGGGTTTGATGCCATTTCCGGAGGTGGCGTGCTGGCCTGGCTGATGGATCTGCTCGATACTGGCCGCCTGACCAGGGAAGAACTCGGGGTGACTCGGTTGCCCCGCTGGAACCTGACCGGGTTTGATGTTGTTGCGGATTCATGGCATAACGCCGATCTGGGCTGTGAACTGATCGATGCCATCCTGACACGGCGGGGCATTCTTGATTTCAGTGAAGGGGTCCGGAAGTGGAGCCGACGCCAGTCCCGGATCAAGGGGCAGGCGTTGCACGACAGCTTTGTCTATATCGCCTTCAGTCGCCGGGGCTGGATGGTCCCCAATCAGTATTGGACTGCTGGAGCCCTGGCACCGATGGCAATTATGGGTAAATACTACATGGTCTACGGCAACGACTTCATCCCGCCGCGGGAACTGGGTCGCCGGTGCGCCGAGCGTCTGCAGCAGGAGCTGATCCTGGATAACCTCGGGATCTGTCGCTTTCATCGCGGTTGGGCCGAAGAGCTGTTGCCTGAAGTCATGGGCACGCTGTACCAGTGCCGGGACCAGTTCACCCGGGCCATTACGGTGTTAGCCAGCCGGATTCATAGCCGGAATACCCCGGTATTCTGGGAGTCAGAGCGGAATATTGATTTCATTCACTCATTTTTGCAGCGCAAGCGGGAGGTAGATCAGGACCTGTCACCGGAGTTAGGGGACTGGCTGGAACGGTTTGCCTGTGACAAGGTTGAAGCGGCCAAGGCGTTCTGGTATGAGATGCTCAAGGGGATGGATGAGAGCCTGCGGGAGTTCTTCTAGAAAACTACTGCGGGGCCAATCTGCGGCGTTGCCACTCGCTAAAATCCTCAACGTACTCGGTGTACGCCTCGAATTTTAGCTCGTTTGCGCCTTGCATATTGGCTTCCTCATACGTTTTCACCAATGTTGTCAGGCGGCAATGCTGCCGCCGCAGGTAAACCCCGCCCCCGCCGTGCAGGCGTAGCAATAATCGCCCACTGGAATAGGTGTGCCAGGCTGGGGCAGCTCCGTAAGTTCGGCAATGTGCAGCTTGCGGTGGCCGTGGTGGTTGCCGGTAACCACGTTGAAGTCGCAGTCATAAAGGAAGCCATCCCAATCCACCGCAATGAACGAACGGCACATCAAGCCCGGCACTGTGGCCGGGTTGAAGTTGCCGGCCAGCTTGTCCAGATATTCCTGCAGATTCCCCGAAGTTTCCAACCAGCTGCGAAACCGGCCCAGCGGTACATTGGTCATGGTCAGCAGATTATTGAAGGAGATGTCAAAGCGCCTGGTCAACTCCTGGCGAAATCGGCGCTCGGCCTGATTCTGCCCCGGCGGCAGAAAGGCCCCGGCGGGGTTGGAGACCAGATCCAGAACCAGGCCGCTCCCCTCCTGGCCATAGCCAAGGGCGTTCAGGCTCTGGAGCATGGCAATGCTGGCCTCCCAGACCCCCTTCCCGCGCTGGGCGTCGGTCTGGCTGGCACTCAGTGCCGGCAGTGAGGCAACCAGGTTGACCCGATGCTGGCGATAGAGTTCAGGGAGGGCGTGGTTCGCCTTCTTGCTCAAGGCCACCAGATTAGTGCGGACCATCAGCGTTTCGGTCAACGGCGCCACGCCACGGATCAGTGCCGGCAGGCTGGGCAACAGTTCCGGTGCCCCACCGGTGATATCAATGGTAGCGAAATTGAGCCGGCTGGCCGTAGCAATGACCGCGGCCACGGTTTCGGCAGACATCTGCTCCGGGCGGGTTGGCCCGGCATCCTGATGACAGTGGCGACAGGTCAGGTCGCAGATGCGGCCGATATTGATCTGCAGCGTGGTCGTGGTGTCCCGGGTCAACTGCAGCCCATGCTGGTGCAGGGTCTCGTTAAAGGTCATCGCTTCTCCCGCCCCTTATAAGGACAGCTTCTCGGCCGCTTTACGCATCTGGAGTCCATGTACCAGCGAGGCACCACCGCGGATGGCTGCGGCTACATGCACCGCTTCGGTCATCTCTTCCAGGTTTGACCCCTTCTCCAGACAGCCGGTGGTATAGGCGTCGATACAGTACGGACACTGCACCGCATGGGCCACCGCCAGGGCGATCAGCGCCTTTTCCCGTTCAGTCAGGGCGCCTTCGCTAAACACGGCACCGTAATAGGCAAAGAACTTATTGGCCAGCTCGGGCGCATCTTTACCAATGTCGGCAAATTTCTTCAGGTCCTGCGGGTTGTAATAGTCTTCCATATCAGGAGGATCTCCTTTTGATAACGGGCATAAAGTACCGGCAGCAGAGCGAACAGGCCCAGCAGGACAAAAGCGCCGATGACGCGTGGCGATGCAATACCGGCGAGTGTGGTGATGGTGGCGAGGCTGGCTCCGGCATTCACGTAGACAAAGGCGCCCGGCACGATGCCCAGTAACGTGGCAAGAAAAAACGTGCGTACCGGCAGGCGCGTCAGCCCGGCAGCCAGATTGATCAGAAAAAAGGGAAAGAGCGGCACCAGGCGCAAAAACAGCAGATAATTGAAGCCGCGGTCGGCCAATTCCCGGTTCATCCCCTCAAGCTTGGCGCCGAAACGCTTCAGCACGGCATCACGCAGCAGGTAGCGGGTCACCAGTAAGGCCAGCGTAGCGCCGATCGTCGCGGCGAAAACAGCATAAACCGTTCCGGCGAGGGTGCCAAAGATCGCTCCGGCGGCCAGAGAAAAAATAGTTGCCCCGGGAAGTGATAGAACGGTCTGAAGAATGTAGAGCGACACAAAGCCGGCGACCATCAGATACTGGTGCTGCGCGTAGTAATCCATGAGCAGTTGGCGATTGGTTTTTAGCGCGGCCAGGGTTATATACTGCCCGAGGTCGAGCAGGAAAAAACAGCTGATGGCGACAGCGGCGACGGCGCCGATGGCGATCTTGGTAAAATTCATTAGCATCCTTAGGGGTAAATCCGTTAACGTCTGGTGCTAGATGTACCTTATTGTCGATATTTTGTGAAGACCTGAGAAAATTTGTCGATTATAATGTTAATAGACGTTTATGAAACGGGGGGGGCTGGGAATCTCTGTGGCTACACGAGCGGAGTCCGGCGAGCTGTCGGGCTGAATTGTTACCGCCATCAACTGTTTTCAGGCAAGAGAGGGGGTGAAATTCTATGGATAACTGGCGAATCTATTTCAAAAAATATGGTCTCACTATAGTTGTTGCGTGGACCTGCATGCTCGCTGGAATCTTGTCCTATATTCTGCATGATCACCATCGCCACACCATTGACGAGGCTGCGCGGGAGGCGCGGGATTATTACAAGCTGAATATCCAGTACCGCAAATGGAACGCGAAGCTTGGAGGCGTCTATGCGGCCGCTGATAAGGTGGTTGCCAACCCGCATCTGACGGTGCCTGAGCGGGATGTAGTGACCACCAGTGGCAAAATGCTGACCTTGATCAACCCTGCCTATATGACCCGCATGGTGTTTGAAGAAATCCGGAAACAATCCGGTTTGCCGATCATCAGCAAACTGGTCAGCCTAAAGCCACTAAACCCGAATAATGCTGCCAATGACTGGGAGCGGGAAACGTTACTGCTATTTGAACAATCAAGCTTACGGGAGCGCTTTCAAGTCGCTTCGACCAATAACGAGTCATACCTGCAGTTCATGTCAATTTTTACTACTGAAGAAAGCTGTCTTAAGTGCCATGCCCAGCAAGGGTATAAGGTTGGCGATGTGCGCGGCGGGATGAGTATTGCTATTCCGCTCAGGAATTACCTGGTTTCCGAGAAAGAAACCAGACGATCGCTGCTGGGTGGTTTCGGCATGCTCTGGCTGGTTGGGAGCATTGGTATTGCCGGCTATTCACGCAAGCGGTATCAGCAAGAGGCAAAGCTGGAAGACGAAAAGACGCGGGCCATTGAGTTGGCGGAAAAGTATGCGCTCGTCACTAACGGCATTCCCTACCTGATTGCCCAGGTGGGCCGGGATGAACGGTATCTATTTGCCAACAAAGGCTACGCCGAATGGGCCGGGTTGGGGGCGGAGCAGATTATCGGCAAAACCGTGCGGGAAGTGTTGGGCGAGCAGGTGTATGACCTTTCCAAGGGCTACATCCGGCAGGCTTTGCAGGGCATCCCCAGTCATTTTGAGCGACATGTGACAAAAAATGGCCAAGTCATGGAGCAGTCGCTGGATTGTGTCCCGCAGAAAAATGAGCAGGGGGAAACGGTCAGCTATTTTGCCTTGATTCACGATATGACCGACATCAAGCATGCGGAAAAAGAGCTACAGAAACTGTATCAGGCCGTAGAGCAAAGCCCGGTGTCAGTCCTGATTACCGATACGGCGGGGATCATCGAGTATGTGAACCCGAAGCTGACCCAAATGACGGGTTATGGCCCGGAAGAGCTTTACGGTAAAACTCCACGTATTTTCCAAGGGGATACGCCGGCAGAGGTTTTCGCGGAGATGTGGCGCACGATCAGTTCCGGAGCTACCTGGGAAGGCACTATTCACAACCGGAAAAAAACTGGCGAGCTGTTCTGGGAGCGGGTAACCATTGCGCCGATCCGCAACAAAGCGGGCGACATCACTCATTACCTGGCGGTTAAGGACGACATTACGAAACAGCTGCAGATCGAAGAGCAGTTACGCCATTCACAGCGGCTGGATTCCATCGGTCAACTGGCGGGCGGCATTGCCCATGACTTTAATAACGTCCTGACGGTAATCGGCGGGTACGCGTGCTTGGTGGAAGGCCAGCTTGACAAGGCGCAGCTGGATACGTCAATGGTCAAAGAGGTCTCGGCTGCAGTGGAACGGGCAACGACATTGACCCGTGGCCTGTTGGCGTTCAGTCGTAAAAAGCAGATGGAAACCAGGGACCACGATCTGAACCTGGTCATTTCCGGCGTCCGCAAAATGCTCGACCGGTTGATTACCGAAGACATAACACTGGTCACCACCCTTATTGAGCATCCTCTGAGCGTGCGTATCGATGTTGGTGAAATTGAACAGGTCCTGATCAACCTGGTGACCAATGCCCGTGACGCTATGCCTTCAGGCGGTACCATTGCCATCAGTACCAGTCTGCAGACAATCGATCTCGACTATGTGGCGGTGCATGGGTACGGCTCTCCCGGCACGTATGCCATGATTGCGGTCTCAGACACCGGTACCGGTATGGATAAGGAAACGTGTTCCCGTATCTTCGACCCGTTTTTTACGACGAAAGAGGTTGGCAGGGGTACCGGTCTCGGCTTGGCCATTGCGTACGGCATCTTTAAGCAACATAACGGCTTGATTAACGTCTATAGCGAGCCGGGTGTCGGCACCACCTTTAAGGCATATCTGCCCCTGATTATGGCCGCGTCAGTCCTTACTCCGGTTGACGCTATTATTGATTCGCCCCTGTCAGGCACGGAAACGATCCTGGTCGTGGAAGATGACTATCATATTCGCGACCTCATGGCAAAAATCCTGACCAGCACCGGTTACTCAGTCATTCTGGCGGTGGATGGTGAGGATGCCATGGAAAAGTTCAAGGAATACCGCCACGATATCCAGCTGGTGATTACCGATATCATTATGCCTAAGAAAAATGGTGCCGAAGTCTACAATGAAATCAGACAATTGAATTCAACTACCAAGGTGATTTTCACCAGCGGCTATACCAACGACATCCTGCAGAGCCGTGGCGGGATTCAAGCTGGCGTGGAATTGTTGCTGAAACCGATCTTGCCGAAACTGTTATTGCAGAAGGTCCGCGAACATCTTGATGCCGACAAAAATTAATCTGGTGCAAGTAAAGCTTCATCCTGAAATTGCGCGTATTCAGCCAGTTACGAAGCGTGGAAGAGTCTTTCCACTGGGCCTGTGGATAACTACCCGGTACCTGTGGATATGTTACGCAATTGCAATGTATCTACAGGCACTTTCACGTCTTGCACAGCGAATAGGCATGACATGTAACAGGCTGAAATTACGTGTCAATAGCTATTTTTTCGGGTGGGCGATATTCATGAGAAATGGAATCGCTTAGATGTCATGTGAATAATTGTAACAAAGTGGATAACTGCGGAAATATTGCGAACATTGACAAAAAAGACGCAACCCCTCACCTGGCTGCGTCTTTCGCAGATCATGCTGAAATTGTTTAGAACGCTGATGTACCCCCGTTCTCAATCCTCAAAAATAGTTTAGGAAGCAAAAGAACCACTCTTCCAGACCCCTTGTTTGGCTGTTAAATATTTCATCGCACTGTAACTGAATAGAGGGGTAAATTGTAATGCGGCTGGTATAATTTACCCTGTAAAGTTTATGGAAATATACGTCAAAATGTTACATGAGAGGACGCAATGGAACTGAAAACTGCCTACGCATTCGGCAAGGTCATTGATGCACAGTTCGCAGAGGTAGAACAGAAAGTGCGGGCAGAACTCGCCAAAGAAGGTTTCGGCATTCTAAGTGAGATAAATGTTCAAAACAAATTCAAGGAAAAGCTCGGCAGGGATTTTCGTGAATATGTCATACTTGGCGCTTGTAATCCGGCCTTGGCATGGGAAGCTTTTGCTAAAGAAATAAATATTGGCACCCTACTTCCCTGCAATGTGGTTGTCTACCGTGATAACGATGAGAAAACCGCTGTCATGATCATGGACCCGGTTGCTGCACTAGGCGTGATCGGTAATGACGAACTCACCGAAATAGCCGCACAGGTCCGGACCGGGATGGAACGTGTTCTGGCTGCCCTTTAACAGCGAAGCTGCATGAGAAAGCTTTTACTCATCGGTGGAATTTGTTTGTCAGCCGCTCTCATCTGGTTCACCGTAAGCAATTACCAGAGTGCCCGACCGATTGCCGAAGAAAACCTGCGCGGTCTAGCCTTGTCCCTCACTTCCGCTATTGAAAATGTTGCCATCCACGATCCCACTCTGCGGAATCTTGCTACATTCAAGTCTCAAGAAATAGCTTTTTTCGCACTTATAGACCGGAAGGGCTTGTACCGATTTCACACCAACCCAGATTTAATTGGTACGCCCATACAAGGTGCTCTACCATTACAGACACTCCAAGATGGAACAACGTCAAATGAACGTATAAACCTTCGTACGGGTGAAATCGCCTTCGAGTTCAATGCTCCCATCTATCTCTCCGGAGAAACACTCGCTCTTCGGCTGACTCTCCATACCTATCGTGCTGATAGCGTAATCAGGCGGGCAGAACTAAACATGATAATCCTGCTCTGTCTGCTCGCCGCTGGATGGATTTTGGCTCTGGCTCTCTACCGCTTTACCTGGCAGGAAGAACAGCGCAAATTGGAAATGGCGCATCGTGAAAGCCTGGCGCAACTGGGCGAGATGGGGGCCATGCTAGCTCACGAAATCAGAAACCCTTTGGCAGGGATCAAAGGGTATGCGCAAGTAATGGTAAAAAAACCTCATGATGAACGGAACGCTGGTTTTGCCGCGCGTATCGTAGCAGAAACGCTTCGTCTGGAAACTCTAGTCAGCGACCTGCTTACCTACGCCAGAAACGACCGGGAATCGAAGACCAGAGTAGATCTGGGCGAGGTCATCACTCATACGGTTGCTCTTCTTCGCCACGAAGCGGAGCTACATCATATCAACATCATCAGTGAATGCCCGAAAGGCTTACTGATTGTCGGCAATCGAGACAAGTTAGGTCAGGTTTTGCTCAATTTGGGGAATAATGCCATTCAGTCTATGTCAGACGGTGGCACAATCCGGATAATGGTAGATGTTGCCAGCGGGCGGGCAATGATTAGTGTGAATGATGATGGGCAAGGGATCAGCCAGCAAGACATATCCAGAGTTTTTGAACCATTCTATACCACCAAGGCGAGAGGTACTGGCTTGGGGTTGGCTCTGTGCAAAAAAATTGTCGAAGAGCATGGAGGGAAGATCACCGTGCAAAGCACTGGTGGGGAAGGAACTGCCGTATCCATTACAATCCCCATCCTTGAGAGTAGGAGTAGAAAATGAAAGGACGTATTTTACTGGTTGAAGACGACGAAACTTTTAGAAGTTTTGTGCAGACAATCTTGGAAGATGATGGCCACGAAGTGTTGATTGCTGAAGAAGGACTCAAAGGACTGCGTCTCTTACGCCAGGAAAGCTTCGACCTCGTAGTAACTGATTTGAAGATGCCCGGTAAGACCGGCCTGGAACTGTTTCGCGAAACACGGATTGATCCAAACCCTCCTCTGTTCATATTTATAACCGCCTTCGGCAGAGTAGATGAGGCGGTTGGCGCCATGAAAGAAGGAGCAGTGGATTTTCTCACCAAGCCGCTGGAAAATCCTGACACCCTGCTTGCCTTGGTAAATCGGGCTATCGAAGGCCTGGGACGTGCCAGGGAGTACCTTGTCCTTAAAGAAGCAGAGGCTGCAGGGCTGCCACCGGAGGAACTTGTTTTTGCGGGTCAGTCTATGCAAACGGTACAGAAGCTGGTGCGTGACGTAGCTTCTGCCAACGCCAACGTACTGATTTACGGTGAAAGTGGTACAGGCAAAGAACTTGTGGCTCGGACCATACACCTGTTGAGTCCCAGAGGAGAAGCAAGCTTTGTCCCCCTCAATTGTGCTGCCATCCCTGACAATCTCTTGGAAAGTGAATTGTTCGGTCATGAAAAGGGTGCTTTCACCGGAGCAATTCAGGCTCGACAAGGTAAATTTGAACTTGCCAAAGGCGGGACCATTTTTTTGGACGAGATTGGTGAAATGCCTCTGGCATTACAGTCCAAACTACTGCGAGTTCTACAGGAGCGGGTATTTGAACGGGTTGGTGGCAGCAAAGAGATTAAAGCTGATGTTCGAGTCATCGCCGCAACCAACAGAAATCTCCAGGATGAGGTTACTCAGCGCAGATTTCGGGAGGATCTCTATTATCGACTGAATGTCTTTCCGATCCAACTTCCGCCACTCAAGGATCGTGTTGATGCTATTCCTCTATTGGCAGGTTATTTTCTGAATCGTTTCAGCTTACAGAGCGGCAAGAAGCTCAAAGGTTTTGAGAAAGAGGCTTTGACCGCAATGGAGCGCTATACCTGGCCAGGCAATGTGCGGGAGATGCAGAACGTTGTGGAGCGGGCCGTGATCCTGGCCCAGGGAAGTATCCGTTGCAATAATCTGCCGGAAATAGTTCTCCAAAAACCAGAGCCAATACTTCAGGATAGTAGAGACGCCATGAAATCTGTAGAACGGGAAATTATCATAAAAGCCCTTGGCAGACACAGGGGGAACCGGCGGTTAGCAGCTGAAGAACTTGGTCTGTCGCGTCGTGCATTACAGTACAAATTGAAAGAATATAATCTACTTGATGAAAAAGAGTGAGGTGCAATACTCTTCTCATCTGGTGCAATATTTTGCACGTAAACAAGGTAGCGGTAACAACAGCGCAATATTTTTATCGTATAATAACAGCTTGTTACGCTTAACAAGGTTTTTGGCATGAACCGTGGAATGTTACAATTCAAATATATCCCACGGAGGAACAAAAATGAAAACACACACAACACTCCATGCAGTAACAGTTTTGGTGGCGCTTACTATTGCCGGACAGGCAAGTGCCATGGGTGGCGGCATGATGCAGGGGAACACGGCGAACGGCAGTCGCAACAACGGCTCCCATATGCAACAGGGAGGAATGTCCGGCATGCATCAGGGCACGAACGGTACAAAAGGTAACAGACATGACGCCATGCACGTAAAAGGCACTCAACAAGGCTCCGCTACAGACGGCGGGCTGCAGAACGGTCATATGAACGGGACCGGACAACATCCAATGATGACCAATGGAACCGGAACAGCCGCAGCAGATGCGCCACTTACACCAACAGCATCATCGGCGACTCAACCGGTTACCAATTGATTCCAATTTAGCAGGTGTGTAATGCAATCAACGCATTTTCTTCATCATATAAGAGTAGTTAGCGTGATAGCCATATTACAGGCAAGCACCGTTTTAGCGGGAGATGCCGCTGGAAAATCCGGACTTGATCTTGATCGCGGCTACGATGTCAATACGGTGGCGATGGTTGCCGGAAAAGTAAGCACGCCACCGTATTCAGGTGACAGGGAAATTACTCTTGTTGATATCAGTAACAGTTCAGAAAAATTGCATCTTGCTGTTGGGCCATCTTCTTACTGGGAAAAACATGGCATCAAGCTTGCTCTTAATGATGAAATTTCTGCCAGAGGTTCCAAGACACAAGGCAGGGATGGCGCTATATACATGCTCGTCAGAAAACTTGAAAATCGCACAACCGGCTCACAGATTGAATTGCGTACAGAACAGGGAGAAGCTGTCTGGAACGGCGCTAAACTTCAACCATCCATAAAAGAACGCTTTCCCGGTGGGCAGATGAACCGCGGCGGCGGGATGACTAATCGTGGTGGCGGGATGAATCGTGGTGGCGGCATGATGCGCCACTAACATGCGGATAAGATACAATGATGAATTTTATCGGAGAATTGTTATGCAAAGAATTATAAGCGGCTTGAAATGCCTGATAATTGTCGTAATGGTGATCACTCCAGGCGTGAGCAGCGCCGATGAAACACACTACTCTCTCGGTCTTGGACTGGAATTCGTCTCCGGTACATACGGAACCGGAACCAGAACCAACACAGTATATATTCCTTTTACTGCTGCGGTTTACCCTAACGAACGGCTTGATTTATCCGTCGAAATTCCTTTCGTTTATCAGAGCAACAGTAATGTAGTTTCCAGTCTGGGAGGCGGTATGCGCGGCGGTCAATCCGCTGCTAACGGTTCAACCACAACTTCAGCCACCGGTGTGATGGGCGGTTCATCCGGCATGGGCGGTGGAATGGGACAGGGAGGGATTGGCGATATTACCGTCAAGACAGGATATGTTTTGGTGACAGAGAGGGAGTCTGTACCGCAGGTTCGGCCGAATGTTTTTCTGAAAATTCCTACTGCTGACAAGAACAAAGCGTTGGGAACCGGAGAATATGACGGAGGTGCTGCTATCGAGGTGTTGAAATGGTTGGATAATTGGGTCGCATATGCTGAAGCCGGCTACGCAATCCAGGGGAAATCCTCAATTATTTCGCTCAAAGACTATCTGTACTATACTGTCGGCGCAGGATATCAAGTCACCGATGCATTGCGCCCCATGTTCATTCTGAAAGGTTCAACAGCAACAGTTGCCGGGGGTGATCCTTTACTGGAGGCACATTTGAAATTGAAATACCAGGCAACGAAGCATAGCGGATTGGAAGGATATGTAGCAAAGGGAATTACCACGTCAAGTTCTGACTATGGAACTGGCCTCTATGTTTATTATGATTTTTAACCGCAACGCCGCAACGGATAGAGGAGAGCAACAATGAAAAAGTTATGTACAATCACAAGCTTGATGGCGGTTGCTATCATAGCCGGATGTGGTAGTAGTGATATGGGGAGCAATTCTTCCTCAATGATGAACAACTCAACCACATCCGTTTCCGGTAAAGTTGCAGACGGATATCTTGTCGGTGCAACAGTCTTCATGGACAAAAATGGTAATTACCAGTTAGACGCGGGCGAACCATCAGCCACAACAGCTGCGAATGGTGCCTATTCGCTTACTGTCGATCCTGCTGACGTTGGTAAATATCCGATTGTAGCACTGGCGATCAAAGGACAGACCATCGACGAGGATACCAATCAGACGGTATCAAACAGCTATATCCTCAGTATGCCTGCAACAGCTATGTCCGGCACGGTCAGCAGCAACTTCATCAGCCCAATGTCAACTCTCATCCGAGAGAAAATGGAAGCTAACCCGGGCATGACTTTGAATGACGCGATGACTCAGCTCCGTAATCAAATGAACCTGCCTTCCGGTATAAATATGATGGCGGACTATGTGGCCGGCTCTCAGTCGGAAACGAACGCCGCCCAGTTTCAAACAATGCACGCTACAGCTCAGCAGATGGTCGGTCTGATGGCGGGACAGGCGAATTTGGTCATGGGCGGTAGTGCTGCGAATCAGAGCCTTTACCGCAGCATGATGGGGACGATCAACAGTAATATGTCAGCGATCACAGCAAATGTTATCAATGGGATGGACATGAATAGTACATTCATGACTGGCATGATGAGTCAGATGCAGACTCAGCTGGGAGCTATGCCGATCAGCGGAGGATTTGCCAATTACTCGGGGATGTTTCGCAATATGACCAGCCATAACAGCTTTTGGAGTAATACCGGAACTCCTATGACACCAATGAGTGGCGGTATGATGAGATAGGAATGGTTTTATACCAATGAACAATAAAAACGGGTCGCATTCTTTCGGGAAGCGGCCCGTTGTCTTTTTGGCAGAAGGTAGATGGTAGGAAACTGCAAGCTAAATCTATCACAACTGGGGAGAAAGCTTGATCTGCTTGCCTTGCAAGGCATCTTTAAGGATGGTGCTCGGCTTGAAAGAAAGAATTTCGCGTGCTTCAGTAACGTTAGATTCTCCTGTCTGTGGGTTCCTGCCCCTGCGCTCATGGTTTTTCACAATCACGGTGGTGTGTAAATAAAAAAAGCCAGAATTCAAAGAGTTCTGGCCCATAGTTTACAAAATTACAAGATACCTGCCTCAGAACGGTTATGCATACCTAATAAATGTAAACTTGGCAAATACGCAAGTGATAATAGGTGCTTTGACGCACTATAGCCAGAAATTTATCGGATTTTGTAAACTATAGGCCTTTTTTGACGTTTTTTGCTGCATAAAGTTTACGTTTTTATAGCTGCCAATCAATGATTGATGAACTAGGCGAATTTTCGTTTAGGCTGAATGCGTTAGTTGTTGGGGGCATCATCTGGCCACGACATCAGATGGATTCGGCCTCAAGGCCTGAATCAACCTCCGGTTCCTTAATCAGTACGATGTTATGGATGTTTGCATAATTTCGAAAGAGCGGCTTGCCGAGAAGATCCAGATGCCGGAATTCCTTCGCGATTACCATTTGACCGATAGGAAACAACACTGACGCCGGAACCCAGCCAGTAAAGCTGCAATATTTCTTTCCTGCAGTGATACTCCCGACCAGCGCATAACGTTCCTCGGTATAGTCTTCGGGGTGGTTTAGTCGAACGTCGTGCTCCCTGCTGCCGTAAAGCGTGCACTGGATCTCGCGGTCAGCAATTTTGGGCGGCTCAATCACCTTCCCTGTCATCTCAATTGATGAATATTCTGAATAGGGGCCAGGGTATAGCTTCTTGTTGCGATTCTCTGAGATCGAATAGCGTAATTCCCAGCTGAGAATTTCGATTACATAGGAACAGTATTCCTCGACCTGTTTGCGTTTTCGCTTTTTCTTTTTCACTGACGCTGCGATCTGCTGAGCCATATCTCCTCCCTGAAACGGGCAATGTATAAATCATTCCCAGTAGTAGCGATACTTGGCCTCGTCATCGAGCACTGAATAGGGACTTTCAACCAGCGGATCGAGCCGGTCGGCTTGCTGTTCCGCCCAGATCAACCACTGGTCAAGCTTGCTGCCAGGGTCAATAGCGCCGTGCTTTTTGATGGCAGCCTGCTTTACAGCCACTGCATACTGCCTGATCTTTTGGCTCCGGTGCCAATTTGCCACCTCGGCATCAAGTTGCTTGAGCTGTTCCTTTTCCAGGGCAATGAGCCGCCGCATTTCCTGGCGTTTTTCTTCGCGCTCGCGCTGCTCTCGCTCTTCACGTTCCCGTTGTAGGCGCCGCTCTTTGACGCTCATGGCGTATTTGGTCAGAAGTACTACGACTTTGTTGAGGTTTGATTCCAGGCGGGACTTTTCCCGGTCGGAAGCAATCATTTCCCACGAAGCGTGGGGTGCAGTTGCCTTAATAACAAAATTCCCTGACGAAATTTGACTGTAAAGGGGATAGGTTCGGTGTTTAAGTCGCTCGGATTTTCTCAGCTCCTTTTCTGTAGGTTGATACTCAACCCGCTTACACCTTTCCTCCAGGCTGATCTCAAAGGCTTCTTCCTGGATAGTGAGGATTGTTGCATTCCGATCTTCGCCAATGGTGATGGTATAGTCGCGTGTCGCAAGCCCCTTCGCCAGCGCGTCCATGAGCAGCATTGCCCGGTCAATGCTCACCGGGTAAATGGTAATGTTGATGCCGCCCTTGAGTCTGGAGTTGATCCGCCCGGTTTCGTCGGGTTTCGTTTTCGCCAGCAACTTGGCAGTCAACTTTATTAGTGGGTGTGGATTTGTTAGAGCAGGCGGGATGGTTATCTTGTTTGCGGGATCGATCTCGAATTCGAGTTCAGGCACCTGATTGCCACTTCCTGAGTCATCCTGGAGATGAGATGGGGGGCGGCAGTGGTAGGCAGTATGGTTTAGCGGTGTCCCTTTGGGGGCAGGTGGCAATGGAGGCTTTGGGCTTTTTCTTGATCGTAGATGATAGCCTTGTGGGGGGAGGGGCACATTCAGTCGCTTGCAGATCTTGCGAAGTCCGACGTCCGATAAGCCATATTTCTTGGCCAGGGCTGTCATCGGCATACTCCAGACTTCCTCGTAAAGTTGCCCCCTGGTAAACACGACAGTATTGTTGCCCATTATCGCTCCTTTCGTCGAATGGTCAAATATTCAGTCGGGTACGAGCAATTGGACATGCTCAACAAAGGTAGAATTCAGACCATTTGTGAATCGGCTTGGGGTTTTGACCCACCATCGGCGCCCAAGGTTGACCCGTTAACATTTCTTTCAGTTATTAAACCAGGTTGTTAGCGGTGTAGGTGGGTCATGGTTCGGCGCCGATCAGGGGTCAAAGTTGTATGCCGATTCACAACTGCTTAAATATACTTTTTTAAAGGTAGTAAATATTGAGAAATATTTTAAGGTTTAAATATACGCCGCAAACACAAAGAAAAGCCCCGAATTCCGGGGCTTTTGCAGTTTATTTCCAACTTATAATATACGAAATTTAAAAGGGTAAAATTGAAAAAGGGTTAAGTATACCATTGCAATGTAAATAACTGTATTTGATTAATAATATAAGCAAGTTATACCAATTGAAATAAGCTATTTTACGTATATGTAATCAAAAATATTAAAAAACGTATTTATAGGATAATAGTTTACACCTTATGCTTCAATAATGGTTGCAATTCAGACTCTAATGTATGATGTAATCCTGACTCGCAACCGGCACTAAATTCGTATGTTATTCGATTTTCTCGATAGCGATAATCAATGTATTTAGCTGGCACAAAATCTGTGCATTCACATTTGCAAAAAGTCTCACCGTTGTAAAATGCTAAAAATAGATTCAGATCTGAGGGCAAAATCTTGGTCGGTGTTGCTGTAAGGGCTTGCTTAACAAGTTCTACTATAGAGAACCTTACCAATTTTGCATCTAATTCTTCTCCGAATTCTGTTAACACTGCAACTTTGGGTTCGAGCAAGCGAAGAAAATGTATTACACCATTGATTCCAAGGTGCTTATTCTCGCCGTATTCAATTCTGCTTGCAGAATTAGTTAAATTTGTCCAATCGTCCTCTAGGCTACCTAAATGAATAGCTGCAATATCGGGACGACCATAGAATGCTAAAAGCCTTTTACACTCTTCTGGGGTTTTAGGGAAAGAAGTGTCTCCTGGAATCGCACACGTAAGTTTGTTGTTCCCTTGGTCTTCAAAAACAAGCTTCAAACCGAGTGCCTTAGAAGGACCAACTTCTTCAATAACTTCCTTTTTTAAGTCTCCCAGAAAATCATAAATCTCATCGTGGTACATGCCGATCGATGACAATAAAATACTTCCAATTTTTATTTCTGTATCCGGGAATAAGGGCACTGCTTTCCCGTCTTGTAAAATTTGATTGTAATATTTTGCAAAATTATTAAGAAGAAAGTAAGAGCTTGGGTTGAGATAAAGACTTAATTGAGTGCAATCTTTACGATAATTATAACGCAAACCAAGAATATTTTGTAATTCAGCCAAATGATCAGGATGATCATGCGTAATAACAACACTATCAATATCCATAACAGTGATTCCATGCTCAAAAAGCATATCAAGGTAACCATACCCGGGATCAATTGCTATGCTCGTTTTACCATCACAAAGGAAATATCCTCCACCTGTTTTAAAATGAAGGGCTCTCGAACTTTCGTGAATTGGTTGATTAGGGGTCCATGAGTTCCAACGACGTGATGCTAGAAATACTGGAGATGTAATAGAAGTTTTAGGTAAAGTTGACGCATATCTATCTTTGATGGCTGCCTTTTCATCTTGTATCTGTATTGAAGTTTTACTTAACCACTCTCGCACTGAACTGCCAGGACAGGCCATTGCATCAATAACCAAATCAGTGGCACCTACTGTTATGCTGGGATGTCGGCTACTTATTCCTAAGTCACGAACTGCATTTCCTATATGCTTGAGTGAGTACTTTGAAAATGAGATTTCTCTCTTTTGCAAGCATGTTATCGCCAATATTCGTACTACGTTATTAATCATTCCTGCGGAAACCAACTCAGATTGACACTCCTCACATATATCCGTGAATGTTGACAGAAAAGAACTAGAGAAAAGGCAGGAACTAGTGCTACATCTTGATTCACCTAAATATAAAATCTCGATTGCTTTTATGAGACGCATTAGATCATCAGGTTGATAGCCTTTTTCGATTGAAAAGACTGTTATTGAGCCATCAGTACTTTTTCGGAACGGTACCCAATTTGAAAGGTTCCCTTCGACAAGTACAACACGTTTCGGAGTATCTTCAAAAATGTCAAATATCTTGGAAGGGCTATAGGCCCCCATAACTATACATTTTGATATAGAGGAATGACTATCATAAGTAATCCCATCATATTCACCAAGCCAGCCATAAGCCAAAAGGCCTTTGAATTCTTCATGCAAATTGTGGGTGGCAAATATGTTTACTTTCACAACAATATTTCCTTATTTTATATCAGGTATCACGCGTTTAAATTTCCGAGACGTTTCCCAAAGACTATAAATTATTGCAACTGTTGTATTATCAGGAAGAACAGATTTGTCATTTGATTCAAACCTACTTCTAAGAATCTCTCTAAGAAACAGAAATGGATTGGGAATCGGTTGTGATATAGGAACACCAGCATTAACAGAAGCTATATCATCCTTAATATCTTTATAACTTCTATTAATATTTCTAATAATTTTTCGGTTTATATAATTTTCTTCAAATTTTACAATAAAGTCAGGATAGTTAATAAGGACACTAACTATCTCCAGTTTCTCATCTTGTGTAGGCTCAATAGTTGGATATTCTATTGGGAATTTCGACTTTACATAACATGCAAAAGCTTCTAACTCACGCATCATTATTTGTACTAAAGCATCAAGTCCTGCCTCACGATTTAACTCTATAAATACCTTTTGGATCTCTACTTCAATAGTTTCCCACTTACTACAAAGACAGATAAAGATTGATCTGATCCAGTAATATTTTTTGTATTGATGAGTTCGTGGCAATTTCACCCATGTTCGCCAAATAGACCAAAGATAAAAGTCAACGTCTCTGTCAAAAAAATGAGTAAAATCGAACCAATGCGCAAACAATTCCGAGCAAAGTTCATTAACACTGTATGTGTATTCTCTATGGGCTTCTTGTACGTCTATTGAATCGGTTATATCTTGAAGCCATTCTCGTTCAAGTAGTTCAAAGTTCAATCTGCAGTAATAAGCATGTGATATTTCATGACTCAAAGTTATCCAATTAAGTACCTGAAATATATCCTTGTATGGTGTGTATATAATTTCACTTTGATCGACAACCTTATAGCCCTCAGAAAGATTTAAAAATAAAAACCCCTGCCACTGATTCTTGAACTCATCCAGTGAGAACACTAAGTCTGGGTCAGCATCTGGTTGCCCTCCGGCATATACGAGTCGTTCAGGCGGATCTGACTTACAAACGACCGTAAACAAATGCTCTGGCAACACAGATATAGCCGTTATAATTCGTGATAGTGACCCCGCATAAGGGAGCGTATTGCTTGAAAATTCGCTAAAGTCTTTGCTCGGAAAATGCTGAAGTATCGCAGCGTATACACAGTTTGCATAATCAAGCAGGTAGTCTTCTAATCGTGCCGCCATTGGCAGGGCGTGACCGGCAGCAACGGCTTGATATTCAACAAGAAGGCTATTTAAATAGTTTATAGAGTAGATAATATATGAATCACTTGACAATAAAGACATGTTCCCAATATTGGTATTAATCAAGCTAATGATGTTAATTATTTCACTGATAACGAATGGATTTACGTTTGGGGTTTTACCCAAATCTCTCAACTTTTCAAAAAGCGGTGGCAATGGCCCTGTTACAGCAGGCAAGATACTTGAACTTGTTCCATCAACTTTGTATGGTTCATTACTTACTAGCCTAGTTGAAGTATCTATAACAGCATGATTAGCAAGCCATTTTCTCCTAAAATTAATGAGATCAGGAACAAATTCTGAAAGAGGGACTGGCTTATCCCAAGCAAATACAAGGTCTTCAGCTCCAAGAAGTTGTCTCCATTCAACAGGCCATTGAGTTAAGATCGAGTCTTCTTGGCCTGGCGCGGTTTTTATTTTGACAATAGGGGTCACTTTGCCCGACAGTTTTGTCCAAGCTTTTTTCTGAATAATGTTTTTGTATGATATCAGTGGGATAGTTGTAGTATCTGCAAATAGTCCCTTGGCTCCATATTTTGCGTCAAAACTTGGGAGAACATCGATAATTTTTAGCTTCCTAAGCTTGTTTGTATATTCAAAAATGCCATCAAATTTTATTCCTGGCAGCCATAGCAATATCTCATAATATCCCATACCAATTAACGCATATCCCTTAGAGGGTCCGAACGTGGACAGATAATCGGCAACTTGCTTTAGGCCATCAATTCCTTGCTCTTTAAAAACCTTATCTTGGAGTTTTAACAAACTAACTACAGGCGAAGATGCAGTGTTTAGCTTATTCCAAAGTTCTGCTTGCTGCTCATCCCAGGAAAAACATGGAAATGTGTTAATACTAAGTATTCTTCCATCGCTGTTCCCCCTAATCGCTTCGTTAAGATCCGAAAACCTAGATATTTCAAGGACATCGTAACGACCAAACATTTTGAAGTGCAGCGGTTTAGGCTTTATTTCTCCCATAGACAAAACCAAGTCATCCTCATGTCCAACGAGAGATCTCACAAATTTAATAAGGAATGCGTTATTCATTCAAATCCTTTTCGCACTTGAGCAGTTGGGAGACAATTACGAATCACTTGGACACCGAGTAAAGACAAAAAAAAACGCCATGCAAGCATGACGTTTTTATAATATAGAGGTTAAAATAGCAACTATCTTGCGTAAACTGCTCTTAACCGATTAAGGGTTTTTTCTTTGTTTGGATCTTTATCCCTTAGTATTTTTGTAAGAATATCAGTAGAGCATTTTGACGTAGGTCTTCCGTCAAAATGTCCACCTGTAGGAGACATAACTCTCGAAGGTGTCCTTCTATCAGTCATTTCCGCCTTGTTCCAGCTAAATCTCATTGGCATATTCCTTATTATCAGAGTGCTAAACGATTAAAATAACAAACCTAAAGACGTTTGTCAATTATTTAGGAGAGGGGGGCGTTAACCTAAACATTGCAGTAACTTTACTTACGAATGGTGCATTTATGCATGATCAAACTCGTGTGTCAAGAATAAAAACACACAAACTTTGCGTACCCTCTTTTGACCCAAAAGGTCTCCTAGAAGACATTAGACAATCTAGCGGACTCCAAGATAAAGGCGAAAACTGCTGAGTCATGATTGGCCTCTATCAACATGCGGTAGTGGACGATCTAAGAGATATTGGTCTAGCCCTCGAGTATGAGCATTATATGCCCATCGTACAAACTGCTCTAATAATCGTTCGTTTTCAGACTCCAATCGCCTATTTTCTGATTCCAACCTCGCAATACGCTCCAACGACACCTGTAATTCTGGGGATACGACTCGACGAACCTTAACATCATCAGTTGCCTTTATGCGGAAAAACGGAATATCAGTTAGCGCTCTGTCACGGGCTTTTGGGATTTCGCGGGCAACTATTTTGCGGGTAACTGGTGATTTATTGTGAATCGGCTTGGGGTTTTGACCCATCATCGGCGCCCGAGGTTGACCCGTTAACATTTCTTTCAGTCATTAAACTAGGTTGTTAGCGGTGTAGGTGGGTCATGGTTCTGCGCCGATCAGGGGTCAAAGTTGTATGCCGATTCACACCCGCAACAGCTAAAACCATAGGCCATATCCTCTTTTCTTTCTTATATAGCTTGAAAAGATCAAAAGACTGCCCGTCAAGATTCCATACGGTTCCTGTAGTTTCAAAACACATAACTGGGTTCCCATCATGCAGAATAAACCAGAAACGGTAAGCTGGTTCTTGGTGCAAATCTCCCGGCAACACGGTTCTCACCCGGTTTTCAGCTGCGGGAAAAACGCTAAACGCCGGGGAAATATTACAAGCATCCATCCCCGAAGTGTCAAATAAACCGTTACGGCATTCCCATTTCTCCTTGCCGAATGCTGCATGCGCAAGAAATGCTGCAATAAATCTGTAGACTATGACCTCAGGGGTGCTCGGAGGCAATTTGCCAGGGATCTTCAATGCAAGTCGACGACACACCTGATTAAGAACGCTTTGCACATCTTCTTCGACCATTAATCGCCAGATGTCTAGCGCTGGTACTGCATTGGGGTTATGAACGACGTGAAAGCTGCCAGCTCGGTTGAAATCCGCGATATGTTTTTGATCGCAAAATATTGACAGGCAATCGTACATGCCTCCACCAGGATGCGTTTCTATCAATTTATATTTCAAGGGATATCGCCTGAACAACTCGCTTAACAGGCGCCAGGAAGCCACCTCAACCAACTGACTATTCATATTCCCTCTGGCACTATCATTTCTGCACCTCCAGGATAGTTCTCATGAATCAGTTTGGTTAGATTTTTGTGCAATGCTCTTACCCCTAAGTTGCTAGTGATCGGCGCTGCGACATCAATTGTCGCAACAAGTATCTGCCTTAGTTGGTCTTCTTCACCCTGAGCATTGGTGCAATGCGCGTACGTGGCGACAATGTCAGGTAAAGACCCGTACCTCGGATAGAGCAAAATCGTGCGAGGCGAGGCGAACTCCTTACCATAGGCATACATTTGGTACATATCAGCTTGAGACACGTTCGCATGCGGCTTCGCCAGGTCGAGTCGCTTCCATTTTGTGTCTATGATGCAAAGGGTAGTTGCGCCCTTGAAAACCGCAAGGTCCGGCCGCAAAGCAAAACGGCCTTTACCGTTCTGGTGCAGAAGGTGTCTGCCACCGACCTGCGCCTGAACACTAACTGATCGGCCAGCCATCGCTCGGTGCAGCTCTGCCGCTATGAAGCGTTCGAATACTTCGTTCATGTCAAACATGAGTGCATACACGGACTCGTTCGTCGGGGATGGGGAAGGAGAACTGTTGCGCAAAATGATCTTTGCGAGGTTCACCAGCGGCTCAAATCGTTTGATTTGCCGATCGACAGTAATCCGCTCACGCACATCGGGAGCGAAATCAGTCAACGCGACATCCTCTAAGTCCGGCATTAGCCCCTTGGCCTTCCGCGCAACTTGTTCGCATAATTGTTGCTGTAGGCAACGATACAGGGCCGCCTTGAGGAGACGCGACACATTATTGTCTTCGATGAATTCATCGGAAGCAGTTAAGAACCTCTGCTGTTGAAAGGCGTTCGCTTTTAGATGCTGGGGAAGCAACAGTTTCCCTCTGAGGTACTGCCGGTTCTCGATCTTGGTGACATAGCGCCTGATAGGCCCGCGTCGCCACTCTCGGGCAAGGTTATCGACGTACAGATCGAGGAAGGCCACCAACAATGGCTTGCCGGTGTGCGCAAGCCTGGCAATTTCGGTGCGGGCCAACGGGACGTACCCCGCTGAGGCCACCATGGCCAGTAGGTTCTCCCTCGTCGTTGCTTCGGCCAATTGACCATCAACAGCATCTATTTTCGGGATAACTTCGATGCACTTGTCGCCAATTCCGATGCTGCCCACCCAGTTTGTTGCCTT
Source organism: Geobacteraceae bacterium (assembly GCA_031412995.1). GTDB lineage: Bacteria > Desulfobacterota > Desulfuromonadia > Geobacterales > DSM-12255 > JANOEC01. Next base: position 25,862 of record JANOEC010000082.1, read on the forward strand.
AATGCACTGGTAGCCGAGGGAGAACAGCTCATTTCCGGTCCTGTCCTGATATGAACAGATCGCCGACAATTCGCGTGATGAAATAGTCCGGTTCGTAGCCGACCAGCGTGGACCGACCTTGCAAGGTTCAAACTCCCGAAGGACAATGGTATTGGGATCAGTACCCTTCATTACGTTCTTTGATAAATCTTGATGATCGATTCAGGAGCAATTTGCTGCGGAGTTTCATAAATCCTGCGTGCCGTAAGGTGCGAATCGGTCGCGGTGAACAGTGAGCCTACATTGACCGTCCGGTAGTTGATGATCGCGTTTTCTTTTGCCTTCGGCTTGCCGTCAGTATCGGTTGCGTCGTCAAGGTCGTCAAAGACCAGTTGCACCTTCTCCCAGTCCTCATAAAAATATTCCTGGAGCAGCGGAATGATCTTGGTCAGGAAGATCCGCTCCAAGTCGTCATAGTTGCTGATGCCGAGGAAATATGAGTGGCCAATGCGATGATCTCGGTCGTAAAGGAACTCGATCCGGTCGTTCATTGCTTCCAGCAGTTTCTCAAGGTCTATCGAGTCGCTGCCGTCAGGAATAGTGATATCAGCGGTTCCGGCCTGTCGGATAATGTCAGGCCTCGGCATGATCTCTTTGAACTCGAATCGCCGACGCAATGCAGTATCGAGCAAGGCAATTGAGCGGTCTGCAGTGTTCATAGTGCCGATGACGTAGAGGTTGTCCGGCACACCGAACAATGGCGCGGACGGATTCTGCGAATGGGTGTAGGGGAGCCGCAATTGAATACCGCCAGTCCATGTGTTACTAGTGGCATCCCAGATCATCCTCTTGTCGTTCTCCAGCAGGGTGATCAGTTCGCCGAACACCTTTGAGATATTAGCGCGGTTGATCTCATCGATGAACAACGCATACGTATTGAGCGGATCAGCCATAGCCTTAGCGACACACTGCTTGAAGATGCCATCGGTTACCTCATAGCTAATGGCACCCCCTTCTTCCGTATCAATAACCGGCTTGATCCCCTCGACGAACTCTTCATAACTGTAGGACTGATGAAAGGTCAGGAAACTGTACCGCGACACCTTCTGTTCAGAGGGCTGAAAAGCGATCATCTGCTGCTGGTATGACAGCAGCTCAGGGACTTCGCTGGTCACCAACTGAGGGTCTACTGACCATGCACCGACAGCATCTTTTGAGAATATAAGTGGTTCAAGGCGCTTCGTGTACAGGACATGGGCACAATCGGTGATGGTGTGGGACTGCAACATAGACCAGATCATAGCGCGGGAGTTCTTCTGTGCCATAATCCGATCCTTCGCTTGCAGCAATTGATGCTGATGGATAATCGGCACCTTGGCTTTCTTGAGTTCGAGTAACACGAGCGCAACCACTTGCCACCATGACAGCCCAGTTACCAGACTCTCCAGGAAGGATTCGCGTGTTTGGAGAGTCTTGCCGGTAGTGAAGATCGGGAAGTATTCGTTCTGAAGCAGGTAGGTCTTGCCGGTGCCCGGAGGACCGTACAAAATCAAATTCAATGGCAAGTCAGGTCTCGCGGATGACAGGGTTTCCTGTTGAGCCACTTGCCCTTCGCCAGACATCTCAACCGCTGTCTTGGTGACTGGCTTTACCTGTTTCTCCTCTGCCTTTTCCACCACATAATAAAATGTCTGCAGGTCGATCATGTCCCGAGGTTGCAGGTCTGCCAACTCGTCATTCAGGGCCAACATTAAGCCAAGCACACGGTTGTATTCAGCAACAGTCAGGAATTTGCCGCCACCAATGCCGACCTCACCGATTCTGCGCAGGAAACTGTCCAGGTAACTCGCAAAGACGAAGATGTGCTTTTGAGGGCACCAGAAGCACATAAAGAAGGTAGGTATCACCTTGCTCATGGCAGCAGGACAATTGTTATCCTTGAGCCAGGTAAGAAGGTTCTGGAGCGGTTCATCAACAGCACTGCCTGCGTTGATCGCACTAAAGAGCGAGTGCAACAATGCCATGAACGCCTTGGTAGATGACTCAGAACCAAGAAGGTCGTTTTGTAGCGTGGCTTCATAGCGCCAACCGATGAAATTCTGCACCTCGTTAGTGCCAGGTAGTTTCTTGGTTAGAAGCTGCTTCAACTTAGCCTTGAACTCCTGGGGAGACAGTGAATCAGAACCTGAAGCAACCCATTGGCCGAATAAGTCATGTAGCAACAGGGATGTAGCGCGTTTATAACCATCCTCAATCTGAGTAAAATTGGGTCCACCATCGATAAACGTGTTGAAGCCGGCAAATTGCTTTTTGAAGAGGTCTTTCAGAGCGGAGATGTTTTTCATTATGTCCCCTTAGAATATTTCGGTAATTCCCTGTTAAGCAGGGCGCACATTTGCAGCATTATTCCCTGAAAAGCTATTCCAAATCGCATCCCAGATCGAGTGGTACAAACTCAGGGTTGTTACACTTCTTACCGCACTCTGTGCACTCAAAATATGGATTGGCATCAGATACGGCGTTCAACTCTTTGCAATGTGGGCACGTAACGTACTTGATGGCCTTCATTTGAACTCCCTCGCAATTCATCAGTTAAAAAGTTTCCCCCTGATCACTCAGTGCGCCCGAGCTGAAATGCAATTCATGGAAGCAGGCGCTGCTGAAGTGAACAGTGTCCTCGCAATGCCTGCTTCTCGTTCAGGTTTCTGCCCATACTTTACAAGAAACAGATCAAGCTCACGGATTGGATTCCCCGTCACCCAACCGATATCCCCCTTCAAGTCATCCTGAGTTGTTGCATGGGCAATTGCCCGTGCCAGGTCGATTGCCGGTCGGTACATCCGCGCATTCGTATAGGCGTAGCGCTGTCCGTACGAGCCTTTTCCCTGCAAATCCTCAAAGGCCAGATCACGAGGAAGGCCGGGAATGATTTTGTGAAACCACCCCCTATCCAGAAGGAATCTTGAAATAACTATGTCTGGTTTTATAACCTGAAAACCTATATCCATCATAAAGTGCAATACCGTTAGATCACTTCTGTATCCCATAACCAGAAGCCGGGCATGAATAGGCCAGACATCACCCCTGCCAGTGCCGCTGGTTATAAACTGCAAAATAGGGGTGTCAGGTGACTTCGCATCGAGGAAATTTTTGAGCTGCCGGGCAACGGAAACGATATTGACCAGCTTCGGTAGATTCCCAATGGTTTGCTTGTTGCGGAATTCACCTGTTCTGTTCAGGAAGGCATGGACCTGACTGCCGCCAGTGACCAAGTTATGCCCCGATGTTTCGATATCCCACTCCCGGGATGAAAAACGTTCGAAGTCGTCGAAAATACATTCGATGTCGCGTATCTCAGTAGTGGCAATCTGGGATCGTATGCCGGCGTATCTGTTCTTCGTCCATAGGTGATGCCAAATGGCCACCGCTGTCTCCCTGTCAGTGCCACGATACCTGTTCAAGTCAGCTTCTGCGCTGGCCTTTTGTACAAGACCCTGCAGTAACTGCTTGTTAGCGAAATGCCCTGCGGGATCTCCTGAAAACGGACAGGTAGCCTCGTTGAAAACGGCTTTACGAACCTCACGGTATTGTTGAGACATTTCAGCAAGCTCCGTTGAGGTAAGTTCAAATATTGTATTCATTCTCCATTGCCTTTTAATTTATCGACTTACTTCCATATGTTGCGCGTCAGATAAATAAATGTATGTGCCAGTAGCAGCTAGCCTGTTCGATATATTAAAGGATTGCGTCTTGAGTAATGCCACCTGCGCGGTCGTGTCCGCGTTGAAGTTGAACGGGATGCAGGGACATCGCATGAAGCTGAGGCCGTGATCGAGCCGGATCGTACACTTTGTCCCGTCAGTCCATGTGATCGTGATATCCCGAGCGTGCTGGGCCTGATACTTCGGGACCTCTCTGATCACTACATTCCCACCGGTCTGCCGAAGCAGCTGTTCTATTGCGGCGTTCCTGTGCTGCCGTATCTGCCAGTCATCGTGCAACAGCTCGGACGGCTTGTAGGTCTGTTTTACAAAGTCTACCGTTTCGACGATGAGCTGTACGCTGGCATCCAACTGTCCAAAGTACCCGCTAATACCCTTCACAGTCTCTGCCAATAGCATTACGTTCATCGGGGAAGAGAAGAACTTGTCCCTGAACTCGACGCTGGCCAACGGCTTGCGCTGAGCCAGCCGCTCATTGAGGTGCGGTAGCTTTGAGGCGATCTGTTTCCAGAACAGGCTGCCGAACTTGTTGATCGGCCCATCCAGCTCCTTCGTTATTACCAGCTCCGTATAGCTCCCCGGTGGAGATCTCCTGATCTTTGCCGTATCGAACGCCGCCCCCTTGATGGGTAGCAGTGGAAGGCTCCCCGAGACCTTTACGCATCGATCATCCTGGTTTGCCCGGGCCCATGTCTCGTATGGAATCAGGCTGTCCGATGATGTTGTGGCCCACCGGACAGACCGCTGCCGGCCTCCGACCTCTGCGATGAGGTTGGGAATCTGGATGTCGTCCTGATACGGGACAATCTCCCGGAGCTCAATGCCTCCTGCCTCGATCAGACTGGCCAGGGGGTTCGCTACTGATGACTCGAGTGAGAAGATGGATTCCTTCTTAGCCAGCAGCACCACCTTGCGCTCCTCGCTGGCCCACTTGAGCAGCGACGATCGGATCGGCCAGTCCAGGAAGTCCCAGTTCTCCAGCTTCCCCCCGAGATAGACCCGGAGCTCATCCACGTCGCTCCGCTGCATCTCTCGATAGAGGGCGAAGTGCAGCGCGTCGAACTCCAGTCTGGACTGGGGTCCGAAGTAGTGCAGCTCCTCGGGGAGGCTGAGCCCCTTCAGCAGTTGCTGGGAGATCTGAGCCATGGCCGCATGCCTGTTCAACCGACGTATATCGTGCTGTGTGTCGTAGGTCAACAGACACGCATGACAGGCTGTATCGCAGTTTTTCTTGCATGCCAGGATCTCCCGGGCTCTCTCCAGCAGCCTCGGCAGGTTGGAGGCAGCGGCGGCGACAAAGCCGGCGCCGCCCGTAGACGTGTCGTAGAGCACGATGGACCGCGCCAGCTGGTTTGTTGGCGTCCGTGACGGGATGCTTGCGCAGCTGATCTCCCGATCGTTGATTCCCAGCTCCTCTGCCAGGGCCTGTCGTAGCGCGGTGGCTAGCGAATATGCGGCCACATCATCGTTGAGCGGTACTCCCGTTACGGGATCGGTTAGTTGGAGCTCAAAGACGTCGGTGGAGACCCCCATTCCGAGCCACTGGTTCCGCTTGATCGCCCACTGCTGGTCATTTCCAGGGCATAGTGACTGGCCGTTTTTATCCTTGCCGCCCCGGAGTCGGAAGTGGTCCTGCAGTTCGAACGGTAGGTCTCCCGCTTCAGTTGTTTCCGACGCCGCCCGGCCGCACCGCAGGCAGATGGCGTAGCCGTGCCCCAACAGGCCCCCGGACTGATGAAAGATATGCCCCTCGTGGCTGAAGCGGTAACGGCCGAGCTCCGGCCGCGGCAAGGGCGACCATGGCGTTTGCCCCGCGGTGATCCACGGCTTCTGGACAGGCATGTACCGGCGATAGGACAGGTCGTTATGTGGTTCGGTATAGATGTTCACGGCAAAGCCCGCCGGCTGCAGGTAGGGCTTGATCACGAGCAGGTCGGCGTCCGCCCCGCAGACTGGACAGCTATGCAGCAGGGTCGAGCGGGTACCGCTGGAGCCGCAGCTCCGGCAGCGCCAGGCGTTTCTGAAGGACTGCAGCTCTGGGGCCTCCGTGTAGTCCCCCGCCGGGACGTGCCAGTTCAGCGTGACGCCCTCTGATGTGAAGACCTGGCCGTCGATGACGATATCGCTGCCTGGGGCATATTCCCGAATGGCCATCGGGAGGTCGCGAGAGGGGTAGCCCCGTCGCTGGGACCGGTTGTCCTCACGCTCCTTGGATGCTCTCGCGTCGTAGCGCAAGGTATCCATCGTCGAGTTGATGAAGGGGACGACCGATGTGGGGAACCCATATCCTGGCAAGAACCCGGAGGAGGCGAGCTCGCCCAGGAGGTACTCTTCATAGATGCGCTTGAGCTGCTTCATGATTGCGAGCTGTGCGGGGGTCGCGCGCGTCTGGTCAGTGGGCTCGCCGCCCGCGGCTTCTAGTTCGGCCATGAGGGCGGTCTCCTCCTCGAGCCATCGGTCCTTTATCCTGCGGAGCTGTAGTCCTACCTGCTCCAATAGACGTGTCGGCTCGACTCCCTCCAGAGCAGTCCCATGGGACAGGCGCCGGATTCCTCTGATCAGCCAGGTGTCTGCTTGGCGCTCCTCGTGATTTTGTACCCACAGCTCCATGATGGTGGCGGGAGAGCTCGCATCTTCGGTGGGGGCCGTGAAGAACCACTGACACTGGAGTTTTGTCAGGTCCTGTGCGTGCTGCTGCAGGAACCGGGTGAGCGTGAGCGCGTTGATGTGCCGCTGGATGATGCGCTCGCTCTGCAGCGAGACGTGTGGCAGCTTCATGGGCGTCCGGAAGGGCCAGGTTGGGTTGGAGAACACGGACTCTCCGTGCGGGGAGCTCTGGCAAAGGGTAAAGCTGACGGCGGCAGACTCCTTTCGTCTACCCGCCCGCCCGGCCCGCTGGAGGTAGTTGGCCGGCGACGGCGGGGCGTTGTTCATGGCAACACACGATACACCCCCGATATCCACCCCCATCTCCATAGTGGTCGAGCAGCTGAGGACGTTGATTCGGGCCGTCTTGAACCCTTCTTCCAGCTTACGCAAGCGGGTGCTGTTCTGCTGGGCCGAGTGCTCGTTGATCCGATAGAAATCACTGAACGTAGCGATCCGGTCGCTGTACGCTGACCAGACCCCCAGCTTCCGGAGCTCCGCGATCTTGGCGTCCGTTTCCAACCAGTCCAGGACTGTCTCGCGGGCTACCGTCTGCCCGCCATCGCGGGTGAAGGGATAGCGCAGCTCGGGGAGCTGGATCTTCGAACACTTGGCCATGGCTTCCGGCAACTCCATGGATGTGTAGGGAGACCATCCCATCAGCGTCACGTCCACGACCCGGCGGGTCACGGGACAGAACCATGCGTCCTGCACAGACTTGAACTCAACCTTCCGTTCGAGGCTCAGGCGGTATCCGTCGTGCTCCTGGTTCAGCAGTTTCGTTCGGATCTGCGCCCATGCCGCTACCAGGAGTTCGTTGACGTCGGACCGATCCGACCGGTCCTCAGGAGATAGGCCCAGGGCGCGGAAGAGGAGGATCGGGAGCCGAGAGCGAGGGATCGCGTCTCGCACCAGCGGCCAGCGCTGCTGCCAACGTCCTGCCGGGACCTCATCCGGCCCGATCAGGAAGCGCCTCGGTAGGTCGACCCCGATCCAGCGGTTGTACTCGTGTGGTACCTGTACGACACACGCCCCCCGGATGGAGAAATCTACTGCTATCTTCAGGAAGTCTCTCCACTCCTGGACTCCTAGCTTCCGCTGCTTCCAGACCGTTGGCAGGTCTGTCTCGCTGATCCTGTCCAGATCTGGGTAGTGCAGAGAAACCAGGCCGAGGGTCTCGAGCGAGGTCTGGCGCTTCGGTCGGCGGGCAAACTCCCGGATCAGGCAGAGCTGGGCGATCTGGTGTGCGGTCAGGTGTTTGAACGCGGTGTGCCGCCACTGCTCCGGCATCCAGTCCTGCAGGACCTTTGTTGCCTGCATGAGCTGGAGCGCGTCTGCCCACGACAGGGCACTCCCGGTTGACGCTTCGATGCTGGCGATATCGGTCTTCATGGTCTTGATCGCTGCAGCGAGGGCATCCATCGGTGTTTGCTTATACAGTCCCTCAAGTTGCTCAAGCTGAGTTTTCTTCTGTATTAGCATGTCTGGGTCACAACTGGGCTTGTTTGCCGACATCTGGTGGTACAGCCAGCTCCGCGAGTAGTTCCGTTCTGCATCCAGCTGTGACTGCAGAGAGAACCTGGCGGTACCCTGCCTGCTGTCGCTGAACGTGATGAGGCGCCGGCCGCCGAAGGGCACGTTGGTCGCCTTGTCTGAGATGGGCGGCGTGTGCTCCAGCAGCGTCGGGATGGACATCAGCAGGTGGTATGCGGCACTGGAGCGGGCCGGGCGGAAGAGCTGCCCCTGTCGCTTCTCTTTCTGGCCGCATCGATGGCACCGGAAGCCGCCATCCTGATATGCCAGGCCGAGGGGGATGGTAAGCGGTCCACTCCCGCCGATCGCCCCTGTTGTCCTGTCTACCGTTGCCGGCACCTCTACGTACTTTGCATCGGTGATCAGTCGCGGGAATGAATAGGGATACGCCACCGGCTCATCGTCCGGGTTCTCTTCGTCTACGAGCCCCTCGTCCTCCGCGTCATCCTCGTTGACGTCGATGGTGTACGGTACCAGGACGGACTGCTCGTCGACTACCTTCTCCTCTGCCGACAGGTACTCCTCGCCACAGGAGTCGCAGAAGACCACCTCGTATACCTTTGAGCCACAGTCCGGGGCGTCGCACCTCTCGCGGCGCTCCATATATATCTTGCCGAACGGCCAGTCGGGGCTGTCCAGCGGCGATCCCGATCGTCCAGGGCAGGCCTGGTTGCAGCAGGCCCAGATCCCGCCCTGGGTTCGATGGAACAGGTGGCCCCGCAGGGGGATGAGGGTTTCGCCCTCGTGCTGCGCGACTCTGCTCAGGTCCAGCAGCTCCTGAGCCTGCACCTTATCGTCCGCCGTCGGAAGCTTCTTTTCGGCATACACCCCGGCCAGCTCGGAGATGGTCATCGGCCCTCTCTCCGTCAGCGCCTGCCGGAGGGCCCGGACGCGCTTATTTTTTGCCAGTGTCGCGAAGAGGGGCTCCGGGTCGAGCTGTTTGAGCTCCTGGCTCGGTGGGAGCGGCTGGTTCTCCTGCGAATAGGCGGTGTCCAGAGGAGGTACATGCCTGCTGCCCGTCACGACCGCCACCCTGGCCGGGTCGATCCCCGCCACGGCTGCCAGATAGTGCTGGAGCTGCCGTATTGCGGCCTCGTCATCGGCGCTCCCTATGGTCGCCGACGTGGCGATGAACCGCACCTCGTGCGCCTCCACCCCAAATGCGTGCAGAACGCGTCTGAGCAGCAGCGAGATCTCAGCAGCGTGCGATCCTATATAGGTGTGGGCCTCGTCGAGGACGATCCAGCGGAGCTTTCCCTTCGACTTCTCGAGGATCGGGTTGTCCTGCTGGCGCACGAGCATATATTCCAACATGGTCGAGTTGGTGACCAGGATGGGTGGCGGCGATGATCGGAGCAGCTTACGGGACAGCACCTCCTCGGGCGTTTCATCCTGGACGGCCTTCTTCTCGTCGTCTGGTGTCTCTCCGTTGTAGAGTGCGTAGCGGATTCCCCCCTTGAACTCGGTGGTCCATGCTCGCAGACGATCCCGCTGGCTGTTGATCAGGGCGTTCAGCGGGTAGAGCATTAGTGCCTGCACCCCCTCGAGCGTCTCCTTCTTGTCCAGCTGGTCGGCCAGGTCACTGAGGATCGGCACTAGAAAACACTCTGTCTTGCCGGACCCGGTCCCGCTACTGACGATGATAGAGCGTGGTGGGGTCTCCTTCAGCGTCGTCCATGCCGTGACCTGATGTGCGTATGGGTGCCAGTCGGCACCGAACCGCTGTTCGCTCAGATTCTTCGGCGGTGTGTCCATGGCGGAGACCAGTCGCTTATTAAGCATTTTCCCCGCCAACTCCTGCATCGTCATCGATGCTTGCTGCCAACCGAAGCTCGCCTCAAATACGGGGTCGGCCAGAAAGCTCCCCGTCTCTCCTGGGGGCCGCTCGAACACGTCATGGAGATGGAGGCGCAGGGGGGTGGAGACCGGGCTGAACTTGCTGATGAACGCACGGGCTGCCCGTTGCCCCAGCTCTCTGACCAGCGTAGAAAAGTATGAATACGACTCGTTGGACATGTCAGAGCTCCCTATCGTTTCTTATACAGTGCCCGATGCTCGACGCCAGCGCATAGCCGTAGGCCACATCAAACCACGTTGGATCGAACTCGCGAAGCTTCCGGATGTTGAAGACCATCCGCTTCTTGAGCTTGATATTGAAGGTGGCGCAGTAGGCCGCGGCAACGGGGGCGTTGAGGACCGACAGCCGGTACTCTGGTCCTATCATGGTCGTATTCCATAGCGGATGGAGCTCTTCAGGGATTTGTCCCTGCACAGTGGGCCACCATTCGTCCCCGAGCTCCGGACACGTGGGCCAGATGTCGTCCGCGTGCATCTGCAGTAGGTCCTGCTCTGCGGGTGAGATGATAAAGCCCCTCATACTCTGGAACGGGGTATTGGTGAACATGTTCAGGCATGGCAGATTAGGAATCAACGTGGTGAACAACTCGTGTTTTACCAGCTCCGCCAGCGTCTGCATGCCCGGCTGGCGTATCGGGACCTGGTTGAGGAACGTCCGGAACGAGGTCTCTATGACTGTATCCATGCTCCCAATCGATTCTGCCAACGGAGCGAGTATCTCTACCAAATTCTTTTTCTTAATTCGTACTGCATTCATCCATGAGGATACAGGCACCAAGTACCAGGCAAACGGCAACCGCTCCAGGCTGGTCCAGACCCCGTCGAAGGTGTCTTCCTCCGTCTTTAGGAGGGCAGTTGCCGCTGCGTCCGGATGGCGGGCCAGTCGACCGATGACGTCGAAGGTGGTCGCTGGCAGCTGCGTCAGGTGGTGGAGGCATGCGTTGACCTTCTTCCAGTCATTGTGGTTGGGGTCTGTCGACAGCTCTCCCAACAGGAGGTCGCAGGCGTCGGAGCGATCTCGGGGAGCAACGCAGCGCACGACAGAATCAAATGAAATAACTGACGGATCATACGCTGCCGGTACTGCGTCGTCGTAGACCGTCCAGCACAATGGTCTGATCCTGCTCCAATCGCCATCCCAGCCTGTGATCAGCCACGGCCCGTGCGCTCTGTCCTCCTTGTGGAACATCCACCTGCCATGGCTTGTGGCCGGCAGCACCTCCTGTTCCTGGTCGGGGTTCGTCAACGGGAATGCACGGAACTCCAATCGGGACGCGTCCCCGTTCAATGTCTTCAGCGCCTTCTCCGGGATAAATACCTCTCCGGCGTCTCTATCCGGATCGATGCTGAGGTCATAGCGTGCGATATATATTCGTTGGGGGAACGAATTGAACTTACTGGATACGACACCGACTTTGATCATCGCATCGAGGTCCTCGACGGCAGAGAAGAGCAGGTTACACCCGTCCTGGAGTTGCCGGATGTCAATCTCGTGCCGGCCTGGTGCGACCTGTTCCAGCTTAAGGCTGTCCAGCTTGAGGCCCGATAGCCTATTCGATAATGCTGTTGCCTCGATGCTGAACGTGAGGTTCGGGTCGAGGTCCATAACCTGGACCGTGACGCCCGACATGCGGGACATGTGGACGATATCATCGGTGTGTAGGACAGTGCCATCGCGGTTTATGAAGCGTACCCCCCGTGCCGGGTACGGGACGCTAAGGGTCAGCTCCTGCCCGAGATGCCATCGCATATGGACGCTCAGGGTCGCCGGCGGGTCGCTCGCGGTAGTGCAATCGAAGCGGATCCCGGATGCGATAGAGGACGACGTGATCTGCAGGTCTACCTGGGTCGACGGACACCCGTAGTGCAATGCGGCCATCCCGGTGATCTCTATCGCGCCCTCGCGCGAGTTCTTTCCCGGGATGAAGGTAATTTTGCCGTCCCTGGGCACCACGTCGATGTTCGCCATAAAGTGCGTCTCGCCCTGACTAAGATGGCGGATGGCCACCGGTCCGCAGCAAGTGCTCAGGTCAGACTTCCACGCGTCGCTTCCTCTCCTCGTCCGCCATTGGAGCTGCGCCTCCGGAACGGTCAGAACAGTCCCGTTTTCCAGGTAGCTGACGATCTTGGGTACTCCCATGTAGATGCTAGACCCGCACGTCCCGTGCGAGAGGAAGTCCCCGGATATGGTGTATTGGGCGCTCTCTTCCTCTGCTGACTTCGTACTGATCGTCGTTTCACTCGTTCCGTCCGACACAACGATCGTTCCCGAGATTCGATAGAGCTGCCGTCCTAATAGCGGGTCGTCGCATAAGCGCTCGCAGAGGTCATCGCTGCTAGCGATGCGTGATGTGGTGGGGATCGCCACAACGGCGAAGGGGTGCCGCGTTCTGAGCCCGCCTTCTCCAATCAGCTCCCATTGCTCGGTGTCGCTGTCTTTCGCGGAAAAGACCCACGGCAGGTCCGAGAGCCCGAGGCTCCCCTTGATGTTGCGGATCTCCCGGGTGAGGTTGTTCGATCGCGCATCCAGCCAGAGATGCTCAACTGCGCTGTTGCCTGATAAGGTGTTGGGGGTGCCGCTGGGGATCTCTGCCGCGTATTTGCCGTCGTCTCCGGCCGTCCGTCTCGTTACCAGCGCCAGCAGCTGTCGAGGGGCCGACTGCTGGCACAGGTAGAGCTGCACGTTGTAGGGGAGTTGATGAACCGGGATTTGCAGCTGGGCCGCCAGGGACGGGGCATCAAATGATGGAGGAATCTGGATCTTGCGTTCGAGCCGATATGTGGTGCCGACCCGTTTCAGGACCGTGGCGATCTTGATCTCCTGGATTCGAGCAATCTTCACCGCGTCCTTGATGAGGCTGTTCAGCAGTGCCTTGGCTGCTTCGTCCGATACCACTAGCGGAAAGCTGTCTCGCCAGTTGGACTGGGACCGGTCCAGGTCCTCGATAGGAGTAGACGAGTCTCCGATTCGGTGCTGGAGGTTCCAGACCTGCTCGATCAGCTCCCCGCAGAGCTGAAACAGCGGCTTTTGACGGAGGCCCTTGGGGAGGCGCGACCCGATGCGGCTGGCAAGCTCAATGGGGCTGACCTCTCCTCTGCCATATACCCGGAACTCGTTGAGGAGGGCCTTGAGGTACTGCTGGAGGTAGTTGTATCCCTCCCGATGGATGATCTTGAGGGGGAGCCCTCCCTCACAGGCGAGGGTGATGAAATAGGCGTTCCTGTCCCCGACGGTCAGTAGGCCCCGCTTCCAGAACTTTAGTCCCTTCCGGATCGGCTCGTATAAGTCTAATCTGCTGTAGTCTGCATCGAGGCCCAGGGATATCAGGATGCCACTCCAAGTCCAATGCCCAGAGTCGTAGTTCTTTCTCCACCACTCTGACGCATAGAGGCAGAACGCCGCAGCTTCTAGGGTACTGCCACAGGGGAGTTGGCCGCCTCTAAACTTTATTTTTGCCTGTAGTTCTGCACGAATATTTTCATATTCCGTATCACTACATCGGTATTTGCAGAGCATCCGACCGTCAGCATCTGTCAGGTCGTGTCTCTTGAGAATCGATACAATCACTTCAGGACATCTTGGCATAGCCCCTCCGCATAAAATTGAAACCAAATGACCAAATGCTCTGCTTACTGATCTAGCTGCCGATAATGTGCCTTTAGCTACATTAACTACACTACATTATCAATAACCAACTTAATACCACACTGTACTTCGATAAAACGCAGACAATTGACAACAAGGCGCAAGACATCAGATTCGCTGCAATTGGATTTCTTAAACAGCCACACATTTATTCGATCTCCACCAGCATCGCAGAATGATCCGATATTCCGTCAAGGCGTTCATCGTGCGAATAGAAGATGTTACTGATTTTCGAGCGCATGGGTGGTGTAACAAAGGCATGGTCGATACGAAAACCATTGCCGGCAGTACTGAACCAGGTAAACTCCCGTTCATTGCCATGACGGTCACGCCAAGCATCTATGTGTCCTGCATTCTCCAGATGCGCCAGGTATTCAGCGCAATAGAATGTCGCCCCAGCTTCATCGAGTCGATGCTTCCCGGTTTAGTGGACCCTTTGGTCAAGACAATATTCCATCGAGTTTAAGATGGTAGCCGGTCACTAGCAGCTGGGCGGCGCTGCCCCGGTTTTGAGCGTGGTTTTACGCTCAACAAATTTATCAACGATTCTCGCTCCGCCAC
>JANOEC010000083.1:0-36049 GCA_031412995.1 Geobacteraceae bacterium
CCTCCCTGACCCTCCCCCGTCAAGGGGGAGGGAACTTTTTCACTGCCAACAAAGTCATGCCATGCCTGCACCTGTGCGGCTGTCAAGCTGCTGCGGTGATTGGGGATGTTGAACGAGTAGAGGTGCGCCCGTTCGATTTTCTGGGCTATTGTTGCGCTGATCTTCCCTTTCCAGAGCTGGTCATGCTGGGCCAATCGTTCATCGATTTCGATCTGGGTTATCTTCTTGTCTGCCAGTCGTTTGGCAAGAGTCGCCGCCAGTTTGTCCCGTTCCTCTGCTGCCTTGGCGGTCAGCTCTTCGGTCGTCTCCTTGCGAATCCGCTCCTTGATGCGCGGATCAAGAGTTTTAATCCATTCCGCCGGAATGCTGAAGGAGTGGCGGGTTTCAGGCGGGATTTCTCCCTTTTTCACATATTTGTTGAAGTGATCGAGCGCCTCGGTAAGCTGGCACCCGGCCACCGGTTTGCGATTAGCTCCCATGCTGTAGCCATCACTAATAGCCTTGTAGAACCAGACATTACGGGTCGGTTCACCTTTCTCGAAATAGAGGATCGAGGTTTTTGGTCCCTGACCGCTCTTGCTTATGAACAGCCCTTGGGGGAGGCTGATGATGGCCCGCAGGTTGGCGTCCTCCAGCAGCGACTTGCGCAGGGCGCGGGCGCTGTTCTGGTCCCAGGTCATGAACCCTTCCGATACCACCACGGCGCAGCGTCCCCCCTTTTTCAGGGTCTCCAGCATCAGTTTGACAAAAAGGATGGTGGTTTCAGACTCCTTGGGGTATTCGGCCCAGACATCCGGGTACGCCTCCTGATCGCGCTCCGCGCCAAAAGGAGGATTGGCCAGAATGGCGGTTTTGCTCTCCGGATCAAAGTCCTTCTTGAAGCGGGCCAGAGAATCCCCCTGGATGATGTTGCCGGGGTTGAGGCCGCGGATGTAGAAGTTGATGGAGGCCATCTTGCGGATCATCCCCAGGTATTCCACCCCCATGACGCCGTTGCGGTAAAAGTCAGTGGAGGTCTCCACGCTGGGCATGACTGCGGGTTTGGCGGCAAAATGCTCCCTGAACCAGTCCGCCAGCTCGGGATGGGCCTTGACTCCCGGCCAGTCGCCACCTTTTGTAACCCCTTCCATGACATACTCGAAGGCGTCGAAGAGAAAACCGCCGGTGCCGCAGGCCGGATCAAAAATCAGGTCGTCAAAACCGGGCTGCACCATGCCGACCATGAACTGCCGGACATGATCCGGGGTCCGGTAAAGACCGATATCCTTGGTGCCGCCGGTCTCGGAAAGGGCCGATTCAATGGCGTCGCCGAGCAGGTCGGTTTTTAACAGCCGCTCCTCGTCCAGTTCGCCGACCAGACTGATAACCTCCTGCAGGTTGCCGCTGTTGACGTTGTTGGTGAAGTTGGAGTTGCTGAACACTTCCTCGATCAATACCAGCTGATCCTGCACTTTTATGGAGGGATTACCCTTGATAACCGTGCGGGCCTTGCTGAGGATGGTTGAATAAAACGGGAAAAAGCCGGTGTTGAGAGTGGCCAGAATCTGCTCATTCGGTACAGAGGCAAGCGAGGAAAAAACCATGAATTCATATTCTCCCGTGAACAGCGGCCGCAGCTGCTGGAACTCGGCATCATGCTTCAGCTTGGCCTCGAAGATGCGCAGCAGAAGCAGTTCGATGATGTATTCAACCCGCTGAACCGGGGTACCGGCAGGACGGAGTTTGTTGTGAAGTTTTTTCAGAGTGGTGTTGGTAGCGTTATCAGCATAGTGAACGGTGGAACGGGCCATAGAGGGGACCTAACATAGTAATTGAATAGTGGATTTGTGTTCATTAGTCTGACTCTGGAATAAATTGGGCGTCACTTTTTCCGATAGTCGCCGCAGGGAAAATAGCTCCCAATTGTCGTGATTCAGTATGTTCTGATCTCGTTATATAGCGTATCCCGTTCCACCGGCTCCCGACCTGCGGCGCAAATCAAGCGGACGATGTCGTCGCGGTTCATGGCCTGGGGGGAGGCGGCGCCGGCGTCGTGACCGATCTTTTCTTCCACCACCGTGCCATCCAGGTCATTGACCCCGAAGCAGAGGGCGGTCTGGGCGATCTTCAGTCCCAGCATTACCCAGTAGGCCTTGATGTGCTGGAAATTGTCCAGGTAAAGCCGGGCAATGGCCAGGGTCTTCAGGTCGTCGATGCCGCCAACCCCGTCCCGCTTCAGGTGACCCAGGGGGTTATTTTCCTTCTGAAACGCCAGGGGGATGAAGACCTGAAACCCACCGGTCTGGTCCTGCAACTCCCGCAGGCGCCGCATATGGTCGACCCGGTCAGCAAAGCTCTCGACATGGCCATACAGCATGGTGGCGTTGGATTTCAGCCCCGCCCGGTGCACCTCAGCCATGATCGCCAGCCACTGCTCGCCGCTGATCTTTTCCGGACAGAGCTGCTGCCGTATGTGGGCAGCAAGAATTTCCGCCCCGCCGCCCGGCAGAGATCCGAGTCCCACTGCCTGCAGCGCCTGCAGCGTCTCAGCAATGGAGAGTTGGGCCAGCTTGGCCAGGTAATCGATCTCCACCGCAGTGAAGGCCTTGATGTGCAGGCTGGGGGCGGTCTCGCGCACGGTGCGGAGCAGATCCAGATAAAACTCAAAGGGCAGATCCGGATGCAGACCGCCGACAATGTGCAGTTCGGTGGCCCCTTGGCTCGCCGCCTCCTGCGCCCTAACCCGCACCTCATCCAGGTCCATGCAGTAGGCACCCGCGTCGGTAGCATCCTTGCCAAAGGCACAGAACTTACAGCGGTTAACACAGATATTGGTATGGTTCAGATGTCGATTGACGTTGAAGAAGACCCGCTTGCCGTTTATGCGCTCGTTGACTGCCGCAGCCAGTGCCCCGATCTGCAGCAGCTCTGGTGAATCGAAAAGGAACAGGGCATCGGCATCGCTCAGCCGCTTGCCGGCATTGACCTTGGCGGTGATCGTGGCGAAATCAATCATGCCGTCCCCCAGCGTTTAAACAGGTCATGCTCCACGCCCAGCTGATCCAGCAGCTTGCCAACCACAAAATCCACCAGGTCAGCCATGGTCTTAGGCTGGTGGTAAAAGGCGGGCATGGGGGGCACAATCCGTACTCCGAGGCGGGCCAGCTTGAGCAGGTTTTCCAGGTGCAGCGCCGACAGCGGCATCTCCCGCGGCACCAGCAGCAGCGGCTGGCCTTCTTTCAGCATCACGTCGGCAGCCCGCTCAATCAGGGTGCCGGAGAGCCCGGCCGCGATCCGCCCCACTGTCCCCATGGAGCAGGGGCAGATCACCATGGTGTCGGGTGCAGAGGAACCGCTGGCGATAGGGGCAAGAAAGTTGTTTTCCTCATAGTAGTGGAGGGATGGCTCACCCGCAGTGGTATCCAATCCCATGGAAATTGCCGGGGCAAAATATTCCTGAAGATGTCGATCCACCTGATCTGAAGTCCCGAACCAATCCAGGCCGTTCTCGGCAGTGAGGACGGTAAATCCCGCATTCGATATGAGCAGACTGACCCGGCATCCGGCGCGAAGCAGTTCCTCGGTCAGGCGGAGGCCGTAGATGGCGCCGGAAGCACCGGTAATCGCCAGGGCAATATGGGTCAAAATCCACCTCCCCGCAAAAGGTCAATGAAGGTGAACAGAAAGAGGGTAACGCTGATATAGCCATTCATATTGAAGAACGCCGCATCCAGCTTGCTCAAATCACCGTCGCGCAACAGCCAGTGCTCATAACCGAGCAGCAGGGTAACCACCACGATCCCGGCCAGATAAATCGGGCCAAGGATCGCCAGGGGCCAAAGCAGGGCCAACAGCGCCAGCATGATCAGATGGCACAACCGGGCTGCCCAGAGGGAGCCGTTCACCCCGAGCCGAACCGGGATGGAATGCAGGCCGGCAGCGCGATCGAACTCCAGATCCTGCAGGGCATAACAGATATCAAAGCCAGCCACCCAGAACAACACCGCCAAGCCGAGCAGAATCGCCGGAAGATCAATGGTGCCACGAATGGCGATCCAAGCGCCCAGCGGTGCGGCAGCCAGGCAGATGCCGAGTACCACGTGGGCCAGAGCCGTAAAGCGTTTGCAATAGGAGTAGAGGACCAGGAAAAAGAGCGCCACCGGCGCCAGTTTGAGACAGAGCGGATTCAGCCGGGCTGCCGCAAACAGCAACAGGGCGATGGATGCCCCAATCCAGACCAGCACCGTTCCTTTGCCGATCAACCCGGCCGGGATGGCGCGACTGGCGGTACGGGGATTTCGGGCGTCGATGTCAGCGTCGATGAAGCGGTTCATGCCCATGGCGGCCGTGCGGGCGCCAACCATGGCCAGCAGAATCCAGAGGATCTGGGCAGCGGTCGGCTTGCCGCGCGCCGCCAAAACTGCGCCGGTAAAGGCGAACGGCAGGGCAAAGATGGTGTGGGAGAATTTGATCATCTCCAGAAAGACCCGTACCCGGCCGCTGATGGTTGTTGTGCTTCCCTGCATACTGTTACTCCGTAAAGCCATATTCACGCCAGCGGCGGTCCAGCAAACTGCGCACCTCGTCCGGCCAGACCAGCTCTTGCGGCCACTCGCTGCCGCCAGCCTCTGCCGGCAATTTTCGCGTGGCATCGATGCCCATGCGACCGTCGGCAGAGCAGGAGGAATCGCCGGGATCGGCCAGTACCATATCACGACCCCAGACCGTCTGGTTCAGGACGCGCCAATAGACCTGAGCAAAGTCCGTCACCGGCAGATCAGCATCGACGATAATCAATAGGCGTGCCGACTTCAGCCAACTGTCAGCCCAGATGGCGCCCATGACTTCCCACGCCTGGCCCGGCCGTTCTTTCTTAATCGCCACCACAGCGGCACCATGGTAAATCCCGGCGCGCGGCAGGGCCAGATCAGTCACCGCCGGCACGAGGCGCTGCAACAGCGGCAGCAACAGTCGGCTGCCGGCCAGGGCCAGCCAGTAGTTTTCCTGCGGCGGCGGCCCTACCAGAGTCGCCGGCAAGAGTGCGTCATGGCGCCGGGTCACGGCGGTTACCCGCACCAACGGCACCTGGCCACCGCCGATATAATAACCGGTGTGGTTGCCAAAGGCCCCTTCGTTACCGGTTTCTTCCGGATCGACCAGCCCCTCAATGATAATTTCGGCATCTGCCGGCACCAGCAGGTCGTTGGTCAGGCAGCACGTCAAGGCAACTGGCTGCCCGTTCAAAAAGCCGGCCAGGGCCAGCTCGTCGATCTCCACCGGCAGCGGCAAAGTTGCACAAAAAGTGGTAATCGGATCACTCCCCAGGACAATGGCGACCGGCATCGGCTCACCAACCTCGCGCCACCCGGCATGATGCCGGGCACCGCCGCTACCGGGGCGCCAATGAATGCCGAGGCTGCTGCCAGAGAAACAGGCAACGCGGTAGAGACCCAGATTCTGCTTGGCGGTTACTTGGTCACGAGTCACCACGGTTGCCATGGTCAGGAATCGGCCACCATGCGCCGGCTGGCCATCATTGGGCCACGCAATCGGCACCGGCAGAACGTCGCAATTGGGCACAGGCTCTACGAATTCCCGACATGGCGCCGAGTCTGCGATAAGCGGGGCCAAACCAACACCACCGTTAGCCAAAAATGCAGTCATGCATCCTGACAGTTCATCCAGCTCCGTCACCCCCAACGCCAGGGCCATTCTCCGTTGGGAACCATACAGGTTCATTGCTACCGGCAGAGCTGAGCCGGCCACCTGCTCAAACAGCAACGCCGGACCGCCGCCCAACTGATTGGCGACGCGATCAGCAATGGCCGCAATCTCGTGGCGCGGTTCAACGGAAACTGGAACCCGGTGCAATTCCCCCTGTTCGGCAAGGGCGCTAAGAAATTGTCGCAGATCGCTCCATGCCATATGCACCACCCATGGGGAGAATAGAATCGTGAAATGATATTTTTTAGCACTTAAGCACCAGAGAAACAATGCTTATTACCCTAAATATAAGGACTTTTCTTGACAGAGGCACCAAGCACAATATAGTAATTGAATAACGTTATACTAATGAAGAGGAAGACCGACTGCGTAATGGCAGGGGGAGGATTCAGCAATGGTAAACAAAGTCGTGCTGCACTTGGTCGGCGGGAAAATAAACAAGGGCACAACGGAGGACTTTTCCCCCAACAAAGAGACCTTTCATCTGAAAGACAATGAAACCGGCAGCAATACCGCAATAAACTTTTCCGGGTTAAAGGCCGTCTTCTTTGTCAAATCCTTCGAAGGCAACCCTGATTATACGGAAAACAGCGAAGCCGAGCGGGCCGGCTACGGCAAAAAAATCCGCGTCGTCTTCAATGATGGCGAAACCCAGATTGGTTACACCCAGGGGTTTGCCCCGAATCGTCCCGGATTTTTCCTCTTCCCGGTTGATGCCAACAGCAACAATGAGCGGATCTTCGTCATCATGAAGTCAACCAGCGAAGTACAGTTTGTTTGATCCCGACTTTTAGCGCTTACGGGGGGACTGAGCACCCGGCTCAGTGACGATGGCCTCAGCCACCCCCCATTCCACACGTTGGCCCACTAGCAGGAAAACCCCCACTTGAACTACCGCCGATGGCGCAGGCGGAAATCCGCTTCGTTACCTTGCCGCCCCCGCAGATCGGGCACAGGGTTTCCGCTTCTTTGGTCCCCATTCGCTGCAGTTTGGTAAAATTCTGCTGACAACTTTCACACCAGTATTCGTACATCGGCATTGTTAATCCTCCTCAAACCTAAAAACGGCAGTTCACGAAACACAGAGCAACTGAGCAACTGAGAAATCAAACAGTTACAGCAAAATACTGTATGACCAATATGGTGAATAGATGTTTTCTATGATTACCCTGAAATCTTCTTTGTTTTTACTCCGTTGCTCTGTTGCTCTGTGTTTCAAATGCTTTTTCTAGCTTAAATCGCAGCGCGGTCTGTTCACGCAGCAAATCTATTTCCCCAACTTGGCAAACCGTTGCGGCACTTTGGCCATGGTGGCGTAGCTGGGATATTTGCCGAGCAGATCTTTGAGCCGGGCAATCCGTTCGTTCAATGGTGGGTGGGTGGAAAACCATGAACCCTTCTTGACACTGGCTTTCTCCACCTTCTGCAGCCGTTCCAGCACCCGGATCATGGCCGAAGGGTCATAACCCGTGCGGTAGAGAGTCTGCATGGCTGCGGCATCAGCTTCAAATTCCATTTCCTTGTCCAACCCCTTGTCAAACAGCACGTTCTGAATGTCGCCAATCATCGACTCAAACTGCTTCCCCTTGTCGGCCTTCATCGTCGCCGCAGTAATGGTGCCGACCCCGGAGAGGAACTGGGCACGCTGGGTGCTTTTCAGGGCATGCTTGCCCGCCACGTGGCCGACTTCGTGCGCCAGCACCGCTGCCAGCTCAGACTCGTCCCCGAGGATGTTCACCAACGCCTTGCTGATAAAGATAATCCCGCCGGGGGCAGCAAAGGCGTTTTGCACCGGGCTGTCCAATACGGCGAACTGGTATGGAATAGCTGGCCGTAGACTGTTACCAGCCACGGCATTGCCCACCAGGTTGGTGTATTTCTGCTGCGGTTCGCTGGCGGCTGGCTTACCAAAGCGTTGCATGGCCTCCAGCGCCAGGCTTTCGCCAATGGTCCGCTCGGTTGGGTAGTCCACGTCCTTGGCGCTGGACAGCACCTGGGTCGCCCCGGCGAAGATTTTCCCTTCCTTGGAGTTGGGATCGACAAACTTCTGTAATTCATCAAAAAATCCGGCATGGGCATTACTCAGCGAAAGCCCGCAGACCGCCAGCATGATAATCATTGTTTTTATGCACATGTTCATTCTCCTATGGGGCGTACTCGCCGATCTTGCCTTCCTGCAGAAATGCCCTTACTTCCTTGGGGCTCACCTTCCGTGCCACGATACCATCCAGAGCCTTGCGGAGCCCCTCGGGTGTACCACGCTGCTTGGCGTATTGCGCCACTTCCGGCGATAGACCACGAATACTCCGGGCGCTGTCCGCTTTGGCCGTATTGATCTGGCTCTGCTGCATGCTGCCACCGAAAATTCCACCGTCACCACCGGTAACCTCGGCAGCCGGCGGGGCATCGGCAACCCGGCCTGTATAGAGCCACCCCTCCTTGCCAGCGGTGGTCTTGACCTTCAGCCAGCGGCCGGCATCTTCCAGCACCGACACTTCGGTCCCGACCGGCAGATCGGCAAGATTGTCCGACGTGGCTGCCGCCTCGGCCTTGAGGGTCGTCCCCTCGCTGGCGACCCAACGGCTTTCCGCCCAAGCCTGTCCGCCCACGACCGCCAGCAGCAGGGCAATGATGGTAATTATCAATTTTTGCATGCGTAAACCTCCTTGGGTTCTTCTTGTGTTATCACTCTGCAGATACCCCGGTATTATTTAGTGTTCAACGGTTAGAGCACAGCGGCGACAGGTTTTTGCCGACTGGTGCTGCGCTTTGTTGAAAACTCGGCTTTCCTCTACGGTTAGAATATGAGGCGAGTGTCAACTCTTCCAACTATAACCAATCACCTGAAAAACATAATCTCAATTTCCTGGAAATGTCGTGATACTGCTTCAAGCTCATGATTGACTGCGTGTGCAGAACAACGATTATTATTGTCAAGACGCGACCCCTATGCGACCTTGAAAATTAAAATCTAACCACTTCAAAATTATATGCCGTTGCGGCATCTGCCATTATTTTGTCTGCTGTCACCAAGACATCCGCGCCAATTTCTTTCGCAATCACGAGATGCATAGCGTCAAGTGAGCGTACCGGAATATTTCCAAGGATAGACATCAGATTAACTGCACCGGCTGCCAACTCTGGCGGGAAATGATGACAGATCAAAAACTTTCTCCGAATATCTTCCTGTAAAGTGGCAAATATCTCTGTTTCAAGCATTACGGTAATATCTCTTTCCCGCCTGCGTCGTGCCAGAAGGCAGCGCATTTCCACCACAGTAAGATCACTGACAGCCACAGGGCCGTTCTCTTGCAGATAGGATTCCACCTCTTCCGAATTACATTCGTTGATGTACCATTTTGCCAAAGCACTGGTGTCAAAATAGATAACGCTACTCATCTCTCATCCCTGTCATCTCTCATCCCTGTCATCTCTAATAAGCTGTTCGCTTCCTGTTTTCTGACGCCGGGTTTTTTCTCGGAGAATGCAATGTGACGGGATAGAAACCACCCTGTTTACAGGAATAACCCTCGCAATTTCTTTACCTCTTTTGGTAATAGTCACTGTACCTTCCAGTGATAAAATTTGCTCAATACTCGACAATGATTGGCGTGCTTCGCGAATAGACAGCTTCATCATGGTAATTTCTCCTGAAAATTACTGAGGTGGCACATTAGAGCTAATTGTAGCACATGCGAGGATGTAACAAGTAAAAAATAGGCAGACTGATGCAATTTCTCCATGCCAAGAAATACGGGGACGTCCCTAGTGTAGGTTGCCATGAAATCGGCAGGTTGCACCTTCACCCACCCCCCAACCCCCTCCCGTCAAGGGAGGGGGAGCCGATTTACAAGACTTTTGCAAGAGCCGAAGATGGACTTTCAGCGAAGCCAGCATCACTGATAATCCCCGGTCAGCAGAAACGCCCCCCAATAACCAGGATGTGGGTAACGGCTCTTGACATGCAGCATGGCCCGCTGCAGCCCTTCAGCCTTACCGGTCTGCATATACTCCCGGTAGAACTGCTTCATCAGAATGGCGGTAGCAACGTCGCTCACCCGCCAAAGGCTCGACATCAAGGCATGGGTACCGGCAAAGAGAAAGGCCCGGTTCATCCCGACCACGTCATCGCCCCGGCGGATGTCCCCCAGCCCGGTTTCACAGGCACTCAGCACCACCAGATCCGCCTTGATGTTCAAACCAAAGACCTCCTCCGCCTGCAGCTTGCCGTCGGCCTTGCTGTCCTTGGCCAAACGAATGGCTGAAAATAGTGGGTTGATCGGATCGAACTCGCCATGGGACGCCAGGTGAATAATGCCGAACTCGCTGATATGCTCCCGCACCCAGCTTTCCGTGGCCCGCTCCCGGGTGAGGATGGTCAGGTCCGGGTAGTTCCAGCGCAGGGTGCCTACTTCCCGCTCGGCAAAGGGGAGGTCCAGAGCGGTATTGCCCAGGTCAGGGTTGCCAATGGCCAGGATATGCAGATTCTTAACCGCCTGCCGGCGACTCACGGTGTAGCGGAGCACTGACGCGGCCGGCAGGTGAAACAGCCGCTGCCGGTCGATCAGGTAGTCATGGCCATCCTGCAGGGTGGCAAAGGCGAGATAATGCAGACTGCCGTGAGGGATGATACCAATGGCCTTGGTGGTACCGATCCCAGCCAGTGGCTCGGCCAGCAAGGTGTCGTACAACTCTTTCGACAACTTCTCCAGCGGTTCCAGGTTCTGCAGCATCCGCCGGTAGCTGGTAATTCGCGCCCCGAGATCAGCCGCACTGACCTGCTGTTCGAACAGGCGCGCTTCGTCGCGAGTGATCCGCCAGCAGAGCAGGCGATCTGCCAGTTGGTAGTAGGAGAGCAGCACCACCTCCGGTTCCAACTGCTGGCGGATCTCGGCCAGACTGATCGGGCTGACCTTGACCAAGGCCAGCAGTTCCGGTTTTTGCCGTTCAATATCCAGCAGCAGATCCTGGTAACCGGCCCGCAGTTTATCCAGCGCCGCATTGTACATTGCCCGTTCCTGCGGCTTACTGGCCTGCACCGCCAGGGTTTCCTGTTCGAGGATCTGCTCCCGGAGCATGGTCTGGCGATCATACAGCTCCTGGCTGCCGGCCCCGGCCAGGGAGAGCCGCTGCCGACCGAGGATGTCGATCAGGTTACGGGAGCGGGAGCGTTCAGCAACCGCGAAGGCCTCATCGGAACGCTTGAGATCCACCAACAGCCCGACCATCCCGGCGTAGAGGTCCATCTTGTCAGCAAGGAAGCCGTCTTTGAGCTGATCGAGGCGGATCTCTGCCCGCAGCCCTTCCACAGTTTCCAGCGCCTGCTGGTAGGAGGCGATGGCGATCTCATACGCCCCGGCTGCCTGCTGCAGCCGTGCCAGCCCGTACAGGGCACGCCAGCGCACCTCCCGCAGCAACATGGCATCGGCCAGCTCCAGGGCCTGGCGATAGCTGGTCTCCGCGGCGGCCGGCTGTTGCAGCTTGGACTCCGTGTCCCCCATGGCCAGCAGGATCTTGGCCTGGTTGACCTTGTCGCCGATCGCGCCGGCCATGACCGCCGCTTCCTGCAGTAGCGTCCGGGCGGTTGTCGGATCCCCCATTTTCAATCTGGTCTGGCCAAGGTTACGCAGATCATAGGCAATGGCCCAACGGGAGCCGAGCTTCCGGTCAATGGCCAGCGCCTTGTCCAGGGTAGCCAGGGCAGCCGGATAATCGCCCGCTTCCCGCTGCACCAGGCCGATGTTGTTCAGGGAAGTGGCCACCTCGTCACGCCGGACCTCCAGCTGTTCCGCCCGGGCCAGCGCCTCCCGCAGTTCCAGCAAGGCCCGCTTGGTATCACCCAGGGTCCACCAGATCAGGCCGCCGGTGTTCTTGGCCATTACTTGCTCCAGTGGCCACTGTTCCTTGATTGCACTCTTTTCCACCTGTTCCCGCTGATCAAAGGCATCCTGGTAGCGCCCCTGGAACCAGGCATTGTTGGCCTGTTCCAGCACGATCCGCATCCGGGTGCGCAGCTCCTGGTTGCCGGCTTTGGCCAACGCTTCCTGATACAACCGCTCCGCCGCCGGGAAGTTCCCCAGCAGCCGCTGGCAGCGCCCCCGCTCCAGCAACGTTTCTGCTTCCAACGCCCCATTGCCGGCCTTGGCGTAGATCGCGCCGGCCTGGGCGTAGTAGCGCTCGGCCAGGGCATACTGGTTCAGACGCAGATCGTGGAGACGGCCGAGGTTGCGGTACTGCTCGGCCACCGACAGGTCGTCCTTTAATGTGCGCCGTAACGTCGCCGCTTCCTCGAACAGGGAGCGGGCAGCCGGGTAGTCCACGGCGTTTTCCATCACCACGCCAAAATCGGCCATGGCCGCAGCCTGTTCCTTGGCCAGACCCAATTCGTTAAAGATTGCCACCCCTTCCTTGAGGGACACGGCGGCGGCAGTGAACCGCTCCGCCCGCCCCTGCAGCAGCCCCAAGCGCAACAGGGCATCGGCATGGTCGGCCGAAAAAGGTTTTTCCTTGGCAATACCGGTCAGCAACGCTTCGGCATGGCTAATGGCCCGTTCGGTCAGGCCGGCAGCAAAGGCGCTTTCCCGGGCATAGCGATGGAGCATGGTGCGGTGCTTGGCCAGGTCGGGATTTTCTTTGGCGATGGCCAGGGCGTTCTCGAACAGGGCCAGGGCCGCAGGGTAGCGTCCCGCATTGTGCGCCGTCACCCCTTGCTTGCCGTAGTCGGTAAAGCGGCGTTTGCCCAGGGCTGCGGCTTCAGCAGCATCCGGGCCCCAGTCCCCCACCAGCAGCCAACGACCCGGTAACAGCTCACTGGCCGTGGCCAGGGATTTTGTGGCATAGGCCGCGACAAACGGCTGGGCCGCAACGGTCGTGGTGTTTTCCCCAACCAGCAGGGACGGGACCCCCTGCAGCGCCAGCAGCTGACCCAGGGCATAGGCCTGGTCGATGCCGGCCCGGGGCGCCACTACCAGCGCCAGCCCGGCAGCACCGGCCAGCTCCCCGAGCGTACGGCGGACGCCACCCTGATCTTCCCAGAGCGGCAACCGATTAGCGGCGGAGCCGGGAACCGTCGGCACTTCGGCCAGCAGCCCGGCCCGGCCCGGCAGCACCAGCAGCTGCGCCTCAGCCAGTGCCGACTCCAGGTTGTTAGCGGCCAACCGGGTGAACGGTTCGGCGACTGGCCACCAACCGGCCGGGTCAAGAACCTGGCGCCGGAACGGTTTTCGCGCCTGGGCGGCCCGGAGCAGTTGGCTACCGCTCAGTCCCCAGCTAAGGACCGGGGCGGTGGCAAACTGCCAGGGTTCTTCATAGGCGGCGAGTGGCTGCGGGGTGATATTGAGCCTGGCCTCCAGGGTCGGGCGATCAATTGCTTCGGCAATAACCCCGGCTTTGCCGCCAATGGTAAAGAGGAGCCAGCGGCTGTCTGCCAGCGGCGTAAAGCGGAGGATGGTCCGGCCCGGCAGCCGCTCCAGCAGGTCGATCGCCTCCACCGGTTGCGGCACGATCAGCTGGCAAAGTTTGCCCCCCTTGCCGGCAGTGCACGCCTTGGCGACCCTGGCCCGCAGCTCTTGGAATCGCTGCGCGGCCGGTCCGGGTGCGCCTTTTTGCTCATTAGTTGCCGGGATTGCCCGTTCTTCGTCCAGAGCCACCGAAGCCGCGGCCAGGGCAAGAATTTCCGCCCCCCCCTGACCATAGATGCCGGGGAGCTTGTCCAGCTGTTTCCCCAGCAGACCATCCAGCACGGCCTGTTCTTGGCGCAGTCGCAGCTGCAGGTACTCCTGCTCTGCTGCCGGCACGACCTGTAACTGCTCCCGCAGCCGCTCCATTTCCGCCAGGTGCGGGGCCGCCCCCTGCAGCAGGGCCAGGGTGGCAGGGTTGTCCAGATCAAGCAGACCACGGCTCAGCAGTTGCACCCGTTCGATCTCACTCAGCTGTTCCAGTAGGGCCAGGGCCTGCTCCCCGTCCTTGGCCGCCAGGGTGGCCAGCTGCGGGGCAAAGCGCTGGCGTAACTCCCCCAGTTGCAGATCAAAGGCAGTAAAAGGTAATCGCTCCAGCAGGGCCAACGCATCAGTGTAGCGGCCCAGTGCGGCCAGCGCCCGCCACTCTATCCCGCTCCCCCCACCGGCTTTAGCTATGGCGAGGGCAGCGGTGCGCGCCTCGGTTGCGGCCGGCTCCAGGCCAAGTGCGGCCAGCACCGCGCCCCGGTTCAGCTGGGCTACCCCATGTTGCAACTGCTCAGCCGGAGTGAGGGCGCGGCTATTCCCCTCGGCGTACCGGGACTGGTCCCAATGGCTGATGGCGGCAAAGAGCAGGGCGTCACGGCTGCCATCGGCCTGCAGCCCCCCGGCCAGGCGGGTAAGGATCACCCCGGTATCATTGTGGTAGCGCCCCAGGGCGAGCGGCGGCAGGGTATCCCGATAGCCGGCGGCCAGGCGGGAGACCTTGGCCGCCAGCGGCAGAAAATTGGCAACATCTGCCGTTTGGCCGGTGGGCAGCAGTTCACCCCAGTTGACCAGATTGATCATGGCGCTGACCGGATTGCCGGATGTGAGTGCCAGTTCAGTCGCCCGCTTGAAACCGGCGGCCGCGTCGGTACTGTTCCCCAAGGCATGGGCGGTCTGGGCGGTGCGGTGGCTCAGCAGGCCGACGCCGTACAGGTCGCCCACGGCCAGCCGGGTGTTGTCCAGTGGATAGCGGGCCAGCTGGACCCGCAGCAGTTCCTCGGCCGCGGCCGGTTCGCCCAGTTCGGCCAGGATTCGGGCAAGAAAGGTTTCGGCCAGCCGTTGCTCCTGGACCGACGAGAAGCCGAAGGCCGCTTGCGTGGCGCCGGCGCGGTCCAGGGCAACCTCCTTGTTAATGCTCACCAGGCCGCCGCTCCGCTCTGCTGCCGCCTTGGTCTGGGGCGGGTAGCGCTTGATCAGGGCCAGCTCTGCGCGGAAGCCGTCCCGAGCGGTACGGAGCAGGCTCAGCCGAGCCGCGCCGGCGGCAATTTCGGCTTCGCGGTAGGCGGCAATACTGGCGGAGCGCCGGTTGGCCACCAGATTGCCGGTATTGCCGAGCCCCTCGTTCAGGCGGTAGGCGGCCGCAAAATGCTCCCGAGCCGGGCCGAACTGCTCCGCCTCCAGATAGGCCAGGCCGAGTCGGTCGTGAATCTCGGCGCTGGCGGCCACCAGCCGCGGAGTCGCTTCCAGTGCCTTGGTTACCCCGGCCAGCATGCTCGGTAGTTCGGCGCCGCTCTTGCTTAAGCCTGCCTGGTTCCAGGACTCGGCAGCATTGATCAGGGTCTGTTGTCGCGCCAACAGCTGGCGCAGTGTCGCGGCATACCGCTCATAACTGACCGCCGGCGGCGGTTCCGGCACCAGCCCTCCCAGCTTTTCCAGCAGAGCGTTGATCTCCTGCTGCTCGGTCAGCGCCTGCAGTGCGGCACTACTCCGGGGGTTGTCGGTAAAAAGCCGCTCCACGGTCCGCCGGGTCAGCTTGCCAAACAGCTCCAGCGGGCGGGCCGGATCAAGCCGCCCTTCGGTCAGCTGCAGCGCCCGGAGATAACCGTCGATTGGTGCCTGCTTCTCCCGCATCTGGAAGGCAGCTACGGCATAGCGCTGCTGGAAGATCAGCTCGGTGTCTGGCTGGTCAAAGGGGATGCCGGACTCGCGGCGCTGGCGATAATGCTTGAGAGCCGTGGCCTGATTGCCCAGCAGAAAGGCCATGTTGCCGATATTCAGATCCAGATTGGCCCGGTTCTCCGGGTTTTCCTGGGGGCGGTTCAGCAGCCAGGCGCGACGGTAAAGGGCCAGTGCCCGTTCCAGCCCACCCCGCTCACCATGAACCGTCTCCAGTACCTCGGCAAGGTAGCCGCGGGTCTGGGGGGGATATTCAGCACCGGGGAGCCGCTCTTCGGCCCGGGACAACAGCTGGTCAGCCTCGGTCAGCGGTCCGCGACCCGGCAGATAGGTCAGGCAGAGGCCGGTGGCATAAAGCAGTATCGGGTCATCGGGGTAGCTGGCCAGCATGCGCCGGTAAAGGGTCAGCAGCTCCGCCGTCTGACCCATGGCCGCCACTGACTTGATGTAGCCACGGTGGGCCTCGATGCTCCGGCCGTCATAGCGGATCAGGTCAAGGAAAACCGTTCGGGCGGCAGCCACCTCACCGGAGCGGTAAAGATTCTCCCCGCCAGCCAGGGTCTTGCGGATATAAGCGGCCCGCGCCAGCTGGTAGAGCGGCGCATCCTCTGGATTGTCGGCCATCTCCTTTTCGTACAGTTCCTTGGCTTCGGCGTACCGTTCCTCGCGATAAAGGATTTCGGCCCGGGCAAAACGAGCGGCTGCCGTCGGCGTCGGCAACGGCGCAAACTGTTCCAGCACCGTGCGGTAGGCGTCCTTGGCCTTGGCCCATTCGTTGGCCCGATAGCCCAGGTCGCCGATCCGGTTCCAGGCCCCCATGGCCAGGCGAGGGAGCGTGGTGCGGTAGCGTTCGGCCAGGGCCGCCAGGCCGAGCCGGTCATCGCTCTCCCGTGGTGCCACCTGGTCGAGGATGGCGGTAATCGCGCTTTCTGCCCACTCTTCCTGGTCATTGTATGATTTCGCCACCTCAACCAGGGCGGCCAATGCCCCTTCTCCCTTTTCCAACCGGGCCAACAGCAGGGCGCGGCGCAGGGCGGCTTCTGCCTGCAGCGGCCGTGAAAGATCTTGCAGCGCCAAGGCCTGGTCGCAGAGAACAATGGCAGCCAACTGGTCCGCCGCCCGCCCCCCCTGCTCCGTCAGCAGCCGGGCATGGTCGATCAGCGCCCGGGCACTGGCTTGCGCTCCATTACCGTTGGCCGCCTGGAGCATGGCAGCGCCGGCAGCAGCCATCGTTTCCGGGCAACGATCGGCGGTGGCTCCGCGACAACCGGCAGCAGTCTGCAGCCGCAGCCGGGCAATCTCGGCCTGGGCTGCTTCCGGCATGAACTGGCGATAACGGGCCGCGGCGGCAGCATAGTTGGCCTGGGCCGTGCCACTTTCACCGGCCTTTTCCTGCAGTCCGGCCAGGGCCAGGACCGCCTTGGCCCCTTCGCGGGTCGGTTCCGTTTCCCGCGCCAGCACCCGGGCCGCCGCCAGTCGCGCCCGGGCCGGGTCCGGCGGCTGGCGCTGCAGCAATAGCTGGGCCAGCTCCCACTGCGCCGCAACAGTCGGTCGCTCCGGAATTTCACCGCTGTTGGGCAGGGCCATGACCTGGCCGCCGCTCCCCTGGCCGGCCAGAAACAGCAGTCGTTCCCCGGCCGAGATCGGCGCCACGGCCGCTAACGCCGTGGAGGTCAGGGGAAAGGCCGCTGGCAGACCGTCGCTCCCCGGTTGATCCAGATGGAGGCGAAAGAGTTGGGGAGAATCCGCGGTGGCGACCGGTGGCGCTCCGGTCTGAGGGAAACGGGTGAAGAGAAGAGTATCGGCCCCTTCCCAGGAGGGGTAGAGGTCCCGCACGGCACCGCCGGTCAGCTGGCGCTGGCTCTGGTCCCGGGCGTCCCAAAGCCAGAGGTCACCGCCGGGATCGTTCTGGCGGGAGACAAAAACCCAGCGCTGGCCATCCGGGGCCGGCGCCGGAAAGGCGGCATCCATGGAGATGGGGAGGGGTTCGCTCTGGCCACTGGCCAGTTGCAGGCGCATCAGTCCCCGCTGTTCACTGTCGGCCAGCTGGCGCTGAAAGACCAGGGCGGTGCCGTCCGGGGTGAAGACCGGCGCATCCTCGGCTCCCTCCTGTCCGGTGAGCCGGCGCGGTTCGGCCGCCGGGTGGACCAGGTCCAGCAGCCAGATATCCCCCTTGACGTCATTGCGGGCGTCAACATAGGCCAGCAGTGAGCCGTCCCGATTGAGGGCCGGAGCCGCCAGCCGCACCGGCCCGGTCAGCAGCTGACGCGGTGCACCCAGGGTCGCGGTCTGGGGATAAAGCCAGAGCTCTTCCTCGCTATCCCCCTTTTCCACGGTGACAATCTGGCGGCCATCAGCCGAGCGGGCGGCATACAGCACCGAGCGGGCGGTGTAGACCATTGGCTGCGGTGCAATTTCCGGCCGGGAGCGGGGGGCTGGCCGGGGAGCAGCCGGGGCCAGCAGTTCATCGCCCAACGGGATGCCAGCGGCCGTAACGGCAGTCGCCACGGTTAAAAAGAGCATCACGCCACAGAGACACCGAGGCACAGAGAAAATCAAATCATTCAGATTAAACCGACAAAAAGCCTTTGAAACACGGAGCAACAGAGCAACGGAGTGAAAATAAAGAAGGTTCTTATTGAAAAAGACTTTTTGAGATTCAACTAATTGGTGAATGCTGTTTCTAATGTAACGTCCTGATTTCTCTGTTGCTCCGTTGCTCCGTGTTATTCTAACTGCCATTTCTAGGTTAGACCTGAAGACTGCGCAAGGAGATACAGGACTGCTGTCCAGGGTCTGGTCTGGTCTTTCTCCGTGTCTCCGTGTCTCTGTGGCAAAGGTTGCATGTCGTTTCATAGCACGATCCAGCTGCCGTCAGCTTCCTGGACTTTGCTTCCCGAAGCGCTGTTCTGGCGGTTGATCCGGGCAAAGACCTTGCGGATGGCCGGCAGGTCCCGGGTAGTAAAGTTTTCATTGGTCTGCACCACCCGTAGCATCAGGGTCTCCCGGGCGCTGTTCACTTCGGCGATGACCTGGCGAAACTCGGCCTCGGTATAGAAACCGGCAAAAGCCTTCATCGCGGTGGTGTTGGTTTTGGGGATCTCCCGCGGGAAGAGAGTCAGCAGCCCCTCCTGGTTTTCGCCGACCCAACCAAGTTTTTTGAACGATTCCAGGTCATCGGCGTGAAACGAAACCGTTTCCAATGCGCGGATCGCATCCTGCTGTTCCGGTGACTGGCGCGGTGGCGCCTCAATCTTGCCGGTAGGGGAGACCCCCCGCACTGAGGCCACCAGCAGCAGGTCTTCACTCAGCCGGTTGTAGGAGCCGAGCACCTGGTTTTCCAGGCTGGTCCGTTCACTCACCACATTTACATCGACCTTGGCCAGGGTGCAGCCGGCCAGGAACAGCGCAGCCAGCACCAATAATCCGTTAATGGTTTTCTTTGCCATGATTCCTCCGTTGCAATGAAATCTTGCCGTCCGGGGCGATTAACAACAGATCGGCCCGCAACAGGTCAAACGCCGGACGGCTGCCGGCAATCCCCTTGGTAACTTGCGCCAGCTGCTGACGCAAGGAAAGATCTGCCAGCCGCAACCGTTCCACCCTCGGCAGGTCGACCGCCACCCCCTTGATCTCTGCTTCCCCTTCCAGGCTGAATGACCCATCCACCGCGCTGGCCCGCAGCCCCTTGATCCCGCCCAGCCGGAGCATCTTGCGCTGGGCCACCAGTTTTTCGTTCCGCTCGTAGGGGTCGAGACTGAACAGCAGCCGTTCCAGGGTGTTGGCCCCAATCTGGCGGATGGTGATCCGGCAGCGGAGTGCTTCCAGCAGTTCACGCTGCACCGTGGTGAGCGGCAGGGCCAGGGAGAGTTCGCCGGTCAACTCGCTGTCGCTGGCCGTGGGCCGACTGTCCGCGGGCAGCAGCAGGGCCGTATCCAGGTGGGAAAAGGCCAATGATGAGGTCAACTGCGGCATTTCAGGGCGCAAATTGACCAGCAGCCCGGCCTGCAGCGAGCCCCCCAGCAGATCTGCCTGGAGAAAGCTTAAGCCCGCTTCTTCCCGGTTCAGCAGCAGATCCGCTTCCAGCGCGGTCAGCACGACCGGCAGCCCGCCAGCCTTGACCGTCAGCCGGCGGATGCGCAGGGAGCGGGAACCGGTCATTTCCTGGCGCAGATCGCCCCGCAGTCGGTTGATCAGATCCCGGGCCCCCTGATTGATGGTCAGCTCCGGTAGCGGCTGCACCAGGCTGGCCGACAGCGGGTTCCAGCGTTCGCTCCGTTCAGCCCTGACCAAGGCATAGCTGCGATCCAGCCGCAGATCGGTGCGCAGCCCTTCGATGCTGGTGCCGTTGGCCAGCCGGAGGCCAAAGTCGGTCGACTTCACCCCGGCCCCGACGGTCAGTTCACGACCGGCAGCCAGCTGCAGCCGCAGATCAGCAGTGGCGTTCCCCGCCAATTCAAGGCCCGGCAGCAGCGGCTGCAGTTCCGGCGACAGAACCGCCTTGACCTGGGTGCTGATACCGGCATCCAGCCGCCGCAGCAGCGTGGCCAGCCCCAGTTTCGGCTCGTCCAGCAGGCTGTCCAGACGGCTGAGGGTGGCGGTGCCGGACTGGGCAAGGCCGAGCGGTTTGATGGCCAAAGATTCCGTTAAGTGCAGCTGGTTCCATTTCGCCAGTTCAAGATCCAGATTCAGGTCAAGCCGCTGGGGTGGCAAGGTTGCCATCTTACCGGGCAAGCCGCTCAGCCCGGCTACGTGCAGCCCGCCCGTCAGGTGTACCACTTCTCCCTTGTCAACCAGCTGCAGCCGGAGCGGCGGATCGGTAGCGCCACCAGTCAGGCTCAGTTTCCCCTTGGCCTGCGGCAACAGGAGATTCAGGCCGGACAGCTTGAGCTGAATCTCCCCCTGTTCCAGCTGGGCCAGCCAGCCTTTGGCCTGCTGCAGCGGGTTCTTGCTGGACTGGGCCGGTTTCTTCGGCTGCAGCCCGGCCAGGTCCCAGATGCCGGTCAGCTGGCCGCTCGCGGTCACACCCTTGGGCAGGAAAGGGGCGAGCAGCGGCAGGAGCGGAGCCAAATTGGCCTGCAGCTCGCCACGGGTCGTGATCTGCTGGTTGCTGCCCAGCCCACCGTTGGCGGAGAGTTTCAGGGCATCGCCGATTGCCAGGGTGGCAACCGCCTGCTCCAATCGCGGGGCCAGCGTGGTACCGACCGGCAACAGCAGCTGCTTGAAGGTGAGGCTGGCCTTAGCCGGGAACGGCGCCAGCTGTTTGCCGGCGGCCCGGGTTTTAAGGGCGGTGGTGGCCAGGGTCAGTTCAGGCAGCTGCAGCTCGATCAGTCCATCAGTACCGGCCCGAACCTGGAGCCGTAGTTGCTCCTGCAGTCGGTCAATCGTCAGCTGGTCGCCGATGGCCAACCGGTCACAGGTGATGGTCTGGTTCAGCTGGCCGGCCCCGCTGAACCGGCGCGGCGAGCGGCTTTTCAGGACAAGCTCCGGTAGTTCTGCCGTCAGTTTACTCTGTAGACCTTGCACGGTCAGCGGTTTTGCTCCGGCGATCCGCAGCTGTTGGGCGCTCAGTGCCAGAGTCGCGGTCAGACTGGTCGGTTGGGCGCTGGTCAGCGGCGCAATCAATCGTTCTACTGTCAGCTGCAGCCCCTCGCCAGTAATTGGGCCGGCGGCTTTGCTTAACTTGAACGTTGGCAGATTTGCCTGCAGGCCGTTCAGGGACAGATCGCCGTTATTGTTCGGGCCAATCAGCCGCAAATGCAGCTGCTGCAGGGCGAGTTCGCCGGTCACGTCCGGCAGCACGGTCTGCGGCGATAGCAGCGACCGAGCAATGACGAGGGTGCGCGCCAGATCGAGGCGCAGCGGTCCCAGCTGCAGCGCCAGGGTGCGGTCCTTTGCCGTCGGCCGATCAACCGTGGCCTGCCAGCCCAGAGCCAGCAGCGCCGGGATCTGCAGGCTGCCGTCGGTGAAAGTCACCCGCTGCTGTTGGCGATTGGTGGCCAGCTGTTGCCGCAACTGCAGGTCGATGGGACCGAACGGTCCCCGCAACTTGCCGCCACTGACCGCCAGCTGCGTTCCATCAAGCCCCAAATGTAATTGCAGGTTCTGCTCCTGATCCAGCCTGGCCTGCAGATCCAGGGCAAGGTTGCCGGATGCGATCGGCAGATGCGCCGGCACCAGCGGCCCCAAGGCGCCACGCAGCTGGGCCAGATTGCATTGTCCGTGGAGCTTGAAGCCCGCTTTATTACTCACTCCGCCATGAGCGGTCAGGATGACCCCGTGAAAGGTGCCATCCAGGGCCAGCTCCGCGCTGGCCGGATGGAGATGGTATTTGGGGGTAACCAGGTTGGTCAGCTGGGCCTTGAGCTGTAGCGGCTGGAGTTGGCGGCCATTCAAGGTCAAGCGGCTGCTGGCAGCCATGGTGATCGGTTTGGCGGAGAGTGACGGCATAGCAATGGAGAAAGTTGCGTCGTCCAGTTTGAGCGTCCGGCCGGTAGCCGGGTCATGGTAGGAGAGGGTCAGCGGCGCGCAGTCGATTGCCAGACGCAGGTCCACTGGCAGCGACCAGTCAAGCTGCTCAAACTGCTGCACCGCCTCGGCAATGGCAGTCAGCGGGTCTTTGGTCGGTTTTTTCGGCTTTGGCTTGGGCGGCCCCGGAGCGAGATCAGCCTGGAGGTTGCGGACTTTGACCGCTAAGGCCAGATACCAGCGCCCGTCCGGACCACGCCCCAGGTCGGGAACCAGGGATAGATCGCCAAGGGAGGTCTGCAGGAGCGGTGCCGGCCCGATGCCGAGTTTGAGACCAGCGAGCTGCAGACCGGAGCGCCAGGAGACGGTGAGCTGCGACCAGCTGACGGTCCGCTTGAGGGATTTGGTGAGATGGAGCTGGAGCCGGCTTTGCACCGGCTGGCTGGAAATTATGGTGGGGAGGGCGACAATCAGTGCGAGCGTCAGCAGCAGACCAGCCATGAAAACAATGGCCCCAAGTCGCAGCGTACGCCGCACATTCAGGTTTCTCAGTTTGACGCCCAGGCGACGGAACATAGGACCTCGTCCTGGCAATTATCGCTTCTGCAGATACCCCAGGGTCTCTACTGTAGCCCGATGGGCAGCAGCAACACAGTCGTTCAGGCCAATCCCCCGATAAGAGTTGCCGGTCAGCACCAGGCCCGGATGCCTGGTCAACTGGTCATCCAGGGCGACCAGACGACGGCCATGCCCAACAATATACTGCGGTATCGCCTGCTCGTGGCGGAAGATCCGGACGAAATCCGGGGCGACACTAATCCCCATGATGCTCTGCAGGTCAGCCTGCACCCGACGCTGCACCTCGTCATCCGACAGCTTGATATACTCGGGGAAGCAGGCGCCACCCATCATGTTCCGGAGCAGGACCTGCCCCTCTGGCGCCCGGTTGGCGAAGATGCTCGAATCCCAGAGGGTGCCGAGGGTGTTCTTGCCTTCGGCCTTGGCGATCAGGTAGCCAAAACCGCTCAGGTCATGGGCGATCTTTTGCCGCTCGTAGCCGAAGCAGGCAATGGTCATGGTGGCATAGGGAATACCGTCAAGCAGTTCGGCCACGCCAGGGGCCTGCTCGCGGGTCATGGCTGCTGCGGCGTACGCCGGCGAGGCGATGATCACCGCATCGGCAGTCAGTTCCCCCTGGACCGTAGCCACGCGCCAGCTGCCGTCCTGGGCCCGCGTCACCTGGGAAACTTCCCGGCCGGACAGCACGGTGTCCGGTCCGAGCGTGGTGGTCATGATGTCGGTCAAGGACTGGATACCATCGCGAAACGAGGTGAGCACGCCGCCGGGACCCGCAGCACTGGCCACCACTTTGCCCTCGGCGATTTCCTGTTTTTTCTTCTTAGCCAGACGAATCATCGCCTTGATCAGGCCACCATATTGGGACTCCAGTTCGGCAATACGCGGGAAACAGGATTTGAGCGACATGGTTTCCGGATTGCCGGCAAAGATGCCGGAAACCATCGGCGCAATCAGCTTATTCAGCGCTTCTTCCCCAAGACGACGGCGGCCAAAGGCGGCCAGGGTCTCGTCAACATCGCTATGGTATTGCGGAATCAGCGGCTCCATGGCCAGGCGCAGCTTGCCGGGCCAGGAAATGAGTGAGCTTTTGAGGAACGAGGGGCCGTTTTCCGGCAGCTGGTTCAGCCGGCCACCAGAATAAATGAAACGTTTGCGGGCATTGTCGTTGCTCCGGAGCAGTTGGGGATCGGCGCCGAGGCGCTTGCACAGATCCAGGGTCTGGGGTTTGTTATCGAGAAAACCGTTGGGGCCCCACTCGCAGAGAAAACCATCGGCCTTGATGCTCCAGATCTTGCCACCCAGGCGCGTGTCCTTCTCCACCAGGGTCACCTGCAGATCCAGACCGGCCAGCTTGGCCTCTTCCCGCAGCAGGTAGGCCGTGGCCAGACCGGAAATGCCGCCACCAACAACGATTGCTTTTTTCATCACCACTCCCAATATTTTAAATTATCTGATTAGTTTCTAGCCAAAGCTCCTTAAAGATTCACCAATAGTAGGCCCAGGTAGCGGGCCTGTCAAGCCGCACCAATGTTGACAAGCCGCCAGATGATGTTTACATTCGCCTTGAGGAGAACAGTTAATGGCAACCCAAGACTATTATGCGGCGCTCGGCCTGAAAAAAGGGGCTGATGCCGACGAGATTAAGAAAGCGTACCGCAAAATGGCGGTCAAGTACCATCCGGACAAAAATCCGGGCGATACGGCCGCCGAGAATAAGTTCAAGGAAATCAACGAAGCGTATGCGGTCCTCTCTGACCCGGAGAAAAAGGCCCAGTACGACCAATTCGGCTCAACCGGCTTCCATCAACGCTACAGCCAGGAAGACATCTTCCGCAACTTCAACGTGGGGGATATGTTCAAGGACCAGGGGTTCGGCACCGATGACATTTTTTCCCGGATCTTTGGCGGCTTTCAAGGTGGTGGCGGTCGCGGTGGCCGGGGTGGCTTTGGTGGCCCCAGCAAGGGTGAAGATTTCACCATGGAGCTGTCCGTCTCGTTTCGCGAGGCTTATAGCGGCTGTGAGAAAAACGTGGCCTATCGCCGCGAGGGTCAGCGGGAGGATCTCAAGGTCAAGGTACCCGCCGGGGTCAGCACCGGCAGCAAAATTCGCCTGGCCGGTAAAGGTGGGGCCGGCAGTGGCGGCGGCCAGGCCGGCGACATTTATTTGCTCGTAACCGTGGGACTTGACTCCCATTACGAGCGGGAAGGCGATGACATCATCATCGAGCTGCCGATCCGCTTTACCGAAGCGGCCATGGGAACCAGCCTTGATGTGCCGTCTTTGGAGGGAATCAAGCGGATCAAAGTCCCGGCCGGTATCCAGCCCGGCACCAAGATTCGGCTGCGGGGACTTGGCTTCCCCCACCTGGGCAAGACATCACGGGGCGATCTGTACGTTAAGATAGCGGTGCATATTCCTGAGACGTTGACCCCGCGGCAGCGGGAGCTGCTGGAGGATTTGACAAAGAACGGGCTCTAGAGGCGGTAACGAGTGACAGGTAAAAAGTAGGAGCAGAAATGAAGCGGGGGAGTCACCAAAATCGGTGCTCCCCCGTAAACTTGTCACCCGTCACTTGTCACCAGTCACCGCTTTATATCAATAGCCGCGCCTTTGCGCAGATCGGTCGCCCACTGGGCAAAACGCTCCTCTGACTTCTTGCGGTAGAGCAGCTCTTCGATCTCCCCCCGCACCTGTTCCAGCGGTTTGACCTTGGCCGCGACAACCTCATCGAGCCGGATAATGTGCAGACCGGCACTGCTTTTGACGATATCGCTAATGCCGCCCGGCTTCATCTGGGTAATCACCGCAGCAATTTCAGTCACCATCTCGTCCCGCTTGAAGGTGCCCAGATCACCGCCATCCTTGACCGCGCCAGGATCTTCCGAATACTCCTTAGCCAAAGCCACAAATTCTTTACCACTGCGCGCCAGGGCCAGGACCTTGGCCGCCTTATCCTTGCTGATCGCCAATTCCTTGTCAGTTGCCTCTTTTTTCACGGCAAAGAAAATATGTCTGGCGCGGAACCGCTCTTCTTCGCCATAGAGCTTCTGATTCGCCCGGTAGTATTCGTCAATATCCCGCTCGGTGACCTGAATCTTGGCTTTCACTTCCTGACTCATCAACTTGAGCCGTTCGAGCTGCTCACGCAACTGGTTTTTATATGCCTCGAACCCAAGCCCCTGCCCGGTCAGTGCCGCGACTAACGCTTCCTGGCTCAGTTTATTCTGTTTTTTGACATCTTCTACCGCCTGGCGCACTTCTTCTTCACTGACTGAAATACCAAGTTCCTTGATTTTTTGCTCCACCAACTTACGTTCAATGATCTGATTAAGCGCCGTCTTGCGCAATTCTGCCCGAGCGGTATCGGTCAAGGCGCCACGCTTTTCTGCCTCTTTGGCCAGCACCGCCCGCTCACGATCGACTTCCAGCACGGTAATGATGTCGTCATTCACCACTGCGGCTATACCATCGACCAATGCGGCTGTCGTTACCCCCGGCACTCCCGCCAGTACTCCCACCAGAAGCCCGAATAACAAAATTTTATTCACTTCTACCTCCTATGAAAAAAGGCCGGGTTACCGGCCTTTTCTGCTCCTATTTTTTCTCTACGGCCGCCGGTGGGACTGCCTTGCCGGCCGGGGCAACGGCGTCGGCTGCGGCGTCCTTGGCTTCGCCAGCACCGCCCATGGCCTTCAGCGCATCCTCTTTAATGGAGTATTTGGCACTCTTCTTCAGATCTTCCTTCAGCTTGTCAAAAACCTCTTTCTGCTTGGTCGGCAGAATTGCCTGCTTGATCTGATCCTTAACGTCGGCAAACGGCATCGCGCCAGCGGCCCGCTTACCGGTCAGTTTGATAATGTGGGTACCGAACTTGGTCTTGACCGGCGCCGACACCTGGCCATCAGTCAGGGCAAAAGCAGCCTTTTCAAACTCGGGCAGCAT
Source organism: Geobacteraceae bacterium (assembly GCA_031412995.1). GTDB lineage: Bacteria > Desulfobacterota > Desulfuromonadia > Geobacterales > DSM-12255 > JANOEC01. The sequence goes on from JANOEC010000083.1 coordinate 26,314, forward strand.
GGAGCCTTTGCCGAACCAGCCCAGATCACCACCTTTGGCAGCAGCTGAGTCGATGGAGAACTTTTTGGCTACATCTTCGAACTTGTCGCCCTTCTGCAGTGCCGCCTGCACATCGGCAACCTGTTTGTCGTCCTTCAACAGAATATGGCTGGCTTTGATCTGCTCGCCATGCTTGAACTTGTCCTTGTTCTCGTCATAGAACTTCTGTAGATCAGCGTCAGCAATATTGGCCGAGGCCTCAACCTTCTTCTTCAGAAACGCTTCAACCACCAGACGTTTTTTCAACTCCGCCAGCTTATCCTTCACCATCTGGCTGTCCTCGATCTTCTCCTTGGCAGCTTCCTGCAGGATCAGTTCGCGGATCACCATGGTTTCGAGCATTTCCTTCCGCCCTTCCATGGAGTCAGCCATGGTCTTGAGGTACGGCGGCAGATTTTCCAACTCTTTTTTGAATTCATCGGTAGTGATCGACGTGCCATTCACTTCGGCCAGCACTTGTCCAGTCGGTTTGGCGCCCTTCTCACCTTCAGCGCCTTTTTTACCACCACATGCTGCAGTTACTACCAGGCAACCTGCCAGCAGAATCAGGGAAATATTTCTTGAAACCTTCACGGGGAAACTCCTTCTGTATATATGGGTAAAAACGAACGAACCGTAGCACGGAAGCAGCCGGGATTTCAAGCTGTTTGTCACTGAAATTGGACTTGCCAGCGGCCCTCCTTTCCTCTAGACTTCTCCACTATCACCATATTCAAGGAGGCCGCCATGGCCAGTCTCAACAAAGTAATGCTCATAGGCAACCTCGGCAAAGATCCGGAAGTTCGGTACACCACATCGAACCAGGCTGTTGCCAGCTTTTCTCTGGCCACCAGTGAAAAATTCAAGAACAAGACCGGCGAGTGGGAAGAGCGGACCGAATGGCACAACATCACCCTCTGGGGCAGACTGGCAGAAATTGCGAAGGACTACCTGGCCAAGGGGAAAACGGTCTACATCGAGGGACGACTGCAGACCCGCAAGTGGCAGGATAAGGACGGACGCGACCGCTACACTACTGAGATCGTCGGCGATAAAATGCAGATGCTCGGCGGACGCGGCGATAGCCAGGGTGGCGGAGGTGGTGGCAATCGCGCACCAGGTCGCCAGCAGCAATCAGCCGATGAATCCTACGCCCCGGCTTACGAAGAGCCATCATTCAACCCGGATGATGATATTCCGTTTTGAGAACTACCTAAAAACAAAATGTAATTTAAAAAGGCGGAACCCTTTGAGGTTCCGTCTTTTTTTGTGTTTACAATTGACAAAAATGAGCTAAATTTAAACGGCATATATGCAGTTATTGGCTACCATATTTTTTTGTAAAGAAACGGTTTAATGTGCAAACAAAAATTATTGTTTTGGATGATGGCGAAAGGTTTCCGATTCTACTAGGCGAGGATGGATTACCTCTTTTTTATCCTACCGTCTATATAGCCGCGATGCGTCGGCAAGTTAATCTGGCATCGGCAACACTATTGGCAGATCTCTCAGCAATCAAGTTTCTATACACATGGGCAGAGAGTCAACGAATCAGCCTGGAGGGGAGATTCCATCAAGGGGAGTTATTGACCCTTGAGGAGCTGACCAATCTTACAGAATCATCCAAATATCATTTCAAGTGCGTACTCCAAGAAGTTCCTCATCCCAAACCCAGGAATAAAGCTTCCCAAATTATATCTCTTGAAAAGCTTCGGATGAGTAAGTCAAAAAAGCTTGAGGTAGCAGTGAACCCAGCCACTACTGCACGGCGCTTGTATGTGATCTGCGATTATCTTAAATGGCTAGTGCAAAAGAGGACGACATGGCTTTCCACCCGGTCGGCTGAGTATCACTCCATCTCAAGTGCTCAGGATAGAATGATAGAAAACATCAAGGTCCGAATACCGCAGATGAATCGCAATATGATTGCCAGGCGCGAAGGGTTGAGTAAGGAAGCACAACAGCTCCTTCTAGAAATAGTCGAACCAACTTCACCAAGGAATCCCTGGAAGAACAGTTTTACCCGACTTCGTAACGAATTGATTATTCATCTTTTGCTTAATCTTGGCACCAGGAGAGGCGAATTACTTATCATCAGAATTCAACGGGATTTAAATATCAGTGCCAATACTCTTGTTATCCCAAGAGCACCTGACGATAAAAACGATCCTCGCCGCGATGAACCTAACGCTAAGACTCTACCAAGAGAACTGCCGCTTGAAGAAAGTCTGTCTAGGATGCTCATCGACTATATAACTAAAGTCCGTAACTCGGTCAAAGGAGCACGGAGTCACGACTATCTCTTGGTAGCCGCTAAAACTGGGCGGCCAATGTCTAAAGCTGCACTCACCAAAATATTTGATGTACTGAGGGAAACGATTCCTGAATTGCCTAGAGAATTAAGCGCTCACGTACTGCGGCATACCTGGAACGACAACTTTTCAGAACAATGTGATGTCTTAGGAATACCTGAGGAGATCGAAAAGCAAACGCGAAATTACTTGATGGGTTGGAACAAGCTATCTCGTACTGCCGAAATATACACATATCGTTTCGTAAAGAGAAAAGCCAGTGAAGTGAGTTTGAAAATGCAGGAACGGCTTGTTAAGGGCAAATCATGAATAATAAAATTGTCTTAGTGCTTCCGAATAAAGCAAGAGCGCGAGATGGGTACGAGTTTGATCCGTGTATATATCCGTGGAAGATTGTTGGCCTTTCAAAAATATATTATTACTGTTTTGATGAACTATCCATTTATTGCAATGAGAAGTTGATTCGATCATATCAGTTAGTCTTACTGCATTACATTGAACATTACTCCCTTGACTATCCAGGAAATATTCATAATTTATTTTTGTCGATGTGCCGCAAATTGAATGCATTAGGAATAGAAGATATCTCTAGTATTTCTAATACTATAATCATTAACTATAGTGGTTATTTACAAATACATAAAAGGTGGCACCTCGGTAATATTAGGGGGTTTTTCAAGAAATGGAAAATGCTAGGATACCCTGGAGTCGATGAGCAAGCGATCGAACTTCTCAATAGCATGCGGATCAAAGGCAACAATAAAGGAGAGGCTGTCCTAACCAGAGACCCGGTAAAAGGACCATTCACCGAAAATGAATTGCTCGCGATTCATGGGGAGTTATCTAATCAGTACGCAACTGGAGCCCTAAGTAATCGTGAGTATGCTCTTGCCTGGCTTTTTATGGCCTTTGGACAGCGTCCAGTTCAGTATGCCATGTTGAAGGTTAAAGATTTTAAGACGATAGCTGCTCAAGATGGCTCAGTTCGTTTTGTCATTAGCATTCCTCGCGCAAAGCAGCGGGGAGTTTTGGCAAGGCAACTGCTTAAGGAACGCATGTTGGGCAACGAAGCAGGCAATGTTGTGGCAATGTGGATAGCACAACTTAAAGCCAGCGCGGTTGAAGGTGTCATTAAAGGTGTGGCCGTTGACGAACTTCCGATATTTCCAGACTGGGACCAAGTCTCTCCTGTAGGCCTTCATCATAAATTAGCCATTACGCTGGGTGTGGAACTTAAAAACGTAATTGACCGGCTTCAGGTGATATCTGAAAGAACAGGTGAGAAGATCGCCTGTTGCCCCACAAGATTTAGATATACCATTGGAACTCGCGCTGCAGAGGAAGGGTATGGGGAAATGGTAATTGCTGAACTACTTGACCATGCCAATACCAGCAACGTCAGGGTTTACACCAAGGCAACCGCTAAATTTGCTGAAACTATCAATAAAGCAATAGCTCCGGTTCTTGCACCAATAGCCATGGCTTTCAAAGGGAAAATCATTCACACGGAGAAAGATTGCGAAGGAGGAATTCGTGTTGGTTCAGGAAACCCTGGCAACAGAGACGTTGGCAAATGCGGTCACCATGGCTTTTGTGCAGCAGCAGTCCCTCATGTCTGCTACACATGCATTGAATTCCATCCTTGGCTCGACGGCCCGCATGAAGAAATTTTGGCCGAGCTGATAACTGAACGCGAATACATAAAAGCCGAAACCGACGACAACCGAATTGCAGGTGCCAAGGACAGAATCATAATGGCTGTCACAGAAGTTGTGAACAAATGTTACGAATTGAAGACTCGAGGGCTTGAATGAGTGAGATCGTCCAATTTATTCCTCAAACCAATCAGGACGCAGCAAACAACCTGGCCGCCTTTGTCAAATTGTGCAAAGAAAAACTTACCGTTTTTGGGAAGGAGCTGAATTGGGATGCCATTGACTGGGATATCACTGAGTTTATAGTGATCAGGGGCCGGAAAGGTCGTATGGCGCTCGTATTTTCAACATTTGATACAGCAGGACCCAACAAGAATGGGGCAACACCATTGGCCCAACCATTTCTCGATTTTGCAAAAGCCTTCATGAGATACCAGCACGCCATGAGGCCAACCAAAGACTTTAAAAAATATGTAGCGGCCCTGAGGGCACTGGAGAAGATTTTAATCGAGAGGAGCACCGACGGGATCCCTCATATTGAGAACGTAGATCCAGACTTGCTCAACGCAGTGACACAGTTAATCGCGAGAGTGATGCCGTCAAGCGCGTATTACGTTGCAAAAAAACTTGAAACAATAGCTAGTTTTTTGGTTGCAAATCACCTTGTTCCCATGAGGTTCGCTTGGCTGAGCCCGGTCAAAAAACTTCAAACTGATAATAATCGTACGGGCAAAGAGGCCGAAACCAGACGTTTTAAAAAATTGCCTTCAGCTGAAGCAGTTGATGCCTTGGCCAAGGCATTCCACATAGCCGCTGAACCACGAGATATCATTGTCACCTCAACAGCAGCGCTGTTGGTATGTTCCCCTGACCGGATAAATGAGGTATTCCGACTGCCGGTCAATTGTGAATATGAAGAGGTTATTGACGGGAAAACTGTATATGGTTTGCGTTGGTGGGCGTCAAAGGGTGCAGGCCCTGACACAAAGTGGATCATTGAAACAATGGTCGATGTCGCGAAAGATGCCATAGAAAAGCTCAGGAGGCATACTGAAGAAGCTCGAAATATGGCCCGATGGTATGAGAAAAACCCAGGGCAACTTTACCTTGCTAAGGGTAGTGAGCATTTGCGCAGCAAAGAATACCTTCTGTGCCGAGAAATCAACACAATCCTGGGGCTTTCAAGTTCGAGCGCAGCGAGCAGGTGGGTTAAAGAACATGGCCTTCCATGCTTTCATCAACCTCGACTTCACGGCCAACTCGGCGCGTTGCCTTTATTCTATCGATTTAAAGACGTTGAAGAGATTGTTGTCAACATGCTTCCCAGGGGATTTCCTATTCTTGATGCAGAGACTGGGCTCAAATACAGCGAAGCTCTTATTATTGTGCCACAGAAATTTTTCCACAGCATAAGAGTAACGTCTAGATGTATGTTTGAGATTTTTACTAGTGATTCTTTTAATAATGAACTTGGCTCAGGAGAAAAACATAACAAGTCCTCTATTTTCAGTCGCCTAAGGTTGACAGGCATAGACGGGCTACCTTTCAAACTAAACAGTCACATGTTTCGCCATTGGCTCAATACCATTGCCCAGAATGCCGGAGTCAGCCAGTTGCATATCGCAAAGTGGTCAGGACGAAAGAATATGGAACAGAATGCGGCTTATGACCACTTAACCGGCGGAGAACTCATTGCCAGAGCACAGGAGTTGAGTAAAGGAAAGCTTTTGGGGCCAATCGCTGATTTTGTTATAAATTCTCCAGTTTCTAAGGAAGAATTTATAAAAATGATTTTCCCAACCGCACATGTCACTGAGTTCGGCTATTGCATCCATGACTGGACCATGGCGCCATGCGGAAAATACCGGGACTGCCTCAAATGTACCGAACATGTCTGCGTGAAAGGCAACAAAGGGTCGATAAGGCTGAGAGATTTGCTCCCTGTTGCCGAAGCACTTCTTCAGAAGGCGTGCGATGCGGAAGTCGAAAAATATTTTGGAGCAGACAGGTGGTTGGAACATCATCGAGAAAATGTTGCGATTTTGCGTGGGCACTTGGAGATTCTCGATGATCCCAAAATTCCAGACGACACTGTTTATCAACTTTCGGGAATTAGGGAATTTTCAAATGTTTGCCGTGCAATTGAAGCTAGGACTCAGCTTGGCAGCCCTGACGCGACCGCTTTGAGGACTGTAATGATGAACAATTGTCCTTTGAAAATAAATGATGGATATGAAGTTTCATGATAAAAAAAGGTGTCGGAGGATTAATGCGTGGCGAGAAACCTTTCGGATAGTGATGTTCATATAATAGTTGGGATAATTGATGGCTGGCGCGGAAAACTTACGTATAAATTGCTACTTGATTCTGTAGAAAAGCGGTTGTTTCATCGCTACTCGCGCCAAGCCCTGTATGCTCACACTCGCATAAGAAATGCAATGGAGCTTCGGAAGCAAAGCCTTAAGGGGCGTGACTTAGAAACCCCAGTGAAGTCGATTGAACTCCAGAAAGCGTTGGAACGAATCAACCGATTAGAAGCAGAGAATACGCGGCTAAATGCTGAAAATGAAGCCCTACTGTCCCAGTTTCTCAGGTGGTCATACAACGCATCAAGCAAGAGTTTGTCGTTGGAGTTTTTAAATAAGCCCCTTCCAGCGATTGATCGTAGACCAACGAACGAAAAACCGAATGAATGAGGCTGCATATTTTTTGCGGCATAGCAACGATGTTCAGATGAATCACATTAGGCCCTAATTCATCATGCAAAGAAAGAGATTACTTCATGACCGTAGAATTAAGAATCAATAACAGGGAGTTTACTCTCTCTTTTGATGAATTTCAAAGACTCCTGTATAGCGTACCAAACTACGAAGAGTTACTAGAAATATTGGAAACAAATAAGGTTGTGAGTTCTTAACACAATGTGAGAAATTAAAATCATTATCTCTTGCTGGTTTGATGGTTTCTCGCAAAACGATCTTAACCTGCAATGGAAGGCAATGCCCTTATTTTATACCCAACGTTAATTCAGATTCTGCTCAAGAGGCCAATTTGGAGACAAACGTTACTATCCTTATCAGGAATAATACTTAATATATTACTTAAGTAGTCATATCTAAGCCCTGCCCTGCCCTGGGATTTGCTTTAAGTACGGAGAGAAGCTGTTTCGCAATGTAGGCCGAATGCTTGAACAGGGTCGCAGCATTTGAGGGGGGGCGTCCTTGTTTTGCCGATTTGAAAGGCGTCGATGTGGTCAGACAGCATCTTTTCGAGGTCACTTAGGTTGAATGTTGGAGATTAGTTTAATCCTTCAGTGCTGTTGACTGAAGTTCATATTGTTGGCCAAATATACAGTTTCTATATTATTTAACTCATTAATTGTAGATTCGTAGTCATAGTATTTTTTCCCATTATTGCACTCATACCTATAGCTAATAGCCCCTTCTTTTGATGTGATTTTGTCTATTTTGACCAAGGTGCATATCTCATATTCAGAGCCACGGTTCTGTTTTCTTCTGCTTTGCAAGCTGATTACAATATTTGATATTTCTGGATTGTCGAGGTTGCTGAGGACATAGTCGATGCTGGAGAATATCCATCTGTCGACAAAACAATATTGCTCTTCTGTATTGAAGTAGTGCACGTCTACATGAAAAAGGTAGATGTTTAGCGAAAGCGCAACACAAGGGTATCTTTTGGCAGTAGGTTCGCCAAAAATGGCGTCAACCCCTCCAAAATCTATTTCCCAGTTTCTGTTTATTTTAAAGTACATTGCGGCCTCCTGCGCGTAAAAAATCACCTGCATGACAATTTGTACGCATTTGGTATGGCATATACCATATAATATATTTACTTTGTACCAGTTTGTACATTTTTAGTACGGTTTAGTTTCTCCTCGTTAATCGGGATTATGCCGGTCGGGGAGACATCATGAAATCAACAAAACAATTGCTTGGGCTCAGGGTTAAGGAAATCAGGAAAAAACGCGGGCTATCTCAAGAGGGACTTGCTGAAAAAGTTGGTATCGATCCGAAACATCTCAGTAGAATTGAATCTGGCAGAGGATTCCCTTCAATGGATACGCTAGAGATGCTAGCCAATGCTGTTAGTACAGACATTAGGCTTTTTTTTGAGTATTCGCATTTTGAAGATACTGCCTATGTGGATATTAAAATTAAAGAACTCTTGGAAAGCGCCTCTCCTGAACAGAAAAAAATTATTCTGAAAATATTAACTGCGGTTCTGCTGTAACCAATTTGCGAATCAGATCGAATGCCCCACGCACCCTCGGAAATATCTTTATGGACTTGAATGGTTTGCGACAAGTTGAGGCCAGAACAAGACTCGCCAAAATGGTCACCAGGCTTTTCGAGCACTGGGGGGTGTCAGAAGAGGATCAGTTGAGACTTCTAGGCTACTCTCCGAAATCGATACGTCTACTCCGACGTTACCAATCTGGCCATCCGCTGGTCTATCGCAAAGAGGTTATTGCACGAGTTGGTCTCTTTCTGTCCATCCATAAGTCACTGCGCATTATCTTCCCCCACAACCGGGACCTAGTCTACGATTGGCCTTCTCATAAAAATGCTAAGTTTGAAGGAAAAGCGCCTCTTGATGTAATGATCAATGATATCAGCGGTCTGAAATCTGTCGCAGTATATCTCCAGCATCAATCAGAGCTATAGTCATTCCTTTCTCGGAAAAAACAAAGGAAAGCACCGAATGAGATCTAGGAACACAAAAAAACTTGTGGCAGGTTAAAAACTCTTATACATTGCCACCATGAAGAAGATTCTCCTTGCATGGATTGGACGTACCGACATTAAGTCAGCCGTCAATAAGGGCCAGGAGGGTCTTGGGCCAATTGCCAATGCCCTTGAAGCCCTCTCCTTTGATCACGCCTTCTTTCTCAATAATTATCCTCCCAACGAAGTAGCACTTTATGTTGACTGGTTGAAGTCACGAAGTCAGGTTCCGATAAACCTGCACAGTGTTGCGTTGACCAGTCCAACCAACTTTGGCGAAATTTACGAAGCGGCGGTTGCCGTTATTGAGCATGCTCTTGCCAGCCAAGGCAAAGATTCGGCACTTACGTTTCACCTGAGCCCAGGCACCCCAGCCATGGCAGCTGTCTGGATACTTCTTGCCAAAGCTCGCTACCCGGCCGAACTCATCGAATCTTCAGTTGAGCAGGGGGTACGTACCGTCGAAATCCCCTTCGATATCTCCGCCGATTTCATTCCCTCGTTATTGCAGAAGTCTGACGAGCGCCTTGAGCGTCTTGGTGCCGGGTTGCCGCCGGAAGCGCCGGAGTTTGATCAGATAATTCACCGCAGCTCTGTAATGAAAAATGTGGTGGCAAAGGCCAGGCGGATTGCGCTTCGCTCGGTGCCGGTGCTGATTGAAGGGGAGTCTGGGACAGGGAAAGAGCTGCTGGCTAGGGCTATCCACAGATCGAGCCCTCGGAAGGACAAGCCATTCATTGCAGTGAACTGTGGGGCGATTCCTGCCGAACTGGTTGAGTCTGAATTTTTCGGTCATAAGAAAGGCGCATTTACTGGAGCCATTCAGGATCGCAAGGGGTGTTTTGAGTCAGCATCTGGGGGGACACTGTTTAGTGGACCCTTTGGTCAAGACAATATTCCATCGAGTTTAAGATGGTAGCCGGTCACTAGCAGCTGGGCGGCGCTGCCCCGGTTTTGAGCGTGGTTTTACGCTCAACAAATTTATCAACGATTCTCGCTCCGCCAC
>JANOEC010000084.1:0-5154 GCA_031412995.1 Geobacteraceae bacterium
AGCCAACAAAGAACCAGCCTGGTTTACCGGAAGTGTCTCCATCTGGCTCTGGCTTACCGTTATTTTCTCAACCTTTGCCGAGGCGCTGGCCGAGGGACGCGGCAAGGCTCGTGCTGCCAGCTTGCGCAAAAGCCGCACCGATGTTACTGCCAAGCAGTTGGAGAAGCCAGAGTTTGGAGCTAACTTTACCACTGTTGGTGCCAGCCAGCTCCGCAAAGGGGATCTTATCCTGGTAGAGGCGAATGAAATGATCGCCGGCGACGGCGACGTGGTGGCCGGAGCTGCCTTGATCAATGAATCAGCAGTTACCGGAGAGTCAGCCCCGGTGATTCGCGAATCTGGCGGCGATCGCAGTGCCGTTACGGGTGGTACTACGGTCATTTCCAGTTCCATTATCGTCAGAATTACCGCCAACCCGGGCGAGACCTTTCTGGACCGCATGATCGGACTAATTGAGGGAGCAAAACGGCGTAAGACTCCCAACGAGGTCGCTCTGGAGGTGTTGCTGATCGCTCTTACTCTGGTCTTTCTGCTGGTCTGCGCCAACATCAGCCCGCTCTCGATCTACAGTGTCAAAGTGGCCGGCCATGGAACGCCGGTGTCGTTGACCATCCTGGTGGCCTTATTCGTCTGCCTGGCACCGACGACAATCGCGGCACTGTTGCCAGCTATCGGTATCGCCGGTATGGACCGACTGTTTCAGAAGAATGTCATCGCTCTTTCAGGTCGGGCCATCGAAGCAGCAGGCGATGTCAACGTGCTGCTCCTGGACAAGACCGGCACAATCACCCATGGTAATCGCCAGGCTGTGGCATTTGTACCGGTTGGTGGGCACAATGAACGGGAATTGGCCGAGGCGGCTCTCATGGCATCGCTGGCAGATGAAACACCGGAAGGACGCAGTGTGGTGCTGTTAGCAAAAGAGAAACATGGCCTGAGCAGGGAGACACCCAGGGAAGCTGAAGTGGTGGAATTCAGCGCAGATACACGTCTCTCCGGCATAAACCTGGCCGGCAATCAGTACCGTAAGGGTGCATCGGACTCTACGATTGCGTTTGTCAAAAAACTGGGCTGCACCGCCATTCCGGCTGACCTTGCCGAAGTAGTTGATCGTGTAGCCCGTGCCGGTGCTACTCCGCTGGTGGTCTGTAAAGGGTGCGAAATTCTGGGTGTCATTAACCTGAAGGATATCGTAAAGGCGGGTATCCAGGAACGTTTCCTCCAGTTGCGCAGCATGGGGATTAAAACAGTGATGATTACCGGAGATAATCCGCTAACTGCTGCCGCAATAGCTGCCGAAGCGCAGGTAGATGATTTTCTGGCCCAGGCCAAGCCGGAAGAGAAGCTGCGCCTGATACGCGAGTATCAGGAACAAGGATTTATGGTCGCCATGACCGGCGACGGCACCAATGACGCACCGGCTCTGGCCCAGGCTGATGTGGCGGTAGCCATGAACACCGGTACTCAGCCGGCCCGTGAGGCGGCCAATATCATTGACCTGGACAGCAACCCGACCAAGCTGCTGGATATCGTTGAAGTCGGCAAGCAGATCTTGATGACCCGTGGCAACCTGACAACCTTCAGTATCTCCAATGACATCGCCAAGTACTTCGCCATCATTCCTGCGGCGTTGTTATCCATCTACCCGCAGCTGGGGGTACTGAACGTCATGGGATTGGCCAGCCCTTTCAGCGCTATCCTGTCAGCGGTCATATTTAATGCCATTATCATCCCGATGCTCGTGCCGCTGGCTCTTAAGGGGACCAAATTCCGCCCAATGCCGGCTGAAAAGCTCTTGATCCATAACCTGCTGATCTATGGTGTTGGTGGCATCATTGCCCCGTTTGTCGGGATCAAGGTCATCGATATGGTTATCGGTTTGATAGTGTAGGTAAGCTTGTATCTTCCCGTTTCATGAAGGAACCTCTGTGCAGGCACAGAATTTTAAGGAGATCCGACAATGAAAGACATAAAAGCGGCATTTCTACTTTTCATAATTTTCACCATCATCTGCGGAGTTATTTATCCTACGGTAGTTACCGGATTGGCCCACGCCATCTTCCCCAAACAGGCTTCAGGTAGTTTTATCACCGACAAGGGCGGCAAGGAGATTGGCTCGACTCTGATCGGCCAACCATTCTCCGATGCGAAATACTTCTGGCCGCGCCCCTCCGCAACCAGCGATTTCGCCTTCAACGCTATAGCTTCGGGCGGTTCCAATGCCGGGCCGACAAACCCTGCTTACCTGCAGACCGTTGGAGACAGGGTCAAAGTGCTCCGCGATACAGGTGTGACCGGTCAGATTCCGGCTGACCTGATACAGGCTTCTGCCAGTGGACTTGATCCGCATATTTCGCCGGAGTCGGCACTATTGCAAGTTCAACGAGTAGCCAAGTCACGCGGCATATCTGAAGATGTCGTTGTAAAGACCATTGCCAAAACAACCGAAGAGCGCCAGTTTGGTTTTCTGGGAGCCCCGCGGGTAAATGTGCTGCTGTTGAACCTGGAACTGGATAGGCAGTAACCATGGCTGATAATAACGACATACGCCCCTCACCGGAGGCAATGCTCAAGTTGGCCAATGCCGAAGAAGTCATGGCTGAACTGGGCAAGTTGAAAATATTTCTTGGCTATGCAGCAGGCGTAGGAAAAACCTACGCCATGCTTGAGGCAGCCCGTCAACGAAAGAAAGATGGTCGTGATGTGGTTGTGGGATATGTGGAATCCCACGGGCGCACTGAAACTGATGCTTTGCTGGAAGGCTTGGAGCTTTTGCCGCGCAAAGAAGTTTTGTATATGGGGGTGTCTCTTCCGGAACTTGATCTGGATTCAATCCTGACCCGTAAGCCCCAGATTGTTCTGGTGGATGAATTGGCCCATACCAATGCTCCCGGTTCACGTCATGAAAAGCGCTGGCAGGATGTTGAGGAAATCCTGGAGGCGGGGATCGATGTATATACCACCGTTAACATTCAGCACTTCGAGAGCCTTAACGATGTTGTCGCCCAAATAACCGGGGTCATCGTACGGGAAACGGTGCCGGACCGTCTGCTGGATCTTGCTTTCGAGATTAAACTTATAGATATACCTCCTGAGGATCTGCTGCAACGCTTGCAGGAGGGTAAAGTCTATATTCCGGACCAGGCAGCCAAGGCCATAGAGAAATTTTTTCGCCCCGGTAATTTGATGGCTCTCAGGGAACTTTCGCTGCGCCGCACCGCTTCCCGGGTGGATGACCAGATGCGGGCTTATATGGAAACCCAGTCCATTGCCGGCCCCTGGCCAACTGCGGAACGCTTGCTTGTCTGCATCAGCGGCAGTCCCTACAGTGAAAAATTACTTCGTGCCACCTGTCGCCTGGCTGAAGAGCTGAAGGCCCAGTGGTTCACGGTCTATATTGAGACTCCCGGAAGTGGAAAACATACCAGAGAGAACCGGGAACATATCTGGCGCGACCTGCGCTTGGCAGAGAGTCTGGGTGCCCAAGTTGCAACCGTAACGGCAACTGATGTCACTGACGCCGTCATGGAATATGCCGGTCGGCACAATATTACCAAGATTGTCATGGGCAAGCCCAACAAGCCGCGGTGGCAGGAAATTATTCATCCCCCGGTCGTCGATCAATTAATTCGCCGAAGTGGGGCCATAGATGTCGTCATAGTTAGTTTCGAACAGGATGAGTCCGGCAAGTCGGCAAAGGTGACTAAACGCCGCCGCCCGCTCGAAACACGCGGATACGCAGTCAGTCTGGCTCTCATTGCTGCGGCAACAGTACTCTGTGAATTGCTGCGCCCTTACCTGGCACCGACTAACATGGTCATGTTCTATCTGTTGGCAGTCGTTATCGCATCAGTGCGACTTGGTCGTAAGCCAGCGATTGCAACCGCATTTATGGGTGTACTGGCCTTTGACTTTTTCTTTGTTCCCCCGCGTTTAACGTTCGTTGTTGCGGATACCCAATATCTGTTGACCTTTATTGGGTTATTCGTAGTGGGTGTTGTTATTAGCACTCTGGTCGCTCGCTCGCGTGAACGGGCTGAAGTAATGCGAGCCCGTGAGGTCCAGACGGCAAGTTTATATTACCTTAGTCGGGATCTGGCAGCTTCGGCGGATATTACTGCTGTTTTGAAAGCGGTTCTTACGAATGTTGAAGAGGCTCTCAATGCACAGGTGGTAATCATGCTTCCGGAAGGAGAGCGGCTCGACATCCTTGCTATCAGTGATGGATTAACACTGGATATCAAGGAACAGGCCGTGGCGGACTGGGCTTTCCGTAACAACCACTCTGCCGGACGTGCTACGGATACGCTTGTCTCTGCCGAGCTGATTTACCTGCCACTTCAGACTCAGGCCACCGTTTTGGGTGTTATAGGTGTTAAGTTGGAGAATCCGGGAGCCTACCATTCACAGGATAATCGTCGCCTGTTAGATGCTTTTGCTACTCAGGCCGCAATGGCAATGGAACGAATTCGTTATTCTCATCAGGCCGAACAGACACAGATTCTTCAAGCCCGAGAGAATCTGGAGCGAGCACTGTTAAATTCGGTTTCCCACGACCTGAGGACACCATTGGTTACAATTTCTGGTGCTCTACAAAGTTTGAAAGATGATGATTTACTTAGTGTTAGCTCTAAACAAGAATTGCTGGAAGCAGCCTGCGGCGAAGCGGAACGCCTTAACCGCTTCGTTGGGAACCTTTTGGATATGACAAGAATTGAAGCAGGAGCAATCCGACTGAATATTGAATCGTGCGACGTGCAAGATCTGATTGGTTGCGCCATGTCAGCAGTTGAGCAAAGAATTGGTAACCGTCAGGTCGATATTAAGCTGCCTGACGACTTGCCGCTTATTTCCTTGGACTTGGTATTGATGACCCAGGTGCTGGTCAATCTTCTGGAAAATGCACACAAGTATTCACCGGCTGAGAGTCCCATTGAAGTCAGTGCAACCACAGATAACGGCAGGCTTTGTCTGGAGGTATTAGATCGAGGCCCTGGGGTTCCGGAAGTTGATCTGTTTAGTGGACCCTTTGGTCAAGACAATATTCCATCGAGTTTAAGATGGTAGCCGGTCACTAGCAGCTGGGCGGCGCTGCCCCGGTTTTGAGCGTGGTTTTACGCTCAACAAATTTATCAACGATTCTCGCTCCGCCAC
>JANOEC010000085.1:0-2839 GCA_031412995.1 Geobacteraceae bacterium
ACTTCAGCGAAATATTCTCCCGGGTGGATGTCGGTAAACAAGGTTCAGTCTCCCTGCGTGATAACGAGCTGTCATTGATTGTCAGGTACCCCGAGCTTGCCAATACCCTTGGTTCCAAGTCGGTATCTAAGGAACTCTTTACCCGCTTTAAAGCAGGCGAAAGAGAAGGGACCTACCGAGCCCAGGCCGGTATCGACAGCACCGAGAGAATGATCTCCTATCGTAAGATAGGCAATTACCCTCTGGTGATCATCGTTGCCCGGGCCACAAAGGACTATCTGGGTGGCTGGCGCCGAGAACTGGTTGCCCAACTGGGCGTGGCTGCCCTCTTTACCCTGGTGACGATCATTTCTTCGCGGATGCTGTTGATCCGCTGGAAGCGTGAGAAGCAAGTAGAATCCGACCTGCGGCGAGTAAACGACGAGCTTGAACTGCATGTTGCCCAGCGGACTGTTGATCTGAACCAAGCCAACGCGCAGCTGTCGAAGGAGTTGGCCCTGATCGAGAGCCTGCTGCTCAATTCGCCGGCCGGTATCAGGGTGTTCGATGTGGCATCGGGTCAGTGCATCTTGGTCAATCAATCGGCGGCAGATATTGCCGGTGGTTCGCGGGAAGCGCTGCTGGCCCAGAGTTTTCGCGATCTTGCTTCGTGGCAGGAATCAGGCCTGTTCTGCATCGCCGAGCAGGTTATCGCTGACGGCGTGCCGCGCAGCATCGAAGCCAATCTCCATAGCAGTTTCAATAAGGATGTCCCGGTCTCGTACCAGTTTTCCAGGTTCAGCGTGCTTGAGCGCCAGAACCTGCTGGTTATTGGCCGGGACATTTCAGCGGAAAGGAAGTTGGCGGAAGAAAAACAGCGCATTGAAGAGCAGATGTTGCATGCCCAGAAGCTGGAAAGCATGGGAGTCCTGGCGGGCGGCATTGCCCATGACTTCAACAACATCCTCACGGCCGTCATTGGCAATGCCGAACTGGCACGGATGCAACTCAACCCCGAATCTCCCGTCATTGAAAATCTGCAGCGGATTGAGAAAGCCGCCGGACGGGCCGCAGACCTGGCCAAGCAGATGCTCGCCTACTCGGGCAAGGGGCGATTTGTAATTGAGAGCATTGATATGAACCGCCTCGTCGAAGAGATGCTGACGATGCTTGCGGTCTCAATTTCAAAAAAAGCGAAGCTAACACTCAACCTGCACCGACCCCTGGCAACGGTAGAGGCGGACGCAACCCAGGTGCGCCAGGTGATCATGAACCTGGTCATTAACGCCTCTGAGGCCATTGGCGAAAACGAAGGTGTCATCACCATCACCACTGGCTCCATGATGTGCGATCGTAACTATCTCCGGGATGTCTGGCTTGACGAGAAACTCAGTGATGGTCGCTATGTTTTTCTGGAAATAACCGACACCGGCTGCGGTATGGACAAGCAGACCCTCGCCAAGATATTTGACCCGTTCTTCACCACCAAGTTTACCGGTCGCGGACTCGGCATGGCTGCCGTATTGGGAATAGTCAGAGGGCACAAGGGGGCAATCAAGGTCTACAGTGAGTTGGGGATGGGCACGTCGTTCAAAATGCTGCTGCCGGCCAGTACCAAGTCTGAGGAGATCCAGGTCGTTGAAGGTAACAATGAATCGTGGCAAGGAAGCGGCACCGTGCTCCTGGTTGATGATGAAGAGACGATCCTCACCATTGGCAGCGAGATGCTGCAGGAACTCGGCTTTCAGGTCGTAACCGCGACCGATGGTCGGCAGGCCCTGGAAATATTCCGTTCCCGTGCAGACATCAGCTTTGTCATTCTTGACCTGACCATGCCGAATATGGATGGGGAACAAACATTCCTTGAGCTGCGCCGGATCCGTCCGGACATCAAGGTAATCATGTCCAGTGGCTACAATGAGCAAGCAGTAAGTCAGAAATTCGCCGGCAAAGGCCTGGCCGGGTTCATCCAGAAGCCGTACCGGCTCGCGATGATCAAGGACGGAATTCGCGCGCTGTCAATATGATCAAGGAAGCACCAGGATTTCTTGATCGAAGAAAGCATGAGATTTTGTTGCGCGGCTTAGCTGTCGCGAGCAACCAGGTCGATGATCGTCACCTCGGGCGGGGCAAGGAAGCGGATGGGTGGTCCCCAGGTGCCGGTGCCCCGGCTGACGTAAATTTGCCTGCCATTGGCCAGTTGGGTCAAGCCGCATTTGATGGGGAATCGCAGCCAGGTGACCAGATTGAACGGAAAAATCTGCCCTTTGTGCACATGCCCGGAAAGCTGCAGGTCAAACGGGGACTCAGCTGAGATCTGCGGTTGATGTTTGAGCAGCAGGGTAAAGCTGGTCGATGGGTGAGCCGGCAATGGTTGGAAGCTGTTGGTGCGCTGGGCGGCGGCATCATCGGCCCCGGCAATGACGATCGGGCCGACGGTTGCGTACTCACCTTTCAGCAGGGTAAAGCCGGCGGCCTGGGTCATACTCTTTGCCCGTTCAAACCCGACATAGTATTCATGGTTTCCCGGGATGGCGTATGCCCCCAGGCGTGGTTTGATCTGCTGAAATTGGCAGGGCATGGTGCTGTCATGGGTAAGGATGCCGTCAATGAGGTCGCCGGTTGAAACCAGAATGTCCGGCCGGGCCGCACTGGCCACCCGAATGATCTTAGCCAGTCTCTTTTCCCCGAGCAAAATCCCCAGGTGAACATCAGAAAGCTGGACAATGCGGAGCCGCTGGCCGGTCGGCAGTTTCGGCGTCGTAATGACAACGTGCTCCGGGCGAATTGCCTGGGCTTCATACAGCCCGTAGCCAGCGCAGACCAGTGCCAGGCCGAGGCAGCATTGAAACTGCCGTCG
>JANOEC010000086.1:0-18489 GCA_031412995.1 Geobacteraceae bacterium
CAGCGTTGTCCGGTTTGGTCCTTGCATTTAGCCTCCCCTCCCTCGACGGGAGGGGATTGAGGGGTGGGTGTAGCTGCCAACGAAGTCAAATGTGGCAATCTCCCCCACCCCCTAGCCCCCTCCCGCAAGGGGCGGGGGAACTTTTAAAACAACTGCAAATACCTAACCGGACACTGCTGTCTTTCTCATCACATTTCTTTTGTAATCCCCCCTGCTCCGCCAATTCCCCCCTCAGGGTACGATCAGTTCACGAACTGCTACAAGAAAGCTGACCGGTAGACAGGCAGTAGTGTCCCCGACCACCGGCTCCAGCGTCAGCGGAAATTCGGTAATAGCATTTTCCTGCAGCAATGTGAGGCTGGCCGCACAAGCACCGTGCAGCGGCAGCACGGTCAGGTGCCAGCTGCCGCCCTCGGCCGGAACCACTTCTACCACCGACGCCCCGGTGAGCAGCATGCTGGCCAGTTCTCCCTGTTCCGCCACCGGTGTGATTATCAGCTGCAGCGGGGTCACCCCATCCGCCACCGCTATTGACGGCGCCTGGCGCACCGCCCGCGCAGCTGTTCGGGCCAGGAGTTCGGTCAGTGCCGCCGCATTCTGTTCCCCAGGCAGCTCCATAAACTGTTCGCTGACCGCCGGTTCGCGGCGAAAGACACGGGGTGCTGCCGGCTTTGTCGCTTTGGGTGCAGGGTCAGCAACCGCCTGGCGCGACGGCAGGTTGATGACGGTCGGCTCACTGGCCGGTGCTGTTACCTGTTGAACAGACGGCGCGACCGGCAACGGCAGGCGCGGTTTTGGCCAGCTCCCTTCCGGCGGGTTTTTGTAGGTGACCACAACGCTTTCCTTGCCCCCCTGGGCATTCATAATCCAGCCATCGGCATGGGTAATCGGCCCCGGCAGAATAATGTTGGCCAAGGTGGTTGAACCGGAATAGGAACTTGGCTGTGGCGCGGGCAACGGTTTGACCGGCGCCGGGGCTTTGCGCCGCTTGTTGCCACCAGGATCGGGCAGGCTCGGCAAGGTGCCGATTTCGATCGGCGCAGAGAGCGCAGACCCCATGTTGTTCAGCGTGGTCTCAGCAGGTTTTGCTTCCAGTGAGATTTCCAGAGCCCCATAGCTGTTCGGCTCGATCTTCAGTCTGGCCTGGGCGGCCACCCCGGTCAGGGAGACCTGCGGAGTCCCTTCATCCAGACTGTCGTGACTCAGCTTCACCCCCACCGCCGTGACCCTGTTCAGGTTTTCACCCCGCAGGACAAAGGTCCCCCGGCCATTGGAAAACAGTTGCAGCGACGTTGCCGCTTCCGCCATGCCGGGGAGAAGCAGCGCAACAATCACCAGCATCAGGCCGGTGGCAGCCAGCCGGTTTATTGCCACCTTTTCTCCGTTAAACCGGCGCACCACCAGCAGCCAGAGCAGCAGCGGCAGCACAAACTGGCCGATGAGGTAGACCGCCTGATGCAATTGCTCTATCGCCGTCACACCGTAGGCGGTCAAGATGACATGGGTGGTCCGGAACAGAGCATGGCCCAGCGCCAGGACCAGGATGCCGGCCACACCGCCAATGATGCGGCGGCGGCGACTGATGCCGGCCGTGGCAATCAGCAGGGCAATGAATACCGGCTGGGAAAAGACATGGTTGTAGATCAGCAGCGGCTGCGGGGTGGTGAGGAGATACTGGGGATAAAGCAGGGCAAAGCACCACCGAACCAGGGCATCGAGCCCGGCCAGATAGATCTTGTGGACCATCAGCCAGGGGAGAAAGAGGATGGTAGCCCAGCAGACCGCCCGGAACAGGAACGCCCCGCCCCCCAGCTCACGGGTGATCCACCCACGCCAGGCCTGGCAGCAGCCAACCACCAGCAACAGCATGACCACCTGCCCCAGATAGACATGGATGATTTCGAAGCGGACCGGGTCGCGGGTGCCGATGACCGTAACCAGGGCAATCCGCAGCAGGTTGACGACCTCGATCACCACGCCGCCGGCAACGATACCGGCCAGCCGCTGGCACCAGGTCGCCGGCCAGGCCAGGATAAAGGCGGCCAGCAGCAGGGTGGCATAAAGCGAAGTGCATTCGCTGACAATCCGCACCGCAAAACCGGACAGGGTGATCAGATCGCCGTTGAGCAGCGGCGCATAGCCAAACCAGGTCAGGGTCTTGGCGGAGAGGAGAGCTGTGGCCCGGTTGAGCGGCCCCAGTTGCGGCTCCAGCCAAACGGCCGTCAGCAGGAACAGGGTGCAGAACAGGGCAAAGCGACAGACCGCGCCAGCATCTGGCTCCATAACGTTGGTGAGAGAAGATTGCTGCGGCATGATGACGGGGATTCTAACTGAACAAGCAGAACAACGGGGTTACGTCTTGGCAACAGTTCGGCAAACTGCTGACACAAAAGTTTTAGCGGAACTGGTGCCGATAAAGTTATCAGCCTTGTTGCGGCTTTGCCTTATGGCTGTAACGATCGGATGGTATGCTGCGACCGCTTTGAGACTACTATCTGCATATCTATAAGGATATCGCCATGAATCTGCTCAATAAATCTTTCCTCACCCTTGGTTTGATCACCGCGACCGTTGCTCCGGCGGCTGCCGAATTTGCCGAGTCGGCCGGGGATGCCGGCCCGACCGCAGCCATTGAACTGGCCAGCAGTGATAATCTGCCTGACCACCTCAGCAAGATGCTTGACGCCAATTTCCCGGCCGGGCTGAGCGAATCAGTATTGGCCCGACACCTGCGGGCCGCAATGCCGGCCAACGGGCCCCAGGCTGCGGGGGGCGGTGGCATGGGTGGCGAAACGCCGCATCTGGTTGGCGATAACAACGCCATTGCGTTCAACAGCCTGCACCCTGGCAATCGAACCACTCCGTTCGGGGACAGCATCGCCGCTGCCGGGGGCACCCTGAGCCTGGCCGGGACAGCCACAATTGCTGCCACCCACAACGTCGGCAGCGGCTACGTCACCGGGGCCGCCCCGCAAGTGGTGGCCAGCAGCAGCGCGGCGATTTCCGCCGGCATCATTACCACGCAGGCTAATACCGTGATTTCAGGTCCTGGGGACAAGAACCCTGTTCCGCTGCCACCGGCAGCACTGCTCTTTGCCTCTGGTCTGTTTGGCCTGCCCCTGACGCGCCGTCTGACTAACCGCAAGGGGTAACTGATGCTGAGTGGCAAGAGATATGCCTGGCTGCTGGCAGTGCTCATTACCGGCAGTTGCAGTAGCCTGTTGTTTGCAGCGGCGCCAGCAACGGTCCCGGACATCCCCATGACCTTTGTCAAGGGGGGCTGCTTTGCCATGGGTGACCAATTTAACCTTGGTGCCACGGATGAGCGACCAGTGCACGAAGTCTGCGTTGATGATTTCTATCTGGGGACGTTTGAAGTGACTGAAGGCCAGTGGCAGGCGATCATGGGTGATACCCCGCTGGCCGCTCGTCGTGGCGTCAATTTTCCTGCCAGCGGCGTCAGCTGGAAGGACGCCAGGGAGTTCAGCAAGCGGCTGAATGAAAGATCCGGCCGTCGCTACCGTCTGCCAACTGAGGCGGAGTGGGAATATGCCGCGCGCAGCGGCGGCAAGAGCCAGCGGTATGCAGGTACTGTGGATGAAAACAGGCTGCCCGACAGCGCCTGGTATCTGGCGAACAGCGACAATGCGCCACATCCGGTCGGCAGCCGCCAGCCGAATGAAGCCGGGATCTACGATCTTAACGGCAATGTCTGGGAATGGGTCAATGACCGCTACGACGCCTTATATTTTCGGCAGAGCCCCCGCCAGAACCCAACCGGCGACCCCTTTGGCGTCAACCGCATCCTGCGCGGCGGGGCGTTCAACAGCACCGCCAACCAACTCCGCACCAGTTATCGCGACTACGTGGCGCCCGAAGTCCGCAGCGAAAACATCGGTTTCCGCTTGCTGCTGCAGGCGCGATAGACTTTGACCGCTTAACTATCCGACTTTCTGAAAATCAATGATAAAGGAGCAGTTACCATGAAGTTTGTTGCGCACATCATCAAGGCCGCACTCTGCAGCACCCTACTAATGGCCGGACTTACCGGCTGCGGCGGTTCGGATACAACTACCCCGGCGGCAACGGTTGTGGCCGGTTCCTCCTGGGCAAACCTGTCTTTAGCTGCAGGGAATCAGCAGGTTACCATCAGCTGGGACAAGCCAGGCACCAGTGCTTCAACTACCTCAACAATTTATTATTCAACCGACAGCACAAAGGCCAACAAAAAAGACGGCTTCAAGATCGCTAACGTCTCCAGCCCGTTTGTGCATACCGGGTTGACGAACGGAGCAACTTACTTTTATGTCGTAACAGAGACAACAGCGGCTGGAGAGGGTCCGGAAAGCCACCAGGCCGCGGCCACACCACAGACTCAAATTCCTGCCGCTCCTTCAGGACTAAAGATCACCGCTAAAGAAAGTGAAGTCGTTATCGGTTTTGATGTAACTGCACCCAAACCATCGGCAATAACACTGCGTTACAACATATACTGGAGCACTGCCAACACATTTACCAAGAACTCAGCCACAAAAATCCCCAATGTATCCATAACTCCGGCTGACACCACCAAAACGTATTCCCATCTATCCCGAGCGAACGATACACCTTATTACTACGCTGTATCCGTAGAAGTCGATGGGCTTGAAAGCAATTTGAGCAACATTTTATCAGCCACCCCCAAAAAAGCCGTGGCTCCAATTGAAGCAGTCGGTGCCACCCCTGGATTTTTCGGTTCTCCTACAGACTTGACTGTCGACGTCGGGAATCTGCAGGCGACTGTCAACTGGACCAGTACCGAGAGCCCAACAGCACTAGGTACAGGATATTCGTCAACCCCGGTCTACACGCTGTACACTGCTACTGACAGCGCCTTTACCTTGAATCTGAACAAGTTATCCTATGTTACCCCAGGCTACACCATGACTGGTCTCGCCAACGATGCGAAATATTTTTTCAAAGTTTCCGCAGGCGTACAAAAAATTGCGGACGGCACCTTATCCAACGAAGTATTCAGCACCGTAATCTCGGCAACTCCTGAAGCGAAGAAACCGGCAGTTCCGTCTGGCATTACCACCAGCCGTGGCGATCAACAGGTAAGCCTGAGCTGGGCAAAAGATAAGTCCGGCATACCATCTACCATCATCGGTAGCGTCAGCTACAACATCTACTATTCGACACTTGCCCAAACCAGCGCGGTACAGCTAAGGCAGTTTGGCACAAAAATCAGCAACATCCCCACCAACTCTTATGTTCACTCGGGATTGACTCCAGGGAAAACATATTATTATGTAATAACAGCCGTTGGTGAAGATGAAAGCGCTCCAAGCGACATTACTGTAGTAGCCCTTTAGAAGTCACAAACGAGTATTTTGCCCGGCAGAGGGGCAGGCATTGCCTGTCCCTTTTGTCACGTTATGGAGCCAATTATATGGTTAACAGACTTTCAACTATCCTCCTTATTCTGGTTGCAACCATGCTCATTGCCGCCTGCAGCAACTCAGCCTCCCCCGGCCAACCCGTTGCCAGCGGTGCTGTTACGGTTGAGGGGATCGCCGCCGCCGGGGCGCCGCTGACCGGCACCATCAGTATCACTGATGCTTCAAATCCGGCCAACAGGGTGAGCGCGCCGATCAACCAGGACGGCACCTTCGCCGTGGATGTCAGCGAACTTACCCCACCCCTGCTGCTCAAGGCTGAGGGGACCGTGGCCGGCACACCAACAACGCTTTATTCCTTCAGCACTAAATCCGGCACGGTCCAGGTGAATCCGCTGACCAACCTGCTGGTGGCTGCCGCATCCGGGTCACCGGGGATGTCCGGGCTGTTCGAACTCTACTCTTCCCACAACCGGGCCAGCATGCAGGTCATTGCCAACAACCTGCCGAGCGCCAAGGCAATGGTACAGGGTACGCTGCAGCCGCTGCTGGCACTCTACGACGCCACCGCTATCGACCCCTTCACTGCCCCGTACCAGGTCAATCATCAGGCTCTGGATGGGCTGTTCGATGATGTGACGATAACAATTGCCAATAACCGGGCCACGATCACCAACCGGGCAAGTGGCACGGTCATCTTTACCGCCATGCTGGATAATTTGGCCAGTGGTGCTGTTGCCAGTGCCGCCCTGCCGGTACCGGTCAGCTACGCCAAGCCGGGCAATGCCCGCCTGACTCTGCAGCTGAGCGGTCTGCCAGCCGATACGCTGGTAAAGCGGCTCAAGACGACCATCAAATTGCCGCTGGGGGTGACGGTCGACCAGGGTGCAGCCGCAGTCAACACGGCACTCCCCTCAGGCGTTGCGACCGGGGCCGTAGTCTATCCCCTGCCCGCCCTGTCAACAACCAATAATGAATTGACCATCGAACTCTCAGCGCTGACCGGGTTTGGCAATGGCGAGTTCCTCACCTTGCGGACCATTGTTTCCTATAGCCAGTTTGAGCGGGTCCAGAGCAACGATTACACCGTCCTGCAGACGCAGCTCTACGGCGACATTTATAAGAGCAGCAAAATTTCTGGCGGTACCATAACCTGTGGAGAATCTGCAGTTTCCGATTATCGAGGGGGAGAAAACCTATGCGGGACTCTGTGCCGGGTGCCATACCATTGATGGCGACAGTACGGTTGGCCGGCCGGCGCTACGGGACAAGGGGGGAATTCTCCCCGGCACCTTTGTTAAAAGCCACCGGGGAGTCACGCTGACAACGCTTCAAATTGAAGATCTGCAGATTTACTTGGGCATTACACTATGAGGCTAAGAGCAGTTTCTGCCTGCTCAGCTATTAAACGAACCTTTTCCGCAGAGCGATCAGACCGGCAAACCCGGGCACAAACAGCAGCGCCGCCGCCGGCAACGGCGTTGGCAGCGGTGGCTCGGTATAATCGATGGCCGGGGTAACGGTTGCCGATGATTTGGCTGGGTTCATTGTCACAGAAATGGAACCGCTTGAAGTATTGTTCGTGTTGCCATAATAGAGATTGAGCCCGCTGGGAGCTGCATCAGCAGCAAACGACATATAGAGTGCCGACGGTAAGAAACCACCACCGAGTGAGCCATTGGCGGCTGCAGTTGCATTGAGCGAAGAGCTGGTAGTCTTGCTGTTGATCCAGTTATTAACCGTGAGCGTTGCTGCTTTCCCCGTGCCACTGGATACTGCCAGGATGCTCCCAACCAGATCATAGAGGGTGAAGGAATAATCCAGGGTCCCCGAATGATCAATGGCATAGGCAGCTGATCCGGGAACATACGCTCGCGGCTGGACAGTGGTCGTGGTGAGGGAAATGGTGCCAACCACCCGATCCACGTCCAGGGCCGAACTGGCACGAAAGAAATCGCGAGTGCCGGAAAAGTAGCTGGCTGTCCCTTCGAATGCTCCCACCATGGTGTAATTTGCTTCTGCTGAACTGATACCCTGCAACAGTACCAGCGCACATGCTACGGCACAGACTCTCTTCATTAAAAACCCTCCCAAATCCAGCTGGTTAGCTATTGATTGCTAAAATAGATTGATGACTATACCAGACCAGTTGTTACGATGGCGTGCAAGTCTGGTTACGATTTCCGGACATTATGTCACGGAACCAGAGAAGCAGATCAAGGAGGGCGTAGATCACCGTCTGTACGGTGTAGGGAGTGGGCGGGTATTTGAGGTTGGCATAGGGGATGTGAGAACCGTTTTCGCTGGTGATCTTGTAGATAAGTTCGGCAAAACGGTCGATGATCCGGTACCGTTCAACCACCCCTTTTTCGACCAGGTGCTTGTAACAGCCGACCAGGTTGATTTCGCCGGATACCAGGTGGGAGGGCAACAGAGTGGCATCGGCCCGGCTCAGGGCGATGTAGATCCGTTCTTCCAGACGGCGCACGCAGACCAGGGTATTCCTGATGGTTGCCGGCTCCGGACTGGTCATCTCCCGCAGACAGGACAGCAGTTCCTGTTCCGCCTCCGGCCCCAGATAGCGACTAACCACAGAGAACACCTCGGCATGGGCGCGGGAAATCCGGACATAGTCGAGCTTATCCGCCTGGCCGCCAAGAAACGCAAACATCGCTTTTTCATCGCGCCCCTTGGAAAAAATCTGCAGGGTGCCGGCGTAGAGCTCGGAAAGATTCCGGAACTGGTCCGGCTCACCGGTCAGGACGACCATGGGGAGATGGGCGGCCTTTTCACTGAAATAACGGACCGCCGCGGTGATGAAACTGTTGTCCGGCACCTGCTGCTGCCGCTCCTTGAGGCATTTTACATCGAGGATGATGCCAGAGAGGGACCAGTTGTCCTGCCGCTCGAACAACTCCCGCCCCTCTTCCAGGCTGCCGGCATGGGTCAGGGCAATACCGCAACGCTGGGCATCACGATGCAGCGCTTCTACATACTTAAGATTATCGTCGATGATCAGGATTTTGACCGGTGCTCCGTTTTGTTGCGCCATTATCTTCCCCTTTTGGGCAGGGTGATGCGAAAGTGAACCGGTAACTCGTCACGGATGATGGCAAAGGTACCATCATGGGCTTCGATGACCTTGCCGATCCAGGCCCCGCCGAGCCCTTCACCCGGGCTGTCCACGCTCTTTTTCCCGAAACTGAGGAAATCTTCTGGCGAGAGATTGGCCGGAAAGGGCCGGCCATTATTGCTGTAGTCGATAATCACCTGTTTTCTGGTCTGACGGATGGCAAAGCTGACCGTGGCATCAGGGATTGCCTGTGCGGCAAACCCATGAACGCTGGCGTTGCGCAGCAGGTTATGCATCGCCTCGACAAATGATTCCCGATGCAATCGCAGCCTGACCGGTCCTCCTGTGACAATGCACTTAAATACGCCTTTATGCAGTGGGAACAGATCACGTTCCAGTACCTCCGTCAGTTCAATTTCGCGAAAATCCACCGGGCTGATTTCCCGGGTCACCAGCTTTCTGGTGTTATCAATGATTTCGCTGATCTGGTTCAGTCCGGCAACCGCCTGATCCAGGGCCTCACCAACGGTTTCCCTGGTACCGTCCAGCCGCCGGGAAAGCTCAACGTCGGTAAAATTGTGTTGCGCCATCAGGTCACGAAGTGACAACAGGGGCGAACGGGCGATCTGCAGGTTGGGCTTGACGTTATGGGCCAGGTGGCGAATGACGCTGTATTCCGCTTCCTGCTTCTCTTCGGCTATCCGCTGCCGGAGCCGGTTGCGCAGCCGGTCGCGGGCGGCATCAAAGATGATGGCCAGGAGAATGCCGGTCAGGATCGGCACCCCGCGGATCAGGATGCCGGTGCGGTTGAACAGGAGGATTGAGCCGGGGATCAGCGCCAGCAGTAGCAGGAGATTGCCGAGCATCCGGGCGGGCACCGACTTGAGATAGGTCCAGAGCAGCGCTGCCGCCGCGATGATGGCCAGATCAATGGCCATGCCGCTGAAGGTGAGGGTGTTGCCCTGGGTATAGCGAAAGACTGCCTCAAAAGAGAGCAGCAACAGATAAAGAATCTGGCGCAGGGTAAAGCCAACAATGCCGGTCTGCTCGATAAAATAGACAAAGAGCGCCACTGACCCGCCGATCAGGAGGTTCCCCAGGAATACCCCCTGTGATCCGGTGCGGGAAAAGTGCTCAAGTAGTTGTTTGACGATCAGCGTGGGTCTCATATGCTGAGCGTAGTTGTGCCTTAACAGCTTTACGTTTGCATCGCGGGCGTGTAACGGTTCGGTAACGATTTTCAGGAGGTGGTCGACTGAAGCTCTGCAGTGCGGATAATCAGGGGCGCCGGACAAGACCGCTATCCTTCTTTCTCTTTTTGAGACGAACACCGGCATGTTGCCTTTTTTCTGCCAGGCCGATGAGGATCTCGTGGCTGCCCCGTAGCTCTTCACCCTGCGGCGTCAACTGCTGATAGCTGCCGTCAGGCTGCATTTCCCAGGCGCTCCGGTGATCGCTGAGCTGAATATCGAGCATGGTCCGGAGCTCTTTCCGCAGTTCCGGTGGCTCAACCGGCGCCAGGATCTCCACCCGGTATTCCAGGTTCCGTTTCATGGCATCAGCCGAGGAAATGAAATACTCCTCATTCCCACCATTGCTGAAGTAATAGAGCCGGGCATGTTCAAGAAAGGGACCGACAATACTGATGACCCGCATGCTCTCGGACAACCCCGGCACCCCCGGCCGGACCCGGCAGGAGTCGCGGACGATCAGGTCTACCCGCACCCCGGCTTGCGACGCCCGATAGAGCGCGGCAGCAATTTCCACATCCTCCAGGGCATTCATTTTGAACTGGATCAAACCGGGCGTTTCCGGGGTATGGCCGGCAATTTCCCGGTTAATCTTTTCCAATAGCGATTTTTTCAGCAGTTTGGGGGCCGGCAGCAGTTTCTGATAATTCCGTTTCGGGGTAAAGCCAGTGGTCAAATAGTTGAACAGTTCGGTGGCATCCTGACCAAAGGCATCGTCACAGGTGAGCATGCCCAGGTCGGCATAGATCCGGGCCGTGCCGGGGTGATAATTGCCGGTGCCAAGATGGACGTAGCGCCGCAGACCGCTATAGTCCTGACGGACCACCAGGATCACCTTGCAATGGGTTTTCAGCCCCACCACCCCATAGGTCACGTGAATACCGGCTTCTTCCATCCGCTCAGCGAGCCGGATATTGGCCGCTTCATCAAAGCGCGCCTTCAGTTCCACTACCACCGCCACCTGCTTGCCGTTGGTTGCTGCATGGATCAGGCAGTCGATAATCCGGCTGTCCGGGGCGGTACGGTACAGGGTCATCTTGATCGCCCGCACCTTTGGGTCACAGCTCGCTTCGGAGAGAAACCGCTCCACCGAGGTGGCAAAGGATTCATAGGGATGCTGCAGGAGGATCGCCCCTTGATCGCGAATGACATGAAAAATGTTCCGCTGGGTTATAAAGTGCGGATTATTCGCGGGATAATGCGGCGGGGCGTGCAGTTCCGGAAACTTGAGTGCCGTAATCTCGAACAGATCACGCATGGCCAGCATGCCGGCTACTTCGAAGACATCGGATGCTTCGTTCAGCTCAAGTTCGGCAGTGAGCATACCCCGGCGCACCGTGCCCATGCCAACGCCGACCTCGAGTCGCACAATGGGGGCAAAACGACGATCCTGCAGTTCCGACTCGATCATGGCCAACAGATCATCGGCATGCTCTTCGTTCCGCTCGGTGTTGGCATTGCGGGTAACGCGAAACCGTTCGCAGGCGATAATTTCCATCTCCGGAAACAGCATGTCGAGATTGTGACATATCAGTTCTTCGAGGGGAATGAACCGGTCCCCCTCCCCCACCCTGATAAAGCGGGGGATGCCCGCACCAACCGGCACCTTGACCCGGGCCAGCAGTTGGCCGCGTCGCTGGGGATAGCGGAGGGTGACCAGCAGATTCAACGACAGATTTGACACAAACGGGAACGGATGGGCAGGATCAACCGCCTGGGGCGTCACCAGTGGGTAGATGTTGGTAAAAAATTCATCCCGTAGCTGTTTTTTTTCGCGGCTGGTCAGGCTGGTATAGGAAGTGATGAAAATACCCGCTTCCCGCAGCAGCGGGAGAAGGCCGGCGAGAATATCCTGGGTTTCGGCTTCCATCCGGCGAATCACCGCCTGGCATTCCTGAATCTGCTGCTGCGGGGTACGACCATCGACAGTCAGAAACTGCAGCCCGGCACCCTGCTGCTGCTTGAGCCCCCCCATCCGCTTCATGAAGAATTCGTCCAGGTTGCTGCTGACAATCGCCAGAAATTTGATCCGCTCCAACAGCGGCGTCCGCAGGTCTGCCGCTTCGTGCAGTACCCGGCGGTTGAACTCCAGCCAACTCAGCTCCCGGTTCAGGTATAAGGAGGGGTCATGCAGATCATTGACCGGCAGATTGATTGCAGCTGAGTCCTGTGACGCGGGCTGCTTTTTTTTGCTCCGGGCTGTCATTCTGATTGTTCACTCCAGGTGCCGGCACAGCCGGCAGAATTCAATTCGTTGAATACAGATTCAGCGTGCGACCGGCACGATATTGACAGGCAGCGGTTCCGACTCCCAGGTCACTTCCGGGAATTGCCCTTTATCGAGTCGAAGATACGTCCCATCGACGCCTGACTCAGCCCACCAACATTCCCGACTCCGCTCAGGCAAAGCCCCGAAAAGATACAGATCGCCATTCTTGTCACGTGTTAAGTAGAGCATTTCCGACCCCTCCTTTTTCATGGTTGTGCTGGTCAAGCATACCAACCTATCTCGGGCGCACAACAATGTAATGCGACAGCAACAATATCGTAACCTGAATGTAACATTAGACACTTATTGTCCCGGTTGTTTTACATGGATGGCACGGAACACCTGGTTAACAGTGCTATAATTTATGTAAATGGAGGCTACTCCTTTTTTGACCCCAAGGAGGCAGGGTATGGCAACCGGCAGGAAGACTCCAGCATCAGGCAGCCAATGGGAACAGTTTCATCTGGGCAAGCTGATCGACGAACTCGCGGCCATGCAGACCGAGATGGTAAATCTTGAGCAGCGCCGGCACGCGCTGGTGCAGACACTTCACCTGTCCTTCCAGAAAAGCGGTGCCAACCTGCTGCACTATCTTGCCCTCCGTCACCGGGACATCCGGCCACTCCAGGAAAAACTCGCCTGTCTGGGACTCTCATCCCTGGGCCGAACCGAAGCCCATGTCCTGGCCACCATGAACACCCTGCTGGCTGTTCTGTGCAGCCTGGAACAACGCCAACCCTGCCCACCGGCAGGCGACTGCATCAGCTTCAACAGTGGCAGACGTCTGCTTGAGCAGCATACAGATGCATTGCTCGGTCCCCGGCCGTCAGCCCGCAATACGCGAATCATGGTGACCATGCCGAGTGAGGCAGCTACCGACTACCTGCTGGTCAGGGAACTGGTGGCGAGCGGCATGGACTGCATGCGGATCAATTGCGCCCACGACGATGAAACCGCCTGGCAGCAGATGATCGACAACCTGCACCGGGCTAAACGGGAATTGGGGAAAAAATGCCGTATCCTGATGGACCTGGGTGGCCCCAAATTACGAACTGGACCAATGGAACCGGAGCCGGCCGTCCTGAAGTGGCGCCCGGTTCGCGACCAGTTCGGCGTGGTCCTTGAACCGGCCCGGATTCTGCTGCGCCCTGACGATAGCGATGAAGAACCGGACACCATCGCCGATGCGATCGTCCCGGTGCCGCGCCAATGGCTGCAAACCCTCTGTCTCCGGGATGTTGTCTCCTTCTCCGACGCCCGCTCGGCCGTCCGCAGCATCAGGATTGTCGGCCAGAGTGGCGACTGCTTCTGGGGGGAGTCCATCAGTACCGCCTACCTGACCCCCGGGACGATTCTCTACCGGGTGACCTCGGCAAAAAAATCCGCCGCCAGCAAAGCCAAAAATCAGACCACGGTCAGCGCGTTGCCGTCACGACCAGGCTTTATCCACCTCCATAAGGGCGACACCCTCATCCTCACCAAAGAACTCACGCCGGGTCGGGGCGCGGTCCTGGATCAGCAGGGCCGGATTCTGAGCCATGCAGCAATCGGCTGTTCGCTACCGGAAATCTTTGCCAGTGTCAAAACCGGTGAGCGGATCTTTTTCGATGACGGCAAGATTGCCGGGATCATCAGAGCGGTCCACCAGGACCGGATCAAGCTGGAGATTATCGCTGCCCGGCCTCAAGGGGTCAGGCTCGGCCCGGAAAAAGGGATCAACCTGCCCGACAGCCGGCTTCAACTTTCCGCCCTGCAGGAGAAGGATCTCCGTGACCTGCAGTTTATCGTTCGCCACGCCCATCTGGTCGGCATGTCCTTCACCCAGGAGCCAGCCGATATCCACCAACTGCGGGACGAACTCCGTCATCTCAAGGGAGAGCAGCTGGGGATCATGCTCAAGATTGAAACCAGACGCGGCTTTGAAATGCTCCCGGACCTGATTCTCGCAGCCATGACCAACCAGGCGGCCGGGGTGATGATCGCCCGGGGGGATCTGGCAGTGGAGTGCGGGTACGAGCGTCTGGCCGAGGTACAGGAAGAGATTCTCTGGCTCTGCGAAGCGGGCCATATCCCGGTAATCTGGGCGACGCAGGTCCTCGAAAACCTGACCAAGACCGGCATTCCCTCCCGGGCCGAGATCACTGATGCAGCCATGAGCGGACGAGCCGAGTGCGTCATGCTTAATAAGGGACCCCATGTTATCGATGCTGTCCGGGTGCTCGATAACATCCTGCAGCGGATGGCCGACCATCAAACGAAAAAAAGCCCGCGCCTGCGTCAGCTGCGCTGGTGGGAACAATCCATAAAATAGCGTTTACCGGAAAAAGACGCGACATCAAGAAGTTGCACACTGTTTTCATTCCCGTAATCTGAATGAAATAATCACCTGCTAACTTTCATGAGTAAGATAGTTACCCTGACAATGAATCGTCAGCATCATTCCGCCACTTATTCATGAAGGAGATAGACCATGCATCAAAATCAAGATACCAGCCTGCACAACCTCACGCATGTGGTCATCAATGACTTGCAGAAGGCATTTGTTGTCTGCCCGGACCGTCCGACCGAAGGACTCATCCTGTCAGCAATCGTCACCGTCAAGAAGGTGCACGACATACTGGGTGTTGTCGATACCGTCAAAGCTGATGACCTGGATCCGGAAGAGTACTGCTGCGCCGTTTAACCACTGACCGACTTGAATCCTGCCGCTCACCCGACCCCAGGGTGGATGCAAGGGGGCGACACTGGTGAAATATTCTATCGCCAAACTTGTGCATGGACCCGGCATCGATTGTGTCATTTTTACCGGCATCATCGATGCCAATGCTGCTCAAGAGCTGAATTCCATCTTGTTGTCTCTATTGGCACCGGTCGCCGACTTCGATTTCACCCACGTTGAGCGTGTAGATTCCATGGGGGTTGCCCTGTTGTTCAAACTGTTCAAGGATTTCCAGGAAGACCAGAGCGGACAAATCAGGTTCAAGGGACTGAACCAACCGTTACTTAAACTGTTCACCATGACCGGCATCATGGATTTCACCGCTACCCGGAATGCTCTTCATGGCAGATAGACTGCGGGCCCGCTGGGATTTTGACAATCTGCCCCTGCAGTGCGGAATTTCTTCGGGGATTGACGATAACCAGTCACAATTGGCGACACTTACCGCCATTGAACAGCTGCTGCAGAATAACGGGCTCTGGTCTCATTTTCAGCCGATCTATTCGGCAAAGGATGCCTCAGTTTTTGGCTTTGAAGCCCTGGCCAGACTGAAGAACCCGGCCCGGTTTCCCGACCCCTGTCACCTGTTCAAGGCTGCCCAGGCAACCGGCAGTCTGGCCCTGCTAGATCTGCACTGCATGGAAACCGCCCTGCGGTCACTGGACACCAGGCGCTTCGTCCCGGAAAAGTGGCACCTGTTCCTGAATGTCTGCCCCGAAACCCTGATCAACCCTGAGCAACTGTTGCAGCGGCTGATGCCAATTGTGGAAACTCTGGGCATTCCACCCGGACGAATTATCTTCGAAATCACCGAAGAAGGCGTTATTTCCAATTATGACCAGTTTCGCTCCTCATTGAGCCGAATCCGCACCCAGGGGTTCAAATTCGCCATCGACGATTTCGGCGCCGGCTATGCCGGTCTCAAAATGCTCTCCACCATCGAACCGGATATTCTGAAAATTGACCGGCATTTCATTGCGAATATTGACCGGGCCCTGGTCAATTACAACATGGTCGATGCGATTGTCACCGCCTGCCATCGCATCGGCATTCTGGTAGTGGCAGAGGGGATTGAGCGGGAAGAGGAACTTGCCGTCCTGCATGGCCTCGGCATCGAATTGCTGCAGGGGTTCCTACTGGGGAAACCAACTGCCGAGCTGACCACCGCGCCAGCAGGTGAATTATTGGACTACTTTGCCCTGGAAGTCGAATCACCCTATTCCGGCGATCGGTCACTGATTGGCGACATCGCTACGCCGATCGTGCCGATATCGCACGATGACCAGATCATTACGGCGCTACAGCGATTTCAGACGACTCCCGACCTACGGATGCTGCCGGTTGTTAACAAGGACAAGGTGGTCGGCATGCTCAATCGCCCTCGGTTTCTTGAAGAACATATCATCGGGTCCCACGGCTATGGCTATTCCATTAACTTCCAGAAAACGATCGATCTGGTCATGGAACGATCATTCATCACCTTCGAGGCCAACAACTCTTTCGAGGATGTGTCCCGCAAGATCACGGCCAAGGCGGGTAAATTCCAGAATGACAACCTGGTGGTGCTCAAGAATGGGCATTATTTGGGGATTGTCGAAACCGGACTACTGCTGGAGGCGCTGACTGAACGGAATGTGCTACTTGCCATGGATTCAAACCCGCTGTCAGGACTGCCAGGCAATAATTCACTGCAACGGGAGATCAGCCAGCGCCTGGCCCAGAATCAGCACTTTGACGTGCTCTATGTCGACATCGACCATTTCAAACCCTACAACGATCATTACAGCTTCGAACGGGGTGATACGGTCATCAGAACCCTGGCGGAAATTATCCGGGAATCACTGGCAACCCACTTGAATCCGTTCAATTTTGCCGGCCATATCGGTGGCGACGACTTTATCATCATCACCCGACCGAACATCGGCATTTTCATCGCAGAATCGCTGATCAACGCCTTCAATAGACGCCTGGCTGAATTTCATGGGGCTGACGACCATACGGCCAATGGCTATACCGGCTATAATCGGCGCGGCGACGTGGAACAGCTGTCGCTCCTGTCACTCTCAATTGGTATTGTCAGCACCGAAGTCAATATGATCGCTTCCTACCCACAACTTGCCTCCATTGCCTGCGAAGTGAAAAAAGCGGCCAAAATGCAGCCGGGATCATCCATCGCCAGGGATCAGCGAAAACTAAGTTAATGTCTTTCATTTTTGCCGGGCGAAAACAGGTTGAGTTGCATCTTATTGAATCAGTGTTATTTTTATCACAAGGGTTAATACTGACGAAACGGGATCGTAAACATGCTTGTATATGTAGATTTGAGACGGCCGACCGGGCTTGGGGAATCTCTTTCAGGATCACCTGCATATTATATCAAGGCATCAACCCTTGCCGAATGGCCGGCAATTGAGCAACACCCGACATTTCATCAATTGACGCCGGAACAGCAGTCAATCGTCAGGGAAAAATTTCCGCTCTGCCTGGAACGCTACCAGGCACTTCATACTGTCCGCTTCTGCCGGTAGGGGTCTCAGGGTTCGGCCTCGATATCAGGCAAGGCAGTATGCCGGACATCCTTCCCCTTGATCATGAAAATGACCATTTCCGCAATATTGGTGGCGTGGTCGGCAATCCGTTCGAGGGATTTGCAGACATAGTGCATCTTCATGGCCCGCCTGACTGCCGCTGGTTCTGACTCCATCAACCCTAGAATAATTTCCTGATTCTGCCGGTTCATCTCATTCACGACGCGGTCATCATTGCGTACCTTGTGCGCCAACGCCTCATCGCTGTGAACAAAAGAATCCAGGGCTTCCTTGACCATTTTTTGCACATGCAGCGCCATGCCGGGCAGATCGATCAACAGTTTCAACGGCAGTTGGTCGTTGAGCCGTAAAGTTCGCTTGGCAATATTGGCGCACTTATCCCCCATCCGCTCCATATCGGTGACAATCTTGAGCGCCAGAGTAATGAAGCGTAGGTCACGGGCAATTGGCTTCCGCCAGGCGAGTATTTCCACGCACTTTTCGTCGATGGTGATCTCCAGGGCATTGACATCCTGATCCATTGCAATCACTTTGGCCGCCAGCTTTGAATCCCGCTCCATCAGCGCTTTGATCGTGCTGTAGACCATCTGTTCTACCTTGCCCCCCATCAGCAGCAGCTGCGTCCGTAACTCTTCCATATCGGCATCAATATCTGCCCGAATCTGTTCATTTATCATGTCTTCCCCCGGCAATGTGCTTCCCGTTGAACAATGGTGTCAGCAACAATTATTTTTGTGTTCTTAACTATATCATGCCTACGACAGATTTCCTGCGAAGCGGACTGACCAACACCTCTTCCCAGCATCCGGCAGCTGCCACGAAACAGGTTGCACACTCTTTTCCTCGTCGCAACACAATTGCAACAAGCACGAGGTAAGGTGACCATCATAAAATTGTGGCTTACGAGCCGTTAGTTGTATTCACAAGGAGAACTACTGCATGAATCGTTTTGCCATTGCCCTGATCGCCATCGCCATATGTGCTACCCAGGCCATTGCTGCCCCGACGCCGAAAGTCGCTGTTGTCGACCTGCAACGGGCAGTTACTGAGTGCCGAGACGGGATTGATGCCAGGGCCGACCTGCTCAAGAAAACCGAGCAGTACAATACAGTGCTTAAGGTATTGTTGGCAGATTTCGAAAAAATGCGCGCTGAGGCAGAGAAAGATCTGGCCAAGCTGACGGCCGATGAAAGAACCGAGCGGGAAAAACAGCTGCAGAAAAAAAACCGGGAATTCCAGAACCGGCAGCGT
>JANOEC010000087.1:0-26162 GCA_031412995.1 Geobacteraceae bacterium
TTTTATCTGTGGCCATCAGTAGCCATCTGTGGCAGAAATAGGCTTTGGTTTAAAGGCATTTTTAGCCACAGATTACACAGATAACGGCGGATAACGGCTTTCCTGAAAGTATTTGGATTATGATTTTATCTGTGGCCATCTGTGGCAGAGAAAAAAAGACTTTGTTTTTGACACAGATTGCTCAGATAATGGCGGATAAAGGCTTCCGTAAAATGAATTTAATTTTATAGATTCTATCTGTGGTCATCAGTGGCCATCTGTGGCAGAGAAAAAGACTTTGTTTTTGCCCCTTGACTCCATCCGTGACATCCGTGGCTAAAAATGACTATATCTTTTTGGTCACGGATTTTCCCATTTGCCGTTGTTCATGCTTGTGGTATTATGCACAGCATCGCTTATAAATGATGCCGCAAGGTTTCGGCATTGATCATGCAAATATCAACGAGAGTAACGAGATTGTCTGACTCATGAGGCGCATAAAGCGGTAATATAGCGTAATTGCTTATTGCCACAGGTCAGATCTGGTACGCGAAAACGAGATTAAGGCTGTCAAAAGACGGTTAATTAAACAAATAGAGAGAAAAATCTCTTAACACGACGGGAGGTAATTATGAAGAAGGTTCTGAATGTAGTGTTGGCAGCGGTTGCAGTGGCGGTGATGGCTGTGCCGGCAATGGCAGGGGATAAGTTGGTGGTGAAGGATGATTTGGCGACGCCTAATACGGTATTTAAAGTTGAATCCAATGGTGCGATCACCGGAGGCTACTGGAACACATCCGTTATTCCAAATGCATATAAAATTAATAACTATTGGAACCCGACAACTAAGAAGTACGGTTTTGGTACATCAAACCCTCTTACCTCGTTGCATATAGTTGAAGAAGCAGCGACTGCTGACCGTGGTCTGACCATAGCTCAGCATACTACTGGTGGGCAATCTGCATCTATTGCGATTAAGAGAAGCCGTGGGACAGAGGCTGTGCCAACCATTTTATCTAACGGTGACAATGTAGCAGCATTTCACATGATGGGCTATGACGGTAACCCATGGACTCCTCCTGCGTTGCCGGTATATTTCGCATCTTCTTCATTGATCTGGACAGTTGATGGCCCTACAGCTGTCAATAGCAACCCTATTGCAACAGTATTTTGGAACGGTTCGACAGCTGCAGATCGCCTCGAGAGATTCAGGATTTCGAGTAATGGTCGGTTTAGAGTTTCTAATCCGCCGTCAGTCCCGGCAAATACCACTGTCTGTACAAAGGGTGATTTGATCTTTGATACAACTGGCGGCAATCTGTATATGTGTATCATTGACAACCCAGGTGGCACGATTAACGCTTGGAGAAGGTCCGCATTTACCACATACTAAAAGAATAGATTTATTTTAGATTATTGGAGGCGATTACAAAAAGTAATCGCCTCTTTTTATTATTGGTATAAATTAGGTGAAATTTTTATTGAATAGTTGGTGTAAATTGTGAGCATCTTGTTATATGTGGTTAAAATGCCAGGTAAAATAATATGTGTAGAATAAACGCTATTAATTTGTTCGATTTCGTGACGCCAGAAATTACAAATATATGTAATTATTCCTGTGTCAGTTGCCCGCATCGTAATATGCAACGGCCGCAGGGCTTCATGAATATGGATCTGTTTGTCAAAATATATAAAGAGTGTCAAGTCTCAGCGCGTGAACTAAATCTGAGTTTCTTTGGCGAACCCATGCTGCACCCCAATTTCTTAGATATCCTAGCCTACATGAAGGCCAATCGTGGGGCATTAATCTTGTCTCTCAATACAAATTTATCGTGTGCGACATATGAAAATTTAAAGGGATTGATAGAGGTACCCTTCAACCAAGTGCGCTTCAGTATTGATGCCGCTACTCCTATGACGTACAAACGCGTCCGCCCGGCTGAGTTTACTCTTGATCTTGACGGTAATCGTTACCATGGGAATCGACTTGATCTAATTGACGAGAAGATATCTTGGTGGCACTCGCTCGATAATCATATTCCCACTAAACATGTTTACACAGTAAGTTCCCTCAATGTGGATGAGTTGCCTGTCTATGCTGAGAAGTGGATACCATTATTTAATCAACAAGACGACCTGCTTGCCAAACGCCTGTTGACCTATGGGGGGAAGATATCTGATCCGCTTATCAAGTCTCATCCATGCAATGTTTGGGATATGCGGATGGCCGCGATTGACTGGCAAGGGAATGTTTCTCCGTGTAATTTAGATACTGAAATGGAGTTGAGAATTGGCAATATTCAAAATTCATCTCTAGAAAAAATATACAATTCAAAGGCTTGGGGAGAAGCTCGCAGACTTTGCGATAAGAGGAATAGCTCGCCTTGCAATAATTGTGTAGACTCAAATGCTTGGGCATCTGATCGCAAACTAGTTATGCGTGCAGGAGATAAATGGGATGATATTTTTTGGAAACGATTCAGGTAGCTGGTGTGTGAAATGGTTTAGTGTATCTGGTTTGATTATTACCACATTTTCTCAAAATCCACTTTAGAATATGAATGATTTCGCTCATGATACAAACTGATATCATTCGTCTTTTTAAGATTTAGAGGGTTCTTCGTAAACAAGCGGAAAAGAAATGCAAGTGGCGTTAGAAACAGAAAAAAAACAATTGAGAGTATAATCTTACTGTTAATGACACCAAGAATGCCAGAGAATCTAAGCCAGGTATTTGTTATGACCCTGGCGACTGGTTTTATGAAAAGACCTGTCAAAATCAACATAATGGCGCCGCACACAAATTCCTGCCGATGAAAAAACAGATTGAGTATCAGAAGAAATGCT
This sequence comes from Geobacteraceae bacterium, assembly GCA_031412995.1. Lineage (GTDB taxonomy): Bacteria > Desulfobacterota > Desulfuromonadia > Geobacterales > DSM-12255 > JANOEC01. The sequence continues at coordinate 2,827 of JANOEC010000087.1, forward strand.
GCAAGTACAGTGAGGGTTTCAAGTTCGATCAATTGTTGCGATTTTTTGCAGGATGACATATTCAACCCCTTAGAATACGGTATAAATGAATGGAGCAATTGCAGACCCGCCCATAACTATAAGTATGCTAATAAGGAGAAGAACTATGATCATCGGCAGCAACCACCATTTTTTCCGCTCCTTCAAAAAATGCCAGAAATCTATTATTAATTGCATTACACTCTCCTTCTTATCATCACTAAAGTAATCTATCGTTAGTCCAGGCCGTACTCATCACGCCAGTCAGCTGTCTCCTGCCATGCAGGTTGAACTTTCTTGTCAAAAATGAAGTTGCCAATAACAAGATAATCCATTTCTGTGCGCATAAAACATTTATATGCATCATCCGGGCTCATAACGATAGGTTCACCACGGACATTGAAGCTGGTGTTGACAATAACACCATAGCCGGTTTTCTTCTTGAAAGCGTTAATAAGGTTCCAGTAATGGGGATTGGTTTCCTTGTGGACGGTTTGTAGGCGTGCCGAGTAGTCGATATGGGTAACGGAAGGTATGTCAGAGCGTAAGTGATAAAGCTTTTCTCGAACCATCATCCCATGATACGCCTCGGGAAGTGGGTTCCGTCGGCATTCAGCGACATCCGCAACCAGAAGCATGTAGGGTGATGCAGCGTCAATATCAAAGAATTCTTTTGTGTCCTCGATATTTACGGAAGGTGCAAAAGGCCGGAAACCTTCGCGATACTTAATTTTAAGGTTAAGTTTTCTCTGCATTTCAGGACTGCGGGGATCCGCTACGATGCTTCTGTTGCCCAGCGCTCGAGGCCCCCATTCCATACGGGACTGAAACCAGCCGATCACATTTCCATCGGCAATATGGGAAGCAGCCAGATCATACAGCGTGTCAAATGAGTCGCACTGTTGGTACACGGCTTTATATTTACGTGCGGTCTGCAGTATATCCAGTTCAGAATATTCCGGGCCAAGGTATGAACCCTTCATCTGGTCTGAAATCCCGTCTGCTTTCCGATCTTTATTGTAACAGATATGATAGCCCGCAAGCGCAGCACCTAAAGCACCGCCGGCATCACCGGCAGCCGGTTGAATCCAGAGATTGTCGAATATACCACTTCTCAGTAGCTTGCCGTTGGCAACACAATTGAGTGCAACACCGCCGGCAAGACATACATTTGAAGATCCGGTTAGTCGCTTTGCCTCGCGCGCCATGCGCAGAATCGCTTCTTCGGCAACCCTCTGGATTGCAAGGGCAAGGTCGCAGTGCTCGGACTGGAGTTCGGATTCCTGGTCTCGTAGTGGAAACCCGAAAAGATCATGCCAACGGCTGTTATTAGTCATTTTGAGCCCGGTTGCATAATCAAAGAAATCCTGATTCAACCAGAGAGAGCCGTCATCTTTGAGATCCATCAGATTCTCCATGATGAGTTTCTCAAATTTCTCTACCCTGCCGGAAGATGGATCTCCATAGGGCGCAAGCCCCATCAGTTTGTACTCGCCAGAGTTGACCTTAAACCCCAAATAGTAGGTGAAGGCTGAATAGAGCAACCCAAGGGAATGTGGGAAATGAAGCTCTTTGATGATCTTAATGGAATTGTCGGTACCGTGGCAGATAGAGGCTGTAGACCACTCTCCAACACCGTCAATGGTCAATATAGCGGCTTCTTTGTACGGTGACGGATAGAATGCACTTGCTGCATGCGACAGGTGATGTTCGGTGAAAAGCAGCTTTATAGATGAGCGTTTCACTCCGCCCAGGTTAGACAGCTCATCCAGGAGGAGTGAGCGCAGCATAACCTTTTCTTTGATCCAAACAGGAATAGCTGACAAGAATGATGACAGCCCTCTGGGAGCAAATGCATAGTACGTTTCAAGCAGACGCTCAAACTTCAGAAACGGTTTATCGTAAAAAATGACAGCTTCGAGATCGTTGAGGGTTATTCCCGCATGATTAAGACAGTAACGCACTGCATGTGAAGGAAAAGATGGGTCCTGCTTTTTTCGTGTGAATCGCTCTTCTTGAGCTGCGGCAAGAATCTCTCCGTTGTGGATCAATGCGGCAGCAGAATCGTGGTAATAAGCTGATATCCCAAGTATATACAAGATACTGTCCCCGCAAAGTTATTTCATTTGATAGTAGGCTGCTTTTTTGTAAGCGTCTCTGTAAGGAGAGAAGCGATTTTTCTGTGACCTGATGGCTTATAATGTTTGTCGAGCGGATAAGAGTCGCCAGGTTGAATGAGTTCACTCGTGTCGATTATTTCGAAGCGAATTCCCTGCAACTCAATTACGGCATGCAATTCTTTATTGATCGCTTCAACCAAGAGCTTGTCTGCGGGAGATATTATAATGCTAATTTGCCTGCCTATCAGCAGATCTCTATGATGAGCAAGAATTCGCAAGAAATTATGTGCAACCAAATTTTTGTTGTCTGAAGGATTCGGTAATGGTTTCTTAGTGGCGACCTTTACATTTTCAAGAAAATGAGAAAAAAGAATTTTACATAAGTAGCCGGGGTAACTTCTTGATTTATTAGAAAGCTCCCGATATTCTTTTTCGGACATTATCTTAAGGGAAAAGCCTTCATTGATATACTTTTTGTTTTCCTCGAAATCGTTAGAACAGTACTGAATAACAATTTGCTTGGTCTCTTTTGTGATTAAACGCTTAAGTAGAAGCATCTCACGAGCAGTGCCGAAACCAGCTATTCCTGTATTTAGAGTCCTTTTTCCAGTTAAGGCACTAACCATTTGAGGAAAAGCTTCGGCCTGATTTACACCCCAACCCATTGTATAGGAGTCACCAACAAAAATGATTTCAGGCGCTATTAGAGCCTCTTCAGTATCTCTCGTGCCCATTCTGTTAACTAGATAGCCGGTAGGTGGGAATTCATAGTTAGCAAAAGTGAATCGTGCATTTTTTTTCAGGAGATAGGAGACTTCCTTATCGTATTCAGCAAAGTCGGGTTCAAATTGAATCACGCTTCTCGTATTGTAGTAAATGCTATCCGCAAGATTAGTGGGTAGCAGGTGAAGATTGTGAGTTTTTACAAGTAGATACAAGGAAACTTCAGAAATAACTAGAGCTGAAAGAATACCTAAAATTAGTGTCAGCACGGTAAAAAATATTTCTAGGCTCTTTTTTCTCATTGTAGTTGACAGTGTTTTAGAAACATGCAGGCGCCACCTTAATTTGTCGGAAGTAGATGCGAAGTAATTTTTGAGGGGTACATGAGGAATATATGTTACATGCTGATTATATTGACATCATTGATAATAGTAGTAACAATGCTTAGCTGCAAGTGAAAAGTGCCTAACTCCTTTTGTTCACAATCAAGTTCCTTCATACATAAAATGCTACGAAATTATCAATTAATGCCGAGTATTTGGCTAGCCTCAATGTCGGAAAGATAATGAACGAAACAGATACACATACTCTTCAGCGTGAGCAGCAGTTCCACGATGCCTGGGCCGCTAACATTCGGCCTAAAGAGATCGATGTAACCGCTCACTTTATCGGATCAACATCACCGGAAAACCGCTTCATCATGCAGCGCCTTGGCGACATTAACGGCAAGGCTATCCTTGATCTGGGGTGTGGCGCCGGAGAGAATGCCGTGTATTTTGCCCTGCAGGGCGCACACTGCACCGCTGCCGACTGGTCGCAGGAGATGGTGAACACCGCCTTGCTACTGGCGGCACTGCATGGCGTTTCAATAGAGGGGCAACAGGTAAACGCCCATGAACTACCCTTTCCTGACGGATCATTTGATTGTGTGTATGCTGCCAACCTGCTGCACCATGTCGACATTGAGCGCGCCCTCCGGGAAATGCACCGGGTGCTTAAACCGGGCGGTGCGGCCTGTTTCTGGGATCCTTTGAAGCATAACCCGATCATTAATGTGTACCGTCGCATTGCCAGCGAAGTCAGAACAGAAGATGAGCATCCGCTCGATATATCTATTGTGGGTTTCGTTCGGAGTCTCTTTTCGCAGGTTAACTACGATACTTTCTGGCTGGCTACGCTCTGGATATTTCTCAGATTCTATCTGATTGAAAAAGCCAATCCCAACAAGGAGCGTTATTGGAAGAAGATAATTACTGAAGAGCCCCGCCTACGTGACGATTATAACCGTCTGGAGCGGATTGACAGGTTGTTGAAGATTATTCCAGGAATGAAGCGGTACGCCTGGAACATTGCGGTTGTGGCCAGGAAATGACGTGCCGATAGAGTCCTTACCCAAAATGCTCCGCACCAATGCCGTCACCTGGTTGCTGCTTGGCCTAGTCATCTGGTTGTCTCATTTCCTTCAGATTCGCTCCTTTGGTTTCTATGAAGACGACTATTCCCTGGTAGCCCCCTTTATTACTGCCCCTACAGGCGAAGATGTGGCGCTTATGTGGAGACGGTTCACCATGACGGCGCAGGGGCGGCCGGTGGGGTTCTTTGCTGCGGTGCTGTTCTCCCGGGTCGGATATGAACTTGGCGGGGTGGCTGGTATCTATGCCCTGGCCTTTCTGCTAATCTGGTTCAATGCTGTTATGCTGCACCGGCTGGTCGGTCATTGCCTGCCGGAATATCCCCGTGCCGCAATCGTTGCTGCGCTTGTATATGCACTGTATCCGGCAGACACGACAAAAATCCTACTGACCCATTCGTTGATCCTGCAGGTTTCGGTGGCTTTCCTGCTGGCCGCCTGCCTGCTGTATCTGCACCGCCGCTATTTCTTTTCGTACCTGGTGATTTGCGGATCGCTTCTTTCGTATGAATCCGGCTTTATCACCTTTCTGGCAGCACCTCTGCTGTCGGGTTCCGGCGTTGACCGAAGTTGGCGCAATCTGCTGCGGCACATGGTGGTTATGGGCTGCATCCTGGCTGTCGCGGCTGTCTTGCGGAGCCTGTCACGCGAGGCGCGCATTGCTGAACTTTCACTAGTGAAAGCAGCTTCGCTGGCGTCTCTTTCGTTTGTAATTGGACCGGCGATGAACGTGATGCTATTCTTTCGGGCGGTGTCAGTGTCTGTCTGGGAGTATTCCGGGTTTCTGCTGCCGCTTGCTTGCTTCCTGTTAACAGGTGCAATGCTGGCACTCTGTCCCGAAAAAAATAACGACTCGGATCTCTCCGGGCGAACTCAATTATTATCCAACTCTGGCCAGTGGCGGGAAATCGACGTAAAGCTGACAAAGCTGCTGGTCGCCGGATTGGCGATGCTCGGGGCGAGCTACCTGTTGTCGTTCACGCACTTTCCACCCACTGCCGCCGTTGGACGAATGACATCGGTGCATCTCTGCGCTTCGGTTGCCGGTGCACTAACGGCTGCAAGCTGCTGGCAGATTATGTATAATGCTTGTCGCAATTACTGGCAGCGCTGGTTGACTCTGACCTTGCTGGTGGTTTCTTTTGCGCTTCTGGCCGGATATCATGGCAACATCCAGAGCGATTTCGCGGCCAGTTGGAGATACCAGAAAAGCTTCTGGAGGCAGGTCACAACCTTGTGTCCCGACTTGTCTGATGGTACAGTGATCTGGGTAAAACGTGGCAGTCTTCCGCAAACTACCTATATTCAGACCAATTCCTGGGCTGATTTGATTGTACTGCGTAAAATATACCGGTTTCCGGCGGAATGGAAACATCCCCCTCGGCTGGTAATGGTGGACAAGCTTGAAGAGCTTGTCAGGGTAGGGAAAAACGGCCTGGTATGGGATGTGCCTGCTGCATACTGGGCGCCTCATAGTGAGGCAGTGCCGCACGGCAATGTCATACTGCTTGAAGCGCGGGGAGAACGTTTACAGCGTGTGAACAGTAATCCGGCAGTGCAGGGCAGTGAGATAGTATTGAAGCCGCTCGCTCCTGACCTGCAGACACATTTCCCGAGGACTGCTGCATATACCTGCCTTATAGAATCGGAGTTGCAGTAACATGGCATCAAGATGCTGAATCTTACCATCATAATCCCCTGCTACAACGAAGAGGGTACTCTTCCGGAGTTTTACCGGCGGGTTGCGGCGGTAGTCGAGACCCTTGCCGATTGTGAGTGCCGCTTACTGTTCGTTAATGACGGCAGCAGTGATGCCACGGCGCAGATTCTCGACTCGATTGCGGATCTGGACCGCCGTGCACAGGTCATCCATTTTGCCCGGAACCATGGTCACCAGCTGGCGATTACCGCCGGTATGGACTTTGCCGAAGGTGATGCCTTTGTCATCATCGACAGCGATCTTCAGGATCCTCCGGAACTTATTGGCGAGATGGTGCAGAAGATGCGCGACGGTTATGATGTGGTGCATGCCCAGCGACGGACGCGTGCCGGTGAAGGGTGGTTCAAGCTGTTTTCGGCATGGCTGTTCTACCGCCTGATGAGCAGATTCATTTCTCCCGAGATGGTTGATAACTGCGGGGATTTCCGGGCGTTTACCAAGCCCGTGCTTGATGTGGTCAGACAGTTCCGTGAGAGGCATCGGTATATGCGGGGGATTTTTTCAACAATCGGCTTTCGCCAGTGTGTCATAACATACGACCGTGACAAGCGGTACGCTGGTGAGACAAAATATCCATTTACCAAAATGGTTAAACTGGCCATCAATGCGGTGCTCAGTTTCTCATCGCACCCGATAAAGCTGATCACCTGGTGCTCATACCTGTTTGCCGGGCTTAGCGTGATCTATCTCGGGAACGCCCTGGTTGACCACTATATCCGGCGCATTACGGTGCCAGGGTGGACTTCGATAATTTTCCTGCAGTTTTTCTTTACAGGAATCATTCTGTTCAGCCTCGGCATAATAGGATCATACATCGGCCGCATCTTCGAGCAGTCCCAGAATCGACCACTGTATTGGGTTCGTAAATCGCGGAATCTTGAAAAGTAGCGCTTTCCTTTGAATTACATTTTTATCAGCGAGTTACGATGAGTGAAGATACAGCTATAATTGTTGAAAACCTCTCCAAGGTATATAAGCTCTACAACTCCCCGGTAGATCGCCTGAAGGAATCGTTGCATCCGTTGCGTCGCATCTACCACCACGATTTTTACGCACTCAACAATGTCAATTTCGAGATCAGAAAAGGTGAGTCGGTCGGCATCATCGGCAAGAACGGCTCCGGCAAATCCACTCTGCTCAAGATTCTCACTGGCGTGCTCACCCCAACCAGCGGTGTTGCAACGGTCAACGGCAAGGTATCCGCCCTGCTGGAGCTTGGCGCAGGTTTCAATCCTGATCTTTCCGGCATCGACAACGTCTACTTCAACGGCATGCTGATGGGGTACACGCGTGAGGAGATGGAGGAACGGTTGGATGATATACTCTCATTTGCCGACATCGGCGAGTTTGTGTATCAACCCGTTAAGACCTATTCAAGCGGGATGTTCGTCAGGTTGGCTTTTGCTGTGGCGATTAATGTTGATCCGGATATTCTAATTGTGGATGAGGCGTTGGCTGTCGGGGATATCCGGTTTCAGAGGAAATGCTTTTCGAAGATCGAGCAGTTTCGCCATTCAGGCAAAAACATTCTGTTTGTTTCCCATGGTCTTGATTCAGTTAATATGTTGTGTGAAACCGCGTATCTTCTCAATGACGGAGAAATTGTTGAACGTGGCGCAGCAAAATCAGTGACACGTAAATTCCAGATGATGATGTATGGGGAAGATTTGATTGACAGTCAAAATCAGGATACTATCCAAAACCCGCTTGAATTGGCTGATACGAATAACGAGAACAATAATTCTGACTGCCAGGCTGGAAATTTTACACCGAATGATAGTTTAACTAGTCTGATCCAGGACAAAATATCTTCATGGAATGGAACCAAAAAGGCAGAAATCATTGATTGCGGCATTATGAACAAATCCGGTCATAGAGTAACGGTTCTTGAATCGGGCCACAGCTACAGGTTTTTTTCGCGAATCCTGACGTATGTCGATCTTGATGTGCTTTCAGCCGGATTTCCGGTAACAAATGCAAAAAACCTGATGCTGTCTGCTGCAAACAGTGACACTCAAGGCACTGACATTCATGATGTTAGGAAGCACAGTCTGGTCGAAGGACGGGCTGATGTTACTATGTGGCTGGCGCCGGGAGAATATCTATTAACATTCAGAACGGCATCGAATGGTGAGGTGCATGATGTTCTGTACGATCAGATAAGCTTCGTTGTAACCGGGGACTGTAAATTAAATTCAGCATCTATTGTAAATCTGCAAACTGTAGTTAGTATGAAAGCATTGTCTGTATCCAGTTGAATCATTGAGTTGGAAAATTGTACTGTTAGCTTGACACTGTTTATCTGTTGAAGGGACTACATTTTAAGGCGGTCAACAATGGAAAAGAAAAAGCATATTATGGTTAAGCTGATGTCTTTTGGTTTTAAATACGGGATTCCCAATGCTAATTATTATTTTGATGTGGGCTTTATCAAGAACCCGGCAAGAGAAGCAAACTGGAGTTTCTTTTCTGTCCCTGATGATGAGATGAGGGCATTTGTGTTGAATCAGTCACCAGTTCAGGAGTTTCTCAAGTATGTTGTGCCCTTGATTGTTATGCTGGCACCGCTTGATCAATCACAGGTATTTGCCTTCGGATGCAATTCGGGGAGGCACAGGAGTTATATTTTGGTTGAGGAAATATCTCGACAGCTCAAGGAACATGACATCTCGAATAAAGTAATTCACCGGGAGGAAGACCCTAAATGACTGACATTCAGACCAGAATTTGGGCTCCAAACGGTAAACTGCTTCCCCTTCAATTTACTGATTCGCCGGAAAAGGACGTTGCCTTTGTCATTGTGAACCGTGATCGTCAGGATCTTACCGATTATCTCTGTGAGCAGATACTCAACTTTTCCAACGAAAACAGTCTTTCGTATGATCTGTACGTGGTTGATATCGGTTCTGCGCCCGAAGGAAGGAGCCGTTTCACAACCATCGAATACAAGGATGAAGATTTCAGGGGTAAGTGCTATGCCCATAACGTGGGGGTGCGACAGGCGGCTTTGACCGCCAACTACCGTTATTACTGGGTCATGATGAACGATCTTAAGTTTGACGGTCAGCCGTATGCCATGACCCAGATGGTGGAGATCATGGACAGACATCCAGAGATTGGCCTGTTAAGCCCGACGAATATCGGTGTGGGCGGCAAGGACTATCCTGGGGCATCGCCTGAAAAGGGACAGGTGTTCCGCAAGGTGCCGGTGTGTGATTATCTGGCTCATTTCATCAGGGGTGAAGTATTACGTGAGGTAGGCTTTTTGAATCCGGAGTTCCGCTACTGCTGGGGCGCCATTCACGAGCTTTCTCACAAAATATACCGGACCGGGAAATGGTCGCTGGCGTATTGCGATGCCGTGCAGTATGAACATCTTGGTGGCACCACATACGGCAAGACAAAAAATGTCGTCAGCAGAGACGATTACATTGAACGCGCCCGGAAGTTTGCGGCACATTACTTTATTGAGCATTATGGCCGCAACTGGGATAAGGAGTTCACCGACATATTGCCTGCAGATGTGACCCAGAGAGGAACCTACACCCGTCACAGGAAGTACTGGGAAGAGGTTTTCCCTTCTGAAGATAGAGCAACCATGCAGCATGTCCCTTCAGGGGAATCGCTGGAAAGCAAAATTAAAGCACTTAACCCCTGGTATTACCCTTTGACCATTAATGGAATCAAGGTAGTGCCGGGTATCGGAGCAAAGGAATCTTCTGATGGACTTACCGACCGCGCAAACTACATGGGGAAGATATGGCTGGACATGGTAAGACAGCGGTATGACTTCAGCGGCAAATCCCTGCTTGATATTGCCTGCAATTGCGGATATTGGTCGTCTAAATATGTGGGGCTCGGAGCAAAAAAATTTACCGGAGTGGAAGGCCGACTGGATACTGTTCGGCAGGGGGAGTTGTATTGGGAGCAAAACAGGATTCTCCCTCCCGGAGACTGGGAGTTTATTCACGGGAATGTCTGCGGGTTGGAAACATGGGAGCGTATCAGGCAAAACGCCCCGTACGACTTCACCCTCTGTTGTGGAATTTTGTACCATATCCCTGATTATGAAGATTTACTGGCTTTTCTGAGATCAGTTACCAGGGAAGCAATGCTGGTGGATACCAGGGTGGAGGATGAAGAAACGTTTGTGCAGGAGCCTGGTGGATATAAATTTGACGGCATTGCCGAGACCAGCTACAAAAGGGTGCCTAGGCTCGACCGCCTTGTTACGGTACTGGAATCTCTAGGCTTCAGTGTGGAACGCCTTATGATACCTAACCCTGTACCGGTTTCTCTCACCGGGAAGGAGGATTACAGTAAGAACCGAAGGGTGACGTTATTGGCCAAGCTGTAGCTCTTTCGTCTTTTTGTTAACAAGGATATTATTCATGAATTTAAGCTCGATTTTTTGTAAACAAGAACCCGTTAAAGCGTCTGAAAACCCTGATTTAGCCGATATCAACCTGTTGAGATCCGCGCTGGATTTAATGGAAACACTTTTAAACTGTAATGTTCTGAAATCTAAAACTGAGATACAGGCTGCTTTATACCTTGCTGATAAACTCGGGGTTACGCTCCATAATGATTATCAGAAAAACTGGGATACCTTGAAAGCATTGTCTTATGTTGCACGGAGGGCTGATTCTGTATCAAATATCCTTGACGCAGGCGGTGGACTGCATAGCCCGGTGTTGAATACGCTGGCTCAGTATGGATATGACAATCTGTATGCGTGTGATGTTGCCGATGTCAATTACACGCCGGAAAAATTCAGCAGCAAAATTCAATTCAGCATACAGAGCATTGAAAATACAAATTACCCTGCAAATTTCTTTCAGGCTGTTTCCTGTTTGTCAGTCATTGAGCATGGGGTTAATCATGAACGATTCTTTGCAGAGATGGGCCGGATTACTAAAAAAGACGGATTGTTGATTATTACTGCAGATTACTGGCCTGAATATGTCGACTGTTCAAATATTTACCCTTATGGACAGGATAATCCTGCAATGAAGGTGTATCAATCCAGCGACATTGAGGGATTGGTGCAGACCGGCAAAGAGTACGGTTTTGAACTATGTACACCCCTGATGCTTGAAGCTGATGAAAAAGCCGTCAGATGGGATGATGTTGATAGAGAATATACCTTTATATTTCTTGCATTTAAGAAGTGTGTCTGATCATGATTTATCATTTTACGGAATCATTTTAACGAGGTGTATATGGATTTGTTAAGTCCTGTTTTCATTATTGGAGTGCCCAGGTCCGGCACCACCTTGCTACGGGTAATTCTTGACAGTCATAGCACGATAGCCGCCGCTCCTGAAACCCCTTGGATTATTGGGAGTTATGGAGCTAATTCAATTAAACATTTAACCGGTTTTTTAATTGAAAGTGACTATGGCCCTGTTAAAAATCTTCCGGGGGTTACGTCAGATACTATTCTTAAGGCTATGCGCTTATTCGTGCATGAGATTTTTAGCGCATATTTAGAGAAAAAGCATAAGAAGATATTAGTGCTTAAGACTCCAAATGACATTGAATTCATAGACTTTATGCTGGGACTCTATCCAAAATCGAAATATATCCATATCGTGCGTGATGGTAGGGATGTTTCGAGTTCAATGGCAGAAAATGCCTGTTCACTGATTTCAGATGAAATTGATGGATATGGGAAACGCAATCATTTAAATTCAATGCGGCGCTGGTATGACTGGGAAAAGAAGGCCAGATATTATTTCGACAAACATAGAGTAGAACCGGTCAGCCTCAAGTATGAGGATCTGGTTTCCTGTCCGTTGGAAACAGTAAAAAAAGTGTGTAACGGGCTCGGCGTAGAATTTGAACCTGACATGCTTAACTATAACCGCCATTCTCATGAACTGCCTGATTGGGAGGCGGGGACATATGATCTGAAGAAAAAGAAGAAAGATATTGACACTGCAAGCATTGGAAGATGGAAACAAAGATTTACAAAAGACGAAATTCAAAAAGTAGAGAAAGAGTATGGAGATTTTCTTCGATTTCTCGGCTATTCAAATTAATCGTATACCCCTAAAAAAAAGCTTCAAAATAGCCGACAGCAATGTACAGAAGGAGTTCGCATTAACGCTTACGATTCGTTAGCGCTTCAGGAAATCTGCCTTATTGCCCCTCCGCGCAATTTCAAGTACCCAAAGGTGAGCGGCTACAGTGGGTTCTCCAAGAACCTTGGTCTTGCCTACATCGCAGCTGTCCTGCGCGAACACGGATTCCGAGTTACCATTATTGATGCTTTTGCCTTGGGAATTGATCAGTTCTCTCCAGTGGAGCGGCTCAATGGCCGGGTATATCGTTGTGGTCTCTCTGAGGAAGATATTTTGTCTTTGATCCCCTCAACGACCAGTTGGGTAGGCATTAATGTGCCGTTTTCCAATGTGGCGGAGATCGCTTTTGGTTTGGCAGCACGGATAAAAAACCACTCCCCGCATGTGAAGATGGTTTTTGGAGGAGTTCACCCTTCTACGTTCCCGGAAACTACCTTAAAGCAACTTGGGGTTGATTATGTCATAGCAGGAGAGGGTGAATATGCGATGCTCGATCTTGTTTTGGGTAAGGATTTAGCTACCATTGATGGCCTCTGGTGGTGCGATGACCAGGGCCAGCTGCATGCGCCTGCAAAACCGGGCCGCGTGGCTGACCTGGATCAGCTTCCTCTTCCGGCGTGGGATCTTCTCCCCATGGAGCTTTATCTATCACGCTCTCCCCGGGGAGACCAGCATCACCGATCCCTTTCATTGATAACCTCACGTGGCTGCCCTTTCGTTTGCACTTTCTGTTCAGTCCATCCTGTCTCAGGCCGTAACTGGCGTTCCCGTTCACCTCAAAGTGTGCTTTCAGAAGTTCGCGAAGCTGTGCAGAAGTACGGTATCAATCACTTGGAGATCGAGGATGATAACTTCACTTTGGAGCGAACTCGCGCACTTTCCATTTTGGAGGGTTTTAAAACCTTTCCTGGCTTGACATGGGCTGTTCACAACGGTCTGCGCGTGGACACGCTGGATGATGAGCTGCTACGCGCCATCAAGGATTCTGGCTGCATCCAACTGAATCTTGCCATTGAACACGGCTCCAAAACCGTTCTTAATGCCATGAACAAGCAGTTGTCTTTGGAAAAGGTTGAGGAGGTTGTTAAAAAATGCGGTCAACTAGGTATTGCCAGTATGGGGTTCTGCATTGTAGGCCATCCGGGTGAGTCCTCCGAGGCTTTCCGCGAGAGCTATCTCTTCTATCAACGACTGCGGCGAAATGGCTTGACGGCCATTGTACCTTTCATTGTAAACGCTTACCCTGGTACTGAGCTATATCGCCTGGCGCATGATAACGGCTGGCTTCACCCGGGGACAGATCAACAGCTCTTTTTCATTGAAGATGAGTTTGTGAGCATTACAACTCCCGACTTCGACCGGGATTGCATCTTGGCACGACTCCGTGCCATGGAGGATCTCAGTGCTGAACCTAATCGCCCATTTTTAGCAGAAGGGCCCTTGGAATGGCTCAAGACAAAGTATCGTTTCTATAGTAGAAAATTGAAAACTATTTATACTTTGTGTCGCAAATAAGGTAATGGCTATTTCTGATCGAATTGGAGCACTCTTTTGAGCCGAAGAATCATTTATTTCAGCAGATTTTACAATAATCCCAACGGTAATGGAGGGGACAAGCGCGCAGCACAGCTTTTTGATCTAATGAAGTCAATAGAAGTTGAATTTGTTTCAATAAACAACATGTCAGCCCCAGCGTATAGCGATCTCAAGGAGGGGCTGTATAAGTATCCGAGACTATTGCGGACCAAACTAGCACACGTATACAAGCATTTTATTGCCGGCAAAAAATATACACGGTGGAATGAACGATTCAGGGATATTGTTCTTTTCTGGCATACAATGTCTGAAGTTTTTGTGGATTCATTGAAAACCACAACACCGGATCTGTTGATGATTGACGATCCGGTGTTTCTTGCCCCTGTTGTTCGTTATGCCCGATGCAATAACATTCCACTTGTGGCTTTTTGTCATAACATCGAGACACTGAGTAGGGAACAGGTAACACAATCTTGCCAACGTGACATGTTTAGATATGAGCTTGATCTTATTGCACAATGTGATCTGGTTGTAACGATTTCACAGGAAGAGACGTTTTTGCTGAAGAACCTCGGAATGAACCCTGTTTATCTGCCGTATTTTCCTTCGCCGCAAATATTTAAGCGTTTTAAGGGGGTCCGCGAAAAACGAAAATGTACGCAAAAATCGGACTACCTTCTAATGGGAACGGCCCATAATCTGCCTACACTCGATGGGATGAAACAGATAATAGATGCTGTTGGCCGTGATAACATTCTTAAGCATGATCGCCTTATTATTGCAGGATATGGGACTAGCGAGCGGTTAATCAAGGTTGATAACCCTCGTATTGAGCTTCGTGGTGAACTTAGTGAACCAGAACTGGATGAGCTGCTTTCTACGACAAAAGGGTGCATTGTGTATCAGGATAGCGGAGCAGGCGCGCTAACAAAAATATCGGAACTGCTGTCAGCCGGTGTCCCGGTGATAATCAATTCGCACGCCGCACGTTCACATCATAATCTGCCTGGAATTTATGAATTTGATGACCTGCTACATCTGAGCGGGCAATTGGAAGCGGCAGCAAAGTCTGATCAGTTCCCGCAGATATTGTCGCCGCCGGATGCGTCATTGTTGCACAGCCGTATAGCGGATCTTATAACACATGGGAAACGGTAATCACCATAAAGAGGCTGATCATATGCGAGCATTAGGCTTTTTCGAGTGGGTAGTAATCGATAATTGCAATCTCAGATGCAGCTATTGCGTTAATAAAGGCGAGTATTCTCATAAGATAGCTTCGCAAATGCTTTATAACCCTGGGTTTGAGCTTGTCGTTGCGCAAAAGATAGTTGATGTTAGCCACGAATTCGAAAAAGTTATTGTCAATTTGACCGGTGGTGAGCCAACGGTTGCCTCAAAAATTGAAGAGGCGGTGAAGCTCCTTGCTTCTGCAGGAAACATTGAGATTCGCTTGATCACCAACCTGCGGGCGGTTGAGAGATTTGTGAAGATTGTGCCCTATGTTTCTTCCATTAATGTAAGCCTTCATATAGCTCTGAGAAGCGAGCGAGAGATCAATAATATTATTTCGGTGGTCAATACATATCAGGATAAACTGCCCATCAGCATCTCTCAGGTTGATAACGGGCTTACCACTAAAGATTACAGCGAACTGGCACGGATTCAGAAAGAAACCGGTTTGGCAATACAGTATCAGACCTTTATTCCGCCTTGGACAGAAGACGGGAAAGTAGCTGATGGTGAGAAAATAACGGTTTCAAATTTCAACCGTTCACTCGGGAAGCGATGCACACTCGGATATTTCTATTTCCTGATAGAAGCTGACGGTACGCTGAAATACGATTTGTGGTGTACAACGAGGAAATCGGGGAATTCTGTCTCACTTGTGGCAGAGGGGTTTCCCGGTATATCCCATTATCTGTTGCACGATATGAAGAAATGCCCGAATAGTTCATGCGGTTGCAACTACAATTACTTCTTCCATGAGCTGTACCTTCAGGAATGCAAGAAGCATGGGTATGCACACAAGGAGATATTTACCGGTGACAATGAACGGTTCGTTTCCAAAGTAAAGCGAGCATTTACACAGATAAAAACCCGCATGAGAGCCAGTTGATGTTGGCAGCCATCCAACACACACTCCCCAAAATATCCATAGTCACCCCCTCCTTCAACCAGGGTCAGTTTTTAGAAGAATGCATCGACTCAATCCTCTCCCAGGACTACCCAAATCTCGAATACATCATCATGGACGGCGGTAGCAGCGATAACTCCGTTGAAATTATCAGGAAATATGAAAGGTACCTCACTTATTGGCAGAGTCAACCCGACGGTGGCCAGTATGCCGCGATTCAAGCTGGCTTTGAGCGTAGTACCGGCGAGATCATGGCTTGGCTCAATTCTGATGACAAATACCATGGCAACGCTCTGTTCACGGTGGCATATCTTTTCGCCTGCAACAGCGAAATCGATTGGCTGGTTGGCAGATCAACCTGGTGGGGCAAGGAAGGGGAGTTGACCGGCATTATGGATTATTTGCCGTCTCACAACCGCCAACAGTTTCTTGACAAGCGATTTGACAAGACGTGGGTACAGCAGGAGAGCACCTTCTGGCGCCGCTCGTTGTGGGAGCGCTCTGGTGGCTGTTTGAAAACAGAGCTGGATTTCGCCGGTGATCTTGAACTATGGGTGCGTTTTTTCCGGCATGCGGATCTGTATACTGTGAATGCTCTGCTTGGGGGGTATCGTGGGCACGGCGACCAGAAGGCCGCTCATTCAATGGACAAGTATATGGTTGAGGCCAATGCGGTTGTTGATGAGGAGATTGAGCTGATGTCAAATGAATTGAGTCCGCAGTTGCGTGCTGCACCGCCTCATATTGAGATCGATTACATTGGGATTCGCGATTTCTATAATGAAATGCTTCCTCCTGGCAAAAGACCAAATTTATCGCCGCACCAGTCATATGCCTTCCTGCAGAAAGAAAGAGATTCTCTGGACATTCTGGCTTCTCGATTGCGGGTTAAACTTGAGGAGTTGTCTCGTGGGCATATTACACTTTACGAGTTTACTAATAGCCTAACATGGCGCATGACTGCACCGCTGCGAAAGCTAGTTGATCTACTGAGAAGGCGGTGATGCAGGGGGAGAACTAAAGGTGGTGAATGGGTGATAGCGGATGTGGAGCGCAAAACTTTCATGCAAGATCAATCGAGGGATAATAGCATGCCGCCATATCACTGCTTTCTTGATATATCTAGCAGTTTTGGGTAGGGGGCTGACATTTAAATTACAATGATAATAGGCCATTGACTTGGTGGCGATTTAATTGCATGTAAAAGTTGGTAGTAGCATATTCATGGCCCAGTTTAAGAGCCGTTCCGTTACAAATGTTATGTTATTTCATTTGGAGGGCTGATGTTTATTCGTTGTAGCGATCGAACCGTTCGACGATCCAGAATTCTCATTTACTGCAAAATGGTATGCGCTGTTATCGGCTGCCTGTTCCTGTTCAAGTCGATTTTATTTGCAGGTGAATTTTCCCCGACCGGTTCACTTTCGCTTGGGCGTGAGGGGCACACGGCCACGTTGCTGCAGAATGGCAAAGTGCTGATCTACGGAGGAGTCAATGCCCAAGGGTACTTAAACCGTGCGGAGGTGTATGACCCCAATACGGGGCTATTCACAGAAACGTACGACAACCTTGGTTCGACACGAGCCTTTCACACGGCCACGCTGCTTTCCAATGGTAAAGTTTTGATTGTTGGCGGTTACAACAGTGGCGTACTGAATAGCGCCAGGTTGTATGATCCGGTAATGCAGACTTTTTCCCCAACTTCAAGCAGTCTGGGCATGGCGCGTCAACGCCAAACTGCCACGTTGCTGGCAGATGGGAAAGTATTGCTTTCCGGTGGGGAGGGAAGTGCGGGGTACCCAATAACCACTGCCGAGTTGTTTGACCCGTCGGATAGCACATTCAGTCCCAATTTGCTCGACCTTGCGTTCGAACGATTTTTTCCAACGGCTACCTTTATCCAAGGGGGTAAGGTAATATTCGCCGGTGGTTTAACACAGACTGTCGAAGTATATGACCCATCGTCTTCAGCTTTCTCCTATTACGGAAGCTCAACTTACGGACACTACTGCAGTAGTACGACTCTTCTTGCAAATGGCAAGATTGTCTTTGCCGGGGGATATGATCTCTCAGCAGAGTTTTTGTCTACCGTTGTCGAATCATATGATTCAGCAACGGGCATACCGTTGCCTGATTTAGCATATTTGAATTCTACACGGGTTTATCACTCAGCGACTCTTCTGCCTAGCGGAAAAGTGCTTTTCGCTGGGGGGAATGGCGCGAGCGGGTTGTTGCCAGTTGCACTAAATGCGGAATTGTATGATCCTGATACAAATACAGTTGTCCGCATTGCCAGCGGCTTGAACACTGCTCGGAAAGGCCATACCGCCACTCTTCTCCCTAGTGGGCAAGCCCTCATCGTCGGCGGATCTGGCGCAAGCGGTTACCTCACCAGTGCCGAACTCTACACCCCCCCCGCGGGTTCATTTGCAAATGCTGTCATCATGACTACCGCCCGCCAACAGCACACGGCCACGCCACTCCCCAACGGCAAAATCCTCCTGGCCGGCGGCTACAACGGCGGTCCACTGAACAGTTCCGAATTGTACGACCCGACAACCGGTACGAGGGTTGCCACGGGCAACCTGTCGACGGCCCGCTTCAACCATTCTTCCACCCTGTTGAGCAACGGCAAGGTCCTGATGATCGGCGGGGAGGATGGCACGCCGACTCCACTGGCCAGCGCTGAACTCTTTGACCCTAATGCCGGCACAAATGGCAGCTATACCCCAATATTGACCGGCAACCTGGCTGCTGGCCGCTTTGGCCATTCGGCATCCTTGCTGCCCAACGGCAAGGTGCTGGTTACTGGCGGACAGTATGCCAGCGGCGCGTTGGCCAGTGCGGAGCTGTTTGATCTGGCCAGCGGTATCTTTACGGCGACAAACGGCACCATGCAATCTCCCCGTACCTCCCATACCGCGACGCTGCTGGCCACGGGCTCAGTGCTGCTGGCCGGCGGCGCCAATGGCGGCTCGCTGGCCAGTGCGGAACTGTTCAATCCGGCCACGGGGCTTTTTACCGCCACTGTTGGCAGTTTGGCTGCTGCCCGCAGTCTGCACTCTGCCACCCTGCTGCCCAGCGGCAAGGTGCTGCTGGCCGGGGGGGAGAATGGGGCGACCTTGGCCAGCGCCGAGCTGTTCAACCCGGTTTCCGGCACCTTTGCCGCCATTACGGCCGGGATGACCTCGCCGCGCAAGTACCATACGGCCACCCTGCTGGCTAACGGGTCGGTGCTGCTGACCGGCGGTTCCACCGGAACCGGTTATGCCGGGGCGGAGCTGTATGACCCGGCAACCGGGATTATTGATCCTCCACTTGGGAGTTTTGTCGCCACCGCCGGCAGCCTGGGTACGCCCCGCAGTCACCATACTGCCTCCCTGCTGAGCAACGGCAAAGTGCTTATTGCTGGCGGTACCAATGGCTCCAGCCTGAACAGCATGGAACTGTTTGATCTGGGTGCTTTCACCGGTGATGCCCGCCGGCCGACGGTCAACACCATTGCCCCCACCATCGGCCAGCCCCGCAAGCTCACCCTGTCCGGTACCGGCTTCCAGAGTGATTCGGAAGGCTCCGGCGGGGGCACCAATAGTTCTGCCACCAACTACCCCCTGTTCCGGCTGCAGCGGCTGGACAATGGCCTGACGACGTTTGTCGAGCCTGACCCGGCGGTGAGCTGGAGTGCTACTTCCTTCCAGTCTACCTCGCTTTATGGACTGCAGGCGGGCTATTACCAGGCGGCACTGGTTGCCAATGCCATTCCGAGCCATGCCCGGCTGCTGCGGATCGCACCGCTCAGTGCCGCAACGCCGCTGGCGCTGGATTTCCCCAATGCTGAACTGAATCTGGCCACTGGGCCGCAGGACGTGACCATCACCAATAGCGGCACGGCTGACCTGCAGTTCGGGGCCAAGCTGTTCACCCCCAATGATGGGAAATTCTCCGTTACCGGTGGTGACACCTGCCTGGGGACTCTTATCCCCGGTGCGCAGTGTGTGGTGCCGGTGGTTTTCCGCACCAGTACCCCTGGCGATGTTGGCGCGACCCTGAAAATTCTCAGCAACGATCCTGACTCTCCGACCACGGCCATTGCCCTGACCGGGTCAGTGGCGGCGCTACCGGTGATTTCGGTAGCACCGGCGGCGCTGGATTTCCCCAATGGCACCCCCACAGTGCCGTCAACACCAAAGCAGCTGCAGATTACCAATACCGGCGACGCCGGTCTGGTGCTGGGCGCCAAGACCTTTACCCCCGATAACGGCAAGTTCAGCATCGCGGCCGTGCCGATTGACACCTGTGTCGGCACCCTGGCGCCGGCGGCTAGCTGTACCTTCAGCGTCGTCTTCCAGACCGGCACCGTGGAATCCGTTGCCGCCACGCTGGCCATCAGCTCCAATGACCCGCTGAACCCGCTAAAGACGGTAGCGCTGACGGGCGCGACGGTGGCCCCAATCATTACCGTAACGCCGCTGGCGCTGGACTTCCCCAATGCTACGCCCAATGTGCTGACCGCTGGGCAGATCGTACAGATCCAGAACAACGGCAATGCTTTGCTGGTGCCGGGTGCCAAGACCTTTTCCCCCAATGACGGCAGATTCAGCATCAGCGAGGACAGCTGCCTTGGCTCGCTGGCGCCGGCGGCGGTCTGCACCTTCAAGGTGAGCTTTCTGGCTCCCGGGCCGGGGAATGTGGCAGCAACACTGTCGCTTGCGTCCAACGACCCGGTTTCCCCCGTGCAACAGGTTGCCCTCAGCGGTTCGGCCCTGGCCCCCATCATTGCGGTGACGCCGGCGGCCATCATTTTCCCGAGCGTCTCGCTCAATCTGCCGTCAGTACCGCAGGTCGTGACGATCACTAATAACGGCAATGCCGCTCTGCAGCCGGGTGTCAAAACCTTTGCCCCCAACGACGGCCGGTTCACCATTACGGCTGATACCTGTGGGGGAGCCCTCGCTCCCACGGCCAGCTGTACCTTTAATGTTGTTTTCCAGACGAGCACTCCCGGTGCAGCGGCGGCGACCCTGGCCATTGCCTCCAATGACGTGGCAACGCCGCTGAAGACCGTAGCGCTCACCGGGTTCGGACTGGCGCCGATCATTGCAGTAACGCCGGCGAGCCGTGACTTCCCCAACGCTTCCCTTAATGTGCCGACCGCGCCGCTGACGGTACAGGTGACCAACAGCGGCAACGACAACCTGCTGTTGGGAGCCAGGACCTTTACGCCTAATGACGGTCGGTTCAGCATTGCCGGCGATACCTGCGGAGCTTCCCTGGCGCCGGGTGGCAACTGCACCTTGAGTGTCGTTTTTCAGCCAACTGTGCCGGGCCCGGCTATCGCAACCCTGACCATTGCCTCCAATGATCTGGTAAATCCCTTGAAAACGGTCTCCCTTACCGGTACCGGTTTGGCGCCTTTGGCAATCGTCTTCAGCGGTACCGGCAGCGGGACAGTGCTGGCACGGTCGGGGCAGACGGTGAGTAGCTGCACGGCCAACTGCACGAAAGAATTTAGCATGGATACGCTGGTGACGCTGATTGCACAGCCGGCAGTCGGGGCGACCTTTGCCGGCTGGACCGGCTGTGATAGTGTCGCGGGTACCGCCTGCATGGTAACCATGGGTAGCGCCCGCACCGCCGGTGCCACTTTTGGCACCACGCTGCCCGGTGCCAACGTCGGCATTGCCACCGGGTTCAACCATTCCCTGGCCCTCAAGGGCGATGGCTTGGTCTGGGGCTGGGGCTACAACGTCAACGGCCAGTTGGGGAACGGCGCTACCGGTTCCATCAGCACTATTCCGCTGCCAACGGCCGTTATTGCCAATATCACGGCGATTGCCGCCGGCTATTTCCACAGCCTGGCCCTGCAGAGCAACGGCACGGTTTGGGCCTGGGGTGCCAACGGTTCCGGTCAGCTGGGCAACGGCAGCACCTCGGCCAGCGCCACGCCGGTGTCGGTGAGCGGCTTGATTGAGGTTGTCGCCTTGGCGGGTGGCAACGACCACACCCTGGCCCTGAAGAATGACGGCACGGTCTGGGCCTGGGGGGGGAATGCGCTTGGCAAGCTCGGCAACAGCAGCACCACTGCCAGCAGCAGTCCGGTACCAGTGACCGGTTTGACGGATATCATTGCCATCGCCGCTGGTGGAACCCACTCCGTGGCGCTGAAGAATGACGGCACGGTCTGGACGTGGGGAGGGAACAATGCTGGCCAGTTGGGCAACGGCGGTACCGTTGCCAGCAGCGTGCCGGTGCCGGTAAGCGGGCTTACCGGCGTCCGGGCCATTGCCGCCGGCAATGCCCATACGGTGGCCCTGCAGAGTAACGGCACGGTCTGGACCTGGGGACAGAATAGTGATGGCCAGCTGGGCAACAGCAGCACCACCTCCGGCAGCAGTCCGGTTACGGTGACGGGGCTTGCCGGGGTCAGCACCATTGCCGCCGGCAGTGTCCATACGCTGGCCTTGAAAAATGATGGCACGGTCTGGGCCTGGGGGGACAATTACAGTAGTCAACTGGGCCGGGGCATTCCTGGTGATAGTCTTGTGGCGGTGGACGTGCCGACGCTGTCCGGGATAACCGCTCTGGCCTCCAAAGGTACCCATTCGCTGGCACTGAAAAGCGATGGCACGGTCTGGGCCTGGGGCTGGAACGGTTCGGGCCAGATCGGCAACGGGACCTCTTCAGGGTATCTGCCGGTGAATACCCCGGAAAAGCAGCAGCCACTTTACGTAAAGTTGCAGGCACTGCCACTGTATGACAGCTATTTCCCCACCATTGGTGCCGCCGCCAACTTTAGTGCCACGGCGCCGCAGATCACAACCCTCCAGCGGGTCTATATTGAGATGCTCAACATCAACCAGTGTGGTCAGACGATTACCCTCGGCGGGGCCTATGATCCGACCTACGCGTCACTGTTGGGTCCCACAGTTATTCAGGGAGGGGTTACCGTTAGCTGCGGGACGCTGATTGTTGAGGCGCTGCAAATACAGTAGCTGGAGCGAGGAAAGGCAGGGGCGGAATAATTTTTGGGGTCATAATTTTTGGGGTCAGGTTCGACATTTAAACTTAATTGGGGAAATCGGGGTCAGGCATGACTTTCGACCATTTGGAAGATTTATCGTTTTCATCCGAATTTATCCGCAGGTATCCGCGGCTAAAAAAAAGATTTCAAGGCTTGTTTTTACCGCAGATAACGGCGGATCAAGGCGGATAAGGGCAAAATAGCTTTTAGGCGGTTGATGAACGTCTGCTCTTTCCAGTCACTACGGGCTTTAAAACCTGATTTAACGAGGAGACGCAGAGAAAACTACAATACAAGAATCAGTTACCAAACCGTGGGGCTTTTTGTTTTGACTCCCTCTGCGACTCTGCGGCTCTGCGTTAAAAACAGTTTTCGGGTTAAACCCAGAACGTCCTGATTTTATCGCCTCTAACCGCGGCTAAAAAGAAGAATTAGAGCCAGTTTTCACCGCATATAGCGCGGATCACGGCGGGTGACGGCAAAAAGCTTTAGTACTTACGGTGACATCCTGCTACACTTTCCTGAAAATTATGGAGGGGATATGCCAACTATCAGCATGTTTTA
>JANOEC010000088.1:0-3008 GCA_031412995.1 Geobacteraceae bacterium
TCCGGGGAGGCAACAATCTGGCGATGATGCTCTCTTTCAATTCTGATGCATATTTCTTGGCCATCGTCGCTCTCTTTCCTTGCCCCGCAAGTTAACACTTTTCTCTCACAGAGAGGCGACAACTATCCTGACACAGGGGGCATCAGAGAGAGCGAAAAACGGCAAAGCGCACCGTGTCTACTTGACCAACCTTGCCGTGAGCCTGATCGGCGACACCAAAGGAAAGGATTTCCTGTTTCCCTGTCCGCATAAAAAGAAGGTCAAGCAGATCGAGGCCCATGCCGTAGGTGTCGCAGTGCGACGGAATCTGGCCTGGCCGGTAACCGATAAAACTGGTAAGCCTCTGTTCGATGCCGACGGCAATCCAGTTACCGAGAACAAGTTAGACATCGAACAATTCACCCCGCACGACCTGCGCCGCACGGCGGCAACCTTTCTTGCCAAAATGGGGAACATGGACGAGGTGATCGATGTGGTTCTCAACCTTGCCAAGCAAGGCGTGATCAAGGTTTACAACCAGTATCGATATGACACGGAAAAGCAGAAGGCGCTTGAAGCCTGGGAGCGGAAGCTGAACAGCATTATATTCAGCAAAGTGGCGGCAAATCACACTCCAACTCCTGCAACAAAGGGCAAGAAAAAACCAGCGGGGTAAAGCCAAGCTGACTCTTTCAAATAGAAATTGTTTGCTCAAATATGACTTGTGAGGTATATATCTTCTATGGCATGGGACATTGAATACACCGATGAATTCGAATCATGGTGGGAAGATCTGACGGCAGAGGCTCAGATTGACGTTGATACGGTGGTGGGACTTCTTGAGGAGTGTGGCCCCAATCTGCCATTTCCATATTCATCGGGGGTAAACGGTTCAAAGCACTCCCATATGCGAGAATTGCGGATTCAGCATCAAGGCCGGCCACTGCGAGTGTTGTATGCTTTTGATCCAAGCAGGGCTGCAATCTTGCTGGTAGGTGGGGATAAAACCGGCAATAACCGCTGGTACAAGATGCACGTGCCGATTGCCGACAGACTGTATGACGAATACCTGGTTGAAACGAAATAAGGGAGGTAATAAACATGGCAAAGCCCTACAGCACATTACGAGCGAAGATGACTCCGGAGGCCCGCGCCACGGCAGCGGAACAGACCCGTATGCTTTTACAGGAGATGCCACTTCAGGAGTTGCGCCAGGCACGGAGAATGAGTCAGGAACAAATGGCCAAAAACCTTCATACCCGGCAGTCGAATGTTTCCCGGATCGAGAAACGGACGGACATGTACATATCTACATTGCGGGGTGTCATTAAAGCCATGGGCGGAGATCTGGAAATTGTGGCCCGTTTCCCCGACGGCAGTGTCCGGATAAACCAGTTCGAAGAACTTGATGAGGCGCTAACAGCCTGATTACTGTTTATCGAGCTGAGACGGAGGCTGTTATGGCAACCCGAAAAACCGGTAATTATGACGAGTATTATTTTGAATGGCTGAAAAATCTGGCCAATGCTGCGGCTTTTCTCAATTTAGTGATGGAAGAGTACGGCAGGGATACTTTTTTGCAGGCACTGCGCGACGTAGCATGCGCTCAAGATTGCATGATGGCCATCGATAAGTCTTTGTCGAAGCGGGACAGCCTGAAGTTCAGCAGCATTACAGAATTGCTGCATGGCATGGGGTTGCGTTTGACAGTAGAGCCTGAAATGCAGGCACACGCGGCAACGTAGAGCAACAAGAGAACTCTCTCATGGCACGATCATTCAAGAAAAATCTGATATTGAAAATTGCTCCCACCCGGAAAGCCGTACCGAAACGGCAGGCATCCCATAGGGTACGCCATATCGACGAACTGGCTTCCGGCGCAGCCTACAAGCGCTGTTTTAATTCCTGGGATATCTGCGATGTCCGGCTTCGGTTGGACAAGCCGACTGTCGATAAGCGTAAGAAGTGGGATCGAATATTTCTCTGTAAGTGATTTGATTCCATGTTTTCCCTCAATCCTCTTCCAGCAGCCGCTTGATTGTAGCAGTCAACATTCCTGGCAACCTCCCGATTTCCCTCTGTTTGAACTATTCGGAAATTCCGAACAGTTGCCTCCTGGTTGAGTTCCCTCTGCTGGTATATGTTGGCCAAGTGTTCGCTAACCGTTGGTACGGTGACTTCAAACAGCACGGCAATCAGCTTTTGCGTCAACCAGACAGTTTCATCCTCAACACGCTCGATGCTGTTTTCCCCGGCCTGCCTGGAAAAAATCAAAAATTCGGCGGTGCTGTTTCTGATGCGGAGGTTATTCTTTTTGGTCATGCCGGTTGCTCTCCATCAAATAATAAATCCGTCCCCTTATTCCGAATATTCCGAAAGCCTGTATCGAACCTTGTCACGTCGGGGAAATCCGGAAATTCGCACTCTGTTCAACCTGCTGCATGGGGTCGGGCTGCGACTGAATATTACTCCGGAACCGGCGACAGCATAGTGCTGGTGCGCCTGGAAGATAAAAGTATGACACGAAAAACCGGAAACTATGACGAGTATCATCTTGAATGGCTGAAAGACCCAGAAAACTCCGCAGCGTTTCTCACTGCAGTAATCGAAGACAACGACAGCGAGGCGTTTTTACTGGCGTTGCGTGACGTGGCACAGACTCAAAGCGGAAGGGGCAGTGAGAGAGGAGTTGTTCGTCATGGATAAAAAACTTTTTGACCAACTACACCAGAGTGCGAAGAAGGTCCGGGTGATTTCGGAATCGGCGCGGTAATCCATGGCCGTGGCGTAGATATCGGTGATTTTCTGGTAGAACTTCCGCTCGCTTGCCCGTATTTCACGGATTTCAGCCAGGAGGTCTTCGAAATATTCCTTGCTGAAGAATGCACCGTTTTTAAGCCGTTCCTTATCGAGGACATAGCCCCTAATGGCAAAGTCACGCAATACGCCAGTGGCCCACTGGCGGAACTGGATGGCACGGTGCTATCATTTCTTGATTTTCTGTTTCCGCAAACATCGGCGGTTGTTCG
>JANOEC010000089.1:0-1927 GCA_031412995.1 Geobacteraceae bacterium
GATTGGGATATGGCAAACAGACGGAAAAATCTGGTTATATGAATGCTATCCAGCGCGAAAAATTATTACTCCGCTGTTGACCCCATCCGCGATTTTGATCACTCGCTTTATTATAGCGAACCTTTCTAAAACAGGTTATAATGGACTGCTTTAACGAAAAGAGGGCGATGCAGCGCACCCTATAACCCCGTCAGGGTGGTATCGCCCCGGATATTCATTTTGCGAGGTCGATCTTAGTGAAATATTTTGGCTCTCTTGGAATTGCCGTGATGAAGCCATATATGGGGGTCCCTATCCAAACAAGCGATAGCCTTCCAAATCAAGGTAGATCCGACGGAACAAGTTGTTCACGTTGAAAATGCCATAGCAGCGTCGCTTCAGAACCTTAAGTTTATTGTTGAACCCTTCGACAAACCCGCTATTTGCTCGATCCACGAAGAAATTCATGATTTCATTCCACCAATTTATCAAGGTTTTCAGGAAGTCGGCGTAACATTCCAAGCCACTTTTTTTGACCTGTCTGACCCAATCCCGAACTTTGCTTTTGGCCGCTGACCTGGAAAGAGGCTGATTAAAGATGTTGGTCAGTTCTTCACGAAATTCGTAAGCCAGGGCCAGCTTTGGCGAATGGGTGAACAACACCTGCAGCACTTGCTGTTCTTCGGGCTTCAAATCGGCATGATTCTTGCGTAACGCCCACAGGCTACCTTTCAACGTTTTGTATTCTTCTTCTGATAATTCTTTCTTCAAACGCCTGAGTTCTTGTTTTCGTAGTTTATCCGCTGCATCGCGGTACTTCTCCGCCACGTGAAACCGGTCAATCACCATCCGAGCGGTACTCACTTCTTCGCGAACTGCTTCCGTATACCCGGTATACATGTCACAACACACTGTATTGATCGTCCCACGCAGCTTCTCCGGGATCGAGCGCAAAAATGCAACCACCGTTTCTTTCTCGCGATTGGGCAAAACACCCAATATCACTATTCGCCCTCCCTCCAAGTGTGCCGTCACGATCGCCACAAAATCTCGATGCCCTTTCTTCAAGGCGATCTCGTCAATTCCTAAGACCCCCAAAATGCTATACGCTGACCAATCCACTTTGCCCTGAATCCGACGTTCCAGAACACCTACAACGCTTTCGTAGCTTAGATGCTCCTTGATACTCACATCTTCAATGCACGCATTGACCAACTGCAACAACACGTGATTGTCATAGGCCACCGTGTGAGGACTTTTTGTATCTTGCCACTCTACCTGCTGCGTCGTGGTCGGCTGACCTTCACACAACCTACATTGGTAGCGCTTCGGTCGATAGCGTAGATACGTCTCTTTCCCGAACACTGCCAAATACCGAACGATGACCCACTGGTCATGCCCATGAAACTTCTCTATCTTCTGCCCACACCGATGACACTTGCCCCATTCCTGCGTGCTCTCTATCGTTATGACAAACTCTCCCTGAGCATTGATCTCTGTTTGTATTACCCGAATGTTTGGAATATCCAGGGGAATGGTGACCTGCGCTTTTTTCGACATCCTTGCTCACTCCCTTCCCATCAAGGTTTTCCCTTATTTTACCTTTTCTAACCGCCTGTGATACCCCCATATCTGGCGGGTACCACGGCAATTCCAGGAGAGCCTTATTTTCTGTGGCCATTTGTAATACTGTCACCGCCCAACGCGCGGCTTCGGCCACATGGGGAACGTTGCCATTCAGCAGGATCTGCACGGCGGGGAGGCAGGCACGATCACCCAGACCACCTACCGCGGAAACTGCCGCAAAGCGGATGGCTGGATCCGGACTGCTCAGATAGCCAAGAAGCAATTGCACCGCCGGCTTGCCATGCGCGCCTACAATCCTCAAGTAAACCTGGCGGTCGTCTTGCGAGGCCATCCCCCAGGCCGCCAGCAAACGCTGCACATC
>JANOEC010000090.1:0-45901 GCA_031412995.1 Geobacteraceae bacterium
CCTTTTGGTCGTTGCCCGTGGGTGCTCCGTTTCAGAGAATACTCTTTCCCCTTGAGGCGCACTCCACGCCCAAAGAGCTGGATGATCTGGGAGCCTTCTCCCTGGCCCATGTTGAGCAGACCCATGGTTGATACCCGCCAACTGCTCCATCCCTCGGTGAACTTGCGGGAACCGATCAGGATGTGCAGGAGACTGTCTTTATTTTTCAATGAGTCGAAAATTGATGTGCTGAACTCATCCGCTTCATTATCGAACTCGGTGGCATCGTCACAGAGCTTGAAGAATGCCGCGTCATCACCGATGTTGATCAACCCGAACGGCTCACTATCACCCACCCGCAGGGCCAATTCACCTTTGCTACCCTTCAAGTTGACCAACTTCAGCCGTTGTCGGGATTCGCTGTTAAAGAGCCGCTGCAGAATATCCGCATAGACCGTATCCGCCGAGATGCCAGACAGGGGCAGAAAACGCCGGTCAAAAATGTCCCGTCCCTTTTTATCCAGAAGGCGGGCCTTGCCAGTCAACAGATCATCAAGCCACACCTTGTACTGCGCGTCACGGTTGAGGAAGTCGGCCAAAAACTGCACTACCGTCAGAATGTCCGAGTCATCATCATTGACCTTGTTGCCAACAAAAACCCAGAGCGGCTTTTCGATGTTGAACTCAGCCAACTGTTCCCGGTGACGTTCCCACAGATACTGCTGTTGGTAAAAGCTGAGCAGACAGGCGGTGAAATAGAGCTGACGGATCTCATTGTCATTGTCTTCCGCCAGATTGAGGATCAGCGATTCCTTGCCATAGCCGTCTTCGTAGAAAAATTTGTACGAATAGTCGAAGAGAATGCACTTGGCATAGATCTCCCGCGTGGCCAGCAGGCGGGACTTGCGCCTTTCCTCACTGTTCAGTGCTATCTGCTGAAATTGCTCATCGGTCAATTTCTTCAGTGCGGCTGTCTCAAACAACACCTTGGCCTTCTTCTTCAGCGCCTCCTCTTCCGCTTTGCTGGCGGTCCAGCCACGGGCTACCGCTTGACCGAAGGTCGCCGAATACTCGAAGGCAAACCCGCCCCGGCAGAGCACCTCGCGACGGCTCATCCATGCCCCGGCTGCCGTGCCGGTGCCCCGGTGTCCTTCGTCCACCAGTACCAGATTGTTCCCCTCAAACGCTTCCACGGCAACCGTTTTGTCCCCCATCTCGTCACCAAGCTTATTGATGTCGATGATCTCAACGGTGCCTCGGAACGAATTCCTGTTCTTATCGAAAAGTTGAAAGAAATGGAACCCTGACAGCTCCAGTTCGGCCAGATGCTGGCGGGACAGCCCCTCGTTGGGGGTCAGTAGAATGATCTTGTCAGGGTAAACCATTCCGTTGCCGCTCTGAAAATAATGCAGATATTGCAGAATATTGACGTGCAGGAGCAAAGTTTTCCCGGAACCGGTGGCATTCCAAAAAGCCAGTTTGTTCAGTTCGTCAGCGTCGAACAATTGAAACCTGTCAGCAGCAGCGGTCTTGCTGTTATACGCCGTCATCTCTTCATTCAGCCCATCCAGCAGCTCCTGGCGATGGTTAAAGTACCAATCCAGATAGATCTCGGTGAACAGCAGCGACAGATACTGGAAGTACTTCATCTGCATCTCGGTCTCTTCCAGCCGATTCCGCTTGCGGGTGATCTGCTGCCAATAATTGACAATGTTCAGATCATATCGGCGCAACTCCTCGACAGTGATTCGATCCACCTCGAACAGATTACGGGACAGTTCATGGAAGAAACGGGACTGACCGTCATCTTCGATCCCCTCGTGCCGGTCATCGCCCAGGCGGCTTTTCAGGCCGCCGAGACTGCCGTCCCGGAAGAAACTGTACATCCAGCGGTTGAGGACAAGTTGCTTGTGAAAGCTCATAATGTGTGGTTCCTTTTCAGAAATCGTCGCGTATTTGGCTTAACACCGCCGAGTAATTGACGATGTCAATCGATACTGATATCTTCCAATGCAGGAGGTAATTATCATGTCAACATCTGCCCAAAAGGCTGAACGGGTTTTGAGTATTCTCCGTGAACTGCCCCCCTCAAAAGTCAATGAGGTCATAGATTATGCTGAATATCTGCAAGCAAAAACCGTCAAAACAAAACTTCAGAAACAGAATGCCGCCAAGCTGCCGACCTGCCACATGGGATGTATTGCACCGGATGCATTCGAGCGTTCATTACTCTATGATGTCGAGCATAAGCATGACCAATGGGTTCGTGGCATAGTGGAAGCGGCGCTGATTGAAGCCAATGATCCTGAAACAAAATTTATTCCCCATGCAGAGGTCAAATCGCGCTGGGCAGAGAGAAAGAAAACCCTGCAGGCCCGTATAGTAAAGGACAATCTCCCTTGATTATCGAATGGCTTCCGGCGGCTCAGCGCGATTTAGACGCCATAATTGACTTTATTGCTGCCGACAACCCCGTAGCGGCAATCGACCAAGCTGACGAAATTGAACAACAAGTAGAAGGCTTGATCGAGCATCGCCACCGTGGCAGGACAGGACGTGTCAAAGGGACCAGGGAACTGGTCATAGTTCGTACCCCCTTTATCGCCGCCTATTGCATCAAGCCAGGCAAGATTCAGATCCTAAGGATTTATCATGGCGCGCAACAGTGGCCTGATGCATTCTGACTTTAAACCTCCCCCTCAAACATCCTGCTTAAAAACTCCGGCTCGATCTGGCGAATCTTCAGGGTTCTGGTAATGCCACCCTCTTCTGCGGTAGTGGTCAGCACTGCCGGAATGTTGTGATCGCCGTTGATGTAGACCACCTCAAATTCACTGTCCTTGGGGTTAATGGCGTGGCGGTCGCAGAAACGGTTGAGCGCCTCGTAATCCACCTGCTCGCATTCCCGCCAGAGCACCAGCGTCTTCTCCCCGGTTGGCAAAGTACCCTGCACCATGACAATCCCCCGCTCCCGCAGAGAATCGATACTCTTGACCCGCAGGCCGATCAGATAGTTGAAGGTCTCCACCAGATCAATGCTCCGCTCCTCAAAGGCACCGGCAGAATCCACTGCCACCTTGAGTTTGCAGTCAAATGGTTTGCGGAAGGAATCCACTGACAAAATGGAGCCTCGGCTTTCGATGTCGAGCATATAGCGGAGCAGGTAGTCTTCTCTGGCTCCCGTTGAAAGGCCATCCAGCAGGCTTTGCTGGGCATCGCTGCGGCGCAGTTCCAGGTTATTGAGGGTGTCTTCGTAGCTTTCAATTTTGAGGACTTTGAAAGTGTGGGAGATGCCGGTCTGGGGTGCGGTGGCCTTGCCGTCTTTCCAGTCGGCTGAGTAGACGACTTTCTGGATGCGGGGTTTTAGAACTGTGTCGAAGTATTCGCCCTGTTCGACAACAATGTACTTTCTATAACTACCCTTGCGTTCTCGATTAATTTGAACTATGGCATGAGCAGTCGTACCCGAACCTCCGAAGAAGTCACAGACAATTCCATTGGAGGACGACCCCATAAATACCAAGTCCTGAACAGCATAAATGCTCTTTGGATAATCAAAAGCATTGTTTGGAACAATGTCCTTTAAGATATTCGTGCCCTTTGTCGAGGCGTCGTAGCGATTGTTGAACCAAAGCGATTTTGGCAAGTAAGTGTCTTTTGCGTAATCTTTAACGTATATCGTTGGCTCATCTTTTCCACGAACAAAAAATAATTTCTCCTTACATGCGCTAAGAGACGTCTCATAACCCCAACGCCAACGACCGTGGCTTCCGTCTTCCCGAATTGGCAAGATAAACCTATACCCATCAGCCTCATATTTCCGCCTCAACCCAATCACATATTCATCATCAAATCTCTTCCCTATATATATGCGCTTGTATTCCTCGCCAGGAATGAGCGAAATAACGCCAGTAGATACATTTTCCAAAAATGGAAAGTACATATACGGCCTATCTTCCCTGTATGGTGAAGATCCCCTTCTGCGTAGCGGCAATTCACGATATATTTCGCCATCCGATTTGGGATACTTTTCCTGTATTTCGTCTTGCGAGAGAGGCAATCGGTTCACGTTGACGCGATCAATATACTTCGCAAACAGAATTGTATACTCGTGAGACGAAGCTACATGCGCCTTATCTCTTCCTTTGGGGTTGTGCATAATCGCGACGTTAGCGATATGGTTTTCTTCGCCCAACACTGATCGCAACAGTGCCTCAAGGCGATGAAATTCTTCATCATCAATGGCAACCTCGATCACACCATGAGGAGCCAGTAATGATATTGCTTTTTCTATGCGCGTTTGAATGAGAGATAACCAGGACGAGTGCTTATACTGGTTCTTGTAGAGAATTTCAGAAGCCGCTGTGTTATACGGCGGATCGATGTAAATGCAATCAACCTCATCACGAAATCTTTCTTGCAAAACCCCTAGCGCCTGAAAGTTATCTCCATGAATCAGCAATCCATCCACAGTTTCATCCAGATTATCAATCGCCGCCAGCAACTTGAACTTGAAAACTGAATCAAAGAGCGCAGTATCCGCCATCAGGAAAGGGTGCTCCTGCAGGTAATCCACCGTTCCGGTCTTGGCCTGTTTGAATAGGTCATTCTTCTTCCCCTCCAGCATCCCCAGAGTCTCCCACTGCGCCCACTGCCGTTCATTGGCCGCAATAACCGCCAACAGCTCCGGTGCATCCTTGATAATCCGGTCCAAGGTGATGCAATAATGGGCCGACACCACAAACTTCTTCTTCAGCCAGAGCTTCTTCTGGAAATCCTCCAGTTGGGCCAGGAAGGTGATCAGATCCAGGGCAATGGCCCGGAGGCACTGAATCATTCGCAGGTTTTTCTCAATGTCGGCAAACCGCTCGGCGTTCTGCACGTCATCCAGATTCAGCACTTCGTTCTTGATATAGAAATCCAGTTCCCCCCGGAGGAAACGCCCCAGGTCCTTGTGAATGAAGTAGTCCGCCTTATTCTTGTTAACATACTTTGCCAGACACATTTCCAGCAGGGTGCGCTGGGGATTCTTCTCGGTCGGTTCACGCTTGGCAAGTTCGAGCCAGCGACTTTTCACCACCTCATCGGCGAGAACGGCCTGCACCGCTCTGTTCACCAGATCATCCTGCTTGGTCCCCTTGGGCATCGGCTTATACTCGAAGCGAAGCAGCAGTTCGCCATTCACCTCTTCAATCGGTAACAGCTCTTCTTCGTACTCATCCCCCTCATCATCGGTCAAGATACGGGTCTGTTGTTCAAGTAACACAAAGCAACGCTCCTTATCGTTGTCCTTACGATTGTCTTTGGCCGTGTCAGCGGCAATCAGGCGGAAATGCACCGAGCGGCCATCAGTCAGCTTGAAGCGGTAGTTGGCAAAGTTCTCGCCACTCTTGGTGTAGTACTGGTCCTTGTTGGCCCAGTGCAGCACCACCTCTTCACCGGCATAGGGGATGGCGTAGGTATCCCCTTTGTAACGGCGCTGACTGACAAAATCGCCGCTTTCGTAATAGCGGGAGAAAAAGGTCAGCAGGTGAGAGAAGACGGCATTCTCATGATCTGCGGCACCACCGGCAAGCTCGGCAAGCCGCTGCCGCAACTCTTTGACCTTGGGGACTTCGTCAGCATTCATACCGAGATTCTGGGCATTCTTTTCCGCCTCGGCCAACTCTTTGCGCAGTTGTGCCTGATTGGCATCCCCGGCGTGTGCTAATGCTTCCTGTACCCGCGCCTGCAGCCGGTTATCCAGGTAATCGTTGATCTCTCCGGCACGGGAGTTCAGGATGCGGTACACACCGAAATCAAGCTCGGGTCGGTCAATTTGGAAAATCTCTTTCAGCTTGCGGACAAGATCGTCGTACTTGCTCATAATTGGTCTCGATTTGTTTTGATTTCGGTTTTTGTAGGGGAGAAGCAAGATTCATCTGCTTCGCCCGCCTCTATTGCACAATGCAAAAAGGGCGAAGCACGATGAACCCGTGCTGTCGCCCCTACATAAAAATCACACAACAGCCCACCGGATGGTGAATAGCTGTTTTGACTCGGTTTTTTGGGTAAGACGTTTTTCAAGCTGCGTGACCAATACGTCCCGCTTGGCACAAATCTCATCTTCTACATTGAATATCTCCTGCCTCTGCCTCCGTTGCTGCTTTTCCAACTTCTGAATTCTCTGCTGAATCTCGTGCTGTTCCTCCAGGCTGGTTGCCTGACGGGCCTGGCGCTGCAGCAGCTTGATCTGCTCCTTGGTATCCTTTAGTGCACGTTCTGCGGCCAGCACCATATCTTCGGCCCATTTCTCCAGTTTTTCCCGTGCCTGCTGAAAATACTGGTTGTTCACTTCCAGCGATCTGCTGATGGTGGCTTGGCTGTGGCGAGCTGCTTCGGCGGCTAATCTGTCGACAATGTTCTTCGGCAGGTCATCAGTTGCCGCAGTGCTGCCATGACAGCCAAAGAGCTTTTCGCAGGTTTCCTGTTCCAGGGATCGACCATCCTGATCAAAAGCGGAGAACAGAAGGTGTTCTTCTCGCTCGAAGCTTTCAATTGCCAGTCTGGTAAGTGTCAAATAGCCGGAACAGCCGCGTAATGCCTCGACGACATGCATTCGTGCCGGATGGTTGGACAGATCGAAGTGAACAGACGCAATGGGAGTGTCAAGCTTTTTGGCCTGCTCGATGACGTACTCGCCAAGGGGATGGGAAAGGCGATACAGATAGGAATCGTGCCCGGCTGCTGATTCCAATTCTTTATCGGCTGGCCGGTTTTTTGAAATCAGGTGGTAGCGGCCGTTACTGATCTCATTCTGTGGCGGTTCCTGCAGATCAAACGTGAACTGTTTATCATCGAAAACGGCCTTGCCTGACAGCATAAAGCTGGTGAGTGCCCAGAACCGTTTGCTGAAACGATCCAATTGGGACTTCGTCTCTTCCAACTGCATCCGCAACCGTTCGTGGACATCTTCATCAAAATGCTCCAACAGCATCTTGCGGGTGTCGTTCATGCGGGCACGGATATGCTCATCCATCTCCGTCTGCAGCGCTTTGAATGCAGCTTCTATCTGCTCCGGCGTCCGGCATTCCTGGTAGATGGTCAGTATCCGTTTTTCAAAATCGACGCCTGATTCGATGGTGCCCAGCACATCATCCGATGCGCCAAAGACACCGTTGAACAGGTTGAATTTCTCGGTCAGCAGCTCCAGCACCCGCCGGTCGGCAACGTTCCGTTCATTGAGGAAATTGATCACCACCACATCATGCTTCTGGCCATAGCGATGGCATCTGCCGATGCGCTGTTCGATCCGTTGCGGGTTCCAGGGGAGATCGTAATTGACCACCAGCGAGCAGAATTGCAGGTTCACCCCTTCGGCAGCCGCTTCAGTAGCAATCATGATCCGGGCATGGTTACGGAAATGCTCAATCAACGCGGCGCGGATGTCGATATCCCGCGATCCGGTCAACCGCCCACTATCTGCATTGTTACGCAGCCAGCTTTCATAAATGGCCGCCGCTGCCGGGCCTTTGTTGGTGCCACTGAAGCGGACGACCTGACCACCAAAGCCGTTTGCTTCCAGAAAACCTGCCAGATACTCCTGGGTGCGGCGGGACTCGGTAAATATCAGCGCCTTTTGAGCCGCACCATTGGTAGCCATCTGGGCAAAACCAATGTGCAGTGCGTTCAGCAGGGTGCCGGTCTTGGTGTCCGTGCCGATACTTCTTGCCCAAGAGACAAGCCGGGACAAGGTATCGATCTCTTCACGGAGCTGTTTTCTGTCTACCGGTTCATTGGCAGTGCCTGGCAGATCCTCTAAATCGTCGTCATCAAGTATTTCATCCAGCAGTTCAGCTTCGAGCTCTTCTTCACTGATCAGTGACTCGATCAGGCTGGGGGAATCTTCTTGCAGTTTTGCCTCACGCAACGCTTCCAGGCGGAGCTTCATGGTCTCCAGGGTGCCGGCAATGGCGATTGATGATGATGCCAGTAGTTTGCGCAGGATCAGTTCGGTGAGGTGGCGCTGACGACCGGGGATGGCATAACTGTTCTCCATCTGGAGGAAATCGGTCACCGCTTCATATAGTTTGTGTTCGTCATCGGTTGGCCGAAATGGACGGGTTAGGGTTTTTCGCTCGGTGTAGCGAATATATTCCGTTACCTGATTGCGCAGAGTGCGGCGACAAAAGCTGGACAATCGCAGGCGCAGGGCGTTCAGATCGCCACTGGCGCCGGTAAACTGGCTGCGAAAAGCGTTGATGTCGCCGAAAAGGTAATCGTCAATCAGGGTGGAAATTCCATACAGTTCCAACAGGGAGTTTTGCAGCGGGGTGGCCGTCAGCAGCAGTTTGCGGCAATCTTCCATTGCCCAGCGGATACCTTGACCAACCTTGTTGCTTTCGCGATAGGAGTTGCGCAGTTTGTGCGCTTCATCAATGACGACCAGATTCCAGCGAATCGTTTTCAGCTCTTCCCGGAGACGATTCGCATATTGGTAGGAAAGGATTATGACGGCCTGCTGGTTGAGCGGCGCAATGCCGCATTTCTGAGTATCCCGCCATGTCTTTGCGTCCAGTACTGCAACGGGCAGGTTGAACTTTTCTTCCAGCTCCATCGCCCATTGTTTGCGCAGAGATGCCGGACAGATGACGATCAGCCGCCGCTTCCGCTCGGACCAGTACTGACAAAGCACCAACCCGGCTTCAATGGTTTTGCCAAGACCGACTTCATCCGCCAGCAGCACGCCCTTGCTCAAGGGCGAACGCAACGCAAAATGCGCCGCCTCAATCTGGTGGGGATTCAGGTCAACACTGGCATTGAAGATCGCCTGTGACAGGCGATCGTTGCTACCGGCTGCGCCCTGGCGGGTCAGCTCGTGGGCAAAGTATTTGGCGTGGTAGGGGGTGGACATGTATGCGGCAACTCGTGGTTGAAAATAGTTATGACATACCTTGAGTATGTCTTGTAGCATATCTGGAGTTTGCTGCTAAAGATAATTCAGGGCTTGTTTCACCGCCATTCGCCTCGGGGTATGCTCCACCCCAAAACGAGGCGCAATTATGGGAAAGATTCGTACCAGCAAGGAAATCGGCTTCAGATTGAAGCAGTTGCGACAACGGGCAGGGATCAGTCAGGAACATCTGGCGGAGCTTGTGAGTGTATCAAGGGTTCAGTTGCAGAAATATGAATCTGGCGCGAATATGATGAACACGGAAAAGCTGCAGATTCTCGCTGATGCGCTTTCCGTGGCGGTGCAGGAGTTTTTTACTGACGGCGAGGACGTATTACCTTTGGCCGTTTCCGAAAAAATCTTGCTCGACTCCTACCGTGCCATTCCCAATAAAGAGATCCAGGAAAGCATCCTCAAGATCACCACCAACGCCACCCGGCACACTGATTAGCAGATCATCGAAACAGAATTGATTTCCCGCTTGTCCCCAGTCTCTCCCCATGTCCTGGAAAATCGTAGATGTCAGTACCCAAACCTGCAAGTGCTGGCTAAAATGCTTCTCTGCCTGAGACAGGCAAAGAGTTGCAACGACCATCGCTACACGTTCAAGGAAAAATAGTGGATGAGATTAGGATCGCGTTGGAGGGGACGGCTATGATGTTGTCCCCACCCCCCGCTCTCATTTTTTTTTGCGGAAAACATTGAATTGTTATCGTTTTCCCGGTGCAGTAGAACGGGAGAGAACTTGGAGTCTTAGATTAAGTTGCTATACATATTGAACTTTTTCTTAAGATATCCGGACGCGCGAACCATCGTTTAAATATGGTTAACTACTTGATAGTTCGTCATATTGTGTTATATAAATCAAAGTGGATTTCATTAAAGACGTTTGGAGCGGTTATGGAGCGGAGATCTGCGGAGAGGGTTCAATTTGCTGCCCCTATAACCATCGGGGATAGTACGAAACTGCGCTGTGGCGGGTACGGCAAGATTGTGAATATTAGCGAAAATGGGGCTCTGCTCAGGGTTGCCGGGAAATATGCGGTTGATGATCAGGTAACGGTTTCAATCCACCTCGTCAAGGGGAGTGCCATCCTGTCTGTTACCATGCCGGGGGTCGTGACGAGAACGTCACCAGAAGGCATCGGTTTCCACTCCCCCCACCTTGATATGTCTTCCTTGCTTCATTTCGGGGAACTGTTGCAGTGCAACCAGGGCAATAATCAGCAACTACAGAATGATTTTTTCACCTTTGCGGTTGATGCACTCTACCCGTTTGCGATTGCCGATCACCGTATTGCGTGTTAGCACCGGTTCTGGTTGATCGTCATGGTTGGCGATTAGCCAGAAGTCTCATTCCGAAAGATATCAAGGCTCCGGTGCGTTATTGATTACGGCTCTGCAGGCACCATCCTGTTTTTCTTCTTGGTTGCTACCTGGACAACTTCCCGTTCCAAATCTTCAGCTTTCACCGGTTTGACGATATAGGTATAGGCTCCGCCCTTGAACATGGCGGAAAAGACGCTGTCCTTGTTGTCGACGGCGGTGACCATGACGATGTGGGCCTCTTGTTCGGTGGTCACCGTTGCCTTGTGTTCCAGTTCGCGCATGATTTCGATGGCCTTTAGGCCATCAAGGCGCGGCATCATAATGTCGCAGAAAACAATGTCGTACGGCTCTCCATTCTGCAGCGCCCGGGAAAATACGCCTACCCCTTCCAGGCCATCGGTGGCCAGATCAATGGTACAGCCGAGACCTTTCAAGGTCATGGCGAGCATATTTCTGGTGAGGTCGTCGTCTTCAACCAATAGGGCTTTTATCATGCCAGATCCCCTGTCCGCGTTCGTTAGCACTATGCGGGTAAGTAGTTCGTTTGGCGCTTATTGTAGCCATCGTTAGATATTTCTCAACATATATTCGCATCAATAACTGATTAGTGCTAGTTAGCCGGAGCCGGTTGTATCGGATTTCTGCCTTATCGATGCTGTAACTGGCTTAAAGTGCGGTTTTAATGCCAAGCATGGGGCAATGGCGCTTGGTGACGGTTTATCGGGGTGGCAGAGAAAAAACAGGCAGGGTAGAGTCGATTAAAGATATTGGCTTTACTTGGGTAACCGGTTGTACTATAGTCACCGATCACGGAGAGGTGTCCGAGTGGCCGAAGGAGCACGCCTGGAAAGTGTGTGTACGGCAACGTACCGAGAGTTCGAATCTCTCCCTCTCCGCCATAATTACTTCAGCCCGCCCCTGCAGCGGCGCGAAGCAGATAAAGTTGCGGGTAGAGCTGATAGCTGGGTCCCGCGCAACGGTAGGTTATGAATTCCGTCAGATCCGGAAGGAAGCAGCGGCAGTAACTGATACGTGTGCCGCGGGGAAACCCAGCTATCATTTGTACCCGCAAACTTTTCTCCTCACCTGTAGAAATATCCGTAACTCACCGAGGTAGCCCGCGTGTCGTATCTCGTCCTTGCCAGGAAATGGCGTCCGCAGAACTTCCAGGATCTGATTGGCCAGGAGCATGTCAGCCAAACGCTGAAAAATGCCATTGAAACGGATCGGGTCGCTCATGCCTTTCTGTTCACCGGCGCCCGTGGCGTTGGCAAGACCAGTGCCGCCCGGATCTTTGCCAAGGCGCTCAACTGTGCGCAGGGACCGACTGCGCTGCCCTGTAATGCCTGCCCTGCCTGTCGCGAAATCACCAGTGGTACGTCGACCGATGTGTTCGAGATCGACGGCGCCTCCAATACCGGCGTCGATGATGTGCGTGAACTTCGCGAGAATATCAAATACCTGCCCTCTTCCTGCCGCTACAAAATTTTTATCATTGATGAAGTACACATGCTTTCCACGAACGCCTTCAATGCCCTGTTGAAGACCCTCGAGGAACCGCCGGCCCACGTCAAATTCATCTTTGCCACTACTGAACCCCACAAATTACCGATTACGATTCTTTCCCGTTGCCAACGGTTCGATTTTAAGCGGATTCAGTTGCCACGTCTGCTGGCGCGCCTGCGCTACATTGTTGACCAGGAAGAGGTGGCCATCTCGGATGACGCGCTGATGCTGGTGGCGCGCAAGGGCGACGGCAGTATGCGGGATGCGCTTTCTACGCTGGATCAGGTACTGGCCTTTTGCGGGGCAACGGTGTCTGATGACGATGTCCGCCAATTGCTGGGCGTGGTTGATCATCGGCTGGTGCAGGAGATTGTTGGTGCCATTCAGCAGCTGGACGC
This sequence comes from Geobacteraceae bacterium, assembly GCA_031412995.1. Lineage (GTDB taxonomy): Bacteria > Desulfobacterota > Desulfuromonadia > Geobacterales > DSM-12255 > JANOEC01. Next base: position 12,145 of record JANOEC010000090.1, read on the forward strand.
CCGGACTGCTCTGGAGGTGGTGCGCCAGACCGATTCCTATGGCTATAATATCCGCCAGTTTACGCAAGAGGTGCTGCAGCATCTGCGCAATCTGCTGCTGCTTCGGGCGGCGGGGAGTGGCTTGGATCTGGGGGAGCTGTCAGACGGTGAACTGGCGGTGGTGAAGGAACAGTCGGCAGCGTCGACGCTGGTTGATTTGCAGCGTTATGTGGCGATCCTGCTCAAGGCCGAAATGGAAATGGCCCATGCCACGTTCCCCCGGCTGGTGCTGGAGCTGGCTATTGTTCGGATGGCCAACCTGATGCCGCTGTTGCCGGTAGATGAACTGTTGACCCGCTTGGCGCAAGGGGGCGGTGTTGTCTCGTCGGGACAGCCGCCGCGAGTGGCTCCGATGCCGGATCGGCGGCCGTTAGCGCATGCGCCAGCGATTGAAAGTTCCCGTCCGCGTGCTGCAATTGAGTCACCACCAGCCGCCCCTGTTCGCGAGCAACGCGATACTTTGCCGGTTAGGGCTGGTGCGGTTGGTGCTCTCTGGCCGGACTTTGTCGCCAGCGTGCGGAGTGCCAAGCCGATGCTGGCGGTGATGCTGGAAAAGGCGCGGCCGTTTAAGGTTGATGCCGCGAACATCGAGATTGGTTACGGGCAAGGGGCGTTTGAGCTGCAACGGCTCCGGGATCCGGCAGTAATAACGGAATTGAAGTCTTTGCTGACGCAGTTCTTTGGCCAGGAGCCAACGGTTCTGGTCCGTGAAGTGCGCACCAACGATGCGGAAACGCCGTCGCTGAAGGAAAAAAAAACTCATGATGCCGAGGAGCGGACCCGAATTCTCCGCTCGGCAGCATTAGCTCATCCGGTTATTGGCGAGGCGTTACATGTTTTTGGTGGTGAGCTTAAGTCGGTGACTGAGCCGGAAGGGTCGGTTTAAATAATCAAAGCGTAAAGGGGAATGGGAATGGCAAAGGGTTTGGCTGGCATAATGAAGCAAGCGCAGATGATGCAGCAAAAGATGGCAAAGATTCAGGAAGAGGCGTCGCTCAAGACTGCTGAGGCAACCGCCGGCGGTGGGGTGGTGCAGGCAGTGGTCAACGGTAAAAATCAGATCCTCTCATTGACCATCAAAAAAGAGGCAGTTGATCCCGATGATGTCGAACTGCTGCAAGACATGATTATCGCGGCCGTTAACGAAGCGCTGGCCAAGATTCATCTGGAGATGTCGGCGGAGATGGGCAAAGTGACCGGCGGGTTGAGTATCCCGGGACTGTTCTAGTTGTGAAGGTGGCTGCCATATTGGTGCCACCCTTTTTTTTGCTGACGTGCATTGCAGCTTGGCTTTAATGCGGTGCAGGTCTGTTGTTTTCTTCATGGAAGTCTTGGCAGGCGCTTGGGGTTGGTCGAAACAGTAATGATAAGAAACCCTGCTTGATTTTACGTTGAGTAAAAAGAAAATGCCAAACTTACAGTGCTAAGAAAATTTCAGTGATAGTAAAAAAGCTTGAACAGTAGTGGTCAATGCAGTGCTTTTTTTAGTATAAGTAAATCATTTTACTGGTATTTTAGTAAAAAATTGTTTTATTTGGGTAGGGAAATATGCTACAACAAAGTCGCTCATTGGTTAGGTTGGTCGGCGAGTTGAAGAAGCTGCCAGGTGTTGGTGAAAAAACTGCCACGCGGTTGGCATTTCATCTGGTGAAGTCTCCCCAACTGATGCAGGGATTGGCCGAGAGCTTGATTGAAGTGAAGCAGCAATTACGCTTTTGTTCGGTCTGCTGGGGAATTACCGAGGACGACCCCTGTTGTATCTGTCTTGGTGATCGGGACGAGCGCTCCCTCTGTGTGGTTGAAGAACCTCAGGACGTGGTTGCCATCGAGCGGAGTCAGGCTTACACCGGGCGCTATCATGTGTTGCATGGGGCGCTGTCGCCATTGAATGGCATTACCCCGGCGAGCTTGAAAATAGAGGCACTTCTGGCGCGTTTGCAGGGTGGGACTGTGCTGGAAGTGGTGCTGGCCACAAATTTTTCCGTTGAAGGGGAAGCAACCGCGCATTACCTTTCCCGGCTGATCAAGCCACTGGGAATTCGCGTGACGCGATTGGCGCACGGCATCCCAACCGGCAGTGACCTTGAATATGTTGATGCCCTGACGGTGCAGTATGCAATGACCGGCAGGCAGGAATTATAAACCAACGGATCCGCAGGACCCGTAACTTAACCTTCTCAGGAGGAAACACAATGGGTCGTAAAATGGTGACCATTGACGGCAACACCGCAGCAGCTCACGTGGCTCATGCCACTAACGAAGTTATTGCCATCTATCCGATCACCCCTTCATCAAACATGGGGGAGATCTCAGATGCCAAGAGCGCGGCTGGCGAAAAGAATATCTGGGGCACAATCCCGCTGGTATCCGAACTGCAGTCCGAAGGTGGCGCTGCCGGGACTGTCCATGGCGCACTGCAGACCGGTGCCCTGACTACCACCTTTACCGCCAGCCAGGGCCTGCTGCTGATGATCCCGAACATGTACAAGATCGCCGGTGAGCTGACCTCCACCGTCTTTCATGTTTCCGCCCGGGCGATCTCTGCTGCGGCGCTGAATATCTTCGGCGATCATTCCGACGTCATGTCCTGTCGTTCTACCGGCTGGGCCATGCTCTGCTCCAACAATGTTCAGGAAGTCATGGACTTCGCCCTGATTGCCCAAGCATCAACACTGCGCAGCCGGATACCGTTACTGCACTTTTTCGACGGTTTCCGTACTTCCCATGAAGTCCAGAAAGTTGAAGAGCTGACCTTTGACGACATGCGCGCCATGATCAGCGACGAACTGGTGAATGCCCACCGTCTGCGCGGCCTCTCTCCGGATCGTCCCGTCATGCGCGGCACCGCGCAGAACCCTGACGTCTACTTCCAGGGTCGCGAGACGGTCAATCAGTTTTATGCGCCATGTGTCAAAATCGTCCAGGAAGAGATGGATAAATTCGGCAAACTCACCGGTCGCAAATATAAACTGGTTGAATATGTTGGCGCCAAAGACGCCGAACGGGTTGTCGTCATTATGGGCTCTGGAGCTGACACTGTTCAGGAGACCGTCAACACCCTGGTCAAAAACGGCGAAAAAGTCGGCGTCGTCAAAGTACACCTTTATCGGCCTTTTCCGCTAGATGCTTTTATCAAGGCTCTACCAAAGACCGTCAAGAGTATCGCAGTCCTCGACCGGACCAAAGAGCCGGGAGCGCTTGGCGAGCCGCTGTACCTTGATGTGCGTACCGCCATCGGCGAAGCGATGTCTGAAGGCAAGTTCAGCTTCGAGGGGTATCCGACAATCGTCGGCGGCCGATATGGCCTTGGTTCCAAGGAGTTTACTCCGGCCATGGCTAAATCCGTTCTGGATAACCTCAAAAAGGCCAAACCGAAAAACCACTTTGTTGTTGGCATCAATGAAGACGTCACCAATTGTAGTCTTGATTACAATCCGGAGTTCCGCAATGCCATGGACGGCACCTACGAAGCCATGTTCTTCGGCCTTGGTTCCGACGGCACCGTCGGCGCCAACAAGAACACCATCAAGATCATCGGTGAGACCACCAAGAACTTCGCCCAGGCCTACTTCGTTTATGACTCCAAAAAAGCCGGCACCATCACTATTTCGCACCTGCGCTTCGGTAAAAAGGCCATCAACGCCCCTTACCTGATCGACCACGCTGACTTTATCGCCTTCCACAACTTCTCCTTCCTGGAAAAATATGACATGGTCTCCAAAGCCAAGCCGGGCGCTACCTTCCTGCTCTGTTCACCATTCGAGCATGGCGAAGTCTGGGACAAGATGCCCAAGGAAGTACAGCAGCAGATCATCGATAAGCAGCTGAAGTTCTACGTGATCAACGCCATCAAGCTGGGTGAAGAACTCGGCCTTGGTGCCCGGATCAACGTCATCATGCAGACCGCCTTCTTCAAGATATCCAACATCATCCCACTGACGCAGGCAATTGCCGAGATTAAGGATGCCATCAAGAAGAGTTATGGAAAATCCGGCGACAAAGTAGTGGCCATGAACAACGCCGCGGTAGACGAAGCGCTAAAGAATATCTATGAAGTCAAAGTGCCGGCCAAGGCGACCAGTAAACTCAAAATGCCGCCAGCAGTTGCCAAGAGCGCGCCTAAGTTTGTGCAGGAAGTCACCGGTCGCATCATTGCCGGCTTCGGCGATGCCCTGCCCGTATCTCTCATGCCGGCAGACGGCACGTTCCCGACAGCAACCTCGCAGTACGAAAAACGGAACATTGCTGTCGATATCCCGGTATGGGATGAAGAACTCTGCATCCAGTGCGGTATCTGCTCCTTTGTCTGTCCGCACGCCACCATCCGGATGAAAGCCTATGATGCCAAGCTGCTCAAAGGCGCACCGAAAACCTTCAAGTCAACTGAGTGTAAGCTCCCTGAGTTCAAGGGGCTGAAATACACGCTCCAGGTTGCCCCGGAAGACTGTACCGGTTGTGGAGCCTGCGTCTATAACTGTCCGGCCAAGAGCAAGGAAGACGCCAATCACAAGGCGATCAACATGCAGTTTCAGCCGCCTTTGCGGGCCGCGGAAGCTGCCAATTTTGAATTCTTCCTCTCACTGCCGGATATGGATGCGACCAAGCTCAAACTTGATACGCTCCGTGGTAGCCAGCTGGTGCGGCCGATATTCGAATTCTCCGGGGCCTGTGCCGGCTGCGGCGAGACTCCCTACCTGAAGCTGCTGTCGCAACTGTTCGGCGACCGGGCCATGATCGCCAACGCCACAGGCTGTACCTCCATCTACGGCGGCAATCTGCCGACTACCCCGTGGGCACAGCGTGCTGACGGCCGCGGACCAGCCTGGTCCAACTCGCTGTTCGAGGACAATGCTGAATTCGGTTTCGGTATGCGCCTGGCAGTGGACAAGTTCACCGAGTCTGCCCGTGAACTGGTAGCAGAGCTTTCCAGCTGCAGCTGCAAATCCTGTAAACCGGTTCTGCCATTGATGAAAGAAATCCTCAGCGCCGACCAGTCTGACCAGACTGGCATCGAAAAGCAGCGCGAACGGGTGGTAACACTGAAGAAAGCGCTCAAGGGTTGCACAGAAAGAGCTGCGGTTCAACTGCTGCCGCTGGCTGATTACCTGGTAAAAAGATCGGTCTGGTGCGTCGGTGGTGACGGCTGGGCATATGACATCGGTTACGGCGGTCTTGACCATGTCATTGCCTCTGGCAAGAACGTCAATCTCTTAGTACTGGATACCGAAGTCTATTCCAATACCGGTGGTCAGGCATCCAAAGCTACCCCGACCGGTGCTGTTGCCCAGTTTGCCGCCGGTGGCAAGCCAATGGCCAAGAAGGATCTTGGCATGATGGCCATGGCGTATGGCAATGTCTATGTTGCCAACGTTGCCCTATCCAATCCAGCTCAGGTTGTTAAAGCGTTTATCGAGGCGGAAGCGTTTGATGGTCCGTCCCTGATCATCGCTTACTCGCACTGCATTGCCCATGGTATCGATATGACCAAGGGTGTCGACCAGAACAGAAAAGCCGTTGCTTCCGGTCACTGGCCTCTCTACCGCTACAACCCGGCACTCGCCGCTGAAGGTAAGAACCCGCTACAGCTGGATAGCAAAGCACCGACCATCACCTTCGAGGAATACGCTTATAGCGAGAACCGCTACAAAATGCTGCAGAAGGCAAACCCTGAAGCTGCGGGTGTGCTGATGAAGAAGGCAACGGCATCGACGGCGAGCAGGTTTGATTATTATCAGAAACTTGCCGCCCTGAGCTTCGAGGAGAAAGGTACCAAGTAAGTAAGGTACAATATGTGTTGGTATGACCAGACCGCTCCGGTGTTTATTGCCGGAGTGGTTTTTTCATTCATAAATATGTCTTAAGATATATTGAAAGGGTGACGATATTCTGATATAAACGACAAAATACCGTCTGCCTTTGAGAGGAGCTGTTGCCATGTCGAATCCTCAGCTGATAATGTACGATGAGGAATTCAAGGTCATCAATGCCATAATCGAAAAACTCCTGAAAGAGTCCAACGGGAAAGTAATCTTCCTGGTAGACAAAAACGGCCAGCTGATTTCCGGTGTTGGCGAAGTGGACAAATTCGATACTACGTCACTGGCTTCACTGACGGCAGGTAATATTGCCGCCACCGGCGGCTTGGCCAAGTTGATTGGTGAAAAAGAGTTCTCAATCCTCTTTCACGAGGGGGAGAAGGACAATCTGCACATTTCGATCGTTGCCGGGCGCGTGATCCTGGTCGTGTTGTTTGATAACCGATCATCGCTTGGTCTGGTGCGTCTGCGGGTGAAAAAGGCCTCGGATGAATTGACCAATGTTTTCGTAGCTCTAGCCAAGAAGGCCGAAGAGAAAGAGAAAACAGGCGAGGGGAATTTTCCCTTTGCCGAGATCACCGACGACGATATCGATAATCTGTTCAGTTAATCGGGAGGCTCAAGATGTCGTTTATCAATTATGCGTCCCGCGAAATAAACTGCAAGATCGTTTACTACGGTCCTGGTTTATGCGGGAAAACCACCAATTTGCAATTCGTCTACCAGAAGACGGCCCCAGAGGCAAAGGGGAAGATGATCTCCCTGGCGACGGAGACGGAGCGAACCCTGTTTTTCGATTTTCTGCCGCTGGCACTGGGCGAAATCCGTGGGTTTAAAACTCGTTTTCACTTGTATACCGTTCCTGGCCAGGTCTTTTATGACGCTTCACGAAAACTGATCCTGAAAGGGGTTGACGGTGTGGTGTTCGTGGCTGATTCGCAGGAAGAGCGTTACGAGGCGAATATTGAGTCCCTGGAAAACCTCAAGTTCAACTTGGCGGAGCAGGGTTATGACATTGATAAGATCCCGTTCGTCATGCAATATAACAAGCGCGATCTACCGAATGTGACGCCGCTTGAAGAGTTGCGCAAAGAGTTGAACCTGCGCAATGATCCAGAATTCGAAGCTTGTGCCCATACCGGCGAAGGGGTGTTTGAAACCCTGAAAGCCGTTGCCAAGCTGATCCTCATTGACCTGAAAAAAGGCAAGTAACCCCCTTCCTCCTTAATATCTGCAGCCCGTCACGCTTTGCGCGGCGGGCTTTTCTTTTTTTACCCCACGTAATTAAGTTCCACAAATAAATGACGATACATGTTGATACTGCAGCTGAAGGAGGCGTTATGCGGATCACGGTCGTCAGTGCACTATTCATGCAGCTAGTCATCGGCGTGGCGTTGGGTGTTGCCAATGATGACGCAACGGAGAGTAAAGCCAAGATTGAAGCCGGCATTGCGGAATACCGGCAGGAGAATTACGAAGAAGCCGCAGCGCAATTGCAGGAGGCAAAAAGGCTCGCGCCACGTTCTGGGCTGGCGGCTTTCTATTTGGGGCTGGCGCTGAAGCAGACTGGCGATTTAAGCAGCGCCAGGGAGCAGCTCCGCTTTGCCACCAGCCTGGAACCGCCGATACTGGATGCCTATCTTGAACTGGCTGAACTGGCCTATACTCAGGATGAATTTCCTGAGGCGTTCACCTGGGTGAGCAAGGCCGAGGCGAAGTCGATCAAGCCAGGGCCAACGGCTTTTCTGCGCGGGATGATCCTGGCCAAACAAGGCGAGTCTGAAGCAGCGCTCGCGGCTTTTGATCAGGCAAAGGTTGCTGCTCCCGAGTTACGTCAGGCGGTGGCGATGCAACAGGCGCTGCTGCTGGCCAACACGCGGCGTTTCAGCGAAGCGAGTGTTGCCTTGCGATCGGTTATCAGTCTGGATCCGGCATCAGATCTCGCCAGCTATGCCCGTGATTATGAACAGCTGCTGCAGCGGGCCACGGCCAGCCATCGCAACTGGCACCTGAAACTTGGGGTCGGCGGGGTGTATGACGACAATGTGGTGGCCAAGCCTGATACCGCCATTCCCGGCATTGAAATCTCCCATGCCGCTGACGTTGGCTTTAACAGCAGCCTGCAGTTGGACTACACCCCGTTGTTGCCTGGGGGCTGGCTATTTACCGGCCACTATGCATTGCAGACCACCACCTACGGCAGTGTCGGCACCCATAACACCATTCAGCACGGCGTGACCCTGATCCCCGGGGTCGAGTTCAGTAAAGCGTCGCTCACCCTTCCTGTTTCCTATACGCACCTGTTGCTGGCGGAAGAAAATTATCTCGGCCAGGTCATGGTGCGGCCAACCGTCAGCCTGGCCATTGCGGCTGGACAGGTACTGCAAGCCGGTGCTGGTTTTGCGCATCGCGAAATGCAGCAACCGGCACTGGATCCCGACGAAAACCGGGACGCAGACCTGTATGTCGTTGGAGCTGGTTATCTGGCCGCCCTAGGCCCGAAGCTGGGCAATGCCAGTCTTAGGTACGAATTTAGTTATGACCGTACTACGGGGCGAAATTGGCAGAGCCGGAGTCATCGACTGGCGGCAAACCTGCTCTTCCCCTTGGCGGAACGCATTTCGTGTAACCTTGGTGGCGATGCGGTTTTTCAGCAATACCTGCAGGTTCACTCGGCGTTTGGCATCCAGCGTGACGACACCCTGGTGAATGTGACCGCCGGTTGCAGCTGGGGGGTATGGGATGGTCTCAGCGTGGTTGGCCAATATACCCACACTAATGCCATATCGAACATCGATCCGTACGATTATCAGCGCAATCAAGCCACGCTCGGGCTTGAGTACAGTTTTTAGGGGGCTTGCCATGATCCGAAGAAGTGTCGGTTGTAGGTTCATGCTGTTGGTTGCCGTGCTGCTGATTGCCGTTTCTGCGGGAGCTGTCGAGCCGGTAGGCACCTTTAGCCAGGTGCAGGGCGGGGTGGACATTCTGCGGAATGGCGCCTTGCCAGCCACTGCAGCCAAAGTTGGCGATGCTGTGCAGGTCAAGGACATGATCCGCACCAAAAGCGGTGCCACCGCTGAAGTAACTTTCAGGGATGGCAATATTCTGAAAATCGCCCAGCGGAGCCGGGTCGACATTGCCACTTATCTTGATGGTGCCGGTGCTGGGGAGCGGAGCCTGTCGCTGCCGCGGGGCAAGGTGCAGGCGGTAGTGGGCAAGGGGGTCAAGCCGGGGTCACCGCCCCAGAAATTCGAGATCCGCACCCCCAATGCGGTGGCCGGGGTACGGGGCACCGACTATTTTGTCTTTCACGAGCGAAATCTGACCGGGGTGCTGGTGAAGTCGGGTGAAGTTTATACCTATAACCCCCAGGCATCATCCCAGGTGGTGACCGTACCGGCCGGCACCGCCACAACCGTTGCCGCCAAGTCGATACCTGCAACGCCCCGACCGACTACGACAGCTGAAATGCAGGGGCATGAACGGGAGATGTCCTCGGCTGGTCCGCAAAAATCGAACAAGGGTGGTGGTAGCGCCAGTAGTTCGGCCGAAAGCGGCAAGTCCTCAGGCACCAACGGCAGCAGCAGCGGCGAAGCATCCGGCACCGCCAGCAGTTCTGTCGGCAATAGCGGCACAACCGTAGCGGCTGATGGCCCGGCTTCATCAGCGACGACCACTTCCGAAACTGGAGCGGAAACTATCAGTCAAAGTAGTCCGGCACCAGCAGAGGCAAGCAGTACGAATGCTCTACCCACACCGTCCACCGCCAGCCAGCCAGCTCCCTCGGCAAGCCCGACTGCACAGACAACGAGCATGACCGCGTTGTCAATGCCGACTACAGGATCGATACTGGACAGCATTACGACAATAGTACCAGTGACGACAGCGACAAGTATGACGCCAATAGTCACGGAAATTGCCACGACTCCGCCGCCGATAACTGAAACCAACACCCAGATAATTACGTCGCCGCCGATATCCGAAACCAACACCCAGATAATTACGTCGCCGCCGGTGTTCAAGATTGATTCCACCCCTTCGACGCTGACGAACCAGACCAATGCGGTATTTTTTTTCAGTGACCCGACGCTCACCTACCGTTACAAGCTGGATGGCGGCACGACCCAATCATGGAGCAGCGCAATTACTGGGCTTGCCGATGGCAACCACACCATCGAGTTCATCGGCATTGATCCCGGCGGCAACAGCAGCAGTCCGGTATCCTACACCTGGACTGTGGACACCGTGGCGCCTACTACTACCCTGGTTGCCCCGGCTTCGGCTGTCTCAACGACAGTTCCTACCTTCTTTACTGTGCAAAGCAGTGAAGAAGGCTCCACAGAGTACCGGCTGGACGGCGGCGTCTGGCAAAGCTTCGGTGGCACGATCAGCAGCCTGGCTGCAGGGGTACATATACTTGAATTCAGGACCCTGGACCTGGCACAGAATAGCTCGTCGCCGGTCGGAACCGCACTGTTCGCCGGTGCCCAGGGGTTTGTCGCCGAAGTCAACGTCGGGCCGATCTGGCGAGATACCACATTCACCAATAATCTGCTCACTGTCAGGCCACTGCTTCAGGAAGCACAGAATTCCATGAGAGGCTTGTTGGGTGGCCCATCTGGACTATGGGCGAACAGCTCGACCCCATTTACTCTGCGCGGTGTTTCGAACTATGTTGGCGCTAAGAACGACTACTGGTTCGGCAGTATTGGCGCGAAAAACTACGCCACCAACGGCATTACCACCTATGACGGCGGCACTTTCAGCGGGTTTGCCGGGGGAGCAAATGTATATAGCATCAATCAGGGTAGTATGAACTTGGCGGCCATCTATATTTCGCCGGCTAATGAGGCGGGATTGTTGTTCGGGAGTGGCAATGGTGCCCTGGGGAGCGGTTACTTGGGGGCGAGCGGCAGCTTGAACCAGGTGCCGCTCAACCTGGCGCTTGGTGTCACTCCGACGGCCATTGACCAGGACACTACCTGGTGGGCAACCAATACGGTAACCTCGCCTCCCATGGTGGTCGTCGGCATGCCGCCAGGCAACAATCCAAGTGGCAACAATGCCGAGGGTTTCCTGGTGGACGCCAGCCTGAATCTGGTGGGAAAATTCAGCAACCGTGGTGATGTAGTAAGGTTTACCACATTCAAACCTGACTCAATGTTCGGAGTCTGGCAGCGCGAATCGTGGGGGAGCTTTAGCGGCAGTAGCAGCCAGGCAGTGTTGATCACCAATTTAGCTCAAGGGGCAACAAACCAATTCGGTTACATTACGCCCGATCATGCCGCAAGTATCATTTCGCTCGGCAGTTGGGGCGCCAACGGCGAGCTGAGCGGCACGGCTTACGGCTATTGGGGCGACTGGACCGCTGGCCGGGCCAGACTGTTGGCCGGGGCGCTCAGCGGCAGCTACAACAGTGACATCGGTACCTTTGGCGGCGTAACGACCGGAACCTGGCTGGATGTGCAAAAATACCTTAATTTGAATGCCGGTGACCGGCAACTGCTGGGTTTTCCGGTCGCTGAAGAAACCTCATCCACCTTTACTTTGTCCGGCAGTAATAGTAACGGGACCACCGTTGATCCCTTTGCGGTACGGATCTTCTCCAATAGCGCGACGGACAAGATCAAGCTCTGGGCCAGCACCAATATCACCGGCTCCTACACTACAACCCAACTGCAGGGCGAACAGATCGCCATTACCGCTGGTAACGATATTCGCGGCACGCTCCGGATCGAACACGCCGGCGCCAGCCCCAGCAACGGCGATGTCTGGCTGGCGGAGATCAGAGGCATGGGCCAGCAGGTTAGCGGTGGCTTCAGTGGCAATTTCGAGGGGATCGCAGTAGGGATCTACGACTCATCAGCAGGTCCCGGCCCCAGGTCATTTTCCGGCACCGCTGCCGGCACCACCCATCCACTCACCTATGCCAGCAACTTTATGAGCGCAACGAACCTGCTGAAGCGCTACGACGGGGCGGCAGGCTACCAGAGCGCCGGGAGCCTATTTGGCATCTTCGGCGGCATGTCGCTCTGGGGGGCCACCGACCAGTCGCCTTCCGACTTCGAAGTGATAGGGGTCCGTTCGCCAGCAACGCCGCTTGCCAGCCAGGACTACATCTTCACCAGTAATCTTGACTCGTATAACAGTACCGCCGGTACCATGACTACCCTGGACGGCGGCGCCTACAAAGGCTATTTCGCCGGGGCGCTGGCCAACGGCGCTTCAGCTAGCGAGGAGCCGCTCACTGGCCGGGTGGCGGCGCTCTATGCTGCTCCGGACGGGAGCACCGGGATTCTTACTGGCAAGCTATCCGGCTATCTCGATATGAACGGCATCTGGGAAGGACATGGAACGTGGTTCCCGGTGGCGCTCATTTCCGCGCCTGGAACGGTGAATCCCGCCAGCATGGCCGCAACGGACATCTCGGAGTTGTCGCTTCCCTTGAATGTGGCCCAGACCGGGAACTTCCAGGCAGGGGGAAGTATCGCCAGCGCTGCCTCCATTTTCGGCAATAACCTCGACCGTAACTGGATCACTGCCTACCCCAACTGGGGAACTTTCCGCCTGATCACCGCAGGCAGTTTCAGTGGCGCCACCTCAAATCAGTGGGCGCAATCCCTGACCGCAAACAATGGCAGCTATTTTGTGGATGGAGCAATCATTGGGGACCGCTGGGAAAATCTGCCGCCAATGCCGCCGGCAACGGTATCGACCGTCGGCAAGCTCCACGGCACGCTGGGGGCAAGCTGGGTTGACATGACGCCGACAACGCCGACAACCGGCATTCTCATTGGCGAGACTCTGGGCACCTTTGATCCGAGTGCCCTTACCTGGCAGGCGGTGACTGCCGGTGCCTGGCTGGAAACCGCCACCTATCTGGCCTTGGCAAGTACTACGGCAGGCCAGGCGACCCTGCAGAAGCTCAACATCCCGGCCTTCGAAATCGGCAGCGCTGACTTCAGCGGCTCAAGTCCAGTCAGTGCCGACTCACTCAGCGTGAACATGACCGGCGTCAAGTATCTAGCGCCAACTGCTGGAGGCCGACCGGTAATCTGGGCAACTGGCAATGTTAACGGAACCTACACTGGTAATCCCGTCAGCGTCGGTAATGTGACCCTTACCGGCTCCAGCCCTACGGTCAGCGGCTTATCACCGGCAATAGCCATGCAAAGTTTTGCCGGTGGGAAATGGGGCGGGGCAGTGACGACCAACACGGCCGGTACGGTTGGCGGCCACACTGCTATTTATATGAACGGCATTGCCGCCGGCAGCTATAACGGCACAGGGTCTGGCAGTTTCAGAGGCACTGCGGCTGGGACCGTGAAATAATGTTTGATGTTGAGGGGCAGACAATAAACCTCCGAGGTTTTCAAAACCTCGGAGGTCTGTCTATTAATACCAGTGTCAAATCAATCAAATTTTTCAGGATCATTTATCCGTCAGCTTCACCGGTTCCATCTCCGGGCAGGGCATGACCAGCGTCGGCATATCGGCTTCCGGTAGCGGCGTGACGCAGAACAGGTCGACTGGCAGATGCCGACCTTTAACGATGACCTTGGCCAGCCCTTCAATGAACATTCCCTGCAGGGTGCCGGCGTCGATGGCCGGCTGTAGATGAGCCAGGGTTGTTTCGGTGATCAGCAGCGGCACGTCGAGCCGCCGGGTCAACGATTCCACTCGCGAGCCAAGATTGATCTGGTCGCCAATGGCAGTGTACTCCATCTTTTTCCCCTCAGCGCCAATGTTGCCGACGACTGCTTCACCGGTGTTGATGCCGATGCCGTTATCCAGCAGCGGTAGTCCACGCTCCTGCCAGCTTTGCTGCATGGAGGTGAGCCGTTCCCGCATCTCCAGGGCGCAGCGGACCGCCCGCTCCGCATGATCGGGGCAGGAGCGCGGGGCGTTCCAGAAGGCGAGGATGGCGTCGCCGATAAACTTGTCCGGCGTCCCTTCCCACTTGAGGATGATGTCGGTCATGGCACCGAGATACTCGTTGAGCAGGGCAACCACCTCTTCCGGCGAGTGCTGTTCGGAAAAGCTGGTGAAGTCCTTGATGTCGGAGAAAAGAACGCTGACCTCGCGGCGCTCCCCACCCAGCTTGGCCAGTTCGGGGTGGGCGATCAGTTCGTTGACCAGGGACTGGGTGATGTAGCTGGAGAACATGGCCCGTACCTGCCGACCGCGGCGTTCGGTGACGGCATAATGCCAGGCGGAGGTGGCGCCGAACACCAGGCAGAGGTTCATGGCCGGATAGGAAACGTTGAGCCAGATGCCCCAGCCGTTGAAGCAGATCAGTGCCGCCCCGGCCATGGTCAGCAGCAGCAGCCCGAAGCAGGCGGAGCTGGCAGTGGCACTGGCCCGGCTGGCCACCAGCCCGAGCAGGGTGCCGCTCACAAGGATCATGAGCAGGGTCAGCCAGCCGGGGGCCTGCTGTAGCGGGCGGTTGTCGATGATGGAGGCAATGACGCTGGCATGTTTTTCCACCCCCGGCATGTCAGGGGAGAACGGGGTCACCCGCAGGTCGTAGATACCGGTGGCCGATGCCCCGATCAGCACGACCTTGCCGGCCAGCTGCTCGTGGGGTACGCGGCCGGCGATGATGTCGGCCGCAGACAGATAGGGGAAGGTGTTTTCCGGGCCGTAGTAATTGATCAGGGTGCGGCCGAAGCGGTCGGTGGGAAAGCGCCGTGGCCCGATGTTGACGCTGCGGGTGGCATCGAGGGTAACCTTGTCCCAGGGAATACCGAGAAACAGGGCGGCGGTCTGCACCCCCAGGGCCGGGTAGAAACTGTCGCCGTTGGCAATGGCCAACGCTTCCCAACGCAGAGTGCCGTCATTGTCTGAAAACATGTTGATGTGGCCAAAGCCCATGGCCGTTGCGGCCAGTGTCGGTAGCGGTGGGCGGACGCCGGTGGCGGTAATCGGCGCAACCCGGCTGAAAGCGTTAGAGTTGACAACTGTCGGATAGGCCGTCGAGGAGATGATCTGGTCACTGATGGTCTGCGGTGCCCCGGCAAAGGTAAAGACCAGCGGCAGCACTACGTTGCCGGCCTTATCCATGGCCTGTTGCAGCTCGGTGTCCTGGGGTGACGGCTCGGTGAACATGACATCAAAGGCGACAACAGCCGCCCCGGCCGCAGTCAACTGGTCTACGAGGCGAGCAAAAAGCAGGCGGTCCCAGGGCCAGCGCCCCAGTTCGGCGATGCTCTTTTCGTCAATGGCGGCGATGACCACCGACGCGGGCGGCTTGAGCGTGCCCCGGAGTTTGAAACGCAGATCCAGGCTGCGATCTTCCAGATGATTGAGTGGCGACAGGCCCCTATAGCCCAACAGGGTGCCGACCAAGGTGAGACAGAGGGCGATGGCTAGGGATATGCGGCGGGCCTGGCCGGGGGTAAACAGTTCCATTGCGCTCCTCTGGTAAACGGTATGTGATCAGTTATACTGCAACAAGGCTAAAAGAAAAGCACTACGGTTTGGAAAGGCTGGTATGCAGCTACGAGTTCTTGGCTGTGCCGGGGCAGAGTTCCCCGATTCCCGGACGACCGGTTTTCTGCTGGATGATGCACTGCTGCTGGATGGTGGCACCATCGGTGCGGCCCTGAATGAGGATGAGCAGCGGCGCATCAAACATATCCTGGTAACCCATGCCCACCTGGATCATATCAAGGGGATTCCGCTGCTGGCGGACAACCTGCTAGTGCGTGGTGATCACGGCCCATTGACCGTATATGGTCTGGCCGCAACCCTGGCGGCGCTGCAGGATCATTTGATGAATAACATCATTTGGCCAGATTTCAGCCGGTTGCCGACCCCGGAAGCGCCGTTGATCGTCTACCAGCCACTGACGACCGGGGTTGAGGTGGCGATTAACGGTTATCGTATTACCCCCTGGCCCATGCAGCATGCGGTGCCGGCGGTCGGTTATCTGATTGCAACGGGCGACACCTCGCTCTTTTTTACCGGTGATACCGGTGGCGTTGGCTCGCTGTGGGCTAAGATCGGGCCGGTGCAGACCCTGATAATTGAGGTTTCTTTTCCGGATGAGATGGTAGAGCTGGCCCGACTTACCGGCCACCTGACCCCATGTTTGCTGGCGGCGGAGTTGGCGACCATGCCGCAACGACCGTCCCGGTTGCTGATCAGTCACCTGAAACCCCAGTATCGGCAAGAGATTTGTCGGCAACTGGCAGCTGTCATCCCCATGGCCGAAATCATGGCCGATGGCGCGACGTACCGGCTTTAGAAGGAGCTTCGCATGACTACTGACCCTCAATCGCTCCAGCAGCAGCTTGAATACCGCAAGCGGTTCATGGAGAAGATCAACGAGATCCACTGCGCCACCAACTTAAATACCATTCTGCTGCAGATCAAGGACAGTATCGCCGGTCTGTTTGATGCCGAGCGGATTACGATCTATGTTATCGACAGCGCCCGCAAGTGCCTGGTCTCCAAGGTGAAAAGCGGTGAAGAGGTGCAGCAGATCGTGGTGCCGATGGAGAGTCGCAGCCTCGCCGGTCACTGTGCGGTCAGCGGCAGCATCCTCAATATTGCCGATGCCTATAATGACCACGCCCTGAAGATGATCAACTCGTCCCTTTGCTTTGATCAGAGCTGGGACCAGAAAACCGGTTTCCGGACCCGCCAGGTGCTCTGCCTGCCGATGAAGTTCAATAATGTGCTGCTGGGGGTAATGCAGCTAATCAACAAGAAATCGGGCGGGCCGTTCACCGAGGCGGATGTGAACTATGCGGTGGAGCTGTCCACTTCCTTGTCAATCGCCATCCATAACATCTACCGGATTACCGCCTCAACCAAACTGATCCGCCAGAAATCGCGCTACAACTACCTGCTGGACAAGGGGCTGCTGGAAGAAGCACAGATCCAGAAACTGTCCAGTCATCCCGACATTGCCAAGATTGGCCTCGATCAGCTGATCATGCGGGAGTTTGCCATTCCCCGTGAGGAGATGGCCAAGACACTGGGGCTCTATTTCGGTACCGAATTCCAGTTTTTTGACCTTGATCTGCCGCCGTTGGACGAACTGCTGGGGCGGATCAAGCCGGAACGGCTCCGCACTGAGCGCTGGGTGCCGGTGAAGATTGAGCATGGCGTGCTGATCGTGACCCTGGAGGACCCGACGGATCTGGGGAAGCAGGATCTGATCAAGTTCATCTATCCGGAATACAAGCGGATCAGTTATGTCGGGGCTTTTCGCGACGATATTGATCGCTTCATTGACCACTGCTACCACCTGGGGGCCGGTGCGCCGCAAATCGCCGGTGGCAGCAGTATCAATGATTTGTTGGACAAGTTGGATGCCAATGATGAGCCGGAAGTGGACAAAGAAGTTCAACAGGTATCGGAGCAGGACAGCGTCATTGTTCAGCTGGTGAACAAGATCGTCTGTGATGCCTATGCCCTGAAGGCATCGGATATTCATATCGAGCCCTATCCGGGCAAGGATGATGTGCTGGTGCGGCTGCGGATCGATGGCCGTTGCAAGGTTTATCAACGAATTCCCTATAAATACAAATACGCCCTGACTTCGCGGATCAAGATCATGTCCGGGCTGGATATTGCCGAGCGGCGCAAGCCTCAGGATGGTAAGATCGACTTTAAAAAATTTGGTCCGATTGATGTGGAGTTGCGGGTAGCGACTTTACCGACGGCCGGCAAGCTGGAAGATGTGGTGATGCGGATTCTCGCCTCGGGCGAGCCGATCCCCTTTGACAAGTTGGGGCTGACAACGCGCAACCAACGGGTCTTCGAAGAGTGCATCACCAAGCCATACGGGCTGGTGCTGGTGGTGGGGCCGACCGGTTCGGGCAAGACTACCACCCTCCATTCAGCGGTGGGCAAGATCAATACGCCGGAAACCAAGATCTGGACCGCAGAAGACCCGGTGGAAATTACGCAGAAGGGCTTACGTCAGGTGCAGGTGAATGCCCGCATCGGCTTCACCTTTGCCCATGCGTTGCGAGCCTTTCTGCGGGCTGACCCGGATGTCATCATGGTTGGCGAGATGCGGGATGAGGAGACCTGTTCCACTGGCATCGAGTCCTCCCTGACCGGACATCTGGTTTTTTCCACCCTGCACACCAACTCGGCACCGGAGACCATAACCCGGTTGCTGGACATGGGCATGGACCCGTTCAGCTTTTCCGACGCGCTGCTCTGCATTCTGGCGCAACGGCTGGCACGGCGTCTCTGTGGTGACTGCAAAGAGGCCTATCAGCCGAGCCAGCAGGAACTGGCTGACCTGGTGATCGAGTATGGGGCGGAGTCATTTGCCAAGACCGGGATTGACCTGGCCGGCGTCACCCTGCATCGGCCAAAGGGGTGCCCCAAATGTGCCGATTCCGGCTACAAGGGGCGGCTTGGCCTGCATGAACTGCTGGAATGTACCGATGCCATGAAGGTGCTGGTTAGGAAGAAGGTGGAGATCGACATCATCCGCCAGCAGGCGATCAACGACGGCATGACGACCCTTAAGCAGGACGGGATTCTCAAAGTGCTGCAGGGGATGACGGATCTGAGTGAGGTACGGCGGGTTTGTATCAAGTAGGCTTGCCGTAGCGTAGGGATATAATGCGCTGCGCGATGGGCAGCGCCTCAGTTTTCTGTTTATCGTATAAAAAGCATTTGAAACACGGAGCAACTGCCAGAAGTAGGTGCCTCTAGGCAAGCAACGGAGTAAAATCAAAGAAGAAGCTTATAGAAAAGACCTTGTTGAGACTTATCTGATCGATGAACAATCTTTCTATTTCAAACCATTGATTTCTCTGTTGCTCCGTTGCTCTGTGTTATTCGAACTGCTGATTTTAGTTTATTTCCCAATCAGCCGCATATAGTCGGTAACCATTACCCCCGACTGCCAATGTCCGGTCAGTCGCGCCACGATCGTTGCTCCCCAGAAGAGCCCCACCACCAGCAGGGCAAAAACAACCCCCGAAAGGATAACTTTTCTCCCCGGCAGGGTCATCTCCAATGCCCCTTCGGCGCGGCAGTGGCAGACGCAGCGCCAGCAGCCGATGCATTCCGGCGAGTTGACCCGCTCTTTGGCCATGACCGGGATGTAGGAGGGACAGACCTGAGTGCAGACCCCGCACGACACACATTGTTTGGAGAAACGGGTGACCGCCACCGGCGAGAACCACCCCACCAGACCCAACAGGGCACCATAAGGGCAGAGGTAGCGACAGAAGGCGTTGCGCACCGGCAGGGAAATGACCACCAGAAACAGGATGATCCCCCCGCCCAGCGGCGAGATATGGCGGAAAAAGTCAAGCATCCGCACATCGGCAATCATGCTGTAATCGGAGGTGACAAAGGCTGAGACCGCCTGGGCCGGCATCTTGGCGAAGATGGTCCAGAGAAAGAACAGGAGCAGCAGGTATTTGAGCCCCCGCAGCCCTAGGTCGAGCCAGACCGGGGCCTTGAGGTTGCGGCGGAACAGGGCAAAACCGCGCTTCCAGAGCAATTCAGAGAAGGTGCCGACCGGGCAGATCCAGGAGCAGAAAGAGCGCCGGAGCAGCAGCGATACCCCGACAGCGGCCAGAAAGATAACCGTTGCCGCCGGGTGTACCAGATTGAGGGTGCCGTTGCTCCACCAATCCCGTACCCCGAGCAGGCCGGCAATCGGCAGGAACGCCTCGACTCCGTTGGGGCGGGTGACCGTTGGCATGGTGCCGCTGCGGATGGCATCAACGAACAGGGCAAAGCGGACCCCGAGATAGAGGCAGAAGAACACAAAACCCCACTGGACGGCGAGACGAAGAATTTGCACATAACGGGAACGCATGCTGACTCCTTGCGACATATTCTGACATAACTCTGTGCTACGCTGATGAACAAGCTACAGAGGAGGCTCCCATGGAACCGTTGCTAGTTTTTTTCGTGTTGTTGGTTGCGTATTGCGGTTGGCTGACCATTATGGATGAACTACGTCCTGTCCGACCGTTGCCGGGGCGGCGACCGATCATGGAGCGGCGACGGGTGCAGCGACCGGTGAAGTGTCCGGTAAAAACCGTTGGTCGAGCAGGTGGCGTGGCTGCAGATTGGCCAGTGCATGCAAAAGGCTCCGCTTGACGTGCGGAATGTCGGTCTGCAGTTCCCGCAGCAGTTTCTTCATCTTGCGTCGTTGCAGGTCCGCCTTGCCGCAGACCGGGCAGCGACAGCAGATGATCGGAAAGCCATTGGTCCCGGCAAACGAGATGATCTCCTTTTCCTCCACATAGACCAGCGGCCGGATAACGGTAACGACTCCGTTGTCCGCCAGCATCCGCGGCGACATCGCCTTCAATGATCCGACAAAAAACTGATTCAACAGCAACGTCTCGATAAAATCATCCAGATGATGCCCTAATGCCAGCTTATTACAACCTAGTCGCTGTACCTCGCTGTAGAGCGTCCCCCGCTTGAGCCGGGCACAGAAGGAACAGTAGGACGAGCCTGGGTGCCGCTTCTCCTGGATGATCGAATAATGCTCGGTGGGAATCAGGTGATGCTCGAAGCCATGCTGCCGGCAGTGCTCGGCGACCAGATGTCCCTCGTAGCCGGGATAGCCGGAATCGATGGTGATCGCTACCAGTTCATAACGGACCGGCGCCCGGCGCTGCAGTTCGGCCAGGATATGCAGCAGGGTGTAGGAATCCTTGCCGCCGGACAGGCCAATGGCCACCCGGTCGCCCGCCTCGATCAGGTGGTAGTCGCCGATGGCCTTGCCCACCAGATGGCGCAGGTGCAGGAGTTGCTTGTTTTTGATAAGTGACATTTGGTCAGAGTAGAGGAAAAGAGGGTGAAGCGTCAAGTGGGCAGAAGACCACTGGTCTTGCTATTTGGCAAGGGCATCAGTATACTTCCGTTAAGAAATGCCAAGAGCTAAGTAACCGAAATTCCTATTTGTGATATAAGGAATGACATGGGTAAACATAATCTTTGTCTTCAATTTGAATGGGATGTTGATAAAGAACGAATTAACATTGCCAAGCACAAGTTGAATTTTCTGGATGCATGCCATGTATTTTCTGACCCTTTTCAGTTGAATCTGTATGATGAAGACCACTCCGACGAGGAAGACAGGTGGGTGATTATTGGGGAAGCGCCGGTTATGAAAATTGTGTTAGTTGTACATACAATCAAACTGCATGAAAGCGGTGAAGGGCGCGTGAGAATTATTTCTGCGCGCAAGGCAACGAAGAAAGAGCGGGAATCCTATTTGGCCCGGAGACTATAATGAAAAAAGAATACGATTTTTCCAAAGCCGAGCAGGGCAAATTCTATTGTAAACCCGAAAACATGAAAATACCGGTCTATCTCGACAGCAAGTTAGAGTCGTTTTACGCGGAACGCGCTCGCAAGCGCAAGACTGACATTAGTACCTTGATCAATGCCGTTTTACGCAAGGAGATGGATCTGGTACAGGAGTTAGGTGTTTGAGTCGGCTCAAAATTAGCTGTAAAGCCCCTGGCAATCCATGAATACTGATCGGTCACGACTAAAGTCGGCCTGGAAAATTAGGGAATTAGAAATAATATGGGATGTTTTCATTTAGCAGAAGAAATTCGCCGTGAAGGGAAATTATGGGAGAACTCGACAAACAACTGGTGGAGGAGCTGAGGCAGCGACTGCCGAGCGCAGTCCGGGAGCACGTCCGGCAGTTTATCCTGTATGGTTCACGTGCCCGTGGCGATGCGACGGTCGATTCTGACCTCGATTTGGTGGCGCTTGTTGACGAAATGACCCCGGAGCTGGAGGCCAGCCTTGATGAGGTTGCCTATCAGGTGATGTGGGATCACGATTTTCGGCCAATCATCTCCCTCAAGGTCTTTGGTGAAGAGCGGTTTCGCAGTGCTGCTTCGCGCGGCTTTTCCTATTATCGGAACGTGCTGCGGGAAGGTGTGGCTCTATGAATGAAGAGGTGCAACGCTATCTGATCAAGGCCGACAACGCCCTGCAGGTAGCGGAGGAGTTGCTGGCCAATAATCACCTGCCAGATGCCGCCAGCAAGGTCTACTACGCTATGTTCTATGCCACCAAGGCGCTTTTGACGAACGACGGGGTGGACGTGGTGAAGCACTCGGCCGTTGAATCGGCCTTTGGCTATTACTTTGCCAAGGCGAACCGGATTGCCCCGAAATACCACCGCATGCTGATGAATGCCAGGAAAATTCGGGAAATCGCCGATTATGACATCGACGAAGAGATTATCGAGCCGGTTGCTACGTTGCGCCTCGATGAAGGGCGGGAATTTGTTGCCGCCATCCGGGCGTTACTCGTCGCATGAGAAATTAAGGATTCTTCCCGCATTTTGCTATGTGGGATTACGAGTGGAGACAGAAAACTGGGAAGTGTCCCTAGTTTCCCCTGCTGTCCTGCCAACTACAGAAACACCCGGTAATCGGTATCAAGCGCTTTTGACAGTTTCTTGGCGTTTTCCTTGCCTATAGGACGTTTGCCATTCTCCATTTCTGACAAGTGCCGCTGCGGGATTCCGGTAAGTTCAGACAACTTGGCTTGAGTAATCTCGCTCTTACCTCTTGCCCCGCGAAGAATGCCGGCTGTTACAGGTTCATTCGGCCGCAACTCCTGCATAACCTCCCGCCACGGACGCGATTCGCTCTCCTGTTCTGCTTCGATAGCGTTCACGTAGCTGATAACGCGGTTAACATTTGCAGGGTGAACCATGAAGCTGATAGGGACAAGCCCTTTATCAGTAAGGTGCTTTCTCGTGTGTGCCAACATATTGAACCTCCACAAGCTGAATACTTTTGTCGATCTCTTCCCATACGGCATCGTATGTTGGCTTGCCTTTTTTGATATGGCAATGATGACGGTTGCCGGTAAGTTTGGAATAATTTTGCCAGTTGCCACGTACCGGACCGGACACCTCGATTTCGGCAATTAACATTTCCAGCCGGTCAATAATCTTTGCCGGCAGTTTGGGCAATTGCTTTATGAGGCTATTATGAATTTCAACAGTCCATTGCATGAATTATTCTATACTATTATTTAGTATCAAGCCAAGAAAATTCCGGGGGCTACATGCTTAACCCATGCTCAATATCCACTAATTCTGGAGTCAACCTATTGTTGCAGCAATGATTCCAGCCCAATCCCATGTCCGACACAGCAGGCAATGAATGCCTCGTCCGGCAGCGCTTCCGCCGCTACTGGTCGGCCATCGCGGGCGGCAAAGGCCATGCGGCGACAGTGGAGCATCATTCGGCTGGCGGGGGCGCCGCCATAGGGGGTGTCGCCGATGATCGGCATGCCGCCATGCTCAAGGTGGACGCGGATCTGATGGGTGCGGCCGGTGCGGGGGTAGCAGGCCACCAGGGTCGCGCCGGCGCCACGGGCCAGCACCCGGAAGCTGGTAAAGGCCTCCCGCCCCGGCAACGCCACCCCGTAGCGGAACTTGCTCAGCTTGGCGATGACCGCATCCACCGCCCAGGTTTCTTCGTCGGGAGATTCGGCCACCAGCGCCCAGTAGACTTTTTCCACCTGGTGTTGCTTGAGCTGGAAGGAGATATGGGTGGCTGCTTTCTGCTGTTTGGGGAAGAACATGACCCCGGACGTCCCCCGGTCGAGGCGGTGGATCACCCGCGCCGGCTCGCTGCTGCCAAGGCTCTTCAGATAACAGGCCACGCCATATTCCACCGTCCCCTGCAATTGGTAGGGGGTGCGCTGGCTGTTGAGGCCGCTTGCCTTGTTGATTGACAGGTATTCGTCATCCTCATACAGCAGATCCGTGGCGGTGTAGACGACGTTGACGCACCGCTCTTTTTCCATCACGCCCAGGTTGATCCGATCCCCCTGATGCAGGCTGCGGGAGGCAATCCGGACGCAGACATCGTTGATGGCGCAGCCGCCCCAGTCAATAACCCGACGGATTTCGGTCTTGGAGAGCTGGGGGATTAGTGCCTTCAGTCCGTCGTCGAGGCGCAGGCCATCCTGCTCGTTGGTCACGATGACCGCATGGATCATGACGCCACCTGGCCAGCTGCCCGAACTAGGCCAACAATGGTCTTGCCGTCGCTGATCTGGCCATTTTGTAACATGGCCAGTGCCTCGGTCAGCGGCAAACGGATCGTGGCGATGTCTTCGTAGGCCTCTGGTTCTGCTATGCCTTGGGTCAGGTCCGTGGCCAGATAGAGATGGATCAATTCATCGAATACCCCGGGTGAGGTATGCAGGGTTCCCAGCGAGGTAACGCTACCGGCAGTCAAACCGGTCTCTTCCTTTAGTTCACGCAGTCCGCAGGTTTCCGGGGCTTCGGCCGGATCGCGGCGACCGGCGGGCAGTTCCAGTGTCTCCATGCCGATAGCGGGGCGCAATTGGCGGATCAGGGTGACGGTGCCGTCAGCGTGGAGCGGTACTACGGCCACGCCGCCAGGATGGCGAATTACCTGATAGGTATGCCAACCGCGCTCGCCGATCCGGACGTCAAATTGCTCGATATCGACCACCAGGCCGGCGAAGGGGGTGGAATGGTTGCGAGTGTCCATGGGTACTCCGAGGGAAAAGTTGTGCCGCAGAATACCATCAATTCGCTGGCGGCGTGAAGCAAACTGTGATGGCGGCAACGGTTACTCTCTGCTATAGTTCGGCAAAATTTTCATCGGCTGGCATAGCCGAGAAGGGGTGCGCAATGGCACAGGCAAAGCAGGGAGATACGGTTCGCGTACACTACACGGGGCGTTTGACCAGCGGCGAGGTATTTGATTCATCCGTCTGCAGCGATGACAGCAGCGGGAGCAATGATTCGGCGCCGTTGGAATTCACCATAGGCGAGCAACAGGTGATTCCAGGGTTCGAAGATGGGGTTATTGGGCTGGCGCCGGGCGAAAGCAAAACCGTGACCATTCCGGTGGACCAGGCCTATGGCCCGCACAATCCGGACATGGTGGCCGTGGTGCCGCGCGATCAAGTGCCGCCGCATATCGAGATCGAACTGGGGAGCCAGCTTGAGCTGACCCAGGAAGATGGCCAGGCCTTCAATGTGGTGATCACCGATGTAACCGACACCACGGTCACCCTAGACGCCAATCATCCGCTGGCTGGCCGGGAACTGATCTTTGACCTGAAACTGGTGGAGATTATTTAATTCACGGTTTGTGAACGCCGGGCAATAAGAAAGGGGAAGCGGTTGAACCGCCTCCCCTTTCTTGCGGGGAAAAATTATGCTGAGAGTTTTAATTTTCAGTCATAAAGTGTTCTTCGTAGAGGTCTTCCAGTGACTGGAGGTGGCGGCTTTCGTCGGCCAGCAGACGGTCGAAGATCACGCCCATCGGTGCGCCGGCGCAGCCGGTGGCCATGCGCTTGTAGAAGTCAATGGCCCCTTTTTCGAGGTGTATGGCATAGGCCAGCGCTTCGCGAGCGTCGGCGGTCGGCTTGAGTTCGGCCTGCCCCAGCACGTAGTCAAGATTCATGGTCGGCACCTGCTTGGTCATTTCGCCAGTCGCCGCCATATTGCCTTCCAGCAGCGCCTTTTCCAGGTCGAACTTATGCTGCAGTTCGTCAAGGGCTGCATCCTTGAGGATTTCCTTGGCGCCCCTGTTCTGTACCATACGGATGGCGGCCAGATAGGTGCGAAACCCTTCGTCCTCCATCTTGATAGCCTGTTCGATGGCCCCTTCAAAGGTAAAACATACCGCTGGTTGATCGCTCATCTGTCCCGCCTCCCATCCCGATTAATGCGCGTTTTTTAGCATATTCAGCCAGTAAGCACAAGAGATTGTATACATGTGTGCATTCCTGCCGAATGGCTTTCCATTTTTCGTCTGCGTGCTATACTCTCAATTCACTCTAACCCGCAGACCTGCGGCATGTTGAAGGGATACAATGGATCAACGGTTTGTGCAACAACTGCTGGAACAGGTGCGTGACGGCGTGCTCGGGACTGATGATGCCCTGGAGCAGTTGAAGGATCTGCCCTATGAGGATCTGGGGTGTGCCACGGTCGATCACCACCGGGCTCTGCGCCAGGGCGTGGCCGAAGTGATCTTTGGTCAAGGGAAAACGGTTGAGCAGATCGCCCGGATTACGACGGCATTGTTGGCCAAGGGGGGCAATGTCCTGGTTACGCGGCTTGAAGCGGTCAAGGCGCATGTCCTGGTCGAAAAGTTCCCCCAATCTCAGTATCATGTTGATGCCAACTGTCTGACCATCGAACAGCAACCGGCCGCTGACAGTGGGCGGGGCACGATTCTGGTGGTGGCCGCTGGTACCTCAGATATCCCGGTGGCGGCGGAAGCAGCGCTGACGGCTCGTTTCCTTGGTAATCGGGTGGATACTATTTATGACGTGGGAGTTGCCGGTATACATCGCTTGCTGGCGCGGCGTGAACAGTTGCAGCAGGCTGCGGTGTTGATTGTGGTGGCTGGCATGGAAGGGGCGCTGCCGTCGGTGGTGGGTGGGTTGGTGGCCCGACCGGTGATCGCGGTGCCGACGTCGGTTGGTTACGGGGCGTCATTCGGTGGGATTGCGGCGCTGCTGGGAATGCTCAATTCCTGTGCCGCCGGAGTGACGGTGGTGAATATCGATAACGGCTTTGGTGCCGGTTTTGCGGCGTCAATGATGAATAAACCATGAAGATTCTCTATCTCGATTGCCAGGCCGGTATTGCCGGCGACATGACTGTGGCGGCGCTGCTGGAGTTGGGTGTGCCATTGACCTATCTGGAAACGGAGCTGGCCAAACTGGCGTTGCCGGCCGACAGCTTCCGGTTGACCACGGAGCAGGTACGTCGGGGAGGAATTGCCGGGACCCGCTTTATTGTCGATACGACCGAGGAGCAAAGTCACCGGCACTATGCTGAAATCTGCCGGTTGCTTGCTGAGAGTGGTATTTCACCCCTGGCGCGGGAGATGGCGGAGAATATCTTCGCCTGCCTGGCAGCGGCTGAGGCCAAGGTGCATGGGGTGGCAGTGAATGAGGTGCATTTTCACGAGGTCGGGGCCATTGACGCCATCGTTGATATTGTCGGGGCGGCGATCTGCCTGGACTGGCTCGGGGTCGAGGCTATTTATGCCGCACCGCTGCCGTTGGGGAGTGGCTGGATTGAATCGGCTCATGGCCGTTTGCCGGTGCCGGCACCGGCGACTATGGAACTGTTACAGGGACTGACTGTACACACGCAGATTGGCCCGGGCGAACGGGTAACGCCAACTGGGGCTGCCATAGTCGCTGCTCTGGCCTGTCGGGAACCGCTACCGGCATTTGTAGCGCTCGGGGTAGGCCATGGCGCCGGGAGCAAGGATTTCCCCGATACCCCCAATCTCCTGCGGGCAGTGCTGGGGGAGCGGCAGATTGCAGCGGATCGGGATGAGGTGGTGGTACTGGAGACCCATCTGGATGACCTGTCGCCGGCGGTGCTTGGGTATGTGATGGAGCAATTGCTGGCTGCTGGGGCACTGGATGTGGCGTATGGTCAGCTGCAGATGAAGAAGAATCGGCCAGGCATCAGGGTGACGGTGATTGCCCCGCCTGATCAGGCGGAAGCGCTGGCGCGGGTACTGCTGGCGGAAACGACTGCCCTAGGGGTGCGGTTCCAGCCAATGCAGCGTCTGGTGCTGGCGCGCGCAGAGGAACTGCGGGAAACTTCCTTCGGTCCGGTGCGGGTCAAAGTGGCAACCGATGGGGCTCGAATCCTGCGGGTGACCCCGGAATACGATGAATGCCGCCGGCTGGCTCAAGAGCGGAAGCAACCACTCCAGGAAATCAGCAAAGTGCTGGAGCGGGAGTTGCATCAGCAATGAAAAGTCTGATTCTGATTCTGGCCACCTGGTGCGGCAGTGGCCTGGCGCCAGTGGCACCTGGCACCTTCGGTACTCTGGCCGCAATTCCGCTCTATCTGCTGGTAGCCCGCCTTGACCTGCCGCTCTACTGCGCATTTCTGGTGGTCTTTTCAATTCTGGCCTGCTGGGTGGCTGGTCGGGCCGAGGCGTTGTTCGGCAAACACGATGCGGGTCAGATTGTCATCGACGAGGTGGCTGGGTACCTGCTGACCATGCTGGCGGTAACCCCTACGGTACCCCATGTAATCGCCGGCTTTTTCCTGTTTCGGCTGTTTGACATCGTCAAACCGCCGCCGGCCCGCCAGATCGACCGGCAGATGAAGAGCGGCATCGGGGTGGTGCTGGATGATCTGGCGGCTGGGGCCTATGCCTGCCTGTCCCTGCACCTGCTGTCGAGGTGGTTGTGAAGATTGCAACCCTGTCCATTGGTGACGAGCTGCTGACCGGCGAGGTGGTGGATAGTAATGCGGCCGGTATTGCGCGTGAACTCTATGCCGTTGGTTTTCAGGTAAGGCGTCACCTGACGGTTGGCGATCGGGAGGACGCGATCGCGGCGGCGTTGCAGGAATTGGCCGCAGATCATGATGCCGTGCTGATCAGCGGTGGGCTGGGGCCGACGGATGATGACCTGACCGCCAGGGCCGCGGCGCGGGCGGCCGGCTGCCGGTTGATGGTGCACGAGGATGTGCTGACCCACCTGCGGAACTTTGCGGCGCGTATCAACGAGACCCTGCACCCGCAGAACGACCGGCAGGCGTTATTGCCGGCCAAGGCGACGATTTTGGCAAATCCGTGTGGCACGGCCTGTGGGTTTGTGCTGCCGCTGGCCAAGGCCCGGCTGTTTTTCATGCCCGGCGTCCCCAGGGAAATGAAGCCGATGTTGGTGAACGAGGTACTACCCCGCCTGCTGGCTGGCTGGAGCGATCGGACGTCGGTGGCCACCCGGACGTTGCGGGTCTTCGGCCTGCCAGAGGCGGAAATAGAGGCCCGGCTGCAAGGGAGCCTGCTCCCTGAGGGCGGGGTGACCTTGGCCTATGGGCTCGATTTCCCCGATGTGCTGGTCAAGCTGCGGGGGAGCGGTCCAACATTAGCGGCGGTGGCGGAAGCGTTGGTGACGGCGACCATGGCCGTGTCCGGGGTGTTGCGAAAGTTTCTGGTGTCTCCGACCGGAATGCCGGTGGAGGCAGTGGTGGGCGAGCTGCTCCGGGCGCAGGGCGGAACGCTGGCCGTGGCTGAATCCTGCACTGGTGGGTTGATTGCCAAAATGTTGACTGATCAGCCCGGGAGTTCGGCCTATTTTCGCGAGGGGCTTGTAACTTATGCCGATGGGGCAAAAACCCGGCTGCTCGGGGTGCCGGCAGAGATCCTTGCCGCCCATGGCGCGGTCAGTACGGAAACTGCCCGGGCCATGGCGACCGGTCTGCTGCAGCGAGCAGGGGTGGATTTTACGCTCGCCACTACCGGTATTGCCGGTCCCGATGGCGGCACGGCCGCCAAACCGGTTGGCACGGTGTTTATTGCCTTGGCGAGCCGTACGGCCACCCTGGTGAAACAGTATCGGTTTCATGGCGATCGGAGTGAGGTGCGGCAGTTGACCGCGGCTACGGCCCTGGATGGCCTGCGCCGCTATCTGGTTGCCAACCGTTGATGATGGAGTAGAGCTGAATGGGTAAACTGCTGGTTGTCTGGCGAAGGAGCTGTCCCTTAGGAGGACGGTATGGCGGCATTACGACGGAAGGAAATGATCTATAAGGCGCTGGTCTGGCTGGTGGTGATGTCCCTTGGCTGGCTGGTGGCAGAAGCGCTGGTGTTTTTCACCCTGCGGGAGCATATCCGCGACATCATGCTTTTTCACCTGTCGTCGGTCCTGGTGGTGGTCAGTACTTTTGTCGCCCTCTATTGGGTCGATCAGAGGTTGAAACTTCACCGGACGGCCCAGAGTCATGCCGCGTTGCATCAGGTGCAGCTGGCGCTGAATAAATCTGTGCGTCGCTACCGCTGCCTGCTGGAAGGGGCCGGCAATGCCATTTTTATCTTTGATGCCGTGTCTGGCCGGTTGCAGGAAGTGAACCGCAAGGGGACCGAGCTGCTCGGTTTCAGCAAAGAGGAGCTGGAGCAGTTGCAGGGTCGTGATTTGGTGGTGAATGAAGATCAGGAAGCGTTTCAGTCGCTGGTGCGGCGGGTGGTGCGGCGGGGGCGGGGGCGGGCTGATGCCATCACCTTCCTGCGCAAGAGTGGCGAGCGATTTATTGCTGAAGTGGAGGCCCGGCACATCGACCTGGGCGATGAACGGGTTGTGCATGCCATTGTCCGTAATATCACCTTCAAGCAACGGGCTGAGCGGGAAATTCGCCAGCGGAACCGCGAACTGACGATTCTCAACACGATCATTGCCCATGCCAATGAGACCCTTAAGCTGGACAGCACTCTGACCACTATTCTCCAGGAGATGCTGGCGGCGTTTGCCACTGACGCCGGCTCCATCCACCTGTTGGAGGAGGTGGGGTACCCGCCCAAATTGGCCGCCAGTGAAGGGCTTTCGGCCAAGGCCTGCCAGGAGCTTGCTGGCCATCGGTGCCCCTGCGCGACGACCCGGCTCTGCCATGAAAAGGCTGGTATCGGCATCCCCAACTGCAGCATGGGGCAGGTAGCGGCAGCTGAAGGGTGGGGTGGAGTGATCGGTATTCCACTCTTCCTGCGCAAGCGGTTGGTCGGGGTTATGCACCTGTTGGGAAGGGGTGAGCGCCACTATAACGCCGAGGAACTGCAGTTTTTCATCACCCTGGGCAACCAGATTGGGATCGTTGTTGAGCATGTGCGGATTTTCAGTGAACTGCACTGGAAAAACGAGGAACTGCTCCGCTCCCACCGGCTGCTGGAAAAACGGAGTCATCAGCTGACCATTTCCCAGAACCGGCTCAAGACAAATCTGGCGCAAGTGGAGCAGGCCAACCTGGAAATGGCGCGGCTGGATAAGACCAAAAACCATTTCCTTGGCATGATCTCCCACGAGTTCAAGACCCCGTTGACCGGCATCATGGGCAGTTCCGAACTGCTGCTGGCCGGTCTGGATGTGAGTCGCACCCAGGATCGGCACTTGATCGAAATGATCCATACCGGGGGTAAACGGCTGAACGAAATCGTCAATGATCTGCTTAAGGTGGCAAGGATTGAGAACCGGAGTCTGGCGATCAATCGGGTGCCGCTGCATCTGGCGGAACTCTTTGGCGAGGTGATGGAACAGCTGGCGGCATTGATCGTGGAGCGGCGGCAACAGATTGTGCTGGGGGACCTCTGGCATCTGCCCCATTTTCACGGTGACCGGGAGTATCTCCTGGAGGTGTTCAGCGAACTGCTGGAAAACGCGGCTAAATTCACGCGCGACGGCGGCTCGATCATCCTGAATGCCCGGGTCGCTGACCGACTGACCTTGCAAAATAAAGCGTCGCTGCTGGAGCGGTTCAATGCCGGATTTTACCCCAGCATGGGGGATCGGACCTATTTCGAGGTTGAAGTGCGCGATACCGGCATCGGTATTGCGGTTGACGAACAGATCGCCATCTTTGACAAATTCTACGAATCGGGCGACATTCGCCACCATTTCAGCAGTAAGCATCAGTTCATGGGGAAAGGAGCCGGTCTCGGCTTGACCATTGTCAAGGGAATGGTTGAGGCCCATGGCGGGATGGTCTGGGTGGAGAGTACCGGCAAATCAAGTCAGGGAGATCCGGGCAGCTCATTTTACGTGCTGCTGCCCATTGAAGAGGGGAGCGGCCTGACCATTGACCATTCGCTGGCCGATCAGTTGCCGCTGGTGATCACCACTCCGGGTGAATAACCATCCTGTTTCCGGTTGGAAAGGCGGGGTTTTTTGTCCTGGCAAGGAAATCAAGGGATTGCGCGGAGGCGTACTTCGGTACGCCGCACAAGCAATTACGCAGATTGACATCGCCAGGGCGAAAAAGAACCCTTTCCGGGTTGGAAACTATCTACACCTTGCGGTAGCGTACTTATTCTGCTATTTCTAGGCCATTTAACCCGCATATTTGGAGGATTTCATGTCTGACCGCACTAAAGCGATTGACCTGGCAGTAAGCCAGATAGAGAAGCAATTCGGCAAGGGAGCCATCATGCGCATGGGGACCGACGAGGCGTTGCCTGGTATCGCGGCCATTCCTACCGGGGCACTGTCGTTGGATCTGGCGTTGGGGGTGGGTGGGGTGCCTCGCGGCCGGGTGATCGAGATATTTGGCCCGGAATCTTCGGGTAAAACGACCCTGGCCCTGCATATTGTGGCCGAGGCGCAAAAAACCGGCGGCATTGCCGCCTTTATTGATGCCGAGCATGCCCTGGATATCGGCTATGCCCGAAAGCTGGGGGTGAAAACTGACGATCTGCTGGTTTCCCAGCCGGACACCGGTGAGCAGGCACTGGAAATTACCGACATGCTGGTTCGGAGCAATGCCATTGACATCATCGTTATCGACTCGGTTGCCGCTTTGGTGCCCAAGGCCGAAATTGAAGGGGAGATGGGCGATTCCCACATGGGGCTCCAGGCCCGGCTCATGTCCCAGGCGTTGCGGAAGCTGACCGGCATTATCAGCAAGTCCAACTGCTGCGTCATCTTTATCAACCAGATCCGGATGAAAATTGGGGTCATGTTTGGTAACCCGGAAACTACCACCGGCGGCAATGCCCTCAAGTTTTATGCCTCAGTCCGGATGGATATCCGCAAGATCGCTGCACTAAAGCAGGGGAACGATATTATCGGCTCCCGCACCCGGGTGAAGGTGGTGAAAAACAAGGTGGCACCACCCTTTAAAGAGGTGGAGTTCGACATCCTGTACGGCGAAGGAATTTCCCTGGAAGGGGATGTGCTTGATATGGCGGCCGATCGCAATATCGTGGAAAAGAGCGGCGCCTGGTATTCATACGGCAAGGATCGCATTGGTCAGGGTCGGGAGAATTCCCGGATTTTCCTCAAGGAAAACCCGGCCATTTGTACCGAAATTCGTGAAAAAGTATTGGCTGCGGCGGGATTAGCCGGTAAAGGCCCAGTACCCGAGGCGTAATGCTTTGGTTGGTGGCCAGGGAATGGTCAGGCTGGTTAGGATCGTTACGCACTGCTGATAGATCTGGGGAGGTACGGCGTGGAATTGAACGAAATACTGGCTATTGCCGTTAAGGCGCGTGGTTCAGATATTCATATCAAAAGCGGTTTGCCGCCAATCGTCCGGATCGACAGCAAGTTGCGACCGATTCCCAATGCCGAGCGCCTGACGTCCGAAACGGTACGGGCCATGGCCCTGGCCATTATGAATGACCGGCAGCGCAAGCACTTTGAAGAAAGCTATGAAGCGGACCTTTCCTACGGCGTCCCCGGACTGGGACGGTTCCGGGTCAATGCCTATTCCCAGCGGGGGAGCGTGGCCATGGTGTTCCGGGTTATTCCGTTCACGGTGCCGACCCTTGACTATCTCAACCTGCCACCGATCATCAAAAAGATTTCCATGGAAGAGCGGGGCCTGATTCTGGTGACCGGGACCACCGGTTCAGGTAAATCCAGTACTCTGGCGGCCATGATCGATTCCATCAACCAGAATCGTACCTGCAACATAATTACGATTGAGGACCCGGTGGAATTCCTGCACCGCGACAATAAGAGCATTATCAGCCAGCGCGAGGTAGGATCGGATACTCCGACCTTCTCGGCTGCGCTGAAAGGCGCACTGCGTCAGGATCCGGACGTTATCCTGGTGGGCGAGATGCGTGATTATGAAACCATTGAAACCGCCATGACCGCTGCCGAGACCGGCCATCTGGTCATGTCGACCCTGCATACGATGGATGCGGCCGAAACCATAAACCGTATCATCGGTGTTTTCCCCCCTTATCACCAGCGTCAGGTGCGTATCCAGCTTGCCAGTATCATCAAAGGGGTCATCTCTCAGCGACTGGTTCCCCGGGCGGATGGCAAGGGGCGCGTGCCGGCGGTTGAGGTCATGCTGGCATCGGCCCGCGTCAGGGAGTGTATCGACGACAAGGAAAAGACCAAGCAGCTGCATGAGGCTATATCGCTCTGCTGGCGTGTCGCCTCCT
>JANOEC010000091.1:0-13729 GCA_031412995.1 Geobacteraceae bacterium
TGCCGCGGATCGCTTCAAGTGCGACTTTCGCCTTGTGCTGACTGCTGAAACTTTTACGGCCTTTTTCGCTCATTGCCTGCTCCTTTTTACTGCAGGCTACCATCTTAAACTATTGTCCGAAATCTGGGGTCCACTATACGGAGTGATGTTGGAACTGATATGAAACAACGAACGTACATTGTCGCGCTGATGGTCATTACAGTTTGCTTGTTGGCCGGTTGCGGTAAGAAGGGAGCGCTGATTCCGCCGGAGGCTTTGGTGCCGGCAGCAGTCGGCGACCTGCAACTGGTTCAGCGGGGTGACGTCTTCAGAATCTCCTGGACGTCACCGTCCCGCGAAGAATCGGGCCGGCCGCTCAAGGGCGGGGTCAGGTTCCGCATCTATCGCCGCGAGCTGCTGTTGCCTGGTCAGGACTGCACTGCTTGCCCTGATGTCTGGAAAATGCTGGGTGAGATTGACTCAACAGTTGCCGGAGGAGTAGAGCGGAACGGTTCTCGGTTTACCTATAGCGATCGCGAACTGTTGCCGGAGAAAACCTATCAGTATCGGATTCAGGCGGTTGATCCGAGTGGTGGCCTGAGCCGGGCGGTGCTTTTGCCGCCGCGTCAACGGATGACCCCGCCGTTTCCGCCGGTGCTGCAGGCGGCGCCAGGTAGTGCCGGCGTTCATCTGGAATTCGTTGCTGCCACCCTGCCGGAACGGGAAACCGGTGTCGGCTATCTGCTGTTTCGCCAGCAAGGTGCGGCTGGAGCCATGCGCCAACTGACTGCTAACCCTGTCACCGCGGTTACCTATGATGACCACGATGTTCGGTTAGGTGAAACTTACCGCTACACTGCCCGCACCATGGCCACCATTGCCGGCCAGTCTGTAGAGAGCGCCGACTCCAATGAGGCGGTCATTACCATTACCCTGCCGGAATAGCTCTACTCGGCAGAGGGGCTGGGTGGCCAAAATAAAAACCTTGGGCGAACTCGAAACCAAGCGTCCGGCAAACGTCGGCCTCCTCCTTGCTTTCGACCCCTTCCGCCAGAGTACGAATTCCGGCATCTTTGGCCATTTTAACCAGTGTTTCCACGATGGAACGGGACGCTTCCGGGCGGTGCTGGATGTTATGGATCAGAGCAATATCGAACTTGAGGATGTCGGGCACGGAATCAAGAAGCTCGATGAGTCGGGACTGTCCGGCACCAAAATCATCATAGACCAGGAGTATTTCCAGATCATTCAGCAACTTTCTCAGCTCCTTCATCATGGCAGCGTCAGTGATGGTGTTTTCGTGCAGCTCCATCCCCAGCTTCAGGTCGGGCACTGCTTGTCTCATGGCACGGAGTGAAGGTCGGAGAAGGTCAATATCCATTTCCTCTGGCAAGGTATTAAACAGGATCAATTCCGTTACCCCGATGCTTGCAGCATGTTCGAGAGCCATTTTCCTGAACAGCTCAACCAATTCGATCTGACGGTTGAGTTTTCTGGCAATCTCAAACAACTGCCGGGGGCAGTTTGGCAGCCCTGGATAGCTGATTCTGCCCAGGGCTTCGTAGCCTACCAGCGCGCCGTCAGCAAGAGAGACCAGCGGCTGGAAATGGGAATCTACGGCCTTTAGCTCGAGTAATTGTTCTAAATCTTCGGCGTAAGGGTCGATGATCTGGGTACATTCTGCTTCTTCTTGCAACTCCACAACGTCGAATCTGACCTCGGCGATGCTTAAGTAATCTCCTTGCCGGAGCAGGTGAGCACCGGTTAACCGCTTGCCGTTGACATATGTGCCGTTGGTACTACCACAATCCCTGAGCAGCCACCCATCATCGGCGGCGAGAATTTCAGCATGTTTCCGCGATACCCCGTCAGAAGCGAGAATGAGACTTGATCCTTCCTTGCGGCCGATGATGAACGGCGAATGGTCGACAGCGACTATCCAGAGGCCGCCGTCTTTGGTTTTTCCTTCAAGTCTGAGGGGGGAGCTGTCTTCGGGTAAAAACATTCAACGTCTCTCTTATCGTCGCTTAACCTGCATAGGTACAAATTAAAGGTGTAAAAAAACGGTTTAGGATGCTGACAGCTGAATATAGCAGCTCGCTCGCCAGAATAGGCAAGGCTATGCTGGAGTGATTCTGAGGCTGATCGGACCAATAGATATCAGGTCATTTGGTGTAAGCCGCTTCTTGATAATTTTTTCGCCGTTAACCTTGGTCCCGTTTCTACTGGCCAGATCTGCGATTTCCAGGTGACTATCGATTATTTTGAGCTCGGCATGTCGTCGTGAAATAAGGCGATCGTCAAGGGTCACGTCACAGTCTACACGGCCAATCGTACAAGGGAGCGTTACCGGAATACGTTTTCCCTGCAGTGCTCCTGATTCTATCGCGATGACGAAGTTCGTGAGATTCGCTTGCTGGTGAAGTGCATTGATCAGTGCGTCAACGCCTCCCATTACCGGTGGTGCCGATTCCCTTCGATCTTCTCTGCGTCTGTTTTTTGGGCGTCCTTCAGTAAGGAGTTTAGACAGCGACTTTTTGTCCAGCGGGGTTGAGTCCTTTGCTATTGTAGTCGCCATGGACCGGAAAACGAATACCTCTACCTGTTCTCCAGGTTGGAATGCATAGAGTTGCACCTCTTCGTCTACGGTCATGCCTTCGTGTCGCTCAAACGCCAGATCGGTGTAGTATGTATGAGTTCCTTTGCCATCACGAAAGAAGAAGAAATTCATTTTGTTGTCCCGAGAAAGAGTGATCATTGCATTTACGCCAACTTCACCGATCTGGCGGATAACATTTTCGATGTCAATGAGTGATGTCGGTGCTTTGATGTCTGGTACTTCCTGCAGGAAGAGCAGCATGCATTTTACCAGTATCGCATCAGTCTCGCAGAGGGTAATGGATCTTGATTCATCATGAGAATTTGCCAGATGCTCCCCAAGTTCCTGGATGGAATAGCAGGTCGGTCTGCTGTCGGCATATCTGCCGGCAGCATAGGGTGCACCGTTTAAGAAAAAAAGAAACAGTAGGGGAGATTCATCACTGGCAATCCGTAGGTAGCCAGTGAAAAAGGGCGAAACGGTGTAGACCACCTCCAGCAAGCTGTGCAACAGTTCACGGGAGAAAGGCTTTTTAGCGCAGTGCACTTTCTTTAGGGGGAACTCGAATCTGTCCATATTCTTGTGTATCGCTGGCTTCGGCATGTCTATCTCTTCCTTTTAACTATGCGAATTTAGGGTTACAAGCCGCCGCGACTAGACACCCCAGAAAGTCATCACAAATATTGCTACAGGCGGCCTCAGTGGATGCTCTGTAGGCTTCGTGCTGCAGCCCAATGATTTATTGCTCCAGACAGGG
The DNA here is from genome assembly GCA_031412995.1 of Geobacteraceae bacterium. Classification (GTDB taxonomy): domain Bacteria; phylum Desulfobacterota; class Desulfuromonadia; order Geobacterales; family DSM-12255; genus JANOEC01. The sequence goes on from JANOEC010000091.1 coordinate 3,336, forward strand.
CAACAATTAAATAATTTGTAAGTCTGTTGCAACGCCGGTTCGGAGAAATGAAGGGCACGAGGAAAAATTATAGCGAATTATCTGACTATTTCCGAAAATTTTTTACTTTGCGTAAAGTACCGTAGACATAGCAATATTACCAACAGATTAATCGCAAATTAAATGAGTACGTTGGCGGTCTTAATTGCAACAGGTTGTTAAAAATTCATTTTGTTTACTATTGTCTACCAACTATTTAAGGTTATGATTTCATTTGTTAAGGAGGTGTGCCATGGCCAGCATCGCATCTGTTGACCTTTTACAATATATTGGCGCCAATATCGGTACGGTTACCCTGGTCAAATTGTTGGGCAAAGGTGCTATGGGCGCGGTGTTTATCGGCTATCAGGCGACCCTCAAGCGTCAGGTAGCGGTGAAAATCCTGCCCAAATCGCTTGCGAGCAGCTCCCGGGCCCAACTGATGTTTCGCGACGAAGCGGAGACCATCGGCATTCTGACCCACCCAAATATCGTGCCGGTATACGAGATGGGAGAGACTAGTGAGTTCTTTTTTCAAGTGATGCAGCTGGTTGTTGGTCATGATCTTAAAACAATCATTGGCAAGGCCCGTAAGCATCCGGTGCCGACCAAACGGATCCTGCCGGTGGTGGAAACGATTCAGTATATCTGTCAGATTCTCGATGCCCTCGGCTATGCCCATGAAGAAGGTGTTTTCCATCAAGACATCAAGCCAGCGAATATCCTGGTTGAAGACCGTTTCAAGCGGGCGTTGGTGGCAGATTTTGGCATCGCGCGGACGATCTGGGCTGAATATAGCTCAACACCGACCATGGTCGGGACACCGTTATATATGTCGCCTGAACAGGCAGCCTGCGGGTCGATTGACGGCCGGACTGATATCTATTCCGTTGGTGTGATGCTCATGGAGATGACCGCAGGTTTATTGTCGCTGCATAAAGAGCCTGTTGCTGAAATGATCAAGCGCAAGCGTACGCAGCCGGACACTTTTTTTACTGCCCGACCTACGGAAATTAATCCCTTAATAAACAGTGAACTCGAGTCGATAATCTTAAAGGCGATTGCGTCACTGCCGCAAAATCGCTTTGCTGATTGTCTGGAATTTAAAGCTGTGCTTGAAGCATTCGTGCGCAAAACGGGCTGAGTTGGCTGGTTTGTAATTCTGCGATTACCTGGAATTAACGTTATATGGCCGAAACTACGATTGATCTAAAGCAGGTATTACCGATTGCGCGGGCATTTAACCTGGCATTCAATAATGCGTTTATGTATGGCGGAAGTCATCAGACGACAAAAGATAGCGCTGCATCCTTTTATGCTGTTTTGCAGCCAATGCTCGACATCGCTCGGATTATCACCGTAAGCGCTGAAAAGGATTCCATTTTCTTTGAAAACCATTGTGTTGACAAATGGGTTAGCGTTCAACGCATTAACATTCGGTTCAAAAAAGCGGGAGTCCAGTCGCTTAGTTTTGACCGTGTTGCTGCGCTGGAAAGCATTCAGGCGCTGTTTTTCGTGCTGGGATCGCTGGTTGATTTCCCGAGTGTAGCTTTAATGCAGGCATACCTGCATGCTGAACGAACCGCCGGCGTAAGAATTAATTATGTGGTGTATCAAAAAGTAACTACTGACGATGCGGTTGTTAATAAAAATGTGCTGTCAGATACTCAGTTGCTCCTTAATCAGCAAGCGCTTGGGGCAGGGGCTTTTGTACAGGCTGATCCGGGGAGAATCCTCAGGGAATTTTCAGAAATTCTGTCTTTGCGTAATTCCGCTGCTGACGAGGGTGCGGCAACAGGAGAAACAGACGCTGCCAGGTTATCTTTGGGTGATTATGATAAATTTATTTCAAGCCAAATAAAGGCCATCAATAATCAGCTCAGTGCAACGGAGGAATCCGTCGATGGCGTCACGCTTACTCCGGCTGAAATGCTCGAAACGATCTACAAGCTTAAAGAAAATGTTCTCGAAAATATCAGGCTTAACCGGGAAACCGGAAAACTGATTGCCGCTGATGAACTTGCCATAACCGAGATAAACCAGATCAGTTATCAGGTAATTGTGCGATTGATCCGGGAAGAATACCGTAGCGACCGCTCGATATCCGTGAAGAGACTGGCCCAGATTATCCGGCGGATGCTGCCGGATATCAAAGAGTTAAAGTATCTGCTGCCGCAGCTTAAGGATGGTCTGTTCGCCGAAGGGATGTCCCCTGCCGATTATTTGTCGCTGGTGAAGGAGTTGAGCAAAGAGCTTAATAGTGATGAATTGATGCAGGTGCTGGTTGAGGCCTCGGACCAGATCGGGCTCACCTTGAATGAACTGATTGAGGGAATCAAGGACGCACCGGAAGAAGCGGCCAGGCTGATCGTGCTGGCAGCAGAAATAAAAAAAGGTGGCGTCACGTCTGACGAACAGCAAATGTCGGCCGTTTTGAGCGATTATATCGAAAAGGTGAGTCGGGCACTTGCTCTGCACTCACCCGAAGCCGCAGCCCCTGGCGGCGGCGTGATGCTGAAGGCCGCAGTCACCAGAATAGAACGGGAAATTCTGGATCGGTTGAAATTACAGAATGTCGGATCGAATACGGTCGCTGCAGTTGCGCAACAGTTGGCCAGTCAGTTTACGGAAACCCTTGCCAACTTGAAAGGCGACTGGGTCAGGACCAATATCAAAAGTGCGCAGAATCCGACTGAAGAAACGGTGCTTTCGATCATTGAGCAGATTGTTGAGGATGGCCTTGATAATGATGGAGTTACGGATGAGATTCGGGCAATTCTGGCTTCCCATGGGTTCTCTGCTGAGACGGTAGATAACATCGTTGATAAATCCCGGTTCCAGGCTGCCGCAGCCATAACTCATGTGCTGGAAATTCCCCTGGGGGCGTTTAATGCCAGTACCACGATTTTTTTTCTGGATCGTGAAATCAAACAAAACTTGCGCTATAACACCCCGTTTTCAACGATTCTGGTCTCCTATGACAAGGTTGTTGATTTGCGGACATATACCCTGCTTGATCTGACGCCAGATGTCATCATTCAGCTGACTAACCAGTCGCTTATCTTGTTGAAAGATATGCAGCGGGAGCTGGATCTGGTTGGCGTTTTTACCATCCGTAATAAAAGCATTCCGTTCCTGGTGTTGCCAATGACCGATTTGACTGGCGCATTTTTTATTAAAAAGAGGATTGATATGGCATTCCCTACCCAGGAATTTATTATTGACGGTATAACCGTTCACATTGAACCTGAAATTACTGTTTGCGGCCATAATAAAAAGTTGGTACCAGATAAAGATTCCTATTTGAAGATGATTTACGAGCTTCACAGTCAACCCAAACTGCAATAATTTATCATGATTTCCGCCCACGCTACCCATCCCGGTCTTGTCCGGCAGAATAATGAAGATTGCATCAGTACCGATGACAACCTAGGTGTCTACTTGCTTGCCGACGGCATTGGCGGGAATAATGCTGGCGAAGTGGCAAGCGCCATGGTCGTTGATGCGGTCTATGCGGTGCTGCGGGCAAATATTTCCCATACGGCGGTCGATGGCTATTTTGAGCTGATGATTCATGCAATCCAGACTGCCCATTGGCAGATAAGCACTAAAGCGTTAACCGACCTGTCGATGGCGAAGATGGGAACAACTCTGGTCGCTGCGGTTTTGCGGGAGAATACAGCATATATCGCTCATGCTGGAGATAGTCGCTGCTATCTGTTGCCAAAAGTGCCTAATCCTCAGTCAGTTCCCTCCCGTCTTTCCCAGAAGAGACAGAGGGTGACAGAAAGCCGATTGAAGCGACTAACCCACGATCACACCGTCGGCGATCAGATGCTGGCAAGTGGGGTCGCCATCAGTCGAATTCCCCAAAAAAAATTTCATACGCTAACTCAGGCAGTCGGGTGTGGCAATCCGCCATGCCCTGATTTCTCAATCGTTGACTTCAGTCAGGGCGATCTGTTTCTCATCTGTTCCGACGGCCTGACCGATATGCTGACTGACGCTGAAATTGAAGCCATTCTTGCCAATGGCGATGCCAGCCTGGATGCCCTGGCCAATGATCTTATTGCCGCAGCCAATGCACATGGCGGCAGGGATAATATCTCGGTAGTACTGATCGCAACGCCCTAATCCAAAATGGATCCAATTCTTGCGCTGATCAACCGGCACTAATCAAGAACCGGCGTCATACTGTGACGGCTGCCTACCTGCTCGGAAGTTTTGACTTTTCTGCTATTCCTATGTTAAAAAAGAACACTTTTGCGTTGATAAAATGGAGTTTTCCGCTCCCGCCTGCTTTATTTTGTGGCGAAGGATTGAAAACATGAATCATTTTAAGTGCAAAAGTAACGAACTGTATGGCGAGGACGATTCTCTCAAGGAGTTCGTCGCCACGGTTGGCCCCCATATCACCTTTTTCGCTGGTTACTGATAAACCGAAATCCTTCAGGAGGAATGCATTATGTTCAAAGGAAGTATTGTCGCCATTGTCACCCCCTTCAGCAATGGGGCGGTTGACGAAAAAAAGCTGCGGGAGCTGGTGGATTTTCAGATCGAGAACGGCACCGATGCCATTGTTGCCTGCGGTACCACCGGCGAGTCGTCCACTCTCGGCTATGAAGAGCATATGGATGTGGTCAGGATCGTCTTTGAGCAGGCCAATGGGCGCGTGCCGGTCATTGCCGGCACCGGTTCCAACTCCACCGCCGAGGCGATCGAGCTGACCCAGAAAGCCAAGGAAATGGGCGTGGCTGGCGTGCTGCTGGTGACCCCGTACTACAACAAGCCGACCCAGGAAGGTCTGGTCCGCCACTACCAGGCCATTGCCGACGCCGTGGATATCCCGCAGATCCTCTACAACGTGCCGGGCCGCACCGGGGTGAACATGCTGCCGGAGACCGTAGCTCGTTTGGCGCCGCACAAAAACATCGTCGCCATCAAGGAGGCCACCGGCTCCATGCAGCAGGCCTCCGAGATCATGGCCCTCTGCGGCGATCAGCTCAATGTCTTTTCCGGCGATGACTTCATCACCTTCCCGATGATGGCCTGTGGTGCGGTGGGGGTCATTTCGGTGCTCGCCAACATCATGCCCAAGGCCGTGGCTGATCTGACCGACGCCTTCTTCGCCGGTGATCTGGCCAAGGCCCGCCAGCTGCACCTGGATACGCTTAAAATCGGCAATGCCATGTTCATCGAGAGCAACCCGATCCCGGTCAAGACCGCTCTGGGGCTGATGGGCAAGTGCAGCGACGAAGTCCGCTTGCCGCTTTGCGAGATGAGTGCGGGGAATAAGGCGAAGCTGGTCGAGATCATGAAAGAATATAAGCTTATTTAAAAAACTGCTCGGGGCTCGGGGCTCGGGGTTCAGGGTATAATTATTCGCCCTCAGCCCTCAGCCCTCAGCCCTCAGCCTAACGGGGTTAGTTATGGTTAAAATAGCTGTCTGCGGTGCTGCTGGTCGCATGGGTCAACGCATTATCGTCGCCGCCAAAGAGGCTGGTTGCACCATCTCTGGTGCGCTGGAGCGTCCGGGGCATGAACAGGTAGGCCAGGATGCAGGCATAATCGCCGGTTGCGGTAGCCTGGGTGTGGCCATCACTGACGACTTGAACGCTGTGGTTGCCGGCTGCGACGTACTGATCGATTTCACCACCCCCAAGGTGTCACTGAAGAACCTGGAAGTCTGCAGCCTGAAGAAGAAAGCTATTGTCATTGGCTCCACTGGCTTCACCCCGGAAGAGCGGCTGCTGGCGGCCGAGCTGGCTAAGGAAATTCCTTGTGTGCTGGCCCCCAACATGAGTGTCGGGGTTAACGTCTGCTTCAAGGTGTTAAAGGATGTGGCCAAGACCTTGGGTAGCGACTTTGATGTGGAGATTGTTGAGTTGCACCATAACAAGAAGAAGGACTCACCCTCCGGCACTGCCGTCCGCATGGGTGAAGTGGTGGCCGAGGCGCTGGGCCGCGACTACAACCAAGTGGCAAACTACCACCGCGAAGGGATCTGCGGCGAGCGGACCAAGGAAGAGATCGGCATGCAGACCGTACGTGGTGGCGACATCGTTGGCGAGCACACCGTCTACTTTATCGGCCAAGGTGAGCGGATCGAGATTTCACACCGGGCCATGACCCGCGACATGTTCTCCCGCGGCAGCGTACGGGCTGCCCAGTGGGTGGTTGGTAAGCAGCCGGGGATTTATGACATGCAGGACGTATTGAATTTAAGATAAGGAGATTGCTGAGCAAACGGGATATTCAAGATCAGCATCTCGCCGGAATCAGCTGGATAGTTATGGAGTTACCGATAAAGTTAAGATCTAACCGCTTGGTCGTCTCGCTGGTCATGTTGGCTCTCCTTGCCCTGACATTCATCTGTTATGGCGGAAACTTACGCAACTACCTGTTTCTCGACGATACGAATGCCATTTTTGCCGGGTACCTTCTCAGCAGCGATCCGAGCAAAATATTTTCGTATAATTTCCCTTACATTTATGGCAGCCCCGTCTGGCGTTACGTTGTCGCGCTCAGCTATATCCCCAATTATCTGATTTCAGGTGCTGATCCCTGGAGCTACTATCTTGCCAATCTGTTTCTCCATGCCGGCAACGGCCTGCTGGTTTTCCTGCTGCTGGCCCGGTTGGGGAAAAACCGGGTAATAGCTTGTCTGGTCGCTGTACTGTTTACCATCTCCTGCCAAAAGACCGACGCCCTCTACTGGATGGCGGCCCGGACTACCATGATGGGCTGCTTCTTTTATCTGCTGACTTTGCTGATGTATTGCCGGTTGGTGGAGCGATGGTCTCTTTTAAACGGCGCATTCTGGCTACTTTCCTTTGTTGCGGCGGTTGGTTCCTATGAAGTGGCGTTTACGCTGCCGTTAATGATGGTGACGGTTGGTGCTGTCTGCAAGGGGAAGGAGATCTTCAATCGGCGAGATCTGTTGCCAGTCGCTTTGTCGGCGATTGCGGTTGCCGCCCTGATCACGCTGTTCAAGCTTGGCCCGGCAGCAGTCGGCGTCAGTGTGCTGTCGGAAACAGCCCTGGTCCCGAAAATGTTGCATGCCATTCGCAACGTTGTCGCCGTTTTTCCCTATTTTGTTATGCCTCCGCAGGTGCTTGATACCCTTACAGTTGCAACGGTGGGGGATGGCTATTACAGCAGTTCGTCTGTATTCGGCTGGCTGGAATATCTCTCTCTGGCAATGCTGGCTGGGATTGTTCTGCTGAATCTGAAAATGAAAAACAGGCTGATCTACTTCGCTTTGGTGCTTTTCGGGTTAACCATGTTGCCGGTGATCGCGTCGCGGTGGAATTTTTATCCGGAGGTTCCCTATAATCGCATGCGTCTTTCCGCCGGCAGATACAGCTACCTGCCGTCGCTTGGTTTTTATACCATCGCCGGGATCTATCTCTATCAGCTTTACACGTTGATTGGTCAGCGGGTAGCGGCAAAAAAGCTGGTTACCATGGTGGCCCTGCTCGGCATGGTTGGCGTTTTCGTGCTGAACTACACGCAAATTCAGCGCCGCAAGCAGCTGTGGGATTTTGTCACCAATGCGCCAAAGCAACAGATGACCGCGCTGGCGGAACTCAATCTCCCGCTGCAGCAATTCAAAAGAATTGCCGTTGCTGACTTTGCCAATTATCATAGCCACTCCTTGTCGTTATTCCGCGTGCTCTATAAAAATCCGGAATTTACCTTTACCGAACCGGCAGAGATGAAAGATAACCCCAACATGCGCCTTATCGGCCAAAATAGCGGCATGAGCGCTTTTAGTGATGGGCAGGATTTGCTCTTGGTAGGTCATTGACGGCGAGCAGCACAAACATATGCTTAACGATTGAGGACAGCAGGGCAAGAGGAGTTAAATAACATGTACAACTATAACGACTGGGCCGTAGTGGTGCCGATGGCCAACGAAGAACAGGACTTCGCCCAGTTTATTGCGGTATTAAGTCGCGTCCTCGACCAACTTGGTAGTGGCACGGTCTATATGGTTGTCGATCAGGTTTCACGTGACCGGACCCTGGAACTCTGCCACGAGCAGTCAGCGCGGGATAGCCGCTATAAAACTATCTGGGCACCAGAGAATCGAAATCTGGTTGATGCGTACCTGCGCGGTTTTCGTGAAGCATACAACAACGGCCACGAAGTAATTATTGAGATGGATGCCGGCTTGTCCCACGACCCCCGGGCGCTGCCAATGTTTTTACGGGTGCTCTATGAAGGGAACGAATGTGCCTTCGGCAGCCGCTATATTAATGGCGGGTCATTGTCGGATTCACCGTTCAAGCGGCGCTTTCTCTCGAATGTCGGCTCGCTGCTGGCCACTGTGCTGCTGGGAACCCGCCTGAAAGACATGACCTCCGGTTTCCAGGGATTTCACGCCAGCGTCATTGCCAAGCTGTTGGAGTATCCGTTGCGCTCCAAAGCCCATTTCTACCAGACGGAAGTCCGTTATCTGCTGCGGAAGCATCGCTACATGGAAGTGCCGATTCACTATCAGGCGCCGTCACCACGGGTGTCACAAAATGCCATCAAAAATTCGCTGACCGTCCTGGCCTGGTATACGTTCCAGAGGCTGACCGGTAACGCCCGCATTATTCGCTAATAAATCTCCAGGAGAATCCATCTTGAAACTTGGACTGGTCATCACCTCAATCGCTTCACCTACACCGATCCTTCAGGGCTATGCCGAACAGGCAATCAGCCGTAATATCCCGTTTATCCTTATTGGCGACACGATTTCCCCGCCGGACTTTCACCTGCCCGGATGTGATTTCTGGGGGATGCAACGCCAAAAGGCCTTGCCGTTCAAGTCAGTAGAGTTTTTGCCGGAGCGACACTACACCCGCAAAAACCTGGGTTACCTACTAGCTGCCCAGGCGGGTTGCGATGTCATTATCGAGACGGACGATGACAATATCCCGTATGACACTTTCTGGGCGGAGAGAACGCGCCAGGTGAATGCCCTGCAGCTGCAACACGCCGGTTGGGTCAATGTGTACCGGCATTTCAGCGACCTGAATATCTGGCCGCGCGGTTTGCCGCTGGAACATCTGGCAACGGCATCAGTGCTGCCGCCTGGAACGCGGCAAGCGCAGCTCGATTGCCCGATTCAGCAAGGCCTTGCCGATGGCAACCCGGATGTGGATGCGATTTACCGCTTCACCCAGCCGTTGCCTTGCGACTTCGCTCAAGCAGAAAGCTTGGCGCTCGGTCATGGGAGCTGGTGTCCGTTTAATAGCCAAAATACTACCTGGTTCAGGGAGGCATTTCCGCTGCTCTACCTGCCGGCGACCTGCAGTTTTCGGATGACCGATATCTGGCGGAGTTTTGTCGCGCAACGGATCTGCTGGGAGAATGGTTGGCACCTGTTGTTCCATAACGCCACGGTTGTGCAGGAACGAAATGAGCATTCCATTTTGAAAGATTTCAGCGACGAGATCTCCGGCTACTTGAACAACGCCCTGATTGCCCAGAGCCTGGAGTCCTTGTCCCTGCAACCGGGCACCGAGCACCTGAGCGCTAATCTGCGCCGCTGCTATGAAGCCCTGGTGGAGAAGGGCTTGCTGGATAAAAAAGAATTGCTTTTGCTGGATGCCTGGTCAGCTGACATGGCCCAGCTACTCAGTACAACATAAAATTACTGGAGGACTATCTGCAATGGCCAAAATTAACGACAACTACCTGAAACTCAAGGCTGGCTACCTTTTTCCGGAGATCGGACGCCGCGTGCGCGAATTCGCCGCTGCCAACCCCAACGCCAAGGTGATCCGCTTAGGCATCGGCGACGTCACCCGCCCGTTGGCCCCGGCTGTACTCAAGGCTTTCCACGCTGCGGTTGACGATCTCGGCACCACCGACCAGTTTGCCGGCTACGGCCCGGAGCAGGGGTATGACTGGCTGATCAACGCCATCATCGAGAAGTCCTACAAGCCGCTCGGCGTTGATCTCAAGACCGAGGAAATGTTCATCTCCGACGGCTCCAAGTGCGACTGCGCCAACATCCTCGATATCTTTGCCCTCGACAACGTGGTGGCCATCGGCGACCCGGTCTACCCGGTCTACAACGACACCAATGTCATGATCGGCCGCACCGGCGAGGCCAACGACAAGGGGTACTACGAGAACATCGTCTACATGCCGTGCAACGAGGCCAACGGTTTCATCCCGTCGCTGCCGACGCAGAAGGTGGACATCATCTACCTCTGCTTCCCCAACAACCCCACCGGCACCGTGGCCTCTAAGAGCGAGCTGAAAAAATGGGTCGATTACGCCAATGCCAACGGCGCGGTGATCTTCTTCTACGCCGCCTACGAGTCGTTCATCACCAATCCTTAGATTCCCCACTCCATCTACGAGATCGTAGGGGC
>JANOEC010000092.1:0-15602 GCA_031412995.1 Geobacteraceae bacterium
CACATGAGCCGCTTCATTGAAGTGCTGAACACCCACCGTGAGCAGATCGCCTTGGACAAACTGGAGCCGATGCTGCAGGAGATGAAAAAGAAGCTCGGGGCATCAAGTGCCCATCTGGAAATGGAATTCCCCTATTTTGTCGAAAAACGCGCCCCGGTTTCCAAGGCCAAGGGGTTGATGGAGTATACCTGTTCCTTCAGCGCCAGCCTGGCCGACTCCTTTGACTTCGTGCTTGGCATCAGGGTACCGGTCACCTCGCTCTGCCCCTGCAGTAAGGAGATCTCCAGCTATGGTGCCCATAATCAGCGTTCGCTGATCACCGTCCGAGTGCGGTATCGTGAATTTGTCTGGATCGAGGATCTGATCGAACTAGTGGAAAAGTGCGGCTCAAGCCCGGTCTACTCGTTACTGAAAAGACCGGACGAGAAATTCGTCACTGAGCAAGCCTATGATAACCCGAAATTTGTTGAGGATATTGTCCGCGAAGTCACGGAAAATTTACTGAAAAATCCATCGTTTTCATGGTTTTCCGTGGAAGTGGAAAACTTTGAATCAATCCACAAGCATTCAGCATATGCATATATTGAACGATCAGTAGCAAACCCTTGCTGAAAGCTGATCTACGTTATTGTTGCCGATACAACACACCCAGCCTCCAACCTGTGGATAACTTTGTGGACAAACTCGAAAGCTATGGATTCTGCATACAGTTTCGCTGTCAATAAAAAAGTTCTGTTAATTTTCGCCAAACAGCCCCGGGCCGGGGAAACAAAAACCCGCCTTTGTCCGCCGCTGACGGCAACTGAAGCAGCCGATATTTACGCAGCCATGCTGCAGGATGTGCTAAATCTGACCGCCAAAATGGCAGATCTGGAGCGCTGGCTCTGTTACTCCCCTGCAGACTCGTCGGCACTTGCATATTTCAGTGCACTGGCGCCAGAGCTTCACTGCCTGCCCCAAAACGGTGCCGACCTTGGCGAGCGGATGTATAGTGCCTTTACGGCAGCATTTGCGGCTGGCGCGACCAGGGTGGTGATTATTGGCACCGACAGCCCTGACCTGCCGACGACTTTTATCGATCAAGCCTTTGCCCAGCTCGAATCAGCCACCGGCGAGATCATCTTTGGCCCTTCAGGTGATGGTGGCTATTACCTGTTAGGCGCCCGCAAAGTCTGGCCCGAGTTGTTCAGCAACATCCCCTGGAGCACGGCCGAAGTCCTGACCGCAAGTTTGCGCAATGCATCGGCCGCTGGCTGCAGCACAACTCTATTGCCGGAGTGGGGCGACATCGACACCATTCATGACCTGCGGCGTCTGGCAACATCACCAGGAGAAAGCGCCCCCCTGACCCGGCAGTTCATCGCCAACCTTCGCTTAGCCTTTTAATTCTCATCGACAAACCTTTGCATCTATAGACTTCACTGTTTTAAATTGCTGCAGCCGGAATGGTCTATGCAGGTTCAGCGTCAACCAGTAGCTTAAACTGCAACAGGAACGGGGAAGATTATGTCCAGATTTACCCATACTTTCATGCATCTGTGCCTTCTTTTACTGATCTCATGTTGTGCCGGGGCTGACGCCATGGCCGTTGACCGCCTGCTGGTGTTTGCCGGTTCAGCAAGCAAACCGCCCACGGAAGAGGCAGCCCGGCTCTTTGAAAAAAAGACTGGCGCTAAAGTTGAACTGATTTTTGGCGGGTCTGGATTCGTGCTCTCCCAAATGCTGTTGAGCAAACAGGGCGATATCTACTTTCCCGGTTCATCCGACTTCATGGAGATTGCCAAAAAAAAGGGGGCGGTGCTGCCGGAGACCGAGCAGCGCCTGGTCTACCTGGCGCCGGCCATTAATGTGCAGCAGGGGAATCCCAAAAAGATCCGGTCGCTGCGGGATCTGTTGCGCCCGGGGATACGAGTGGCGATTGCCAATCCGGAAGGGGTCTGTGTCGGTCTTTATGCTGTCGAGATCATTGAGAAGAATCTTTCAGCAGCCGAAATTGCTGCATTTCGTAAGAACCTGGTGAACTACACTGAGAGCTGCGAAAAAACCGCCACCGCTATCTCCCTCAAGGCAGCTGATGCGGTCATCGGCTGGGGGGTGTTCCAGTACTGGGATCCGGCGCGGATTGAGACCATCCCTTTGGCACGGCAGGAAATTCAGCGGGTCGGCTATATTCCCATCGCCGTCAGCAGCTATAGCAAGAATCGTCCGTTAGCCCAAAAGTTCATCCAGTTCCTCAGCTCCGCCGAAGGGGCGGCCATCTTTCGCCAGCACCACTATTTCATGACTCCCGACGAGGCCTTTACCTGGATAGGCGAGAAAAAGCCGGTCGGCGGGGAATACACCCTGCCGCGCCAGTGGAGCGTGCGTTGACCTGGAAACGTCTTTCCATCCTCTGCGCCGTCAGCATTTTCATCCTGTATGGTGGCCTCGTCCTCTCCCTGTTTTTTTATTTTCGCGGGGATGTACTGCTCGACACCTGCATGTCGGAGCGGACCTGGGCCGCTATCCGCCTGAGTCTGGGAGCCGCAACTGCCGCCACCCTGCTCTCGGTCCTGCTGGGACTGCCGGCAGCCTATGCCTTGTCGCGCCACGACTTTCCCGGCAAGGGGATCGTTGATAGCATGCTGGAGCTGCCGATGATCGTCTCGCCGGCCGCTCTCGGCGCCATGCTGCTGATCTTTTTCAATACGCCGGCCGGCCAAGCGATGCAAGAGTGGGGAGTACAGTTTGTCTTCTCCCCGGCAGGGGTCGTGCTGGCCCAGTTCATCACCACCGTTGGCGTTGCTACCCGCTTGATCAAGGCAGCCCTGGACGAGATCCCCCGCCGCTACGAGGATGTTGCCCGCACCATGGGCGCGTCGCCCTATGTGGCCTTTACCAGGATAACCTTCCCCCTCTGTCGCCGCGGCATCATCGCCGCCGCCATCCTCACCTGGGCCAAGGCGTTGGGCGAATTCGGCGCCACCATTACCCTGGCCGGTACCATGGCCATGCGGACCGAGACCCTGCCCATCGCCATTTTCATGCAACTGTCCACCGCCAATATCGAGGGTACCGTCTCACTGATCCTGATCCTGACGGTCCTGGGCTTTGTGACGCTCTTTGCCGTGCGCCTCACCACCAGTGGGAGGCGCAATGCTTGACGTCCGCAATCTCAGGGTCAGCGCTGGCCGCTTTCAGATAAACGACATCAACCTGGCGATTCCTGCAGCCGGTTGTCATGCCATTGTCGGCGCTACCGGCAGCGGCAAGACCCTGCTCCTGGAATCGATCATCGGCTTCCGCCCGGCCACGTGCGGGTCGATCACCCTTGATGGGCGTGATATCACCCGCCTGCCGGTAGAAGCCCGGGGGATCTCTTATGTCCCGCAGGATCTGGCGCTCTTCCCGCACTTGACCGTGCGGGAAAACATCCTCTTCGGGGCACAAGTCCGCGGTATCAACTCCAGCAGCCATACCGATCTGGTGCACCAGCTGGTGGCGTCAGTCGGCATTACCCCCCTGCTCGACCGCTCCGTTGCCAACCTGAGCGGCGGTGAGCGCCAGAGAATTGCCCTGGTCAGGGCAGTGGCAACCGGTAATCGTCTACTGTTATTGGATGAGCCGTTTTCCGCCCTGCATGAGGGGCTGCGGCGAGAACTGCTGTTCGTGCTGAAGGATCTGCAACAGGCCCATGGCCTCACCCTGCTGATGGTGACCCATGATACGGAAGAGGCTTTTTTTCTCAGTGACACCATGTCGGTGCTGCTGGGGGGAAGAATTTGCCAGCACGGCACGGTGCGGGAGATTTACGAGCGGCCAGCCAGCCTTGACGTAGCCCGCTATTTTGGCATCCGCAACCTGTTCCCGGGGACGATTGCGACCATTACCGAGCGGGAAATCACCGTCAGCTGTCCAACCCTGCAGACGACGTTAACCCTGCGCAATCCCGGTCATGCGGCCAGTGCCCTGCGGGCACCGTCACCATGCATGGTGGGCATCCGCACCGAAAACGTGATGATCGTCCGGCCTGACCGGGAGCATAAACGCCATGACAACTGCATTCAGGGGACCGTCAGCCGCATCTTCATGCGCGGCACCAGCCACACGGTCATTGTCACCCCGACCGGCAATGGCCCGGTGATCGAAATAGATGTCCCTGACTATGCCTTTCGCAAGCTGGCGATCCTCGAAGAGGCGCCGATCAGCGTCTTTTTCAAGGCCGAGAGTCTGTTTCTCTGCTGACATTCAACCTAAAAACGGCAGTCAATTAACGCAGAGGCGCAGAGACGCAGAGAAATCAAGAACTTATCCAAAATTTGATGCTCACCAAAAAGGTGAAGGCCGTATTTTGCTTAAAAGACCGTTTTTACTCAGCGTCTCAGCGTCTCTGCGTTTCAATTGCTTTTTCTAGGTTCAATGGGATGCGTTAGCGGATGACATCCACCAGATAGGATGCAGCTTCCAGATGCGCAACGACCTCTTTGATATGGTCGTAGCCACGGGTTTCCAGTTCGATGAGCACTTCGGTCTTGCCGATGGGGAGAGATTTGGAACGGCGGTCGTGGGTGATGATGGAAATATTGGCCTTGGCCGCCGCAATCTCTGCGGCCAGACGGGCCAGGGCACCCGGCACGTCGTCCAGTTCAACCTTCAGTTTCAGGTAGCGGCCCGCCGCCAGCAGCCCTCGCTCCACCACCACCGAGATGGTCTTGACATCAATATTCCCCCCGGAGAGCAGGCAAACCGTTTTCCCCAACGGTCCGGCGACCTTGCCGGCCAATAGCGCCGCCAGGCCGACTGCCCCGGCCCCCTCGACCATCAGCTTGGCCCGCTCCAGCAAGGCAACGATGGCCAGGGCAATCTCCTCTTCCTCCACCAGCACCACATCATCCACCAGGTCCCGTACCACCGGAAAGGTGTTTTTGCCCACCCGCTTGACCGCAATGCCATCGGCCAGACTGACCCGCAACGGGGTCTCCATGATTCGCCCCTTCTGCAGTGAGTAGTGCATGGATGGGGCAGCGGCAGCCTCAACACCGATGACCCGCACCTGGGGGTGGGTCTCTTTGATTGCCGTGGCAATGCCGGCAATCAGACCACCACCACCAATCGGCACCAGGACCGTCGCCACGTCAGGAAGTTCCTGCAGAATTTCCAGGCCGATAGTACCCTGGCCAGCCATGACCTCCGGGTCGTCAAAGGGATGAATAAAGCGGGCGCCACTCAGTTTGCCGGCAGCAACCGCCTCATGATAGGCCTCGTCGAAATTGCGCCCCACCAACACCACCTCTGCCCCATAGTCACGGGTGGCAAAGACCTTCTGCGGCGGCGTCGTTTCGGGCATATAGACCGTTGCCTTTACCCCCAGCAGGTCGGCGGCAAAGGCCACGCCCTGGGCATGATTACCGGCGGAAGCGGTGATCACCCCAGACTGCAGTTCAGCCCGGGGCAGGGCCGTCATGACGTTCAAGGCACCGCGAATCTTGAAGGCGCCGGTGCGCTGCAGGTTTTCACACTTGAAATAAACCGGCGTGGCCAGTCGCTCGCTGAAGTGATGGGAATGGATCAGTTCCGTCAATCGCACCCGTTTGCGCAAGCGGTCAGCGGCTTCCTGAATCAGTTGGTAGTCAAGCATGGCAGTTAATTCCTAATGGTGGTGGTCATGGCCGGCACAGTGTTCATCGTGAACGTGGTGCTGACCGTGACGGGGGAGATGGTGCAGGTCCTTCAGTATCGGCCCCTCGACGCATTGGGTGCACTCTACCTGCAGCGTGGTATGGGTAATGTGAAATTGTTCCGCCAGCAGGATCTCGATCTGGCGCAGCACCCGCGCCTGCCGCCCCTTGTGGCCCGGCTGAATATCCACGTGCGCCGACAGCGCCAGAATGTGGGAGCAGATGGTCCAGACGTGCAGGTGATGCACTTCGCCTACCCCCTCGACCCCACGAATCTCATCGGCGACCCCAGCCACCGAGAGGCCGCGCGGCACCCCCTCCAGGAAGATATGTACCGCCTCGCGGATCACCCGCCACGATCCCCAGAAAATGACACAGCCAATGCCCACGGAAATCAGGGCATCAAGGGCATACCAGCCGGTGAAATACATGATCACCCCGCCGGCAATGACCCCGACCGATGCGGCGGCATCGCCGATCACGTGCAAAAAGGCGCTACGCACGTTCAGATCGTCATGAGCATGCAGATGCAAGGCCTTGGCGGCAATCAGGTTGGTGACCAAACCGATAGTGGCAATGATGAACATCGGCACTGTCTTGACCGGTACCGGCGCAGCAAACCGCTGCCACGCTTCCCAAAAAATACCGAAGGCCATAAGAAAGACGGTGACCCCGTTGATAAAGGAGGCAAACACCTCGGCCCGGTGCCAGCCGAACGAGCGGGTATCGCTGGCCGGCTGGGCTGCCAACCGGATCGCCCCCAGGGAAAGCAGCAGGGCAAACAGATCGAGGAAGACGTGAGCCGCATCAGACAGCAAGGCCAATGAGTGGGTCCAGATGCCGCCAGCCACTTCAGCCACCAGGGTGATGGCCGTCAGGCCAATGGCCAGCTTGATCCGGCTGCTGATACTACTGTCGATTGAGTGCTCGTGCATGGAGTGAGCCTGTTAATACGCCAATGGGCCGGCGGTTACCGACCCATTGGCGTGTGTTGAGTGAACAGCGGGGCTAGAAATTGACCGCAGCCTTGAGTGAATACAACGGACGCACGGAATATTCAACCTCGGCAGTGATACCAATCAGCGGCAGGGGCGACAATTTTAACCCGCCAAAAAAACGGGGCTGGGTGATTTTTTCTTCGCTTAAAGCAACTCCTCCAGGCAGGCCAGTCTTCAGGTTACCCTTCGGGGTACTAATGATTTGTACAATACCAGCGCCGATATAGGGGGTAACAACAACAAATCCCTTGCTCAGATTCAGGTCGGCAGCAAAGGTCTGCAGATCCAACTGATCAACACCGGTTAGCTTAGTATAGGAACCACGCAAGCCAAGGGAAGGAGTCACCATACCCCCGTCGAGCAGCGCCTTGGCAACTTCAAAACCAAACAGCTTGACATTGCTGTCTTGCACGTAACTGTACATGGCCCCGACATCGATGCCCCACGGCAGCCCTTTCCGTACCCGCAGACGAGGAATTATCAAATAGCTCGGCGCACTGTCATTGAAGGCCGCATTCCAGTAACCGGTATTACGAAGATCCAAAAGCGTAGATTCTGCCGCCAGATCAAATCCGGTAATCCCCAAAGAAACTGACGGGGCCACATTATGGTAAGCAAGGGCGCCCCCTGCCTCTTTGGAAAGGTTCTTGAATTCTGACTGAGCCAGACCGGTAACAAACTTGATATCCTTAGCCATGGCCTGTCCGGCCATTGCCACCAGCAGCGTCGCAACACAGATCGCAATTTTTCGCATCATAATCCTCCTTGTAAATGAACAACAGTTGGCGAGAGTGTACCAAACCAACCTGGTCTGGTCAATGAGCCGCTACTGCCACGCAACTAGCCGAAACGGAAAATGTATTGACTTCTCACCTGCACCCGTGTAGAAATGAATCCTTTCGAAATCTTCCAGCAAAGGTGGTGAATACGTATGTACGCAGTGATCAAGACCGGGGGTAAGCAGTACAAAGTTTCCGAAGGTGAGTTCCTGAAGTTTGAAAAACTAGCCGGCGAGGTGGGTGATACCATCGAACTGGGCGAAGTCCTCATGGTCGGCGGCGACACGGTTAAAATCGGAACACCGTTAGTGCCAAATGCCTCAGTGACAGGAAAAATCGTCGAGCAGGGCAAGGATAAGAAGATTCTGGTCTTCAAATCCAAACGGCGCAAGAATTCCCGAAAGCTTAGAGGCCATCGACAGCCGCGGACTATCGTTAAGATCGTCAAGATCAACGCCTAGAAGCAAGTATTAAAGGAGCAGAACCATGGCACATAAGAAAGGGGTCGGCAGCTCACGGAACGGACGTGATTCTGACGGCCAACGACTCGGATGCAAGAAATTCGGCGGGGAGCCAGTACGTTCCGGCAACATCATCTACCGTCAGCGTGGCACCAAAATTCACCCGGGCAACAATGTCGGCTGCGGCAGGGATCATACCCTTTTCGCCTTGATCGACGGTGTGGTGAAATTTGAACGGATGGGTCGGGATCGCAAGAAAGTCTCGGTCTACCCGGCTAACTAGCTGTTTGCCACCACAACCAAAATGAAAGCCTGGGGCTTGGCAACAAGCTCCGGGCTTTTGTTGTTCTAACGATACCAATCGTTAACAGAAGACCAAATCATGAGCTTTATCGATGAAGTAAAAATCAACGCCAAGGCTGGTGACGGCGGCCCGGGCTGCGTATCATTCCGGCGAGAGAAATTCATTCCCTTTGGTGGGCCTGACGGCGGCGACGGCGGCAACGGCGGCGATGTCATCATCAAGGTATCACCACACCTTTCCACCCTGTACGATCTGCGCCTCCACCCGCACCAGAAGGCCAAGAGCGGCAAGAACGGCATGGGAAAGGACCGTCACGGCGCCAGTGGCGACGACCTGACCCTGCTGGTGCCGCAAGGCACCCTGATCAAGGATGCCGAGACCGGCGACGTGCTGGCTGACATGGCCGATCTGGAGCAGACCATCGTCATCCTTAAGGGTGGGCGTGGTGGCCAAGGGAATGCCCGTTTTACCACCTCAACCAACAAGGCCCCCAAGTTTGCTCAATCTGGCGAAGAAGGCGAAGAGCGCTGGCTGCGCCTTGAACTGAAGTTGATGGCCGATGTGGGTCTACTCGGTTTTCCGAGTGTCGGCAAATCATCACTGATCACCAAAGTCTCGGCAGCACGGCCAAAGATTGCTGATTATCCCTTCACTACCCTGATGCCGCACCTGGGCGTCGTGGCCTACAAAAATTATCGTTCATTCGTCATGGCCGACATCCCCGGCGTCATCGAAGGGGCTCACGAAGGTGCCGGCCTGGGCCACCGTTTCCTGCGCCATGTGGAGCGGACCCGTATCCTGCTGCACCTGATTGATCCTAGCCGGGAGCATGATTCCAACCCGCTGCGTGACTTTGAAATGCTGAACCGGGAACTATTGCTTTTCAGCCCGGAACTGGCCGAAAAACCGCAGATTGTGGTGATCAACAAGCTTGACCTCCCTGACGTCCAGGCCCTGCTGCCGGAAGTTGCGCCCTACTTCGCCGAGCGGAACATTCCGGTCTTCCCAATTTCTGCTGCTACCGGTGAAGGAATTCCCGCGCTGTTGGATGAAATCGCCCGGGTCCTCTGGGGACCGACCGAAGAAACGTGGTAGGCCTGGCGTGTCGGCAGAATCTCAGGTAAAATCAGCGGCAATGCGTGGCGATATTTTACAAAACGTCAAGCGCCTGGTGGTTAAGATTGGCAGCCGCATCCTGACCAACGAAAGCCAGGATCTGGATAGCACGTTCATTGCCCGGCTCGCCGCGCAGGTTGCCGAACTGCGCCGGGAAGGACGCCAGGTACTGCTCGTCACCTCCGGGGCCATAGCTGCCGGTCGCGGTGCCCTGGGCCTGGCCGATCGCCCGCGCACCATTCCCCAGAAACAGGCTGCTGCCGCCATTGGCCAATCCCGGCTGATGCGCGCCTATGAAGACGCCTTTGCGGCCCATGGCCTGCATGTGGCCCAAATCCTGATTACCCGCGGCGACTTAGCTGACCGCACCCGCTACCTGAACGCCCGCGCCACCCTGGAAACCCTGCTGGAGTGCGGCGTGATCCCGATCATCAATGAAAATGATACGGTGGTGGTTGAAGAAATAAAGTTTGGCGACAACGATAATCTCTCTGCCCTGGTCACTAATCTGGTGGATGCCTCACTCCTGGTCATCCTGACCGACATCGACGGGCTCTATAACGCCAACCCACAGAATAACCCGGACGCCACGCTCATTCCCCTGGTCAAAACCATCACCCGGGAACTGGAGCAGGCAGCCGGCGGCAGTGGCTCATCGGTCGGTACCGGCGGCATGATCACCAAACTGACTGCCGCCAAGAAAGCGGCCAAGTCGGGCGCCGCCACCCTGATTGTCAATGGCACGATCCCGGACATCCTCACGGCTGCGGTGCATGGTGAGCAGGTCGGCACGTTTTTCCTCCCGGCATCCGCCAGCCTCTCCAGTCGCAAACACTGGCTCGCCTTTACCCTGCGCCCCCAGGGCCGGATCATGGTCGATGCCGGAGCGAGCCGGGTACTACGGCAGGATGGGCGCAGTCTACTTCCTTCCGGCATTGTGCGGATCGAAGGCGATTTCGAGCGCGGGGCCTGCGTGCGGCTTTGTGACCAGGAAGGCACCGAGTTTGCGCGGGGCATTGCCGATTACGCCAGCAGTGAGCTGCGCAAGATTCTCGGCCACCGGAGCGCTGATATCGAAGATATTCTCGGCTACCGCTACGGCGATGAAGTCATCCATCGCGACAATCTGGTCGTTCTGTAACTCCATAAATCGCGCTTCGACTCCGCTCAGCGCACGATTGCCCCCTGAGACGTTGGGTGAGCGGAGTCGAAGAGAACATACCCGGAAGTCTTTGGCTCTTTAATTGTCGAGTCAAGGAGGAAACCCCAATGAATATTGCCGAACAGATCAAGCAGTTTGCAATTGCCGCCCGCAAGGCGTCCCATGCCATGGCCAAACTGTCGACCAGCGCCAAGAATGACTTGCTGCTGGGGATGGCCACGGCCCTGGAAGCAGGTAACGCCACGCTGATTGTCGAAAATGCCAAGGATCTTGCCGCCGGCACTGCCAAAGGGTTATCGGAAGCCATGCTCGACCGGCTGATGCTGAACGAAGACCGGATCAAGGCGATGGCCGATGGCCTGCGGGAAGTGGCCACCCTGCCCGACCCGGTCGGCGAAGTGACGAAAATGGTGCGACGCCCCAATGGGCTGCAGGTGGGTAAGATGCGGATTCCGCTGGGGGTCATCGGCATTGTCTATGAAGCCCGCCCCAACGTGACCGCTGACGCGGCAGCCCTCTGCCTTAAAGCAGGTAACTGTGTCATTCTGCGCGGGGGCTCCGAAGCGATCCACTCCAACCGGGCCATTGCCGCAATTATGCAAGGCGCAATCAAAGAAGCCGGCATCCCTGAAGCCGCCCTGACGGTCATCCCTTTCCCGGAACGGGAGGGGGTACTGGAAATGCTCAAGCAGGAAGAATCCATCGACCTGATCATCCCCCGTGGCGGCGAAAGCCTGATCCGCTTCGTGGTGGAACACTCCAAGATTCCAGTCATCAAGCACTACAAAGGGGTCTGTCACGTTTTTGTCGATGCCAGTGCCGACGAGGCCATGGCCGGGAAAATCATCATCAACGCCAAAACTCAGCGGCCCGGGGTCTGTAATGCCATGGAAACGCTGCTGATTCATCAGGATATTGCACCCACCTTTGTCCCCCGCATTGCCGCGGCCCTCAATGCGCTCAAGGTGGAACTGCGGGGCGATGCCCTGTTCCGGCAGTTCGCGCCCACCGCAGCCGTGGCTACGGAAGAGGACTGGCAGGCAGAATTTCTTGACCTGATCCTCGCCTGCAAGGTAGTGGAGAATCTGGATGCGGCCATTGACCACATCAACACCTACAGCTCGCTGCATACCGAGGCAATCGTTACCAACGATTATGCCAATGCCCAACGGTTCATCCGCGAGGTGAACTCCAGCACCGTCCTGGTCAACGCATCCACCCGTTTTGCCGACGGCAATCAATTGGGCCTGGGTGCGGAAATCGGTATTTCCACCACCAAGCTCCACTCCTTTGGCCCCATGGGGCTGGAGGATTTGACGACGCAGAAGTTTATTGTCTACGGCGACGGGCAAATCAGGCAGTGACAGGTAACGAGTGACGAGTAACAGAGAAAACATGAAACTTGGTATCCTCGGCGGTACTTTTAACCCGATCCACCTGGCCCATCTGCGCATTGCGGAAGAGGTGCGGGAGCGGCTGGCGCTGGATCAGATTATGTTTCTGCCGGCCGCAACACCGCCGCACAAACCGTTAGCCGGTGATCTCCCCTTTGCTGATCGGTTGGTCATGGTGCAACTGGCAATAAAGGATCATCCCGGCTTTTCCACCAGTGACCTGGAGAGCCGCCGCCAGGGGCCATCCTACTCGGTGGATACCCTGGCCGAACTGCAACGGGAATATCCGGATGACGAGCGGTTCTTCATCATTGGCAGCGATTCGTTCCGGGAAATCG
This sequence comes from Geobacteraceae bacterium, assembly GCA_031412995.1. Lineage (GTDB taxonomy): Bacteria > Desulfobacterota > Desulfuromonadia > Geobacterales > DSM-12255 > JANOEC01. Next base: position 12,210 of record JANOEC010000092.1, read on the forward strand.
GCCTCTGGCACCGTTATGCCGAGATATTCCCCCTCTGCCACCTGGTGGTGGTTGAGCGCCCCGGGGCGCGAATAGAAAACCTGCCGGCAACGCTTCCCCCGGCAATTGCCGCAGAATTCAGCTATGATGCATCACACAATCGCCTGACCCATCGCTCGGGAACGCTTATTTATTATCTTCCGGGATTGCCGCTGGCCATTTCGTCCAGCACTATCCGGGAACTGGCTGCCCAGGGGCGCTCACTCCGCTACCTTACCCCGCAGCCGGTCATCGACTATATCGAACAGAAAAGGATCTATACCCATGCCAGCTAAACTGACTATTTCCACCGAAGATCGGGCACTTGAATGCGCCCGCCTCGCCCTTGACAAAAAGGCCACCAATGTCCGGATTCTTGATATTCACCGACTCACCACCATTGCCGACATGCTGGTCCTGGCCGATGGCGGCTCGGACAAACAGGTGCAGGCAATCGCCGAATCAGTCCGCCAAGGGCTGAAAAAATACGGTAAAGTCCAGGAGATTGAAGGCCTGACCGAAGGGAAGTGGGCACTCATTGACTACGGCGACGTGCTGGTCCATGTTTTCCAACGAGAAATCCGTAGCCACTATGATCTGGATGGCCTCTGGTCGGCAGCGGCGGAAGTACCCATCCCCGTCGAATATCAGTGGGAAAACCGGGGATGAAATTGCGCCTCCTCTGGGTCGGTAAGACCCAGGAGAGTTGGGTGAAAGCCGGCATTGATGAATATGCCGGTCGGGTCCGTCGTTACTACCCGTTGGAAATTGGCGAGGCCAAGGAAGAAAAAGGAGCGGAAGCGGAAAAGTCCCGCGAGCGTGAAGCAGAGCGGCTGTTAAAACTGTTGCCGGCCACGGCAAAACTGATTCTGCTTGATGAGCAGGGCGCCCAACTCACCTCCCCCGAATTTGCGACCCTGATTGAGCGGGAGAGGGATCGCAGCACCCCGGAACTGGCCTTCGCCATCGGCGGCGCCTACGGGTTTGCGGCATCGCTCCGGGAACGGGCATTCATGAGCCTGGGCCTATCGAAAATGACCTTTACCCACCAAATGGTGCGCCCTTTTTTCCTCGAACAGCTGTATCGTGCCTGTACCATTCTCAACAACGAACAATATCATCATTAATCACGAGGTACGCCATGCCTAAAAAGCCGCTGCTGCTGATGATTCTCGACGGTTGGGGGATCAACCCAAGCCAGAACAATAACGCCGTTGCCCTGGCGAAAACCCCGCACCTTTCCCGCCTCCTGCAGAATTATCCCCATACACAGATTCTCTGCTCCGGCATGGCCGTCGGTCTTCCGGACGGGCAGATGGGCAATTCAGAAGTTGGTCACCTGAACCTGGGGGCCGGTCGGATCGTCTATCAGGACCTGACCCGCATTACCAAGGCGATCGCTGATGGCGATTTTTACACCAACCCGGTGCTGCTGGAGTGCATCGCCAAGACCAAGGCCACTGGCGGGCGACTCCATCTGGCGGGACTGCTTTCCGATGGCGGCGTCCACTCCCACAACACTCACCTCTACGCCCTGGTGCGACTGGCTAAACAACAGGGGCTGACCGATATTTTTATCCACTGCCTGCTGGATGGCCGCGACACCCCACCCCAAAGCGGGGCCGACTATCTGCAACAGTTGGAGACGGAATTAACCAGCATTGGTGTCGGCAAAGTGGCAACCGTCATGGGGCGCTACTATGCCATGGATCGGGACAACCGCTGGGACCGGGTCGAAAAAGCCTATCAGACCATGGTGTCCGGCCAGGGCGAGTGCCGGCAGTCGTCAGCTGAAGCCATCAGCCAGAGTTATGCCACCGGCGTTCATGATGAGTTTGTCGTCCCCTGCGTCATCTGCGCCGATGGAGCGCCAATCGGTCAGCTGCGTGATGGTGATGGCTGCATTTTCTTTAACTTCCGTTCCGATCGAGCCCGAGAAATCACCCGTGCCCTCGCCCTGAGCGATTGCCCCGGGTTTCACCGCCAAGCCCCCCCTGCCCTTTCCTCCTATGTCTGCATGACCGAATACGACGCCACCTTTGATCTGCCCATCGCCTTTAGCTCGGAGGAGTTGACAAACATCTTAGGCTCTGTGCTGGCCAGTGCCGGCAAAAAACAGCTGCGCATCGCCGAGACCGAGAAGTATGCCCACGTCACCTTCTTCTTCAATGGCGGCGTGGAAGAACCATTCCCAGGAGAGGATCGTGCCCTGATTCCCTCCCCCAAGGAAGTGGCTACCTACGACCAGAAGCCGGAGATGAGCGCCTTTCTGGTGACTGACGAGCTGCTGCAGCGCCTGGCACAGGACGAGTACGATGTGATCATCCTTAATTTCGCCAATTGCGACATGGTGGGTCACACCGGCATCCTGCCGGCAGCAATCAAGGCAGTGGAGGCGGTGGATTCGTGCGTCGGTCGGGTGATAGCCAAGGTTCAAGAACTGGGCGGGACCGTGCTCATCACTGCCGATCATGGCAACGCCGAGCAGATGGCAGATGAGCAAGGAGATCCATTTACCGCCCATACCACGAACCCGGTCTGGCTGGTGCTGGTGAACGATGTCGAGAGACCATCGCAACTGCGAGAGGGTGGTCGCCTCTGCGACATCGCCCCAACCATGCTGCACCTGCTGGGACTGCCACAACCGGAAGAAATGAGCGGACAGAACCTGATTATGTAACCACGAGAACGCTGTATATCGCTTAAAATCGAACTTGGTACGATTACTGTAATTTCAACATATCTGACTTTTACATACAGACCAGTACAACTTAAGTAGACACCAGACAGACTGGAATCTACAAGATTTAATCACTGTTTCCCCAGGTACCCTCGGCGGTAAAAAGGTTTTCCTGCCATGAAATCATTCGTCATACTCTGCACAATTTTCATACTTGCCAGCACAACACTGGCCTACGCTGACCGAAAATCACCGGTCGATGGCGGTAGCCTCACCTCCAGCCCTGGCTGGCGCAAGGATCCTTTCGGCAGCGGCCGCACCGTCTGGCACAATGGCTGGGACATTGCCGTGCCCTCTGGCACTCCTGTTTACCCCACTCAAACCGGCACTGTCTATTTTGCCGGCCAATACAAAGGCTACGGCAATCTGGTCGCCATTCTCCACGGCAAAGGGTATGTTTCCCTTTATGGTCATAATCAGGAAGTGCTAGTGAAAGCAGGACAGGAAGTGAATACCAAAACAGTCATCGCCCACTCCGGTAACACCGGCAGATCCGGTATAGTGGACCCCAGATTTCGGACAATAGTTTAAGATGGTAGCCTGCAGTAAAAAGGAGCAGGCAATGAGCGAAAAAGGCCGTAAAAGTTTCAGCAGTCAGCACAAGGCGAAAGTCGCACTTGAAGCGATCCGCGGCA
>JANOEC010000093.1:0-18106 GCA_031412995.1 Geobacteraceae bacterium
AGCCGCGCTACGCCTCCGCGTGCCCCCGAAGACTTACGCCGCCAGGGCGGAAAAGAATTATTTCTATAGCGGTCCGCCGTACTTGTAGGCCACATCTTCCATGAGCGCCAACCCGCCCCGATAACCGGCATAATTCCGATCAACGATCAACCGGTCATAAGTGGGGAACGCCACACTCACCTGCATCGCCTGCAACTCCTGCCCGGCGATATGTTTCTCCAGAGAACTGGCCAGGACCAACTGTACTGTGTGGTCGTTGAGGTGCTGGCGGATCTTGTGGGAATCGATCTCAAATATTACTTCCGGGACAACCGTACTCTCCAGATTCTCGGTCAGACTGCGGATAATCGAATCCCGGTACTCTTCCGGCGGATCGTCAGTAAGAATGACGATCTCCGGCAACCACCCTAGCTCGTTACTGCCATAGCGGGTCAAGCTGATGGCGGTTGAGGTATCGGCAACAATTGCCACAAAGGCATTGGGCAGTGCCATAGAGGTGATGGCAGCCATATACTCGGAGAAGCGATAGGCGCGGTGCTCTTCCGCGGCAATGACTTTTTCAACTTTAGCCTTGTTCAGCTTGAGTCTTTTGGCGAGAAAGCGGAGAAACGTGCTGGTGTCCTTCGGCCCGGTCGGCACGGCCGGAATGATCTCGAACGGGGTACCGAACTTCTCTTCCAACTTGCGTGCTGCCGGCACACCTGACCAGGGGGAGAGCACCAGATTCAGCTCGGCGGCAGGGATGCTTTTCAACGCTTCAAGGCCACTGTTTTCGGTGAAGATCATGTTCGCAGAGACGCCAACTTTTGCCAGCAGATCCTTGACCACCTGAAGGTTTCCTTTCCAGAAGATATGCTGATAGGGAACAACGCCGAACAGATTCACTCTTTTGCGGATCACCGGCAGCGGTTCCAACAGCTGACCGATAACCGCATCCAGAAATTGCTCGTACCCCTTGTAAGAGTTGCCGAGAAAACCGGCGGTATTGACATAGATGATCGGCGCCTGTTCGCGGAACTCTTTGACCACCGCCGGCACGTCATCGCCGATCAGGGCCGGGACGCAGCCGGAGATGACGGCAAACAGTTCACCGTTCACCAGTTCAAGGGTCGACTTGATCAGGGCGCGGAGTTTGTCCTCGCCGCCGAACACCGCATGCTCCTCCACCAGGCAGGAACAGGGGGAACTGGTGTTACCATGGGGACCGGCATCATTCAGGCCGGCGGCAAAGTTCTGGCCGAAGTTCTGGGCCATGCCGCAGCCGGCACCGGAGTGGAGAATCGGTACCGTATTGAAGGTGGCCAGGGCCGCCATGTACGCCCCGCCAAAGGCACAGGAAAAGCGCGGTGCTTCTACGATCCCCGGATATTTCGGCTCTTCCTTTGCGCGCAATGCAGTAACTTTTCCCATGTCAGACTGCCTCCTTCTTCAGATAATGGAGCGGATTGGGTTGCTCGTACCACCACTCCTTGTAGGTGTCGGGAGTCTTGTCCAGCATGGTCTTCTGGAATGACTTGTTCTTCACCGACTGGAGCAGGAAGTTGCCGTAAGCAATAGCCCCCTTATAGCCGGCCTGAGCACTCCACTCCCGCGAATCACCCCGTACAGCGTGGATCCTGGTCGCCCCTTTTTCCCGCTTGTAGGCGCTCCCCTGAAACGGGCAGGTCAGCGCCACGTCCGGGTCGTACTTGCGGGTGATATGAGCCAGTTCCGCCGCCTGGAAGGTATTGACCAGCACGTCGAAATCGCCGGCCTGATCAATGACCTGTTGCACTTCGTCCAGCACCAGATTATCGAAATCCTGAATGATGGCCGCCGGCGAGGAAACGCCGATCTCCTCGAAATACGGGATCTGGGTCAGCAGCCGTCCCTGGCCGAGGGAGCCGAGAATCTCGACCTTTTCGCCGTTCGGCTTGAGAGTTGCGAAGGCGTCCTGGATCTTTGCCAGCTTCGGCAACCATTTGGCCCGCTCTTCCTTGATCAGCACCTCAACTTCTTCTTCCTTGCCGGTATGTTTGGCAATGATCCGGAGCCATTCGTCCGTATGCTCGATCCCCACCGGCGAGGGGTACATGAAGTACGGCACGCCGTATTCCTGCTCCAGACCACGGGAAAGGTAGTCAGTATAGGTCGGGCAGATCGGGGCGGTAACGGCTGCGGCACCAAGCTGCTCGAACTGCTCCACCGTGGCGAACTCCGGGATGAAGTTAGGCCGCAGGCCGATCCTGTTGAGCAGCCGGGTGATCTCCAAACGATCCTGCCAGGTATAGGAGAGCATGCTGGCGATATTGACCAGGTCGGGCTGCTTAGGGACGTCCTTCTTCACCAGATATTTCAGCACCGCGTGCCAGAAGGCATCGTAGGCGGTCTGGATGATTCGGGAACGAATCCCTTCGCAGTGCACCGGGACAATAGTCGCGTTTATCTCCTGCTGGGTTTCCGTTACCACCCCTTCGATGTCGTCACCGATAATCCCCGAGGTACAGGAAGCCATGATAAAGATCGCCTTTGGCTGGTAGCGCGCTTCCGCTTCCAGAATGGCGTGCTTGAGTTTGTCGGCGCCGCCGTAGACCACGTCTTTCTCATCCAGGTTGGTGGTGAGCCAATGGAGATCAAAGGTGGGCAACCCCTCGCTGGCCGGAATCTTTCGATAGACTTCGCGGTAGAGCAGTGCGGTGGAGGAGCAACCGAGCGGGGCATGGACGATCATGACCGCGTCACGGATGGTCACCACCCGGGTGGTCAGGTAAAAGTTGAGTACGCAGCCGGAGCTCTGCTGAAAATCCCGTTCTTTGTTGGTCAGAGTGCCATTGCGCGCTTCCTGCACCAGATCGCTCGCCTTGCCGAAAAATGCGTTCACTGCACCGGCCCGCTGTTCGCGGTTGGGACAGCTGTCTTTACTGAGATCAATTGACATTGTGCTTCTCCTTAACCCCAAGGGGTGGTTTGCCGGAGCAGGCTGCCCTGCCCCCGCAGCCGTTGCTTACACTTTCTTTTTCAGACTTTTCTTGTTCTTTTTCTGCTCTGCCTCATACCTCAGGTTAATAATCTCGATATCGTGGGTAATCAGGTTACTGGTGGTTACTTTTCCCCGGGGAATGACCTTGTTATCCTCCAGATCCTTCAACCATGGTTCGATTAACTTCTCTTCGACCGGAATGACCGTTGAGTAATAGTGATTACCAGTGACCGGCACGCCGATAGCATCTTCGGTCATCTTGGCCGATTTTTCCGGATTGGCGTTGCACCACTTCTGCCCTTTAACAATTGCCCGAGCAAAAGCCGCCACTTGCTCAGGGTGCTGCTTGATGAACTCATCGCGAAAAAAGTAGTAAGTTATCCCGGCAGAGGCACCGATTCCGGTTTCAAGGGTATCGGCGATCTTGCGCATCCCGGCATCGGTCATCCCTTTGTAAAATGGCGGATGGGGAATGGAAACCTGAATCAACCCCTGCTTGAGTGCCTGGATTGCCTGGATGTCCGGCATGGCCACCCATTCGAATTTGTCGCGGGGAATGCCATACTTGTCCGCCAGCAGGTTGGTGGCAAAGTCAGCGCAGATGTTCTTGGTAATGGTGGCGATCTTGATCTTGCCGGGCAGGTTCTTCAGGTCGGCAAAACTCTTGACATTGGGTGACTTCGTCGGGTTTACGTACCACCACATATGCCGGAACTTTTCAGAAATCTTTGGATCGGTCGGTTCGATCCCACACTGCACCACCCCGGTAAGCTTGGCGCCTCCGGCCTTGGCCACGGCGATGGTGTTGGGATGGAAGTTACCAACATCATTGTTCCCTTTGAGGAGCGACGGGATCTGCAGCGGTGCCTGGGTCTCACCGGTGAGCTTCAGTTTGATCCCCTCCTCGGCAAAGTAACCGAGCTTATCCGTCACATACCACGGGGTGACGGAGCAGTCTTTTCTGGTCCAGGTCTTGATTTCAAAGAGCTGCTTTTCTGGCGCGGCATTGACCTGTGCCTCCGAAAATATGCCGATCCCGGCAGCAACAACCAGGGCCAGGGCTGCGGTTACTGCCAGCCAGCGGTAACTATTTTTTGTTCCTTTCATGATTCTATCTCCTTGTTGAAACTGGTTATGGGCATCAGCCCGGTACTATCAAAGAACTTCTGAGTAAATCCCCTTCGACTCCGGGTTCGACTCCGGGTTCGACTCCGCTCACCCAACGTCTCAGGGAACAATTGTGCGCTGAGCGGAGCCGAAGCGCGTTATGCAAAGGCGACGTAGGCGCTAATTGATAATGCTCTCCCGCCAACCGAGCAGTTTGTTTTCCAACAGGACAAAAACCCACTGCAGAATCAAACCGAGGATAGAGATGACGACTGTTGCCGCAAACAGCTGGGGCATCTGAAAATTGGTCTGGGCATTCCAGACCAGCCAGCCAAGGCCCCGGCTGGCACCGATCATCTCGGCAGCAATCAGCATGAAGAATGCGGTGCCCGAGCCCATTTTCAGGCCGGTGAAAATCCCCGGCAGAGCGGCCGGAAAGATGACTTTGGAAAAGAGGGTAACGATACCGACGCCCATGGAGCGGGCGGATTTCACCAGCAGCGGGTCAATCCCCTTTACCCCGTTGATGGTATTAAACAGAATCGGCCAGATGCAGACCCAGAAGATCATCGCACTCTTTGAAAGCTCGCCGATACCGAGTAGGAGGATAAAGAGCGGAAACAGGGAAAACGGATTCAGCTGGGCAAAGAATCTGAGCGGCGGCGTAACCAGACGCTCAAAGGTGCGGAAATTACTCCCCAGCAAAAAACCCAGCGGAATGGCTACGGCTGACGCGGCGACAAAGCCGGCGCTTGAACGTCCCAGGCTGACCAGGATGTGTTCCCAGAGAATATTTTCCCGGATCATCGCCAGCAAAATGGTGGCGACGACTGACGGCGGCGCAATAAAGACCTCCAGTAGTCCGCCGAGTCGAGGTGCCAGTTCCCAGACACCGAAGAACAGCACGACGGATAGCCAGCGCTCGGGCGCCCAGAACGGAATATTTTTCACCGCAGTACGCATAAGTGTCTCCCTCAGGTTACGTGCAATTCCTGTTTCCAGGTCACGATCCGTCCTTCGAGCCAGTGAACGAAGTAGTTGAGTGCCATTCCCAGGAAGGCGATTGTCAACACCCCGAGGTAGAGCCGGGGCATAAGGTAATTGACATTCGAATAATGGATCAGATAACCAAGGCCGTAATTGGCACCAATCATTTCCGCAGCAATCAGCATCAAAAAGGCCACGCTGGCGCCGATGCGGATGCCGGTAAAGATTGACGGCAGCGCACCTGGCAACAGGACGCGAGTAAAGAGGATCAACCGGCCGGCACCGATAGATCGCGCCAGCTTGATCAGCAGCGGATCAACCCCGCTGACGCCGGTAATGGTAGTAAACAGGATCGGCCAGAGACAGGACCAGAAGATGATGCAGAATTTGGCCAGCTCACCAATACCGAAGAACAGCACGAACAGGGGAAACAGGGAAAAGGCATTGATCTGCCCCAGCAGTTTGAGCAGCGGGTTCAGGAAGTTGGTAAGCCGGGGAAACCATCCCCCGAGGACGAAACCGGCAGGCACCGCCAGAATAATCGCCGCCAACAGCCCCTGAACGGTGCGTTGCGTGCTGGCGGCAATATGCTTGATCAGTTCCCCATTGGCGCTCACCTTGGTAATTTCCTGTAAAATCAAAGAAAGCGGCGGAAAGAACTGCGCATCAATCCAACCAAGGCGCGGGGCCAACTCCCAGAGCAGTATCAGCAGGGCAATGCCGTAATAATCGAGCAGTAAATTATTGATCCCAGCAATGCCGAATATGGATACTTTGCCCTGCTGCCGTGGAATCGGGGGTGCTGCTGCTTCACCGGCTAAACTCTGTTCCTTAATGGACAGGTCATTGCGGACGACACCAGCACTATGTTTCAGGCCATTCATGATCGTTTCCAATGAATCTGCAGCAGACATGATCTTCCCCCTTTACCGTTACCGATTACACTTCTTCAAAGAGCGTTGTTGAGAGGTAGCGTTCGCCGGTATCAGGCAAGATGACCACGATCTGTTTGCCCTTGTTTTCCGGCCGGGCCGCAATCTGCAGGCCGGCAAATACAGCGGCACCACCCGAAATTCCGACCAACAGACCCTCTTCCCTGGCCAGGCGCCGACTGACCGTGAACGCTTCTTCGTTCTTCACCTTGTAAACTTCATCAAGTATTTCGGCGTTCAGGACCTGTGGCACAAACCCGGCGCCGATCCCCTGAATCTTGTGCGGTCCAGGGGTGCCGCCGGAAAGCACCGGCGAATCGAACGGTTCAACCGCCACCACTTTGAATGAGGCTTTACGTGATTTAATGACTTCGCCCACCCCGGTAATGGTGCCGCCGGTGCCAACACCGCCAACAACGACATCGACCTTACCGTCAGTATCGTTCCAGATCTCTTCGGCAGTGGTTGCCCGATGGATCTCCGGATTGGCCGGATTCTGAAATTGATGGGGCACATATGAATTAGGCGTCTTGGCCGCAAGCTCTTCCGCCGCCTCGATTGCCCCCTTCATCCCCTTGCCACCGGGGGTGAGCAGCAGTTCGGCGCCATAGGCCTTGAGCAGATTGCGACGCTCAACGCTCATGGTGTCCGGCATGGTCAGAATCAGTCGGTAGCCCCGGGCGGCAGCGATCAATGCCAGGGCAATGCCGGTGTTGCCACTGGTCGGTTCGATGATGACCGAGTCTTTGTTGATAAGTCCCCGCTCCTCGGCATCCTTGATCATGCTAAAGCCGATCCGATCCTTGACACTGCCGCCGGGGTTGAACGATTCAAGCTTTACCAGCACATCCGCTTCCAGCCCTTTGGTTAGTCGGTTCAGCCGCAGTAACGGAGTGCCCCCAATGAGATCAGTGAGATTATTGAATATTTTAGCCATATGCGTTGTTCTCCCTTTGCAATGAAATTTGATTGAGACTGTTTCCGACTAGATTGCTGCGGCGGCGCTTCTAACCTCCCCGGTCTGCATGGCCAGCAGGGTATCAGCCCAGCTGAGTGCCCACTCGTGCAGTTGCTTTTCATCAAGCGGTTCCGGCACTTTTGAATCAGTATGGTCATAGATCTTTTGCGCCAGCCCCTTGTAGATCTTGGCCTGTTCTGAATCGATATAGGCTTCGATGGTCGTTTTTCCCTGCAGTTCGGACTGGGTAACCGTGACCGACCGCGGAATATACTCCACGACGCTGGTCTTGGTCTGGGCCACAAAGTCATCAATAATTTCCTTGGAATATTCAGTATTGACGGAATTGGCAATTACCCCGCCAAACAGGGCGCCACCGTTATTGGAGTACTTCTTGATCCCTTTCATCAGGTTATTGGCGGCATAAATCGCCATAAAGTCCGATGACGATACGGTAAAGACATGCTCGGCAATCCCTTCGCGGATCGGCACGGCAAAGCCGCCGCAGACAACATCGCCAAGGACGTCATAGACCACCACATCCAGATCCAGCTCATCAAATACCCGGAGCTGCTTGAGCAGTTCGACGGAGGTGATAATGCCCCGTCCGGCGCAGCCGACACCCGGCGCAGGGCCGCCGGCCTCAACGCAGTAGATACCGTTAAACCCTTCAAAAATGACTTCGTGGGACTTTACGTTCTTCTTATCCCGCAGGGTGTCGAGAATGGTCGGGATGTAGCCGCCACCGCGCAGGGTCGTGGTGGAGTCGCTTTTGGGATCGCAGCCAATCTGCATGACCTTGAGCCCCAATATTGACAGTGCCGCCGTAATATTTGAGGTGGTGGTTGACTTACCAATCCCGCCCTTGCCGTAAATTGCGATGGATTTCAGTTTCTTTTTTGACATTTTCAACTCCTTGGATGCGTATTTATTGGTGTACCGGCCAATATTCGGGTGAACTTCTTCAGTCTCTTCTCTCAACTCACTCCTCTGCTCCTTTCAGATTCAGTGCGGTTCCATGTGAATAAATTTATTGTCTATGTTTTTTATAGTTTTTATAGTCGTAAAATTAACCTGCGGCACTGCACCCACCAGGAGTGCTTGAACCAATCAGCCCAACCGCATCAGCCCGACACTGTTGGCAATGGCGGAACTGGCCGATTACTTTTTCATTGGCGGATCGGATCAGTTCCAATTCAGTCGCCGTTGGTGGGATGACCTGAGCAAAATCAGCCTGCGGAATCAGCGGCATCACATTCATCACAAACGCGCCCAACTCCTTTACCTTCGCGGCGATCAGCGGGACCTGTGCTTCATTGACCCCTGGAATCAACACCGTATTAATCTTCACATGCATGCCATACTCAGCTGCCCGCGCCAATCCGGCCAACTGATTGGCAATCAGGATTCGGGCCGCCTCAGCCTGAGAATACCGCTTGCCGTGATAGGAAATATGGTTATAGACCTTGCCACCAACTTCAGGATCCAACGCATTAATGGTGATGGTCAGACTGCGCAGATCAAGCTGATGCAGCAGCTCAATTTTTTCCGGCAGCAGCAGGCCATTGGTGCTCAAGCACTTGATGAGCTGGGGAAATTCGGCATCAATAAGCCTGAAGGTCTCAAAGGTCTCCTCGTTGGCCAGCGGATCACCAGGGCCAGCAATCCCGACGACCTTGATGATCGAGCCAAAGGTTTCATTCGCCATAATATCGCGCACCGTCAGCAAAGCCTGCTCCGGCGTTTGAATCCGGCTGGTGACCCCAGGGCGCGATTCATTGACACAGTCATGCTTTCTGGTGCAGTAGCCACATTTAATATTGCAGCGCGGAGCAACGGCTAAATGAATTCGACCATTCTTGTGACGATTGCCCCCAAAACAGGGATGACCATGAATACTTTTTTTCCCATCGCAGCTGTTGCCCATGTCTGCCTCCAGCGAATAAAAAAGAGGCCAAGGAGAAATCTCCTTGGCCTCTGGTTGTCCAGTGAGCCGAATTATTATTTATTTGAGTTCAACTTTGCCGCGCGAAATAAATGTGTATTATTATTTCTTGCTATATTATCTATATTGTTAGTAGCTTTTTTAGCAGAAAAATATGTTCTTGTCAAATATTTTTTAGGGTCGTTTTTCTGAATCGTATATTTCCCCGAATTATCATGCCAGCACCAAACCTGCCCCCCCTATAGATTATATAAATGGAGGGGATGATGCGCTTCGCCATTTTGATACTGTTGATGGGAGCTTATGCTGTTTCGACAGAAATGGTATTTGCCTTTTGCTACGATGAAGCCGGCAAAAGGTACGGGATCTCCCCATACCTCCTCTATGCGATCTCCAAGGGAGAAAGCGACTTTAATCCATTCGTCGTAAATCATAATACCAATGGCAGTTACGACTACGGACTCATGCAGATCAACTCGTCATGGGAACCTGCATTACGAAAACTTGGAATCCCCTGGAACACCCTCGCCGATCCCTGCACCAATGTCATGGTCGGTTCCTGGGTGCTATCTCAATGCATCCGAGACTATGGCTACACCTGGTCAGCAGTCGGATGCTACAACTCGCGCACTCCGTCCAAGCGTGACCGATATGCCGCCAGAATAGCCAGCATCGTGAAACAGGAACAAACACACCTGAGATTTGAACAGATTGCCATCATCACAAATGTTTCAAAAATGACCCCTTGGGAGGAAGCCTTTGCCAATTCTTCCCGCTGAAATTCTTTCCGAAAGTGGGCTTGCGATGAGCGAGGCAATGGATGCGGTCGAAGTTGCCATTACCAGGTCTCTTACCAGCGCCATCAGCACGAATTTCAGCGTCCGGGTCGATGAAAATCTGGAGATTGTGGCCTATCCAATTGGGAGCGGAGAACCAATCAAGTTTTCCCTGGACAGCATCAATCGGAAATTACGGAGACACCTCCTGCACCAAGTCGAACTGGAACTTCAATGCCGTAGAACCCTGAACGAGGCAGATCGCCTGAAGGCATTGAGGGGAGTTTCCGCCCCCGGCGAAATAACCCGGATAGATGCTGATGGTGCGCTGTTCGTATCTCTGGAGATTGCAGATTGCTACAGGCGTTTGATTCTTGCCGGTATCTGTCCGACCCGCTTTCAGCCGATTCACGAACGAGGACGTTACACCTTCGGTAGCGTTAAGGAGTTCTACATTACAAGTGTCGTTCCGGTCATGGTCAACGGAAGATCAACCAAAGTCCGCATCCTGCTCAGCCGCACATCAAGAGAACTCCCACGCCTCCTGCTGCAAGAACGGAGTCGAGTATCAGGAATCCGCTGCCTGAAGCGCATTCCGGGAGCCTATAGTTGCATCATGACACCGGCCAGAATTCCCAAGGAAGTCATAAACTCTGTTGGAAAGGAGCTGGAAGAGCACTTGCATGTTTCCATTCTCAAAACATCTCGCTAAAACGACCGAACCGATGACCAACCTGGGATCCGGCGTCAATTTGGGGCACAGAACCAGGATCGTGCCAATCGCCATCCCCGACTCATATCGGAAACGACATACGTTTGTCTTTGGCACCACCGGCGTTGGGAAAACCCGCCTGTGTGAGAACCTGATCGAACAGGACATCCGCAAAGGGTATTCGGTGGTCTATTTTGACCCCAAGGGAGACCAGCAGATCTTCACCAAGATTTATGAAGTCGCCCGTGAAGCAAAACGCTTGGACGAACTGATGCTCGTTACTCCCATCTTTCCTGAGTATTCCGCCGTTGTCGATCCGATGGCTTTCTATTTCATGCCTGATGAATTAGTGGGACATATTGTTTCAGGCATCCTCGGCGGCCGGGAGCCGTTCTATCGTAACATCGCCAAGGAGATCACCACCGCCGTCATATCCGCCTACATCATCCTGGCCAAGAAACATGGCAACTTGCCGATCATGAACATCGACACCATCCGGCAAAATATTCGACGGGATTCACTCGAAGCAACTATGAAGTCATTGCGCAGCATCGGCTCTGTTGAAGCGGAGCTGACAGCAGGCATGCTGGAGGATATCCTCAAGTCCCCAATGGAATATTACGCCAAAGTCTCCTCGACTTTGCGCACGGCTCTGATGGAACTTTCAGCAGGGAATATCGGCAAGATCATTGGCCAAGCCGACTCCAACCGTTTCATCAAGAGACTTGAAGCCGGTGAACGGGTAATCCTGGTCGTTCACACAGGTGCCATGATCACTCGCGAAGCATCCGCCACCCTCGGGAAGGTACTCCTCTCCATGATCCAGTCATTTGTTGGTAGGGTATATCTGTCCAACCGGCAAAAGGTTGACCCGCCACTATCTATTTTCATCGATGAGGCTCAGAGCCTGCTCTATCAGGGCGTAGAAGAGCTTTTTGCCAAAGCGGGCTCAGCTGATGTCATGGTTACTGCCTTTGCCCAGTCAGTGAACCAGATCTACGCCGTCATTGGTGAGGAGTTTGGCAAGAGCATCCTTGACAACACCAATACAAAGATCTTCATGCGCTGCTCAGATGCCGAGACCAGCGATTACGTGGTCAAACATTTTGGTGTTCAAAACGTACTGACCGGGATTTTCGGATCAAACCAGGTCACGACCCGCGAGGTCGAACAAGATATCCTCCGGGTACAGGATGTTCTTAGCCTGCAGCCACGTGAATTCTATTTGATGACCTATTCTGGCCGCTTCAAGGGAACCACTCTTGATGCCCGCAATCCCAAAATGAAAATCATCTTCCCATCAGCTCCGGCGGTTATCACTTCAATGATGTCGACGTTCCAATCAGGCGAGACAGGCGCTCCGTGAAGATGCTTCTGTTCACCGTATCCGCTGCAGTCGGAATCAGCTTTGGCTACTATGGCTCCAGAAAGTGGATTCCAGCCGTAGAGCCTGTAGACGAAAGAACGGAGTTTACTGAAGTGGCAAACCTGGCTGACCTGAGCCATCTCTGGACCGATGATGAAATCGAAATCAAAGATGCCGCCTGTCTCTGGCGTGAACGCACCGCAAAGCAAAGCTCTCAGCAACCTCGACCTGAGTTTAAACACGAAGAGATTGATCAGTTCTTCACCGAAATGATCGAAGACAGGCCTTCAGTACGCGGGGTACGGAGAACCCTGATTATCAAGATTCTCACCATGATCGATGAAGAAGGAGACTGCCCGTCTGTTGTCAGGACACACAAGGATGAGGCAGAACATATGTACTCGGATGACTCCTATGCTCTGCTGGCAACCGTTCCACTCTATCGTCATACCCTAACAGTGACTCGGAATTTCATTGCCAAAGCCGACCAGGAAGCACTGTTGGCAGATATGATCATCATCGCCCTGGCCCATGATATTGGCAAGATTCCGTCCTACCACGACGGCATGTACAGCAGCGGCGATCACCCTGTTATTGCGGGGCTTATCCTGAACAACATCCCGGAATACATTTCTCTTCCCAACCGTGATGACATCCACAGAGCAATCACCGGACACCACTTGCTGAAAAGCGACAATATACTGACCGATGGACTTAAGCTGAGCGACCATGAAGCACGGCAAACCGAGCTGGCAGCACTCTATGCCGCAGCAAGGGAACGTAGGAAGAGTGAGCCCGAAGATTCCGGTAAACCGCCAAACGCACCCCCAGAACCAGTAGGTACCGAGGGGAAATCGCATCATCCCACTGAAAAGCGGAATCATCCCCTAAGAAGCCTTGAGTCCAGTGAGAGGTTTTACCCAACCAAACTGGACGTCCCTGAATGGTTCAATGTGGATGCCATTCTTGCTGCGCTTAAGAAACGGATCAACTTTGTGGAATCGACCCCAAACGGAGAAAAGTGGTCAGCGGTTTCCACCAGTCAAGGACTGGTATTCGTCAGCCCGGATGGTCTTTGGGCAACAATCAAGGAAGTGAGTGAATACGACCCTAAGGTGCTTGCTTCAGAGGGTTTTGAGTCCGAGAAGCGGAACCTGCTTTTCACTGTCGTATCCGAACTGTCCAGGACCAGAGCTGCAATTGCCACTCAGTACGTTGCAGACGGATACTATACAACACAGGTATCAATCATTACCGGAGGCGGCAAACGGCTTCCCTACCTGCTTATACCTTTCACGGCAGAAGCTTTCGGAGAGAAGCCCTCAGCACTGGAGTCATTAAAAACTGCGCAGCTGAAACGGATGGTCAAGGAGATCAAACTGAAACAAACCGAGGTGGCACAATGCGTAGGTCACTGATTGTGTTGGCCATTCTGTCTCTGCCAGTAACAGCCAGCGCCAATTACTACAATGACACGGCCAAGGGCTGGTGGTGGTACCAGAAGGAACCGGAGAAGCCTGCTAGAAAACCGGAACAAAAGAAGAAAACGCCGCGCAGTGTACCGTCTCTCAAGGACTACACCTACGAGCAGATCTGGGAGATGCATCCGGACCAGTTTCAGGAATTTGCCGAATCATTGAAGAAGAAGGCTGTCCAGAAGCCCAGCGAGGAGAACGTTAAGGAGTACTTTGAGGTTCAGGAGATTGCCCGTAAGAAGGCGCTGGCTTTTTCCAACGTGGCCCAGTTCGTTTGGCAAAAATACCCGGAATTGACAACTAAGAAGGATTATCCGATCACGACACCCGGCAACCTGGCTCGGATAGCCCAGATCAACGAAGAGCGGCAGCGCACGTTGCGAGACAATCGGGATGATTTTGCCCTGATCTATTTTCAGCGGCCTGATTGCAGCTATTGCGACGAGCAATCAAGAATTCTGGACTGGTTCACCAATGAGACCGGTTGGACCGTAAAAAGAGTCAGTACCAGAGAGAATCCGGGATTCGCAGCAAAGTTCAACGTGGAGATCACTCCGACACTGGTCCTGATCCAGAAGGGAAACCAGGATTACCTGCCCGTATCAGCCGGGGTCATCTCCGCAGACGAAATCGAAGATAAGGCCTACCGGGCCGTCCGGCTCCTGAAGGGTGATATCTCTCCTGAAGAATATTCGCTCTACGAATTCCAGAAAGGTGGCGCCTTCGACGTGAAGAAGCGACGCCTCCAGGATAAGGAGCAGCCATGAGGTCCAAGTCTAACCGTGACAGAGAAGAGGTGTCCGTGTGAAACGAACCGTAGTTACCAGAAGCACCGCTGTCTGCCTGGCGGCAGCCGTTGCATTGAACCCGGTACTATCCTGGTCAGGCTGGGTCGATGACTGGGTCCAGCAGAAGAGTTCCACCTCACCCAGCTATTACGAAGGTTCCAAGCGGGGCTACTACACCGGCGGTAGTTTCTCGGCACGCTGGGCAAATACCGACGACCATCTTTTTACTGCCTCCCTGCCGAAACTGAAATCCGGCTGCGGAGGAATCGACATGTTCCTTGGTGGCTTCTCGTTCCTGAACGTGGATTATCTCGTGCAAAAGCTCCAGAATATCCTGTCAGCGGCTCCGGCAGCAGCTTTTGACATCGCCTTGAAGACCCTAGCTCCCCAGGTGGCTGACACCATCAAGTCCCTCGAAGCCATCACCGATCGGCTGAACTCACTGCAGTTGAATGACTGTAAGGCGTCTAAGGCTCTGGTGGCGACCGCTTCCAGCCCGTTTTCGTCGATCATGTCCGACAGCCTGAAGGCGGAGATGAAGACGGCCCAGACCGACTTCATGGTATCGAGCGGCGCTAAGGATCTCTATCAGGACGTCAGCAAGCTGTTCGAGACCGAGCAAAAGGCCAACGCCGGTAACAAACCGGGTGTCCCCGGCACAACCCAAACTTCGGCCACCAGCGCCACCGCTGGTTGTCCGGCAGAGGTCCTTCAGGTTTTCGGTGATGGATCCGTTCTGGAAAACCTGGCCGGCAAAAAAGGGATGAGCAGCGAGTACGTCAAGCTGGTACGCGGCTTTATCGGCGACGTGGTTATCCAGAATCCCGTAGCGACCGGCACCACCTACCAGGCCCAGTACATCCCCCCGTGTGACAAGAACAACAGCTTCGATTCCTTCATCAGTGGCACCGCCCAGGGACGGGATACCGCCGGAGCCTGTGCCGACATCACTGACGCCAACAAGAATCTGATGGTTTTTGTGGCCGGCAGAATGCAGTCCGTTGCCGGCAAGATCAAATCAAAGACGGCGCTTACTCCTGATGAAGAGGCGTTTCTTAAAAGTACGCCACTTTCAGTCAGTTTGATCCTTAAGAATGCAACAGCTACCAATACCGAGGGAGAAGTCATCGGCAAATTGGCTGAACTGACTGCCCGGGCCTATGGATACTACATGCTGCTCGATCTATTCGGTCGGGCGGCCCAGTTGCAGGAGATGGCCCGTAACATCCTCTCAAGTCAGAAGGGAAATAAGGCCGGAGCATCACCGGAAACCTGCCAGCTGGCCCTTCTTGGTGAAGGGATGCAGCATATACAGACGCTTGAGGAAAAAACGCTCCAACTGCTGAGCGTCGCCCAGCAGAGTTACGCCAATGCGGCATCGGAGATCAACGCAGTGGAAATGATCGTCCAGAATATGAAGAAATTTGACGACACGGTTTTTTCGGAATTATCGGACCGCTTTGGCAAAGGCATCGCCATGCGGGCAACGGGAAGAATTTAACCACAAATGTTAGGGAGGGATTATGGCTGAGATCAAGCAAGAAGCAGGCGGGAAAAAAGGATCTGGAAAGCAGTCCTGGCAGGATCGAAAAATGAAAAAGGTAGTCCGGGATGATATTGATGTCATCTCCCGAAAAACATTGGACCAAAGCGACTTTATCACCATGCTTAACACCCATGATAACGTGCTCCACAGGCTACGCATGACCATGGGACGTAACAAGAATATAACCTTTGAAAAAGCGCAGGAGTTCATCGAACGGAGTCAGAAAATCCGGGAAGACATTAACCAGCTGAATGCGGAAATGTGCCAATTGATGGACTGGGACTACACGCCGCCCAGGGGGTTCACGAATCCGCTTGGTGAGACCGAAGGAAAGGGAAAGGGGAAAAAGGCAACAACATCCAAGGCTCCTGCTGCGGAGAAGTCGGCAGATGCAGTTGTCACGATAGCGTAAAAAGCAAATAGCTATCATCACTCACCCAATCAAAGCCTTTTATCGAAGGGGTGCTTTGGTTAATATGTCCGAACGGACACATCAATCGTGTTTGTGTCGATGGATTGCATAATTTATCCGTACGGCAAAATAGAATTGACATCTCCCATTTATGTACCATAATGTGTCCGTACGGGAAAAACTCAATGAGGGATACCATGGGACTTAATCGGGAAAATATCAGTCATGAACCCACCTACGGGAAAATCTCCACCCCTGACGAACTGGGCCGCCTCATCCGCATTAAACGGAAAGAAGTCGGTGTCCGTCAGGAAGTTGCTGCTGGCATGACTGGCGTAGGCACAAAGTTTCTTTCTCAGCTGGAAAACGGGAAAGAGACCGCCGAACTGGGAAAAACATTGCAAGTGTTGCGGAAAATGGGGCTGGATGTCTACATTTTTCCCCGTTCCGCCGATCCATTCAAGGAGCGGTAAATGCCCAGGACTCTGCATGTACATTGGAACAGCCACCTCGTTGGGGAGTTAACCCAGGATGGTGCACAGTTGAGCTTTCGTTATGACGAAAGCTATCTTTCTCGCCGTGCGGCGTTGCCGCTCTCACGTCTTCTACCACTCAAGGGTGTGCTGTTCGACGACTCCGCCACCCGGGCTTTCTTTGCCAATCTTCTCCCCGAAGGAGATATCCGTCGGCAAGTGGCGCGGCAACTCGGCATATCGGCTGATAACATTTTTGCCTTACTGGAAGGTATCGGCGGAGATTGTGCCGGAGCGGTTTCGATCCTGCGCCCCGATGATATTCTGGGGCCATCGGGGCACTACCGACCGATTTCGCAGGATACTCTGACTTTGGAGCTGGAAAATCTACCGGCACATCCGTTTCTTGCCGGTGAGGAAGGTGTCCGGCTCTCCCTGGCCGGCGCGCAGAACAAGCTGCCCCTTTACGTCGAAAACGGTGAATTCTTTGTGCCTGAAGGGAACCGCGCCTCATCGCATATCCTCAAAATAGCCATCCCACAACTTGAGAATACAGTGATTAACGAAACATTCTGCATGAACCTGGCGCACATGGTTGGCCTGCCGGTTCCAGTGGCACAGGTTGTCGAAATCGGCGGGCAGCAGGTCTACATGGTCGAGCGGTATGACCGGAAACGGATCGCTTCCGGAGATATCGAGCGTCTCCACCAGGAAGACTTCTGTCAGGCTCTTGGCGTAATCCCGGAGATGAAATATGAGCAGGAAGGTGGCCCAGGATTCCAGGCATGCTTCAAACTGATTGAAGAGTGGAGCGATGAACCGATTCTCGACACCTTGAGCCTTCTCAAATGGGCATTGTTCAATTTCTTGATCGGCAACGCCGACTCACATGCAAAGAATCTGTCAATTATCTATGCCGCAGGGACTGTTCGCCTGGCGCCCTTCTATGATCTCCTCAGCACAGCGGTGTATGAACGGGTCAACAACAAATTCGCCATGAAGATGGGTGGGCAGAAGGACCCCCGCTACCTGATGGCGACCCATCTGGCCAGCTTTGCAGGAGAAGCGGGTATCGAACTGCGAACCGTCAAAGCGCAACTGCTGGAACTCTGCGGCAAGATGAAGGGGGCAATCGGGCCTCTTGCGGAAACCTACCGAGAAGCACACAAGCGTCCGATCATCGTTGAGAATATTATCCGAGTCGTTGATCTACGCCTTCTAAAAGCTCATTCCCTGATCGCCTGACAGATCACTCTCGTGCCTTGCTCTACGCACGAATGCGAATCCGTATCTCACAGTGAAACATCCTGAAACAAACGTAAATACAGTAAGTTAACCAATTATTAAGCTTGACGGCAACGGTCAAAACTGGTAAAAAAGAGCCATATTTTAGACTCTTTCCCTGAAAGAGACTCCGCTAGCTTATGCTTCCGGACAAACTTCTTCGGATAGCCCGAGGAAGAATCACCCCGGCAGGGATGAACTCTCCGTAAAGACCAGGCCGATTTTGCCCCTTTTCGGATGAACTTCGGTATAGTGGACCCCAGATTTCGGACAATAGTTTAAGATGGTAGCCTGCAGTAAAAAGGAGCAGGCAATGAGCGAAAAAGGCCGTAAAAGTTTCAGCAGTCAGCACAAGGCGAAAGTCGCACTTGAAGCGATCCGCGGCA
>JANOEC010000094.1:0-26642 GCA_031412995.1 Geobacteraceae bacterium
GATGGGGGCCATGCAACCAACCTCAGATCAGCGTTGACCGGTTGGTATTTGCATAACGGTGAAATCGCCCTGTAAGGGCAAAATGCCTGTAGCCGGGGGATTTATCCCCCGGTTTAGAGCATGAAAGATCCATCCTGTCACGTACGTGACGCAGGAAAATGGTGTCATGTTACCGGGGCATGAATGCCCCGGCTACCAGCATTCTGTCGCTATGCGACGTAAGCAAGGACCATATACGGACAACGCTGCCCTCAGATGGGATATATCTATTGACGTGAGACGCAGAAATGGTAATTTCGTATAATTAATACGATTTCAGGAATTGTCGAGTTGCGCCTGTCTTTACCCCGTAGCGATGGCGTAACTATTTTGCGATGAAGGACGTAGCTGCATGAGCAAGCATAGAATCGTGATAATTGATGATGATTTCTGTTATCTGGAGATGATTAAACTGGTGCTTGAATCGGCAGGGTATGAAGTCTGTATTGCCACCACGAGTTTTGAAGCGCATCAGTATGTGTATGGAGAGCGTAAGCCGTCCCTGATCATTATTGATGTGATGATGCCGATCTGGTCCGGAAGTCAGACCGCGACCATGATCCGTAACAATGAACACTCGAAAACCATACCAATCCTCTACCTGTCCGGGAAACCGGCAGATGTGCTGCAATCGCTCGTCGAAGAGTCTGGCGTTAATGGCTATCTGGTAAAACCGGCGACCCCACAAAAAATAATTGAAAAGGTCAGCAGCATGCTGCAGTAGCAGATTTCGGTCATGCCGTCAGTTGATCGCTCAGGGTTAAATGAAAAAGGCTGCATGAAATTCTCATGCAGCCTTTCTCGTGGTATGTGGCGTGCCTGCTTGCAGCAGACTGGTCGGATGGGTCACCCCACCTCCGGTTACAACAACAGAATATGTCGAGTTCCTGGCTTGACCATCGCCTCCTTTCCAAATCTCACGCCTTGATATTCAGTATTTCCTTGGTCAGATCATCTGCAGTTTTCAGGGCGGTGAGATTTGCTTTAAAACCTTGGCTGTTCTGTAGTAACGCAGTCGCCTCTTTAGAAATATCGACACTATCGGTGCCGCTGACGACGTGTCCAGTAACACCACCGGACTTTTGTTCCTGGAATTGCACGGCAGAGGTCTTGAAATTATCAGTAGAAATATTAGCGACATTATTGGCGGTCACACTTTGCCGCATGCTGTATGCGGTCATGGCGCTGGTTGCTATGCTGGTTACGTCACCCATGCATCACCTCATGGATATCATATCGGCTCTTTCATGAGAAACTTGAGGCAAAATTCCATGCCCTGCGGCATTGGTATGCCCTGAGCACTAAAAAAGGAAATGGATAACAATGAAACTGCTCCTCCTGTCCGGCTTCATCCTGGTTACAGTGTTTACCTACTGGTTGCGGCAGATCAATCTGCGCCACCTGCAACAGCATGGCGACACGATACCGCCCGGATTTGAATCGGCCATCAGCCAGGAGACCCTGGCCAAGAGCACGGCCTATACCCTGGAAAGCAGTCGCCTGGGGTTGTGGGAGTCGCTGTTCGATAATCTCCTCACGGTCCTGTTTCTCTTCGCCGGTCTGTTGCCGCTGTATGATCAGTTGGTGCTCGGGCTGAGCAGTTCATTTATCGTTCAGGGCATTCTCTTCTTTCTGCTGTTGACCTGGGGGCAGACCCTGCTGGAGCTGCCGTTTTCACTTTACAACACCTTTGTGGTGGAGGCACGCCACGGTTTCAATACCACGACGGTCCGGCTCTGGCTGAGCGATCTGCTCAAGTCTCAGGCCATCGGCGCTCTCTTTATGGCACTGATCATCGGGGTCAGTTTCTGGCTGGTGCAGTGGAGTCCGCAGCGCTGGTGGCTCTGGGTCTGGGCATTTATGGCAACCTTCAGCCTGTTCATGATGTTTATTTCCCCCTATGTCATTGAGCCGTTGTTCAATAAATTCGCGCCGGTTAATGAAGCAGGGCTGCAGGAGGAGATTGAGACCATGATGGCCAAAGCCGGACTCACCGTGGGCCGGGTCATGCAGATGGATGCCTCCAAGCGGAGTCGCCACTCCAACGCCTATTTCACCGGCATCGGCAAGGTCAAGCGGATCGTACTCTTTGATACCCTGTTGCAGCAGATGACCCATGCCGAGATTGTGGCGGTACTGGCCCATGAAATTGGCCACTGGAAATTGCGGCATATCCTCAAGCGGTTGGTGATGGTCGAAGCATTGATGCTGATTGGCAGTTGGGGGACCTATGTGTTGTTGCAATGGTCGGGTCTGCCTGGGCTGCTTGGTATGGCAACGGCATCATTCCCGGCCAGTCTGGTGATTCTCGGTTTCCTGCTGTCGCTGGCCATGTTTCCACTGACGCCGCTGTCCGCCTGGCTATCCCGCCGCGATGAATACGCGGCTGACCGCTTTGCTTGTGATATTACCGGTAATCCGGAAGCTCTCGCCTCGGCCCTGATCAAAATGTCAGCCGAAAACTTATCAAATCTGCATCCGCACCCGTTTTATGCCCGCTTTTACTATTCACATCCGCCTGTGGTTGAGCGGGTTCAGATGTTGCGAAATCATCAACCGTAGTAGTATTCAGCGAGTGTAATAAAACAGAGCGGTTAACAGTGCCAGAGCTGATCCGTACAGCAACAGGCTGCCCCAGTTGGTGGCGACCCGCAGGTCCTGTGGTGAGGGGAGGGCGTTGTAGAGCAGAATGAAGAGAACGGCATACAGGGCCAGGGTGGTTGTTAGTGTGGAGTGCAGCCAGGTGAACCAGGAGTTGGCGACCAGGTAGGCGACGACGGTCAGCCCTAATGGGGCAAAGGCAATCGGAACCGCGTTGACGGCGTTGATGCGGGTAAAGCGAACGGCACCCAGTTGCCAACGGGTGCCGCTACGGCGGGGAATGAGTGAGATGTTGGTCGGCTGCGCCCGGCAGAGAATGCCGACCAGGAGATGGGCGAGTTCGTGCAGCATGACGCCAGCCAGGTTCCAGATCGCCAGGAGAATGATCCCCGACCTTTTGGCCTGCTGGTTGCTGACGCACAGGACCAGGAACAGGCTTAGCCCGCACAGGTGCCACAGTGGGTGGTGTTGGCAATGGGCTGGCAGTGACAGAATAGTCTGCTTGATTGCGGCCAGCATATTATCTTAAGGCCACTAAATGGGATCCAGAAATACTGGCAACTAAACAGGTGCTGATTTCTCGGCTATTTTTTGTTTTTACTGGTGCCTGCTTCACACAGCGCCGCAAAAAGAATTTCTGTTTTTGAGCCTTTAGCAACATCCTGCCATTCGGAGTTTGGTTTGGAGGCCTTACCAATCACCTCTTTTTTCTTGTCATACATGATAACTTCTTTAGCTCTGGTGGAATTTTTACTGCAATAACTTTCCTGGTAAATCTTCATTGTAACCGGTGTTTTACCGTCTATCGGTGTTATGTCAGTCATTTTTTCGATTTTGAACCAGGCGCCAGTAATTCCTGGGCTGTTTTTTATCGATGATTTGTCCATTGAGACAATGTTTGTTTTTCCTTTGGAAACTTTGACCCAATTTTCAGCAGCAAAACCTGTTGAACCCATGCAGAATGTGACAACTATCGCAACCAGTAGTGATTTCATCTCGACAGTACCTCCAGAAAAATTTAGCCTATTCTAACGATCTGAATTGAATCCGCAATATAAATCCGCCCGCCGCAGGACCGATGCGGCAATTTTACGGTGTAAATGCTATGATGCTTGAACTATAACCCTAAAGTCGCACAAATTAATGGTCCTGATGCTGTCATGTTGCCAGCAGTCCATCAGGTTTACTCGCAAGGAGTTTGATCATGTCATTTGATTCTCTTGGCCTCCGGGCCGAATTGTTGAACGCGATTACCGCCCAGGGCTATACGAGCCCGACCCCGATTCAGACCGAGGCGATCCCGGTTATCTTTGAGGGGTGCGACCTGTTAGCCGGTGCCCAGACCGGTACCGGCAAGACCGCGGCGTTTGCCCTGCCGATTGTGCAGTTGCTGGCGGACACGGTCCCGAAAGAAAAACGGCGCATTCCACGGGCGCTGGTTTTGGTGCCGACCCGTGAGTTGGCAGCCCAGGTCAGTGAGCAGATGAACCTGTACGCACGGCGCCTGGGCTTACGCTCGACGATGATTTATGGCGGCGTCACCATTCAGGCGCAAATCGAAAGGTTGCACCGTGGTGTTGATATCGTGGTGGCGACGCCGGGTCGGCTGCTAGACCATGCGGAACGGGGCACTATTAACCTCTCCCGGATTAAATTTCTCGTCCTTGATGAGGCCGACCGGATGCTCGATCTGGGTTTTATCGACGACATCCTCCGGGTGGCGGAGTATCTGCCGGCAAAGCGGCAGACCCTGCTCTTTTCGGCCACCTATTCGCCAAGCATCAAGCAACTTGCCGATGAACTGCTCGATAAACCGCGGCGGATTGAAGTGGCGCGCCGCACCATTACTGCCGACGCCGTGTCCCAGACGCTCTATCTGGTTGAGCGGAGCCGTAAGCGTGAGATGCTGACCCACCTGATCACCAGGGGCGGCTGGAGTCAGGTGCTGGTTTTTGCCCGCACCCGCTATGGCGCCGATAAACTGACCGAAGAGCTGCTTTACGACGGCATCAAGGCTGCCGCCATCCACAGCAACAAGAGCCAGTCGATCCGGACCCGCACCCTGGCCGAGTTCAAGCGGGGCGAGCTGCGGGTGCTGGTAGCGACTGATGTGGCAGCGCGCGGGCTCGACATCGAACGGCTGCCCCATGTGGTGAATTATGACCTGCCCCAGGTGCCTGAAGACTATGTCCATCGGATCGGTCGCACCGGTCGGGCCGGCGAAGACGGCGTTGCTATTTCACTGGTAAGCCAGGAAGAAAAACCGCTACTGCAGGCGATTGAGCGGTTGCTCAAATATGCCATCCCGCAGCAGTCGTTAGCGGAATTCCCCCAGTATGCCGCAAAGCGTAGTCTGAAGATCAGCGAAACCAAACAGGCAAAGGTCCAGGCCAAGGCCCAGAAAAAACGTGAAAATGCGGGGCCGGAGTCTCTACCTACCCCAAAGAAAAAAAGGAAAATAGCCGAACGACCGGTGCCCAAGACCGGCCGTCGCGGGAGCAGAGCGTAAGCTGAGGAAGGTTTTTGCGTACGGCAATTGATTTGTTACAATTTGATCAGCTGACGAAAAGGAGACGGTGCCATGGGATTACTATCCGGATTGCTGGGAAATGCCGGCGTAGTTGGGGTGAACAAGCTGCAGGCCGAGTATGAGCAGTTGCTGGTGGATGGCGAGACGGTCGAAGTCGGTTTTCAGGTGATCCGCGACACCTTCATATTCACCAGTAAACGCTTGATCCTGGTGAATATCCAGGGGGTAACCGGCAAGAAAACCGAATATCTTTCGATTCCTTACGGCAAGATCACCAAATTCAGTGTAGAAAGTGCCGGCCAATTTGAGCTTGATGCCGAGTTGAAGATCTGGATCGGCAGCGACCCTGTCCCGTTGACCAAAAAATTCGATCGCAATGTGAACATCTATGACCTGCAGAAGGTGTTAGCAAAACATATGATCGCCTAATGCCACCTCCCATGTTCGCTGTCGCAAAGCCCCCATGCCCGCTGCTGATCCACGCCAAGGCGCTTGATCCAAAGGCTGACGACCAGATCCGTTCGATCGTCAACCATCCGGCCCTGCAGGGTCTGGTGGCCATCATGCCTGATGCCCATGCCGGAGCCGGTTGTGTGATCGGCTTCACCGGCAGGTTCCTCGAAGCCGTCATTCCCAACATCGTCGGGGTCGATATCGGCTGTGGCGTTACCAGTCATCCGCTGGCCGGCATCCGCGCCATCGATTTTCCGGCTCTGGACCGCCACATCCGCCAGCATATTCCCCTGGGGATGAATTCCCGTGACAACCTGTCCCTGTTTGATCACCTGGAGGTGCCTCCAGGTCTGCGTCGAGCCATTACCACCCTGTGCGAGCAGATCCAGACAGGATTCTATGCCGGGAACAAGATCGGCAAGCATATTACCCCGCTGCACCAGATCGGCACCCTTGGTGGCGGCAATCACTTTATCGAAATTGGTCAGAACCGCAGCGGCGGTTTTCAGCTGATCATCCACTCTGGCTCGCGCAACCTCGGCAAGCGGGTGGCGGAGTTCTATCAGGGGCAGGCGGCCCAGTACGTGCACGGACTGCGGCTGAAGGTCCCCAGGGGACAGGAGTTTCTCCCTCTGCCTGCGGGCGGCGCCGACTACATGAAATGGGCGGCCGCGGCCCAGACCTATGCCGCCTATAATCGACGGATGATGCTGATTATCATTCTCTCGTTCTTCGGTCTCCGTTTTGATGAACAGCAGGTGATTGAGAGTGTGCATAACTATATTTCGGAGCAGGACGGCGTTGTTCGCAAGGGTGCCATTTCTGCCCACCGGGGAGAACAGGTCATCATCCCGCTCAATATGGCCGATGGCACGATTCTCGGTCAGGGCCGGGGAAATGCCGCCTATAACCTCTCTGCCCCCCACGGTGCCGGCAGAAGGCATGGGCGCATGGAAATGTTCCGGCGGCTGGACAAAGGCGAATTCAGCCTGAAGGCATTCCAGAAATCCATGCGGCATGTCTTCTCGACGTCGATTACGCGGGCAACCTTTGATGAAAGCCGCTTCGCCTACAAACCGTTGGCTGATATTGAGGAATATCTGCTGGAGACGGTTGAGGTGACAGAGATATTGACGCCGGTCTATAACCTGAAGGCGGCGGGGGAGTGATGACAATGACGATCCTGGCCGCGGTGCAGAGTCTTTTCCCTGCGGATTGCCATGAGCGGATCGTCCTGGTGGGCGGCACGGTACGAGATCTGCTCCTCGCTACCACCAGCCAGGACATCGACCTGATTGGCGCCTTGTCCCATGATCAGTTTGTCTCCCTCGGTTTTCGCCTGGTTGAAGCCTCGAGCGGTGCGACCATCTATTTTCGGCACCATCCCACGTTCGGCAAGATCGAAGTCACGCGCATCCCAAGTATGGCTGACCTAGCAGACGATCTGCGGCGGCGGGATTTCACCATTAATGCCATGGCCATGTCGCTGGCGGGTCTGCGTATCGATCCTCTGAACGGGGCAGCGGATCTGCAGGCCGGATTGCTGCGGGCGTGCAGCAGCGAAACCTTTGCTGCAGACCCTCTCCGCATCTTTCGGGCCTTTCGTTTCGAGGCGGCGAGCTGGCGGTTGACCCCGGAAACCGAGCTGTTAATCCGGCAGCAGGAGTGGGGGGCAGCTTTCCGGGCCATGCCAATGGAGCGGTTCAGTAATGAGCTGATCAAGGCCCTGGCCAGGAAGACACCGGAGCGTTTCTTTCAGCGTCTGCTTGAGTTCAATGTGGGAGCAGAATTCCTGCCGGAACTATTCCAGATGCCTTTGGTTCCGGCAGGTCCGCTGGTGCACCATCCCGAGGGGGATCTGTTTACCCATGCCATTCTGGTGCTGCAACGGGTGGCGGCAGAGACCGATGACCCGCTGGCCAGGTTCTGCGCTTTCTTTCATGATCTGGGCAAACTGGCCACCGATCCGCGCCTCTACCCCAAGCATCACGGCCATGACGAAACCGGCTTCACCATGGCGGCAGCGTTTTGCAATCGACTCTGTCTCCCCGCTGCTTATCGTCAAGCCCTGGCCTGGGTTAGCCGCTTGCATGGCAAGGCCAATTTGTGGGCGGAATTGCGGGATTCCACTAAGATAAAGATAGCCGAACAGGCACGTAAGGCCGGTATCGTAACGATCCTGCCGCTGGTTGCTGCAGCCGATAAACCGGGTGGGGTGCCGATAGGTGGCTGGGAGGTTGCGGTTCAGGTTGCCGGGATGACCACGCGGGAGCTGGGCATTGACCGGGAACGTTTAGAGGCGCTGCCGCCGGCAAACCGGCCAGCGTATATTATGCAGCAGAGAGTAGCTGCCATGCGGCGAATGCAGTTAGCCATCGGTTAAGGGGCTGCTTCCACCTGTGCCAAAAGCGTCGCCAGCATTTCTGTCCGGGGCATGTCAATGTCCAGAGCCAGGAAAAAATGTGGGGGTATGGATTGTGGGAAAGCATGGGCCGCCTCCGTTTTCAGTAATTTTTGCCAGCAGTGGCAGTTGATTACTAAACACGGCAGCGGAAGGCAGTTTTTCAAAATCAAAAGGAGAATTATGATGTAAGAGCTTGTTCTACTCCCTACGCTGCCTGGAATCCCCTGGTCCCAACCTAAGGATGGCAGACAATCAAACATGAACTCAGCTTCCTTGATGTGAAGTACCTGATCGGGATGAATGGTTGAAGGAATTCTGTTTGAAGGAATTCTTGCCTTTACCAACTTATCGGAGTGTATTATTATGTTTTCGTAAATTGGATACGTAATTTACGGTACCTTATCAAAGAAAGGCTGCCAAATGGTAACCATGAATAGCAAAGAAACAAAAAAGATGGTCGCTGAGATGAAAGCTTGGTCAAAAAAGGTTTGCGCAACGCCTGAGTCAGCCAGAAAGACCCTTATGGATATTGGCCTAATCGATAAAAATGGAAAACTGACCGAACCATATCGCGTTCCTTGATGTATTCAACCCTTCCACATTTTGTCCTCGGTTTTCACGGCTGCGATAAATCCGTTGCCGATGAGGTCATCGCCTGCAGCAACAAACACCTTGAACCAAGCACAAACCTGCATGACTGGTTGGGGCACGGAATTTACTTCTGGGAACAAAATCCTGCCAGGGCGCTGGAATATGCTACCTTCCTGAAAAATCATCCCGAACGTACCAGCAAAAACAAGAAACCAATCAAGACACCCGCTGTCGTCGGAGCCATTATTGATCTCGGTTTCTGTCTCAATTTGCTCGAAGCCAACTCTCTACATGTTGTCAGGCAAGGCTACGAATCTCTGTGCGATCTGTACAAATCATCAGGCTTGGATATGCCGCGCAATCTCGGCGCCAAAGGGGACAAGGAACTGCTTCTGAGAAACTTGGATTGTGCTGTTATCGAGGCGGTTCATACTTTCAATAAGGAAGACAAAAAAACTGGTTACGACACCGTTCGCGGTATGTTTATTGAGGGTGAGCCGATTTATGAAGGGGCGGGCATATACAATAAAAGTCACATTCAGATCTGCGTAAGAGATAAAAACTCTGTCAAAGGATATTTCCATCCTCGCCGACTTGTAGATTACTCTTCAATTTAATACAAAAACAGATTGAGTATGGTGTCCTCTCGAATCACTTGTTCAATTACTCAGATTGCGTGCTCCTCTTGTTTGATAATTCTGCCAGCCTCTTCCAAAGTTACTTTCCTGTTCCCATGCCACAGCTCGATTGTTTCCGACCGTTTGTGATCCAAGTTTTCGACCCGGATCCTTTCATCCCTTTCGAACCAATAACTCTCCGGTCGATATGCGGAGTACCACTCGACGGGGGATGCTGACGCGAAGATGTCTGGCCAGAGCTGCGCTTTTCCCACCTCACCGGCGATGATGCTCCTGTCGACCGAAGAGAGCGGGTTGCGGTATTTGTTGAAGCCGAGGAAAAGATCGGGCCGCTCTTTCGCGGCCACCTTCATATCGACCGTCCCGACCTCGGCACGCTTTTCCAAGTCGAATTCCATGAGCCTTGAGTCGGCATGAATGCCGATGGTGGTGTCGGTTAAACCTCCACAAAACGGGGAAATCAGGATTAATATTCCATTTACCTACGGGGACTTGAGGATATGTTTGCATAGATTTCTACCGACTGATCGGGAGAAAGAGTCCTAATAAGTCACGTCAAGATTAAACGAAAAGCCCAAGAGGCAAAAGTCTTGGGCTTTTTTGCGCTTGAAATTCAGCAGAACCGCTATTCGGTCGTTTAGTTAAGTAAACCAGAGGAGGGCTGGACACAAGACTACCCCTCCCCCCTTTTTTTACAGGTTCATAAACTTGCGATAAAACAGATCAAAGACAAATCGGACTGAAGTTGCGAAATGCATTTACACCGGTACAATCTATTGAGAGTTAATCATCCTAAACTAATAACTTATCAGTGGAGGGAATTATTATGAATATCTTTGATTTCGCTATGAAAATGGAACTTGATGGCAAGGAATATTATCAAAAGATTGCCGCTGATACCACCGATGGCGGGTTGAAAAGCATTTTCACTAATTTGGCAGCGGACGAACAGAAACATTATGAGACCATCCTGGCCTTAAAAGCAGGCACTGCGCTGAAAATGAGCGATAGCACGGTTCTTGAAGAGGCGAAGAACCTTTTTGAACTATTAATAACTGACAATAATGTTGCAGCTTCCCTGAAGAAATCCCTGGATGGATACCAGCATGCCAGGAAAATAGAGGCCGACAGCGTCAAACTTTATGAGGATATGGCAAAAAAGGAAGACAACCCGGAAATCGTACAACTCCTGCTCAAGATTGCAAATGAAGAGAAGAATCATTTTAACATTCTGGATAATCTTTGTGATTTTGTCCTGGCACCGCAAAACTTCCTGGCTTGGGGCGAATTTAACAACCTGAAGGAGTTTTAGTAAGTTCGTCAGGAGACGAAAACAGCCTGTTCTGGTTGCACTTCAAACGCAGAAAAGGAGGTGTCCTATGATTGAAATCAGGCGATTAGGTGCACAGGAAGCAAGAGAAAAGTGGATGTCGGGGGCAAAGCTCGTCTGTGCGTATGAAAGTGAGGGCAATTTTGAAAAGTATCATCTTGAAGGGGCAATCTCCCTCAATGCGTTAAAGCATCTCGTCCCTCAGGTATTAAAGGACGCAGCGATGATTTTTTATTGCGCCTGAACTGATGAACATACTTCTGCCCGTGTGGCAGCCGAATATGCAGAAATGGGGTTTGTGAATGTCTATGCGCTCAAGGATGGAGTAACGGGTTGGCTAGCAGCCGGGTACCCGGTTATCGCAGGTTGAAAGGAGTAGGTCATGGCAAGGAAAATCTGGATTGACGAAGAACTTTGTATCAGCTGCGGGATGTGTATCAATAATCTGCCAGATGTTTTTTGTTACAATTCTGCCGGAAAGGCAGAGTGTTTTGATGAGACCGGTGCTTCGGAGGACGAAATCCAGCGGGATGCCATAGATGCCTGCCCTGTCTCGTGCATCCATTGGCAAGAGTAGTCTTTGCCCAAATTTCCGCTCAGCTATGAACCGACGCAAAATAAAGCGGGACGAATAAAGCTACGCCGAAAAGTTTCGCGCAGGCATGGAAATGGCACGTTAAGATACGAGGTATGGCAGGAAAATGGAGTTGTTACCTACAACCTGGCATACATCAATCACCTGATCTACAGCGGCGATAATGGCCGGGTTATTGGCTATGATAATCGGCACGGCCATCATCGACACTGCAAAGGGACGGTCGAGGCGGTAGACGAGACAAACTTTGCGGCTATTGAACGGCGCTTCGAACAAGAATGGTCAATGATGTTGGAGGAATACAATGCGCAACGTAATCCCCCTGTCATCAGCTTCGGGGACCTGGACCATTACGTGACGCCGGCTGGCGGGGCGGAGGTCTTTCTTGGTGGAGAAACAGAATCAACAACACTCCTTTTGACTGATCTTTACCTAAGCACTGTGTGACATGTTGTGCAGAGGTTCTGGTCTTGAGATTTCACCACCAGATGATTTTTCCCTGGATTGCGCAAATCATGGCAAGACTGACAGACGACTTTACCTTCAAACAATGGAATCCCCTTCATCTCGATATCCTCCACGGAGGCGTACAAATCCTCTTTCCCTGCCGGCGGATAGGATTTCATTACTGAATGTGATGTTCTGACATTGCATTTTACGGTGCAGAATGGCACTTCGCTACCGATCAGCCCATCGTGACATGTAATGCATGTATATGCGTCAATCGTCATGTCTACCTGGTGACCGTGATGTGCTAATGTTTCTGCAAATACAGATCCACTCGCCATAAGAATTATCGCTAACATGCCAATTTGAATTGTGTAGCTATTGGATTTTACTTTCATTTTTACTCTCCCATGAACCTGAGATATTGATAATACTTCTACAGCTGGAAGGAAAATAATTTTACGCTTTGAGACTGCCTGACTTAGGAAATCAGAGCGAAAATCCGGCTGACGAGGCGATAATTTGTCGATTTTGCCGGCAAATAGTTATTCTAATGACCTAGAAAGCAGCGAACGAGTGCCAAACTGGAGCCAAACGGTTACTTCGCCAGCACCTGTGCCAGATCCAACAATTTTAGCTCCAACGGCTTCTTACGGCCCACCACCTCGGCCAGCGGGGTGGTGGCAATCTCACCCTTGACCATACCCACCAGCACTCCATACAGACCGTTAGCCAACTGCTCCGTGGCAGCGGCCCCGAACAGGGTGCCCAACAGCCGGTCATAGGAACCTGGGGCACCGCCCCGCTGGATATGCCCCAGCTTGGTGGCCCGCAGATCAAACCCGAGCCGCTCATGGTGCTGCTGAAAGTACTGCACCAGCGTTTCTGCATTGTTGACTGCCCCTTCAGACACCACCACAATTGCATGAGCCTTGCCGCTGGCATAGGCGCGGCGCAGGTAGTCAGCCACCTGTTCCGGGTCGGCTTCCTGCTCGGGGATGACAATGGCATCGGCGCCGCCGGCCAACCCGGCCATCAACGCCAGGTAACCACACTTGCGCCCCATCACCTCGACGAGAAAGGCCCGCCGGTGCGAGGCGCCGGTGACCTTCAGCCGGTCAATCGCCTCCAGGGCGACATCAATGGCAGTGGTCACGCCAATGGTAATATCGGTGCCACTCAAGTCGTTGTCAATGGTCGATGCCACTCCAACCACCGGAAATCCGCGCTGCGACAGGGCATGGGCACCGGTTTGGGAGCCATTGCCGCCAATCACCACCAGCCCGTCGATCCCCTGCTGCCGGAGCCGACCCAAGGCGATCTCCTGCCCCGCGGCAGTCTCGAATTCGCGACAGCGGGCACTCCCCAGCATGGTCCCGCCCCGCTGGATAATGCCCCCCACCTCCCGCGCCCCCAGGGGAACAAAGGAACCAGCGATCAAACCGGCAAAACCGTTGCGCACGCCAAACAATTCCCAGCCCCGGTCAAGGCCGGTCCGCACCGTTGCCCGGATGGCGGCGTTCATGCCCGGCGCATCACCGCCGCTGGTCAGTACTGCAATTCGCTGCATTGTTACCTCCATCTGTCGTTATCTGCCCGGTACCCACCCAGCGTGCAGATCAGAAGGAATAGCTGACCTCCAGTAACGGCGCCAGTGTCGCCCGGTTGCTGCCAGTGGTGTCGTTGATCTTGATCAGCCCAGGGGTAGTTGTGCCCGGATCCCGCAGAATTCGGACCTGAAACCTCGGCAAGCCCAACTGCTGGGCCTTAACCATCAAGGGGGTGACATCAATCAAGATAGACGGCGGGCCGATGTCAACCCGAGAGATGGGGGGTGAGATCGTCATGGTTGCCAAGGCCGGTTGCAAATCCTGATTAAAATCATCGGCCACCAGGGTAGCCGGCTGCAGTTCCACCAGATCAATGCGCAGCGGGATCGATTCGCTCAAAGGGTTTGGTTGAATATCTATGATAACGAAATCAAGCGTGGCCGAGGCAATGACTGCGTTCCTTGGAACGCCACCTATATCTCGCAGGGGAAATTGCAGAAACGCCCGGAACTCATCGCCATTTACCGGATTAAAACCGGCTAAAAAGCTCTGCACGTCAGTCGACGTCCCCTGGGTAATTATGGTCGTCCCGCCACCGACAGTTCGGGCAATGTCGCCATCCAACGTGTTATCGCTCAGGATCTGGGCGATAAATGGCTGGGGCGGCGGGTTGTCAGAACTGCCGCACCCGGCCAGACCGAGCACCAGCATGGTTAAAAATACGAAAATAATTTTTTTCATGGTCCTTCTCCTCTCACGGTACATAATTCAATTGATCTGTTTGCTTACAGTATACCATGTCCTGCGGATCGGTCACGGCGCCCCCCGGCTCTTTACCCTATTTTTAACACCAGTTTACCGCCATGAACAAGCACCCGACTAAAAATCTTGAAGCCAGAGCATGAACGTGCCATAAAATGCCTGGAATACGGGGTATTTTCTATCGGCTCAGGAGGAACATCGTATGGCTCAAGAATCATTCATCATTGCTGATGCCGCAGCGGCCATCATCCGGGCGCCACTGGTCACCCCGTTCCGGATTGCCACCGGCCAGCACGATGAACTGGCGAACATCTTTCTCCGGCTCCGGACCAGCGACGGCCTCTGCGGCTATGGCGAGGCAGCGGTGGCGACCCATATCACCGGCGAAACCGTGGCCGCGACCCTGGCCAATCTGCAGGCCACGGCCACTGCCCTGACCGGACGGCGGGTTGACGCTGTTGAGGAGGTCTGCGGCGAATTCGCCCCGGCCTTTGTCAACAATCATGCCGGCCTGGCCGCCCTGGAAATGGCGCTGCTGGACCTTTCCGCCCAGGTGCAGGGGATGCCGCTCTACCGACTCTTTGCCCCGGCAGTGACTAAGGCGCCACGATGGACGTTTAGCACGGATATCACCATCGTTATCGGCTCCCTTGATGAAGCCCGGGCTGCCGCGCAGCAATTCGCTGGACAAGGATTCACGTCATTCAAGATCAAAATTGGCCGGGATGAGGAGCTGGACCTGCAGCGAATTCTGGCGGTGCGAGAGATTGCCCCGGACTGTGAGCTGATCCTGGATGCGAATATGGGTTTCGACGCCAAGCGGATGCTGGCGTTCCTGGCACGGCTCGACCAGTGCGGGGCGCGTCCGGTACTGCTGGAGCAGCCGGTGCCTAAGGATGACTGGGCAGGATTGACCGCAATCACCGCGGCCCTGGCTGGAAGCAACACTCTGGTCTGTGCCGATGAGAGCGTTGGCTCCCTGGCCGCTGCCCAACACGCCATTGACCGCGGTGCAATCAGCGCCATCAACGTCAAGACCATGAAAAGCGGCTTTCTGGAGGGAGCGGCGATCGCCCGGCTGGCCAGCAGTCATGGGATCCCGCTGATGCTGGGAGCAATGATGGAAAGCGCCCTTTCCATCACCGCCTCGGCCCACTTTGGGGCCGGGCTTGGCTGCTTCGAGTTCATGGACCTGGACACCACCTTTTTCATTAAGGGTGAGCTGGCCGAGTCCCCGTATCTTGACCGGAGCGGCCGCTTCAACCTGCAGTCTGCCGGTCCCGGCATCGGCGTGGCACCGACCTTTCCGTGATCACCAATCCCTTTCTCATCGTCCTGGTCCTGATCGCCATTGAGTTCCTGGTGCTGGGGCTGTCGCGCCACCACCGGACCAGGCGCTACTTTGACCTGCTCCCGGCGGTGTTCTGGATCTATTTCATCCCCATGCTGGCGGCAACCTTTGGCCTGATCACCGCTAAGAGCCCGGTCTACAGCCTGATCACCACCTGGCTGCTACCGGCAAGCCTGGTGCTGCTCCTGCTGCCGGTTGACCTGCGGGCGATCCTGCGGCTGGGACCGACGGCGCTGGCCATGTTCTTCATCGGCGCGGCCGGGATTATTGCCGGGACAGTGGTCTCTTTCGCCCTGTTCAAGTCGATCATTGGCCCGGAATTCTGGTCCGGCTTTGGCGCCTTATCCGCCTCCTGGACCGGCGGCAGCGCCAACATGATTGCGGTCAAGGAGGCGCTGGCAGTGCCGGATGCGGTCTTTGCGCCGATGGTCATTGTGGACACCGTCGTGCCCTACCTCTGGATGGGGATCATGATCGCCATGGTCGGCCTGCAGCCGGCCTTCGACCGCTGGAACCGCTCTGATCGGGCCATCCTGGACCGTTTTGGCGCGGAGGCGGTGCAGCATCTGGCGTCGCACGTCAACCGCCGCACAGTGACGGGAATCATCCTCGCCCTGGCGGTTGCCGCTGCCGGCGGTGGCATAGCACAGCTGATCGCCCGCCAGCTGCCACAAATCCCGCAGATGGTCACCAGCTACACCTGGACCATTCTGATTGTCTCGCTGCTCGGCATTGCCCTGTCGTTTTCGCCGCTCCGCAACCTGGAGCGCTCCGGCGCCACCCGGACCGGCTACGATCTGCTCTATTTCGTCCTGACCGCCATCGGCGCCAAGGCCTCAGTCGCCAGCATCGGCACGGCCCTGGTGTTGATTGCTGCCGGTCTGGTGATTGTGGCGATTCATGCCGTGGTCCTGCTGATTGGTGCCCGGCTGCTGCGCGCACCGATGTTTCTGGTGGCGGCGGCTAGCCAGGCCAATATTTGCGGGGTCGCCTCAGCACCGGTGGTGGCTGAGGTCTATCATCCGGGGCTGGCTTCCGTTGGTCTGTTACTGGCAATCCTGGGGAATATCGTCGGCACCTGGCTGGGGATCGCCTGCGCCCAATTGTGTCGGCTGGTCTGAGGAACTCGCAAGAAGGTGTTTGAAGGCTACTGGGCTTTCAGGTTGTTCAGAAATAGTCAGATCGTCGCACCCGCAGAAAGCCCTGCGGAGGCGTAGCAGCGCTACGCCGCACAAGAGGGCTTTCGAGGACGGCGGCGAGATGGCTGTTTATGGACAACCTGCCGATCAGCGCCCGAACACCCGCCGCAGCAGCTCGCTGGTGCGGGCAGCCGGATTGGCGCGGATCTGCTTTTCCTCTTCGGCGAGCATGGCAAAGAGACCATCCACCGCTTTGGCTGTTACGTACTCGTCCAGGTCGAAGCTGGTTTTTCCGGTCAAGGGGATCGCGTCATAGGCGGTCATCATCCCCTTATAGGCACGAGTCGCCCCCACCTCGTCCAGACTCTTGACCACGGTCGGTTTGAAAGCGGCGTGAATCCGGCCTGCGGTTTTGCTGCGGAAATAGGTGGTGGCAGCCGTGGCGTCACCGCTCAGAATCTGCCGGGCATCAGCAAAGGTCATCTCCCGGATGGCCCCGACAAAATATTCAACCGCCACAGGCGCCGCCTTTTCGGCCGCCCGATTCATACTCAGCACAAACTGATCCACCTGACGCTGAAAACCCACCTTGCCTAACAGATCTGCCACGTTACGGATTTTCTCCGGCATCAGCAGCTTGATCAGCTGATTGCCGAAATAGCCATCCGGCTGAGCAACCAGTCGCACCGCCCGCTCAGTACCAACAGCCAAAGCCTCCTTCAATCCCTTGACAATGGTGGCGTCATCAAGCACTGCCGACTGGTTGAGGGGTAGACCGCCCAGCCCCAAATCCTTGGCCAGGTTCTCCAACAGCACCTCCTGGCACGCGGTGAGCATCGCCAGGGAAACACCCATCACGGCTATTTTCCGTATACGCATGAAACCTCCCAAAATACGATTCTGTTAGCCCACGTCATGGCGTCGCTGTCATGTGCGACCACTATCTCGCCTCGCCAACCACGCTAGGGTGAGCGAAAGGGTGATCAGCACCAGATTCTGGCCAACCGTCCACCAGGAAAGGGGCCGGGAAAGATAGGAACCGAAACATCCGCAGCTGATGATTGTTTTGCCCTGGAGCAGGATAATGGTTGCCACGCTGGCATATACCAGATGCAATGCCAGTGATGCATAAGCTGCCAGAAAGAGTCGCCGGCCCCAGCATAACCAGATCCCAACCATCAACTCGCCAGCAATAACGCCAAGTGCTGCCGGCCAGAGCAGTTCCCGTGGTAAAACCGCATAGGAGCGGAGCACCAGGACAAAGCCGGGAAGATCCAACAGTTTTGCCCCGGCTGCGGTCAGTAAAATACCACCCAGAATAATACGTAATACGATGCGCATATCTACTCCTATTCGGCGTTTTAAGGTTTGGTAATTGCTTTAACCTCCCCTCCCTAGACGAGAGGGGATTGAGGGGTGGGTGAAGTAGCTAACTGCGTCAAATGTTGCAAGCTCCCCCACCCCCTAACCCCCTCCCGCAAGGGGCGGGGGAACTTTTAAGTCAATTGCAGAAACCTAACCGAACACTGCTGGTCCTTTCTCATTATTGTACCACAGAGCCTGGCGGCTGCATGCCCAGCCAGAAAGGGCGGTACGGCAAGCTCATCGCCGTGACGCTTCTGGCCCAGTCTCCGCCAGCCATGATGACATGGCCCGGCGCACATCCTGATCGACAGCGGAAAAGATCCGCTGCACTGTATCGTGGGAACCGGCGCGGGCGTGGCCGGCAACCTTGGCAAGCGTAAAGCCGATGACGTCACTTGCTGCGTAAAATTGGCGATAGAGGGCGGCATTGCGCAGCGGCAGCCCGGAACGGCGGGCAATAAAACCATTGGCCTCCAGCTTCATTCTGCGTTCCGGCAGTCCGACCACGCACTGCGAATCGGTATAGACCGTTAACGGCGCGACAATACCATTACCGGCGGCCAGATACTCATCCAGCGCCCACAGGACGGTCTGGATTTCCAGCGTGGTCGATGACGTCTCGGTAAATCGGCGGAAGTGGAGTTGAGCAGTGACGGCGGCGCGCTCGATCTGCTGCGGCGCGCAATCCAGGAAGGCGACCGGAACGAGCAGATAGGCGCCAACGCCTTGCTGAAGCTGAGGATTCAGGCTGACATCGGTGAACAGGGCAAAACTAGACATGACTAATTACCGTGCTGGTCGGGTATGTGAGTGGATCGCGCATCAGACGAACAACGGCACGCTGGCGCCGAGGCCATGCACGACGCTGGTGAAGGCGTCCTGCTGTTCCAGTTTGTCCCGGCCGAAACGCTCGGCAAACAGCGCCTGGATATGGGGAATCCGTGACGTCCCACCGGTCAGGAAAACGGTATCCATCTGGCTTGGGATTAGGCCGGATTTTCTGACCACCTCATCAATACAAGCAGCGATCTGCTGGAAATTGGCCTGGTTGATCGACTCAAATTCGCGCCGCGTAATCGCCTCGGTGATCTGCAGGTCATGCTCCGTAAAGTGGATGGTCGCCTGCTCCTGGTCCGACAGTTCACACTTGGCCTGTTCAATGGCTTGAAACAGGAAAAAACCATAATTATCGTTGATGATATTCTCCAGGTTCTCAAGGGCCGGGCGGTCATCGGTCGCAAGCTTGATCACTCGGATATGCTCCCGGGTCTGGCGCGCCCTGAGCAGCGGGATACGGTGCCACTGACAGAGGGTGTAGATAAGGCGATGGGGCATGGTCGTCCACTCATCCTTACCCATGGTCTGGTATTTGGCATAGCGCCCGAAATGGTGCGCCACCTTGTCCCACATGATTTGCCCATCGAATTTATCGCCGGCGACATACACGCCCCCCAGGGCAAGGACATCGCTCCGCCGGTCAGACCGGGCAAAGGTGCCCCCCCGCACCCGGATCACCGAGAAGTCCGAGGTGCCACCGCCAAAATCACCGATAAATACAACCTTCTCCTCCCCTGCTGCCAGCGTCTCCTCAAAGGTCAGCGCCGCCGCCACCGGTTCATACTGAAACCAGATCTGCTTGAAACCCGCCTTACGGGCCGCCGTAGCCAGGCGCTGCTCGGCCATGGCGTCCTTGGCGCTATCCGCGGAAAAGACCACCGGCCGGCCAAGGACGACGCTATCCACCGGGCAACCAACGTGGGCCTCGCCCCGCGCCTTGATCGTGCGGAGGATCAGGGCCACCAGATCCTCGATGGTGTAAAGCCTGCCGAACACCTCGGTGCTGACAAAGCTGGTGTTGGGCAGGAACGTCTTGATCGACTGCATGAAGCGACCGTTCGCCTCATCATCCACATACTGACGAATGGCCTCCTGGCCGACAAAGATCTCCCGTTCATCGTTAAAATAAAGCACCGAGCGCATCAGGGCGCCATCATCCACGGCAATGACTTCGACCGTACCATTCCGGTAGACCGACAGTGCCGAATTGGTCGTACCAAAGTCGATGCCAAATACTGGCTGCATTACCAACTCCTTACGGTTTAATACCCGGCCAAGTCGAGGGCAGCCGTGTCGATCCGGGCCAGCCGTTGTCCCAGCCGCTTTTCGATGGTCCGAAAATGGGGCAGATCTTCCGGACAGAGCAGTGACACCGACACGCCGGCGGTTTCCGCGCGGCCGGTTCTGCCGATACGGTGGATATAGTCGTTCGGCGACCGCGGCAGTTCAAAGTTGACCACCCGGGGCAGAAACTGGATATCAATCCCCCGCGCCGCCAGGTCGGTAGCCACCAGCACCCGTAGCTCGCCGGCCTTAAACGCGGCCAGGACCGTGGTTCGCCCCCCCTGGCTCATGCCACCATGAAAAGTGGCAGCACTGATCCCGTTTTCAAACAGTTTCTTGGCGACGATTTCGGCCCGCCGTTGTGTCGAGGTAAATACCAGCACCTGCTGCCAATTGCCAGTCTTGATCAGATACCGGAGCAATGGACCTTTGCTGCTCGGCTCCACCAGATAAATCTGCTGGGTGATAAGCTCGGCGGC
Source organism: Geobacteraceae bacterium (assembly GCA_031412995.1). Classification (GTDB taxonomy): domain Bacteria; phylum Desulfobacterota; class Desulfuromonadia; order Geobacterales; family DSM-12255; genus JANOEC01. Next base: position 20,396 of record JANOEC010000094.1, read on the forward strand.
TGGCGTCGCTGGGTTCAGCTCGACCTGCAAAGGGTCGGATAACAAGCTGGTTGCCAGTTGGCGCACCTCGTCAGCAAAAGTCGCGGCAAAGAGGAGATTCTGCCGTTGGCGTGGCAGCAGAGCCAAAATCTGCGCCAGTTCATCCTGAAACCCCTGCTCCAGCAGCTTATCGGCCTCGTCCAACACCAGGGCAGTAACCGTTGCCAGGTTCAGACTGTTCTTGGCGACCAGTTCCAGCAAGCGGCCTGGGGTGGCGATCAACAGCTCAATGCCATGTACCTGGATCATCTGCGGATTAATGGCCACGCCGCCAAACACCGCACTGGTTTTTACCCGCGGGGTCAGTTGGTTGCCGAACTGCTGCGCCACCGCAGCGATCTGCGCGGCCAGTTCCCGGGTCGGCACCACGATCAAAGCCCGGAGCGTCCGTCGCTGGGCTGGCTCCTGGCCCTGAATGAGGTGCAGCAGCGGCAGGATAAAACCGGCTGTTTTACCGGATCCGGTCTGGGCAATGGCCAGCAGATCCCTCCCCTGCAGAATGGCGGGAATGGCCTGTTGCTGAATCGGATAAGGGAGGGTGAACCCGTGCTGGGCCACCGCGGCCAGCAGTCCAGGGGCTAGCCCCATGGCTGAAAACGTCATGAACACTCCTCTAAAATCATGTCCTAAGTCCTTAATCAATGGCCAGGCGCCCAGTGCTAGTGCCCCACGAGCTGGGCAGCAGCTACCTGGCAGCTAACTGAATCAGCAGTTTGCGCCAGAAACAGCATTTTTTCAAGACTTGACCCAGTAGCACGCACCAGAGAAAGCCTCATTACCGAAAAAACCGGAACGCGCTATAATGAAAGCAGTAGAAGTGGTTTTTCTGTATCCCACTCCGTTGTGCGGTGAGGAGGTCAGATCATGTTACGAAAAATCATCCTATTTTCTCTGCTGGCAGTTAACCTGACCGCTCTACCAGGCTGCATCATCCATGACCCGGGATATTATCCAAACGAGCGGGTCTATTACTACGATTCCTACTACCCCTACTACTATGCGCCGTATTATTACACCCCGTTCTGGTTCAGCGGCACTTTCTTCTTTGGCGATTTCGACCGCAGCAGGCATGGTGGCGGAGGGCATCGGGGTTCGGGTGGGCATGGTGGCCGCGGTGGTGGCGGTCGGCATTGACGGGCAGCGGATCACACAGCTATAGTGCTAACGTTCTATTCTGTTGTAGGATGAGAAGTGATTTCAGGAATTTCCATTCATCTTCTCTCCCCTCATCTACCACTGGGGTCGCGGTCACGCTTGATTTTCACCATGATATATTCCGAGAGTGTTTGCAGTGTATGTATCGCACCTTTGAGATTTGCGTTATCTTCAAAGTCTTCCACGGACAGCATGTCGGATCTGCGGTCCAGCTTACCCCTGAACAGCAACATCATAGACGTTACCGAAACCCTCATACCTATTCCGCCAGTTTACCGAATCTCACCTGACCGAGAAGGTGAATGATGCTATCGGCTTTGTCGCCCAGACTCCCTATTGGAAACAGGAGCAGGATGAGGCGGCCAAGACGTTCTATACCTTGGGCCGGATCCGAGAAGAGAACCGGCTGGAGAACAACATGCGGATGTTGGGGGGGCTGGTGGAGAAGTCCGTGGCCCCGGTTACCGGACGATGATCGAACAGGTTAAGACGCCGGAATCGGCACTGGCTACGGCGTTGGAGATTAACAGCGCAGTGAATATCGACATGGGCCGTTACAACCTGCCAGGCTTTGCCGCCAAGTGGGCCGCCGGGCGCACGGTCTATGCCCTGCAATCATTTATTCAGCATGCCCTGCAGTATCTTTATTACCGTGGCACCTCGGGGGAATGGAAAGACCAGAAGGCGATTCTGCGGTTGCTGTTCGTGATGGGGTTGATTGGCGGTTTCCGGCGGCATTGCCGGGTAGTGATGAACTGGACAAGATCATGCGGCGGATTTTGGTTATTCGCCAAAGCTGGCACTGAAGGGTTGGAGCAGCCGCAAGGCCAAGGAGTACGGCAGTGCAGGCGAGATGCTGGATGGCTTTGTCTGGCGGGGCGTTCCCGGAGCAGCAACGCCGTTGGGGGTTGGGGTTTGGCTGACTGGCAATGTGCAGTTCCGCATGCCGATGGTTTCCAATCTCATTGTCGGTGATGACATGGCCAAGAGTATGACGGGCGCAGTGGGTGGGCTGTGGTCGAAGTTTTCTCTGGCCGCACGAGCAGCAAGCAATGATACGGAAGCACAGACGGTACTGGTGATGGTGGTTTCTCCAGACGCCTGTTTTCGGATCTTAATATCATTCAACTGCATGATCATCTTGCATGTGTATAACTATTGAGTGCGCTTCCAGCGTTACGCACAAAGTTACTCACAGATATAGCGAGATTGTATGAGATAACATGAGACAAGTAAAGAGGGTAGAAAAGCAAAAACCCGCTTCAGGTGCGGGTTTAGGGACTACATTGGACATCTTTGATTGTTTGTTTGGTCAGAACTGGGACACACATTGAACTGAAATCATTGATGTTTTAAGCTAGTAAGACATTAAGTACCACCAAAAACACCACCAAAAGAATTTGCTACCCCCTATTTATGCGGCCAGTTGTTTCATCCGTTGCAGGGTATCTGGGAATTTTCGTACCAGCAAAATCAGGGTAGCCGCCTGCTCATTTGGCTTAGTTAATCCTTGCTCCCATTTTTCAAGAGTACGGGGGGAGACATGCAACTCATGCGCAAACACCGGGCGAGATAGATTCAACCGTTCCCTCGTCTCCCTGATGATCTCTGGCGTTACTTCCGGCATTGACTGTGATTCCACGGTGTAGGTTTTCAGGGTAATCTTGTCTGCAAGGTGTTGGTTGATCTCGTCAATGCCCTGGACCAGTTCGGTAAAAAGGTTTCGTTTCGTTTTCATCGGTTCCATACCTCCACCAATTTCTTGAGATATTCCTTTTCTTTTTCGGTCAGGTCACTAGCCTCGTTCTTGCCGTAGATGTTCAGCAAATAGATATGGCCTTTTGCAGTTCGCCAGTAATAAATTACTCGAACGCCCCCACTCTTACCCCGGCCTTTTGCTCCCCAACGTATTTTACGAATGCCACCGGTGCCTTTGATAATGTCGCCAGCTTCAGGGTGATCTATCAGATGAACCTGTAGCTTACCTTGTTCCTCAATGGAGAGGTAATCGGCGACGATTCCAGTGAAAAATGACGTTTCAATGAAAACCATGATTAACCATACCCTTTAAGCGTATAGATAGCAATTTATTAAGTTGCTCTACCGTGCCACATTATTCGTCTCGTCTGTTAACTTGGTTGCCCCGAACTCAGGCTTCTTTGCCCAGATGACGGCAAAAACTTTTTCACGCAGATCATCGCCATACCTGGCCAGGAGATAGTGCAGGCTATCGTAACAGTTCCTGTTGATCGCCCTGCAAAGTTCCTCTGACGCAAGTTGTGTATCCAGCCCCAAAGCTTCATAGCGTCGTATCCGTTCCGGATCGCTGATTATTTCGCCTAGAATCGTTTGATATTGCCCACCCTGACAGCCGCCAAGGTGAAAAGCTTGTTTTGCTGATATCGGCACTAGCGGAATCAGGCAACCAATTTCTTGTTCGATCCAGTCCAGGTCTTTGGGAAAGTAACCAAAAAAACGCCCTTTCCACGGAGGCAGAACCATCGATTCGCATCCGGCCAGCGCTACATCCACCGGGGTGTTTTCACGCTCTGGCGAGTAAGCGAAGCTTGCCCCTTTGGCAACCAGTTCTTCGGCAATATCATCCAGTTTCATCTTGGCGGCGTAGAAAAGAGGAGAGTTGCGTCCGGCAAAGCAATTTCCGGCAGGATCTGCCCCGGCATCCAACAGGAGACGCACCATCGGGCAAGTATTGTCTACCAACGCATGGCCTTCTATAAGCTGGCTGCCACTCACAATGGGTGCCTGACCCATTACCATCGGTTGGTCTTTCTCTGCCAGGGCAAAGCTGAGGGCGCAATGCTTATCGTTGTACGAACGTTCCACTTGCCAGATAGGGATGTCCGGGCTTGCCCCATGTTCTAGGGCGAGTGCCATTGCCGGGCAGTTGTTCCAGAACAGTGCTGCCTCCAGTAACATATCGATTACCCGGTGACTCACCTGAGTAAGGGTTTCTGCCTCCCAGTCGTCCGGAGTATTATAACCAACAAATCTTTCAATTTCTGTTGTCAGGTCAAGGTCAGTTTTTAGGAAGGCATTAAGCAGATCCATGCGGTTGTATTTGATCGCATTGCAGGCCAACTGACAGAGTGTTTCCGCTGAAAAACGCATGCTCGGCATCAATTTCAAGAGTGCGTTCATTACTGATTCGGAAGGGTCCCGCTCCGTTAAGCCGGCAAAAAAAGCACTGCGGGCGAATGGGTCGAGTCTGGACCAAAAGGCAATGGTCGTCTTAGTCAGCAGATGGATTCCCGCAGTCCATGCATGGCGATTGAGTACCTGCACCCACAGATCAGGGGCTTCCAACTGCTTGTAAGCAGGTTCCGGTTTGTCGGCAATCTGTTGCCATGCTTTATTGAAACCACCAAATAACATGCCGCTGTGCATGTCGCCATAACGGCCCAGGTAATGGTTGTGCAGCCAGCGGAACCATCCCCGAGGTTCAACCGGTTCTGCTGTTGCCAATTCTGCCAGTTGTTCGATGGTGATCATAATTGAACCTCGCCGTCGAGCCATGGCTGGATGATCAGTGCCATGGTGTCGAGATTAAGGGCAACCAAATTGCCCATGTCAGGGAGAGTGCCGCCAGTACAGGCGCCGTTATCAAGATAGATGTGATTTGTCAGCAGTGATGCCTTGATTTCCGGCAAAGACTTAATCTGGTGGCCGGTTACCAGTGTAAGGTCATTGGGGTAAGTGCAGGGGCGTGGGCAAAGATCTCGACCCCAGAGCATCTGCATGTGGCTGGCTGCATCGAGTGGATCAACTTTGGTCATGTCCAATCCGGCATGGACATAGATGAAGTTGTCATCCTTGAGGTAATACGGCAAAGACTCTAGCAGGGCCAGGTAGCGCACCGGAATATCCTCTGGGTCTTCTACGCCAAAGCTCTTAAGGGCTTCGGTTCCCCAGCCATTCAGCCAATGCCATGAATATGCATCATGTTTGCCGGTATAATTCCGCAGCATCATGTCATCATGGTTGCCACGAATAGGCCGCACGTCGAGGCCGGCGTCCAGCAGTTGCAGTATGGTATCAAGCACGCCCTTACTGTTCGGTCCTCGGTCAATGTAGTCACCCAACAGGTAGAGGCGGTCGGTATGGCATAAGTTGAGCTTGCCAAGCAATGCGCGAAAGGTGTTGTTGCCGCCGTGAATGTCGCCGATAGCGTAACGGGTCATGAAGTAACCTCATTTCCCGCAATATCTAGCCAAATAACCCGTTCGTATGGCGCACCACCGGCGAATACTGGGGTAAAGAGCGGACAGTGGTGGTGACCTATAACCCCAGGACTGCCCGCAAGCAGCGCTATGGTTTCGAGGGCAAGCTGTTCAAACTGGAAGCGGAACTTTTCTCCCTGCGGGACAAGGTGCGCAACGGGGAACGTCACTGGAAAAATAAGAAGCATATTGAAGATCGCTACCAGAAACTGTGTGAAGAGCTGCATCTGCCGAAGGATATGTATAAACTGGACCTCGTGATGGAAGAGGGCCGCCTGGTGATGCGATTTGGGAAGGATTACTACAGAATCGGCAAATACTGCGACAAGTTCGGCAAGAATATCCTCATTACCGACAACATGGATTGGGAGACCGGACAAATTGTGCAGGCCAGTCTTGACCGGTACATGGTGGAGAACTCATTTAGAGCCAGCAAGGATGACGATCTTGTCGGGGTGATGCCAGTACGGCACTGGACCGACAGTAAGATCAGGTGCCACATCCTTACCTGTATTATCGCCTTGAGCTATTTACGGCTGATCGAGATCAGAATGCTGCGAGCCAACAGCAAGATGTCGGCGGCAACAGTTATGACAAACATGCACCGGCTGCATTCATGTCTGGTGTGGAAACCAAAGAAGAAGGCTCCCATGAGGATTATCGAGGAACCGACGAAGACGCAAACGCAGATTCTGAAGGCGTTTGGCTATGCAGTGAAGACTGGTGGGGTCTTACAAAAGTCAGCTTGATAACATTCTGTTATTATTTAGCTTATAGCCGTTTTTACAGCGCTTACCCTTAAACTCCTGATTGAC
>JANOEC010000095.1:0-3034 GCA_031412995.1 Geobacteraceae bacterium
CCGTCGGAATAGGTGGCCGACTTCATCGGAATACGCAAACTACTATTATCAGGATATTTAATAAGGATGGTGCGTCTGGTGGGGTCAAATAGAATTTGGCCAATGTGTGCAAAGCGTATGCTGCAAATCCGACATAGGTTATTTTCAGGCCTGTGGACTCAGATAATAATTGCCGTAATGAAATCATCATTTTCTCTTATTGATCTAACGGGGTGCCCCCATGACCCGCCCGCCCATGTTTTTCGGGCGGTCGGCGTCCATGGGGCTGGTTCAAGTAAGCCGCTATCGCGTCAGTAAAATCAAAGTCTTTTAAATTCCAAACCCCATTCCGCAGTAATTTCTTCCGTACCAGCCGCCCAATCATTTATTTCTTCTTTCGTAGCAATCACACTCGAAAGGAGAAACACACATGATGAACGACTGGTACGAAAGATCAATGAAGGCCCTGCAACTCGGCGGACTGGCGGCGCGCTCCCAGTACACCTATACCCGCGAGGTGCGCCTGCTGGTGGAGTTCTGCGACAAGACCCCCGATCTCATTTCCCAAGACGAACTGGAGGAGTACTTTCTCCACCGCAAAAACGTCACCAAATGGTCTGCTGCCTCGATGCGGGTCTGCTACAGTGGCATTCGCTTCTTTTTCGAGAAGATCCTGCAGCGCACCTGTAACATCTTTGGCTACCTCAGAGCCGAGCGCTCGAAAAAGCTGCCCGCTGTCCTGTCACAGGAGGAGATAGCGCGCATCTTTTCCTGCGTACATGCTCCCCACTACAAGGCCTTCCTGTTCACCGTCTACTCCTGTGGTTTACGCCTTCAGGAGGCGCTTTACCTGGAAGTCGGTGATATTGACAGCGACCGGATGCTGATCCATGTACATCGGGGCAAGGGAGCCAAGGATCGCATGGTGCCGCTGCCGCCCCAGATCCTCGCGGTGTTGCGCGAGCACTGGAAGTCTCACCGCAATCCCCGCCTGCTTTTTCCCGTTGTCGGACGGGGCCGCAAGAGAGCTGTCACCGCCGAAACACCCATGGGTAAATCCAGTGTGCAGATTGCCATGAAGAAAGCGGTGCGTCTAGCCGGAATTACTAAGCGCTTCGTGCATATCCATTGCCTGCGTCACTCCTATGCCACCCATTTGCTGGAGGAGGGGGTGAACCTGAGGGTTATTCAGCGCTACCTGGGCCATACGAAGATCGAGACCACCATGATGTACCTGCACCTGACCCGCAAGGGGCACGATGAGGCGGTGGCAGTGATCAACCGGCTCATGGGAGGGCTTCTGTGATGGGGGCCATCGGCGATATCTTCCGGCAGTTTGCTCCTGAGTACCTGCGCCGCTTCGGTGACGCGATGCCACAGGAGCACAAGAAGGTGATTGAGGCCATCATCCGCTGCCGCACTCAGGATAACGGCACGGTTGTCTACCAGTGTGAGCAGTGCGGAAACAATCATATTCTGAACCGCTCCTGCGGCAACCGCCACTGCCCCCAGTGCCAGAACCACAAGACCAAAGTCTGGCTGGAACGGCAGATGGTACGGATGCTCCCCGGACATCACTTCATGATTACGTTCACGGTGCCGGAGGAGTTACGCGACTTCATCAGATCTCATCAAAGAATCTGCTATGCCGCGCTGTTTGCCGCATCAGCGGAGGCCATGAAGAAGCTCTGTCTGGATCCCCGGCATGTGGGGGGGGATCTGCCAGGGTTCTTCGGCGCGTTGCATACCTGGGGCAGGCAGTTACAGTATCATCCCCATATCCACTATATCGTTCCCGGTGGGGCACTCTCCACCGGCGACGGAACCTGGCGGCGGAGCACAGAACAATTCTTTGTCCCGGTAAAGGCGCTCTCCGTTATCTTCCGCGCCAAGTTCATGGCTCGGATGAAAAAGGCGGGGCTCACCGACAGCATCCCCAAAGAGGTCTGGCAGAAGTCGTGGAATGTTAACTCCCAGGCCGTGGGCAAGAGTGAGACCAGTATCAAATACCTCGCGCCATATATCTTCCGGGTGGCAATCTCTGATCGTCGCATTCTGAAGGTGGCAGACGGCAGGGTCTTTTTCCACTACCGGAAACAGGGCAGCAACCGGTTGCGGACCATGGATCTGGATGCTATGGAGTTCATTCGCCGCTTTCTCCAGCATGTGCTGCCAACGGGATTCATGAAGGTGCGCTATTACGGCTTTATGAGCCCGAACTCTGCGGTGCCGCTTGCGGAGGTCAAAGCGAGTATCGAGTTTGCGTACGGTTTCGTGACGCCGATAAAACCAGCTGAGCCCAGGGCAAAAGCGACCCTTACCTGCCGTGACTGCGGCAGCCCGGTGCGCTATCTGTTTGCTACCCTTCCGGCAGAGCGATTGGCACGGGGACCGTCGGGATAGCAGTAGCACCGAGATAAAACCACAATCTGCAATCTGCTTGTTATCAAAGAGCGCCTGGCTTGATACGACCTGGCAACGCTAAGGGAGAGGTGCGCTCAACGGTCGAAAATAACTGAAAAATCTCGGGAAACAGCGCGAGAAAGCCCCGCTTCACTCAGATAAATAATGCTTCAGGCGGTTCCTGCGAAAGGAACAGCCGCCAATCCCTTCCGTAATTCCCTCATACCCCAGAAGCAAACCCGAACCATTACCCATATAGAAAGATCAGTGCCAGCTCGGCCGGGCTTCTTGAACAAAGGTTTGAACCGACCTAAACTACAGGTCGGATCAAACCTTAAGGTTATACATGATCCTTCAGATTCCGGGTCGCCAATATCGCGTATTTTGAGGGGGCTTGCATTCATTGCAGACATATTTGCTTGACGGTTTTGTCAAAATCCAACGTAAGCCTATTATCCATTCCGCTATCATGAATATGATTATTGGTAGAGAAATTCCAGTAATCAGCAACAGTGGCATTGACGTGATGATCAACAACCAGCCTGCGTGTTCCTTTTTTAAGTACTTTAATTCTTTATTGCATTTTGTGCAGATTATCATTGTCGATTCTCTTGGGAGTTCTTTCTGATGTGATTTGCAGTCTAATTCTTTT
>JANOEC010000096.1:0-6464 GCA_031412995.1 Geobacteraceae bacterium
GCTAAATCCAGCATCCCCCGCCCCCTAACCCCCTCCCGCCAGGGGAGGGGGAATGATACTGAAGGCGTTCTCGTCTACCTCCGCACTGCCGAAGGCAACGACTCACTGGCCTGGATCGATCAACAAGGGAACAGTGTCACCGAATCCCAGTACGCAATTTTAAGAGCCGCAGAATGCACAGCCGACACTCCGGCGCTCCGACGGCAGGAGATGCATCACGAACTGGTACTCAAAGGTGTCGAACAGATTGTTGCCGAAGAGAAAACGGTCGGTGGCCAGCTCGGCAGGCCATCAGGCGCACGGTTCCGTACCTATGAACGCTTGAAGCGGCATGCCGAAGAGGTCAAGGGGACGCTGTTCGACTCGCCGGCGCTCCTCAAGACGATTGATGAAATCTATCGTTACCCCTTACGACAGGCTTCGACCGACACGTTGAACCGGCAGTTGCGCAGCGGCATTTCCGATCAAGCACTGGCCGAGCTGGTTATGACGCTACGGGAAGAAGACCGGCTGTGCCTCATCCATGAAGAAGAGCAGAGCTTCGAACCGCGCATTATCTGTTCAATGGGGCTTGTCCGCCAGGAGGGGAACTAGGTGTCTGTTCTCAACGTAGAAAGAACTCGCGACCTGTTACAGCATTTTGATTTCAAGATGTTGTTTATAGAAGAATTGGGGTGGTCGCAACCAACCGGCATACAGTCGGTTATGCTCACTCACGACGGCGTAATTTATGAGCGGCGGAAAATCGCCCAGCTCTCCGGAGTCGTCGTCTTTGAAATTCAGACGACAAACGGCAGTATGCCGGATGCCAAGGCTCGCGCCGCTCTGCATAAAGACATATCCCAACATCACCACGAAAACCTGCTCATTTTTATCGACAATAAACGCACCCAAAGCCTTTGGTACTGGGTAAAACGCGATGGTACAAAGACCTTCCCCCGCGAGCACCTGTATGTGCAGGGCCAGCCAGGCGACCTGTTTCTCAGCAAGCTGGGCGCCATGGTGGTGGATATCTCGGAACTGGATGCTATCGGCACTCTGCCGGTAACCGAGGTTGCCACCCGCCTGAAGAAGGCGCTGGACATCGAGCGGGTTACCAAAAAATTCTTCCGCGATTTTGATAAAGAGCGGCTTGATTTCCTCAATCTGATTGACGGGATTCAGGATGACCGATTGCGGCGCTGGTATGCCTCCGTCCTCCTCAACCGCTTGATGTTCATCTACTTCCTCCAGAAAAAGGGCTTCCTGGATGGCGGCAACCAGGACTACCTGCTGGAGAAGCTGGCTGCAAGCAAGGCGACGTCGGGCGAAGACACGTTTTTCTCTGTCTTTCTGAATGCTCTCTTCTTTGAAGGCTTTGCCAAGCCCGAACACGAGCGCAGCCCGCAGGCCAAGAAGCTGCTCGGCGCCATCAAATACCTGAATGGCGGGCTTTTCCTGCCCCATACCATTGAGCAGACAAATCCCGACATCCGCATTCCGGACATCGCCATTGCCAATCTCTTTGAGCTGTTCCAGCGCTACTCCTGGAACCTGAACGACACGCCCGGCGGCAAGGATGACGAGATCAACCCCGACGTCCTCGGCTACATCTTCGAGAAATACATCAACCAGAAAGCATTTGGCGCTTATTACACCCGCCCGGAGATTACCGAATATCTCTGTGAAAGGACCATCTACAAGCTGATTCTCGACAAGGTAAACACCCCCGCTATTCCCGGCGTGCTGGTGGCGCGCCGGTTTGATTCCATTGCTGAACTGCTGCTGCACCTTGACGCCGACCTCTGCCGCGTGCTTTTGCTCAAAGTCCTGCCGTCTTTGAGCCTGCTCGATCCGGCCTGCGGCTCGGGAGCCTTCCTGGTTGCCGCCATGAAGACCCTCATCAGCCTCTACTCGGCAATAATCGGCCGGATCAAATTCCTGAATGACCGCAACCTTACCGAGTGGCTTAAAAAGGTCGAGTCCGAGCACAAGTCCATTGCCTACTTCATCAAGAAAAGCATCATCACCGACAACCTCTTCGGCGTCGATATCATGGAAGAGGCCACGGAGATTGCCAAACTGCGGCTTTTCCTGGCGCTGGTAGCGGCGGCGCAGCATGTCGATGAACTGGAACCGTTGCCGAATATCGACTTCAATATCCTGGCGGGCAATTCCCTGATCGGTCTGGTTCATGTTGATCCGGCAAAGTTTGATGCGATTACTGCAGCGCCGATTAGCAGCAGCTCAACCAAAAAGCAGGATCGCGGCATGGTGGCGGAAGCGCCGGCCCTGGACTTCGGCTCGTTCAGCACCACCGAGCGCAAGGACTTTACCAAAGAGTACCGGAACCAGCGGACCGCGGAAACCTTCGGTCACCTGCTAGCGGAAAAGAATCGCCTGATTGACCTGTTCCGCCACACCGCCGGTTATACCGATGATCTCCGTGCCTTGCGGGACTCCATCGAAGAGAAGAAGAGAGAGGCGGTCGGGACACTCAATAAAATCCTGCTGGAAGAGTTCATCAGCCTGGGGATCAAGTTCGAGGAGGCTACCTGGGATACGGCCAAGAACAAGGAAGGGAAACCGAATAAACGTGCCCTGACCATCAAGGATATTGAGGCGCTGCACCCGTTCCACTGGGGCTACGAGTTCGACGAGATTCTCAACAAGCGGGGCGGTTTTGACGCCATCATCACCAACCCGCCTTGGGAGATCTTCAAGCCCCAGGCCAAGGAGTTCTTTGCCGAACATTCTGATCTGGTCACAACAAATAAAATGACCATTAAAGAGTTCGAAAAGGAACAAACACTATTGATGAAGGACGCTGTTATACGTAACGCTTGGATCGAGTACCAGAATCGCTTCCCTTATGTCAGCCAGTATTTTCGGGGATCCAGTCAGTTTAAAAATCAGATTTCAGTGGTAAATGGCAAGAAGGCCGGTTCCGATATCAACCTTTATAAGCTATTCACCGAGCAATGTTTCAATCTCCTGCGTCCAAGTGGTGAGTGTGGAATTGTTATCCCCAGTGGTATTTACACCGATCTTGGGACTAAACAGTTGCGCGAGATGTTGTTCACCGAAACGGAAATAACTGGGCTGTTTTGCTTTGAAAATAACAAAGAGATTTTTGAGGGGGTACATCGTAGTTTCAAGTTCGTAGTACTTACATTCGCTAAAGGTGGCAGCACTACGAACTTTCCCACAGCCTTCATGCGTCACGACGTGGCAGAACTTCTTAGGTTCCCCAGGGAAGGGGCACTGCAGATTTCGGTAGAACTAATAAAGCGGCTTTCACCCGAGAGTCTTGGAATAACTGAATTAACAAATGGAACAGACCTGACATTAGCCGAAAAGTCTGCAAAATTCCCTTTATTAGGCATTCATATGGATAAAATTTGGAATGTTTCACTCCAAAGTGAATTCCATATGACCAATGATAGCTATCTCTTCCATGCTGAATATAAGCCAGGAATGATGCCGCTCTTTGAAGGCAAAATGATTCACCAGTTTAAACATGAATTTGCAGAACCACGATATTGGATACAGGAAAAGGACGCACGAAAAGCCGTACTTGGTAGGTCTGAAGACAAAGAGCAAAAGCTGGATTACCAGGAATACCGGCTTGGTTGCAGGAAAATAGCGCGAAATACAGACGAAAGAACTATGATTTCAACAATCATTTCGCCTAATTTTCATGCAGAAAATTTTCAATCGGTTCATATGTTTACCGATGACGGTAATCGCTTATTGTCTCGGAAAGAAATGCTTTTCCTTGGTGCTGTTTGGAATAGCTTTACACTGGATTATCAGCTTCGGTTACGTGTCACTGCCAATGTGAACTTCTTTTACGTCTACCAACTCCCCGTCCCTCGTCTAACCGAAAAAGACCCTGCCTTCCGTCCCATCGTCGAGCGGGCCGCCCGTCTGATCTGCACGACACCGGAGTTTGACGATCTGGCCAAAGAGGCCGGCATCGGCAGCCATAAACAGGGGGTGACCAGCGAAGTCGAGCGGGGACGCCTGCGGGCCGAGCTGGATGGCCTCATTGCCCATCTTTACGGGTTGACGGAAGAAGAATTTGCCTACATCCTGACGACATTTCCACTGGTGGCTGAGCCGGTGAAGATCGCCGCCCAGAACGCCTATCGCGATGTGGAGAGAGGATTGATCAAATGACGCCCTCCAAACGACTGCAAAGTGTGCGCATCCGCAATTTCAAGGCCATTGTTGACAGCAAGGTAGTCAAGCTTGGCGCGCTCACCGCTTTTATCGGTAATAACGGCGCCGGCAAGTCGAGCCTGATTGAGGCGCTGGAAACCTATCAGGCAATTGTGCGCGATGGTCTCGACTTTGCCATGCAGCGCTGGCTGGGGATCGAACATGCCCGCCACAAGGGCCAGGAAGCAAAGGAGCGGCGGGGTGAACTGGTTAACCCGATCAGCTTCCAGCTGGCTATCGGCACAAGTCCGCGAAAAGTGCGTCGTATTGAACTTGAGGCAAACAATGATCCCGCAGCAAACCGGATGTTCATTGCCAACGAACGGATTTCTTTTCCAGACGGAACGTGGCTTGAACATGACTACGAAGGCGCAAAGCAGAGTTATGGCCCAGGGCGTTCGATTCTTTCAGCGCCAAAAAAGGATATCCTCGAAGAAGCTCGCCATATTCTCGACTGGCAGTTTCTGGCGCTGAGCCCGGAACGAATGGGTCTGCCGGTGCCGCAACAACGTACTGGCGGTGGTGTGCGACTGGCTCGTGATGGCTCTAACATTGCCGACTTCCTGCTCGACCTGCGTCGTCAGGATCAAAATGCGTTTGATGGCATTGTGGAAACAATGGCTTACGTGTTGCCTTACGCCAAAGATATTCAGCCTTCGCTGACATCATCCGAGATCGAACGCAAGTCTTGGCTGCAATTGACCGAAGCTGATTTCAAAGTCCCGGGCTGGATGCTTTCCACTGGCACCCTGCGTCTATTGGCACTTCTCGCTCTTTTGCGTCACCCCAGTCCTCCACCCCTGATCGTAGTTGAGGAGATCGAAAACGGGCTGGATCCGCGCAGCATCCACTTGATCGTGGAGGAAATCCGCAACGCCGTGCTTGACGGCACGACACAGGTGATCCTGACTACCCACTCCCCCTACCTGCTCGATCTGCTCACCCTCGAACATCTGGTGCTAGTGGAGCGTAACGCCAAGGGACAGCCGGTTTTTCTGCGTCCTGCCGACAACGAAAACCTGCAACGCTGGGCTATCGACTTCGCTCCCGGCAAGCTCTACACTATGGGCAATCTCGCCGGAGGTGGAGTGTGAGCAAAGTCGGCTTTATTTTCGAATGCGGTCCACAAGGGGCAGATAAACAAGTCTGTGAGTATCTTGCAGCGCAAGTGTTGACAGGCATTGTCCCGGTATCGCGTACTTTGGACAATAAGGAAGACTTGCTGAGTGATGCCGGAAAAGTTGCGGCTGCCTTGCTTGCCGATGGCTGTGAACGGGTACTGATTGTTTGGGACCTGCGCCCTGCCTGGCCTGACAAAAAGCACAAGCCATGTCGTAGAAATGAACGATTAGCAATTCTGGATGCTATTGCTAAAGCAGGTGTCGCAGACCAGCCAGTATTTCTGGTTTGCGTTGAACAGGAGTTGGAAAGCTGGTTGTTGTCGGATGAATCGAAGATAGCGGCGTACCTGTCCTCTGCTGCGCATCCATACATCGTAAAGCGAACCAGTAAGCCGGATCGTGAGCCAAATCCCAAGGCGGTGATGATGAATCACTTCAAGGCAGCTAAGGGATGGCGCTATGAGGACCGCACCCATGCGATTAAGGTGCTCAAGGTGGCAGATACTGATTTGAGAAAATTGCGGCGGTCTCCCAGTTTTGCTCGCTTTGAAGCAAAACTACTCATTTGAAAGAGGGCTTTTGCCCTTTTCTGAAATAAATACGGAGTTGATATGAAGATAATCAATTCATCCACCCTTGATGCCCTGACTGCCGAGGCGCGGCAGAACCGGCGGGGGCGCAAGAACCTTAACCTGCACCCCAATGACGCATTCTGTGCCCACCGACTGTTCAATGCCATTGAGCCCGGCTCTTATATCCGCCCGCATCGGCATCTCGATCCGAACAAGGACGAGACCTTTGTCCTTATCCGGGGGCGGTTGGCGGTGCTGGAATTTACCGATGCCGGCGAGGTGAGCCAGTCCGTGGTCCTGCAGCCGGGAGACGGGGCAGATCTGCCGGCCGGGGTCTGGCACACGGCCGTGAGCCTGGAGCCGGGCACGATCTTTTTTGAAGCCAAGGCCGGTCCCTATTGTCCTTTTGCTGCCAATGAGCTTGCCGAGTGGTCGCCGGCAGCGGATACACCGGCTGCGGCTGACTACCTGGCTGCCTTGGAGAATCTCTTCCGGAAATCATGAAGCGTTTACTGCCGAGGGTCTTGCAAAAGTCTAAAAAGTCCCCTCCCCCCTGGCGGGGGAGGGT
>JANOEC010000097.1:0-7795 GCA_031412995.1 Geobacteraceae bacterium
GGGGGGGGGGGGGGCCGATTCCTCCACCATCACAATCGAAGGATACGTCGTAGCTTCGTCAAAAATCGGCAAATCGCCGAAATCCAGCACCATCAGAGGCCTGGCCTGGGTGGTCAGCAGCTCGCGGGTGTTCTTGCCGTAACCGGCGCGCATGAACTTGTTGGGGGTAATATAGCAGAGGGTGGCACCAGTCTTGAGCAGGTTCAGGCCGGTCTTGTAGAAGTAGGTGTAAATGTCGGCCGTACCGCAATAAAATGTGCCGAACATCTCCATGAAGGCCGGTTTCTGCTCCTTGATGGCCTCCTGACGGATATAGGGCGGATTGCCGATGATGGCGTCAAATCCGACAAATTCACCTTCTTCATCCAGCACCTCGGGAAACTCGAAACGCCACTCAAAAGCGTTGCTGTAGACCAGCCGTTCCTTCTCGGCAAAGCGCTCACTCAACACATCCACCTCTGCCAGAAGTCTCTGCCGTTCCTCCGTGCCCTTCTTGTCAAAGGCAAAACCAAGCTGGGCAACTTCGTTTTCTTTCTTGCGTAAGGCAATCAAATCCTTGTCATTGGGCAGGCCGAAGTTTTCCAGATCGTGTTTGAGGCCGTCGATCACCTTTCGCAGTTGCGATTTGTTGGCCGGGGAAAGCTTGTATTCGAAGACATGACGGCGATATTTTTCGGTCAACTCTTTCAGTTTGTTCCGGCTGACCGCAGGCATATTCACTGTGCCACCCAAGGCAAAGCGACTGACCAGCGAATTGCCGCACTTGATATTGATGTCGATGTTGGGGAGCGTTTCCAGCTGCAAAACATCCCCCCAGCGGGGGGAGGTCGGGAGGGGGGAGGTAGTGAGGATCAATTCATGGAACTGAAAGAGTATCAACAGGGTGTCCTGGCCAAGATCGACCATTTTCTCGCGGTTTTGGCAGAACAGACCGAGAAGGTGGACAAGGTCAAAGCCCTGATTGCCGAACAGGGACTTGATCTCGATATCGGTGATCCTTGCCAGAAAACCTGGGATCATCTCAACAATGAACGGCTGCTCCCCTGTCTGCGGGACCCCAGCGACAATGTCGTTGTTGCGCCATATTTGAGCCGCCACGACGGACTGAATTGTTCCATTCCCAATATCTGCCTGAAAGTACCCACCGGCGGCGGCAAAACGCTGCTGGCAACCTGTGCGCTGCAACGCATCCAGAACGACTACTTCAAGCGTCAGACCGGCTTTATCCTCTGGGTGGTGCCGTCGGACGCCATCTATCGTCAAACCTGGAAACAGCTTGCCAACCGGGAACATCCTTACCGTCAGACACTGGAACGCGCTTCCGGTGGCCGGGTAAAACTTCTTGAAAAAGGTGATGCCTTTACTCGCCTGGATGTGAAGGGTCAACTGTGCGTCATGCTGCTCATGCTGCCTTCTGCGGCCCGGCAATCAAAGGACACCTTGCGGATGTTCCGTGACAGTGGCCGTTTCACCTCGTTTTTTCCGCCTGAAGACGACAGCGATAAGAACCTTTTCTTGTTGAAAACTGTGCCCAATCTGGACATCAACGATCTCGCAGACCTCGGTTATATGGACGGAGTAATTCCCGGCTCTCTCTCCATCAAACAGAGTCTGGGCAATGTCTTGCGGCTGATGCGTCCGGTGGTGATCATCGACGAAGGGCATAAGGCCTATTCGGACACGGCCCGCGAGACGCTGTGCGGCTTCAATCCCCGCTTTGTGGTGGAGCTGTCCGCTACTCCCAACACGGGCGGCAAGCATCAATCCAACATGCTGGTAAATGTGCCGGGGCAGAACCTCAAAGACGAGGAGATGATCAAGCTGCCGATTAATGTGGAAAACGAGGACAAGGGGGGCTGGAAGCACACCCTCACCCTGGCCCAGCAAAAACTCGAATTTCTGGCAAAGGAAGCGTCCCAGCTGCAAACAGACTGTGGCCGTTACATCAGGCCGATCATGCTGGTGCGGGTGGAGCGAACCGGCAGGGATCAGCGCGACAGCGCCTTCGTCCACGCCGAAGATGCGCGGGAATATCTTCAGGAAAAACTGGGGGTCAAGGAAGAAGAGATCCGTTTGAAGACCTCGGAAAATAACGAATTGGGGGATGATGATCTCTTGGCCGAAAACTGCCAGGTGCGTTACATCATCACCAAGGATGCCCTGCGGGAAGGATGGGATTGCCCTTTTGCCTATGTGCTGACAATTTTATCCAAAACCACTGCCAACACAGCGCTGACCCAAATGATCGGCCGCGTGCTGCGCCAGCCCCATGCACAACTGACCCATCGTCAGGCCCTTGATGAGTGCTACGTCTTTACCTTCGATCAGGATGTATCCGAAGCAGTAAACGGGGTGCGCAAAGGGTTGCAGGACGAGGGGATGGCTGACCTTGCTTCAAGTGTCAAAGTTATCGGCGGAGGCGGCAAGCAGCGTGTCACTAAAAAAGAGACTCTGAATCGCCGCGAGGCGTTCAACGCCTTGCCTACGGTCTTCCTGCCAAAGGTGCTGGCCCGCGATGAAAGCGCTGCCAAGGGCTATCGGCTGCTGGACTATGACCGGGATATTCTTGGTGAGCTTGAGTGGGAGTCGTTCCGTTACCTGCAAGCCAACAGCGTCGAGGTGGAGGAGCAGGAAAAGCTGAAACGAACCATTGCCCGTGTTGATCTTGAGAAGATAAAAGAAGGCGAAGCTGAGCTGTTCTCCCACGAAATGTTTGACGAACTGCCCGATGAAGGGCTCGACATTCCTTTCCTGGTGCGGCAGTTGCTGGATGTGGTGCCGAATCCGTGGCAGGGAATGCGTATTCTCAACGATACGCTGGATATTTTGCGCAGCCGTAATGTCAGCGAGAAACGGCTGTATGTCAATCGCCTTGATCTGTTGAAGGCGATGAAGCTGGATTTGAAAAGGCAGGTTGATGCCGCCGCCGAAACAATCTTTCGGGAAAAGCTGGAAAACGGCGAGATAACGTTACGGCTCGTCTCTTCCGGGGACGCCAAGCTGAACTGGGAGTTGGCCAAAATCCTGGAAATTGATATTTCCGAAGAAGACCGTCTGCTCCACCGCAAGGATGGCGGCGACATAGAAAAAAGCCTGTTCGATAAGGTCTACCAGCGCGACTTCAATGAACTGGAAAAAGAGACCGCCTGGTATCTCGACACGCGCCAGTCCGTACACTGGTGGCACCGCATAGCCGTCAGTCAAAGCTCCTACAGCCTGCAAGGTTGGCAGCGGAACAGAATTTACCCCGACATCCTCGCCTGCATCCATGGCACAGACGCGGGTAAATTCAGATTTACCGTACTGGAAACCAAGGGAGATCATCTCAAGGGGAACGATGACACCGAGTACAAACGCAAGCTGTTCGAATTGTTGACCGTCCATGTTGACACTGCCATACGGGCTGGAGAATTGGACCTGGGGGAAGCTTCGCAACAGATGAGCTTTACCATGCTGATGGAAAAGTCCTGGCAGCAGGAGATTATCAAGGCCGGGATCGTCTAAAATTCTCTAAGGGGGAACCATGCCCGTCCTGCACAAATACCGCTCAAAAGAAGGCCATTACATCCTTGCCGGAGTTCAGGGCAGGATCGTCACCTATCGCCTCAGCACAGCCGGCGCACTGCGTCTGCAAGACAACAACATAACTGATGGTGCAAAGTTTTCCTGGGCCGTGCTGCTGGAACTTATCCGCCAGGGGGACGCCTACACAAGCGCAAGCGGCGCTGATGACGAAGATTTGTCAGGCTGGACTCAGCTGGGGCTGCTCTTCAACATTCAGGAAAATGAACCGTCCACTGCCGATGCGGTGCCGCTCTGCGCCTGCGGCTCCATGGAAGGGCTGCATATTGCCGAACTGGCCGACTCGAAAACCGCAACTCTGCTTTGTGATGTATGCCGCAAAACCCGCCGTGACCGGATTGACGCCAGCGTGCCGATCTATCTCATCAACACCCCTGCTGATCTCGATACCCTGCTTGTCCGTAACGATCTCACCCCTGACGGTTCAGCGATTAACTACCGAAATCTCCTCAATGCCAGCCTTGCCGCAAAGTGGGACAGCCGGGTGCGCTCCAAAGGCAAAGCCGTTCAAGCCGGTTTTTTTAATGAACCGGAAACGGAACAGCGAAGGCTGCTGTAGCCCTATTACTTGTTCGCATTATCCGCGGTGACAGTCAGTTGACAGCCAAGTACGCACATGTAATACTTCGCATAGTAATACTTTTGCCGGGAGGTTGTCATGCGCGTAACTACCAAGGGACAGGTGACCATACCGCGTCATATTCGGGAGCAATTGGGGGTGTTTCCCAATTCGGAAGTGGAGTTCGTGGTGGAAGGGAATACGGTGATGCTCCGCAAAGTGCAGGATGATGCTTCACGTGGCCGCAAGCTGGTTGAGGCGTTGCGGGGGCGGGCGACAGTGCGTATGAGTACTGACGAGATCATGGCGCTGACCAGAGGTGAAGAGTGAGTGCAAAAGGTCTGCTGGTGGACAGCAATGTCCTGCTGGACCTGCTCGAAGAGGATCCCATCTGGTACGCATGGTCTGCCGCAACTCTTCAGACAGCGGCGGATAGTTCAATTCTGGTCATTAATCCGGTAATTTACGCCGAAGTTTCAATCGGCTTTCAGCGGATCGAGCAGCTTGATGAAGTCCTTTCACCGGCTTTTTTTGAACGGAGGTCAATCCCGTGGGAGGCCGCGTTCCTGGCCGGGAAATGTTTTGTCCGCTATCGCCGGCAGGGCGGGACCAGGCGCTCGCCGCTGCCCGATTTTTTTATTGGCGCCCATGCCGCCATCGAGGGGTTGACGCTGATTACCCGCGATGCCGCACGCTATCGCACCTATTTCCCAAAGCTGCAAATTATTACACCCGGCTGATCCACGTATGTTTTAGTCGTATCACCATCACGTCACACAAACGTAATCCTCCCCCTCAACCAATCTTCTGCCCGTTGCCCATTGGCGGACCAGTGACCGGGCACCGCGGGTGCCTATCGTCACCAGCATCGGGCCGCTCCCCGGTTCGATGGTATCTGCGGCCAGTACCGGTGCACCATGCAGTTCCCGTCCCACCTTTCGCGGGTCAAGATCGACCCAGCGCGACACTGTAATGCCAATTTCAAGCAGGATTTTCCGCCAGGCCCGGCCTTCCTGCCCGGCACCGATCAGCGTAACTGCTGCTGTTTCCCGCAGGAAACCGAGTTGCAGGTGATGGGCCTTGCAGCGGCGAAAGGCCTCAGCCGTGTATTCGCTCATGGTACGGGTTGATCGCTCGGGGCGATCACGCCAGTAGAGCAAGACCTCTGGTAAGGAGGCGAATTGCACGCCGGCTGTTGCCAGCCGGAGCCAGAGATCGTAATCCTCAGCCCAGCCAGAGTCGCGATAGCCACCAACCTGCAGCAACAGGTCGCGACGGAGCATGACCGTTGGGTGGACAAATGGCGATTCGACAAAGCGGTCGCGCATGATTTCGCCATGAGTCAGCAAGCCGTTTTGCCATTCCTCATAGGCGAGCATGCCGACTTTCAGCTGCTGGCGGGGAAAATGACGGAAATTACTGGCAACTAGCCCAATGTCAGGGTGCTGTGCCATGAAGGCCGTCTGGCGCGCCAGCCGCTGCGGGTGACAGATGTCATCACCATCCATGCGCGCGACCAGTGGTGCTCGGCAGTCAGCCAGGCCGGCATTGAGGGCCGGTACCAGGCCACGCTGCGGCGCCGTCACGATGCGGATGCGCGGGTTATTAGCGGCTGCGCGGTGCAGGATCGTGGCCGTCTGGTCGGTAGAATGATCATCGACCACCACCAGTTCCCAATCGCTGAAGGTTTGCGCTTGCAGCGAGGCCAGGGCCGCCGGCAGACAGCGCTCTTCATTATGCACGGGCATCAGAATGGATACGGCAGGCGTG
This sequence comes from Geobacteraceae bacterium, assembly GCA_031412995.1. Classification (GTDB taxonomy): domain Bacteria; phylum Desulfobacterota; class Desulfuromonadia; order Geobacterales; family DSM-12255; genus JANOEC01. The sequence goes on from JANOEC010000097.1 coordinate 5,912, forward strand.
CTCATGATGCTGGCAGAGCCGAGGCGAGCAGCTGCGCCAGCTCGGCTGGCAACCGCTTCGGTTTCATGCCGGGCGAGACGCAGACCAGGGTGATCAGCGCTTCCACCAGCAACGTGCCATCACTTTGCCGGCGACACTGCTGGCGCATGGTGAAGGACGTTTTGCCGACAGCGGCGACGTAGGTTTCAAGTACGAGCAGGTCGTCAAGCCGTGCTGCCGCCTTGAAGTCAGATTCGATGCGGATCACCGGGAAAATTGTTCCTGTTTCGTGCAGTTGCCGCACAGATACCCCACGGTCGCGGAAAAATTCGGTGCGCGCCCGCTCAAAAAAGCTCAGATAGGTGGCATGGTAGACAACGCCGCCGGCATCGGTATCGGCGTAACAGACGCGATAGTGCATAATGGCCTCCAAAACGAAAAAGCCCCGCCATATGGCGAGGCTTTAGTGCAGTCTGTGTGGGGGGCAGCTTACTTCTTGCTGGCTACGGCATCCTTGAGGGCTTTACCGGCGCGGAACTTAGGCACCTTGGCGGCAGCAATCTTGATTTCCTTACCGGTTTGCGGGTTGCGACCGGTACGGGCCTTGCGGGTCGATACTTCAAAGCTGCCGAAACCAACCAAAGTTACCCGATCACCTTTTTTGAGTGCGCCGGTGATCGATTCAATGAATGCACCAACAGCCTTCTCAGCAGCGGCTTTGGTCAGGGTGGCAGATTTGGCGATGGCATCGACGAGTTCAGCTTTAGTCATGATAAACCTCCTTTGGGGTTAAAGTTCGCGATTACTATAACGAGAAAATTACCCATTGCAAGTGTTAATGGCCTATTTTTTTAGCCTTTTCTGAAAAAATAATTTACGAACCCCCAATAGGCGCGGCTTTGTCGGGTGGTGCCACCTGTAAACCGCCGGCCAGAGCGGTTCTATGAAGTTAACACATTAATGGCGTAACTTATTGATATTGTTCTATTCAGCATCGTAACTGGTTGGCTCGGTACCGGAAATGAACCCCTCCAGCGAACTGTTTTCTGCCCCTTCTCGGGCCAGGTGACCCGTGCGGGTATTAATGGTCGCAAAAGTAACCCCGGTAGGTACGTTGAAGTTCTGGACCGGTAGTCCGGCCAAGCCTTTTTGCATGAATTCAGTCCAGATTGGCGCTGACGCCTGACCGCCTGAACCGCTGGCGCCCAGGGAACGTTCCTGGTCATAGCCAACCCAGACGCCGGCCACCAGCTGCGGCACGAAGCCGACAAACCAGGCATCTTTCATGTCGTTAGAGGTGCCGGTTTTGCCTGCCACCGGTCGGCCAACGGCTTTGGCGCGCTGGCCGGTACCGCTGCTCACGACGCTCTGCATCAGGTTGGTCATTATATAGGCCACTTCCGGGGCCATGACCGGGATCGGGGTCAGCAGACCTGCTGACGCGGTGGTTGCCGGGGCTTGGCCGGTGGTGGTGAACAGCCCCTGCTGAGTTGCCACGTCATTCAGGTTGACGGCCGACGTCTGATTGCCAAAGGCCGCTACCGGGATGGCTGGTGTAGCCACTTCTTCCAGGATATTGCCTTCCGCATCAGTCACCTTGGTAATGAAATAGGGGGTGACCCGGTAGCCGCCATTGGCATAGGCGGCATAGGCGGTGGTCAGTTCCAGCGGACTCAGGCTTGAGGAGCCAAGCGCCAGGGTCAGGTTAGGATCGAGCGGCGAGTTGATGCCGAGTTTCTTGGCGAATTCCACGGCAGCGCCAACCCCGACGGTTTCCAGGATCTTGACACTCACCACGTTGATGGAGTTGGTCAGCGCTTCACGCATGGTGACCGGACCGCGGTAGATATTGTCGTAATTCTTCGGTTTCCAGGCCTTGTCGCGGCCGCTGTCATATTCCACCGG
>JANOEC010000098.1:0-77315 GCA_031412995.1 Geobacteraceae bacterium
TGCCGCGGATCGCTTCAAGTGCGACTTTCGCCTTGTGCTGACTGCTGAAACTTTTACGGCCTTTTTCGCTCATTGCCTGCTCCTTTTTACTGCAGGCTACCATCTTAAACTATTGTCCGAAATCTGGGGTCCACTATACAGGCAGCCACTAGATCATCCCTTACAAAAACTGTTTCACATCCACCATTTTAGAGTCCGTGCGAATTTATTTACATCCATAAGCAGTTTATGTAAAATGAGTTTTACAATTTAACCAAGGATTATCTATGGAAACTTTCTTTCGCGAACAGCAGCGCCTGATTGCGGCAATCAGTCCAACCAGACGCTACCTCTATGACCAGATCGACTGGAACGAACGCTGCATCGGCATTCTTGGCGCCCGGGGCACCGGCAAAACCACCCTGATGCTCCAGCATGTCAAGGAGCGCTACGGCGCCACCGACAAGGCACTTTATGTGTCAGTAGACAGCCCATTTTTTCAGGCCCATGATCTTTTCGAATTCGCCCGCAACTTTCACCAGATGGGTGGCGAACTTCTGCTGGTAGATGAGATTCACAAGTATCCGGACTGGTCAGTACACATCAAGGCGATCTATGACGCCATGCCGGATATGAAGGTTGTATTCTCCGGGTCCAGCCTGTTGCAGATCAGCAAACAGAAAGCCGACCTTTCCCGCCGGGCCATTATTTTCAATCTGCATGGCCTGTCGTTGCGGGAGTACATCAACTTCACCCTCGGCAAGAAATATCCAGCGTACTCATTGGAAGAAATCCTTAGCGACCACGTCCAAATCGCCGGCGAAATCAGCATAGAAATCAAGCCACTACGGCAATTCAGCGATTATCTGCAAGGTGGCTATTATCCGTTCTATCTGGAAGGTGCATCCTTCTATATGTTCAAGGTGCGCGAGGTCATCAACCACATTCTTGAGGTAGATCTCCCCTTTGTGAACCGGATCGAACCACGACAGATCTCAAAAATTAAAAAACTTCTTTATCTACTGGCAACGAGCGTGCCGTTCGTGCCCAATATTGCCAAGTTGGCCGAAGCAACCGATATCTCCCGGCCACGGCTCTATGAATATTTAGAAAACTTGCAGGACGCCAGATTGCTGAATCTGGTCCGTTCTCAGGGTCGTGGTTATGAAATCCTGACCAAGCCGGAAAAGATTCTGCTGGAAAACAGTAACCTGATGTACGCCATTTCTGACCAGGTAAATACCGGCACCTTGCGTGAACTATTCTTCGTCAATCAGCTGCGCAATGCCAGTACCATTCATCCCAATCTGGTGGAAAATACCGTCGAGCTTTCCAGCCAAGGCGATTTCATCGTTAAAGCAGAATACACGTTTGAAATTGGCGGAAAAAACAAGGGTTTCCAGCAGATAAATGGGGTGAGAGAGGCGTATGTTGTTGCAGATGACATTGAGGTAGGATTCAAGAATAAACTACCACTCTGGCTGTTTGGGTTCATGTATTGAACGTGACCATCACTTTGCCACACCTATTGCCATTCGTGCCAATTCATCGCACCGTTCATTCTCCGCATGGCCATTATGGCCCCGTACCCAGAGCCAGCGAACTTGATGCGGTGCTGCTGCCGCTACCAGCCGTTCCCACAGGTCGCGGTTCAGTACCGGCTCCCGCTTGCTGTTGCGCCATCCCTTTTTCATCCAGCCGGGCAGCCATTCGGTCATCCCCTTGACCAGATACTGGGAATCGGTGGTCAGAGCCACGTTGCAGGGTCGGGTCAAGGATTCCAGGGCCATGATCGCCGCAGTCATTTCCATCCGGTTGTTCGTCGTCTGAGGCTCACCACCCGAGAGTTCCTTTTGGTTACCGCCGTAGCGCAGGATGCTGCCCCAGCCACCCGGCCCGGGGTTACCACTGCAGGCGCCATCGCAGAAAATTTCCACCTCAATGCGGTTCGACATAGGCCCCCTCTAACTTCAGCAGCTGGGCAATGCCCGCCATTACCCGATCAACAATCAGTTGGTGGGTCTCCTTGCAATCCGGCAGGGTATAAAAATCGGTAAAGTCCAACGGTGCGCCGAAAATCACTTTCCCATGCTGCCCGACACCGGGAAACTTCCAATGATTAAGACCAACCATGGCCGTCGGGATGACGGTCGGTCGGGTATCGTAAATAATTTTCCCCACCCCGCGGTTCCCCTTACCCAAGGCGCCGTCCGGGTGGCGGGTCCCCTCAGGATAAAGCATTACCTGTTGATCCTTCAGGAGTTCGTTGATGGTCCGGCCCGCCTTCACATCACGACCGCGCCGCACCGGAAAAGCCCCCCAGGATGTGTAGAGCCAGCGCTGGAAACTGTTGGTGAAAAGTTCTTCCTTGGCCGGCGCCCAGAGCATATGAAAGGGATTGGTGCGGAGCACCGCCCAGGGAATAAAGATGGTCTCATACGCGGAGATATGATTGGCGGCGATCAACACGCCAGTGCCTGGCTTGGGCAGGTTTTCGGCCCCTTCGATAACGAAGCGGTTGAGGAGTGACGCATAGCTCCCGAAAACATACGAGGAAAATGTCACCCATAAGCGCCGTAAGAATGAAACCTTCACAGTTGCCCTTTCTCTTCTGATGTGAAATTGATGACTGCGTCTGCAGGTAAGCTGAAAAAGAAGGTTGCCCCCTGATCGACCGCTCCTTCAGCCCAGACCCTGCCACCATGGCGCTGGATGATCCGCTGCACTGTCGCCAGACCAATGCCTGAACCGGGGAAGTCGCTGGGGTGATGCAAACGCTTAAATGGCAAAAAAAGCTGTTCCGCCTTGGCAGGCGGGAACCCTGCACCATTGTCGCGCACGTAAAAACAGGGCTCAACGCCATCGTTATGCATACCAAAGTCAATCAGCGACTCGGCACGTTTGCCGGAATATTTCCAGGCGTTGTCGAGCAGGTTTTTCAACAAGACGCGCATCAACCGCGGGTCTGCGATGATCAACAGATCAGGTTGAATACTGAAAGTTGCCTGTCGTGCCAGATCAGCCAAACGCAGATCCATGACAATTGCCGTGGCCATTTCCGAAAGATTTACCGGTTCATGCAAAATGTCCCGCCGGGTCACCAGAAAGAGCAGCTGCATCGCCTCGCTCAGATCCTGAATCTGGTCAACTGCAGTAATTATCCCTTCCAGCAGCATCTTGCCATGCTCATCCAGTTGGTCACTGTGGATATCTACCAGAATCTGGCTACCGCTGGAAATACAGGTCAAATTGTTCCGCAGATCGTGGGTGAACGAATAATTATAGGCCTCAAGCTCTCGATTGGCGGCGGCCAGCTCGCTGGCCTGGCGGGACAGATCCTGATTCAGTGCCTTGATTGCCCGCTCAGCCGCCACATGATCGGCAATATCAATCACCACGCCAACCAGACCGGCAACCTCCCCGTACTGATCGGTGAATGTCGCCTTGTTGAAAATGACTTCCCGTGGTTCACCGCTGACCTGACAATGAACAAACGACTCATAAATCTGGATACCAGGATCGGCAAAAAGCTCGTCGTCCTTGACGGCATAGATTTTGGCAAATTCATGTGGCATCAACTCATACAGGGTCCGGCCAATGACCTCTTCCTTGGCTCGCCCAATGCAGGCGGCAAACGCGGCATTACAGCCAAGAAATATCCCCAGGGTATTCTTGTAAAATATCGGACTGGGAATCGTGTCGATCAGACGCTGCAAAAACAGGGTCTGCTGCTTGAGTGCCTCGACAGACCACTTTTGCTCAGAAATGTCGCGGACTATTTCCAGGCCACCAATGATTTCACCCGTGGCATTACGGATTGGCGAGGCCGTTATTTCAATGAAATCGACACCCGTATCAGGCGGGCCAGGTTTTTCCAGACGATGTACCTGGCCATCCAGCAGGGCATCAGCCAACGGACACGCAGGACAGATTGTTTCGCCACACGCATAGGCCTCATAACAATACTCACCCCGCCGATCCCCACCAGCCAGCGCCTGATGTGCCGCATTCTGGTGCAGTACCCGAAATTCCAGATCCTGAATAGTGATACCGTCGGCAATAGCCGCGATGACTGCTTCCGACCTGGCTTGCTCATTGCGGGCCAACTGCACGGCCTTTTCCAGTTCGCGCTCCAGTCCATCGCGCTGTTTGACCACCAGCCAGGAATAGGCGGTAAATAAGGCCAGAAAGAATGACACCAGGAAACGGAACCAAGTCTCTTCACCACGATCCAGGAGAATTTCAGCGAAATGGTCCGCATTGGAAAAGATATAATAGTCGACCCAGACATCGATACCCCAGAATGTGACAATCAGCAGAGCGCCGATCATCAGAACGGTGGTTGGTCTCCCACGGAGTATGGCGACAATAATCTTTAGCATAACGTGGTGAATGTACTGCAGGTGATGAGTCGGTGCAAGTACTTTACCGGGATATTATTCACTGCCAGACGCCAGGTATGCGCGCGCTACAGGTGGGGCAGGTCCCGGTGCTGACCGCGATAGAACTGACCGCATAGCCACTGCGATCAATCACCACGTTGGCGCAACCGGGGCAAGAGGTTTGCCCGGCCGATGCATCGCGGACGTTGCCCAGATATATGTACTGCAGACCAGCTGACCGGCCGATATCCCGCGCCAGATGGAGAGTTTTCACCGGCGTTGGCGGCGGCTGAAGCAGCTGGTAGGTCGGGAAAAATGCGCTCAGGTGCCACGGAGTGTCGACCCCGAGTTCATTGGCGATAAAGCTGGCCAGGGCGCGTAACTCTGCCGGATCGTCATTCAAGCCCGGAATCAGCAGGGTCGTGATCTCCAGCCAGATCCCCTGCTGGTGATAATCCCGGATCGTCGCCAGGACCTGTTCCAGGTCAGCACCGACCACCTCCCGATAGAACGTGCGCGAAAAACCCTTCAGATCAATATTGGCCGCCGCCAGATAGGGCGCAAGGGCAGCCAGCGGTTCCGGGCTGATATAGCCGTTGGAGACAAAGATATTCTTCAGGCCGGCCTGCTTGGCCAGCACGGCCGTATCATAGGCATACTCGAAATATACGGTTGGTTCGGTATAGGTGTAGGCGATGGATTGGCATTCATTGGCCAACGCCGCCTGAACCAGTTCAGCCGGGGTCCGTTCGTGACCACGAATCGGCAGGGTGCCTTCGACCGGCTGGGATATCGCATAATTCTGGCAGTGTCGACAGCGGAAATTGCACCCCACCGTGGCAACGGAATAGGACCTGCTGCCGGGCAAGACATGATACAGCGGCTTTTTTTCGATCGGATCAACATGCTCGGCAATGGTCAGACCATAGACCAATGAGTAAAGGGTGCCATCACGATTCTCCCGCACCAGGCAGCGCCCCCGTTGCCCCGGCGAGATCTGGCAGGAAAAGCGGCAAAGACCGCAACGGACGACTGCATGGTCCAGCCTGGTGTAGAAAGATGCTTCGCGCATTGGCTCTCCCTTTTTTATTTCCGGGCGGAAATTAGGGACTAGAAAATTACTGATTTACCGTTTTTGTAGGGGCGTACCCGGTGGGTCGCCCTGATGCAACATGCAATACAGTTGGCAATTGCAACCAGCGCGAGCCAACGGCGTCGCCCCTACAGCGGTAAATTTGTGTTTTCTATCTTCCTTAAAACATAAATCTCCGCATGCGGATATTCAGCAGTATCCCAATCCCAATCATCGAGGTTACCATCGAGGTACCACCATAAGAAAAGAACGGCAGCGGCACGCCGACCACCGGAAACAGCCCGATAACCATACCGATATTGATCACCACATGCCAGAACAGCATCGCTGTTACCCCGACTGCCAGGATACTGCCTAGCCGGTCATTGCAGCGGTTGGCAATCTGCAGCCCCCACATAATCAGGAACATGTAGAGCAGGAGCAGCACCAGAGAGCCAGCAAAGCCCCATTCCTCGGCAAAGACCGAGAAGGCAAAGTCAGTATGCTGCTCCGGCAGAAAACGGAGCTGGGTCTGGGTGCCTTGGGTGTATCCCTTACCAATAATGCCGCCCGAGCCGACCGCGATCTTGCTCTGGATCAGGTGATAGCCCGAGCCAAGCGGATCCCGTTCCGGATCGATAAAATTCAGTACCCGATTTTTCTGGTATTCCCGCAGCCCATAACGCCACCCCAGATAGACCAGAGGGATGACTGCCCCCACCACGGTCAGCACCGTCGGCCAGCGCACCCCCACGTAGAACATGATAGATACCGCAACCAGGATGATCATGATCGCCGTACCCAAATCAGGCTGCTTCATGACCAGTAAGGCCGGCAGACCGAGCAGGATGAGCGGGCCGCCTAAATCTGCCAAGCCAATACCATCGCTATAACTGCGCCGGCTGAAAAAGCTGGCAAAGGTGACAATAATGACCAACTTCATTGGCTCGGAAGGCTGCACATTGAAAAACCCAAGGTGCAGCCAGCGGGTCGCCCCCATGGTCGTCTTACCGACCAGCAGCACCAGTATCAACATCAGGACAACCGTGCCATAGAACCAGTATGAGAGGTCCTCCAACACGTGGTAGTCAACACTGCAGACCACCATCGCTACCATAAAACCGGCGGTCAGCCAGTACAACTGCTTGATCTCATAACTGGTTCCCATTATTTTATAGGAAATGACCGCACTGTGAATATTGGCAATGCCAATGCCGGCAATGGTCAGCACCAGGGCCAGTAACACCCAGTCAACGTTGGTCAGCAGCCGGCGATCGATCATGGACGTTGCCCCCTGTCTGATGGCACAGTTTCTTCTTCCTCGGCAGTCTCCTCAGCATCAGCAGGCCGCACCGGACGCTTGATGACCCCCTTTTGCTCGAAGTATTTGCGCAGAATTGCCCCGGCAATCGGTGCTGCGGCCGCGCCACCATGCTCGCCATGCTCAATGACCACGGCCACGGCCACTTCCGGGGCATCGTAGGGTGCGAAGGCAACAAAAAGGGCATGATCCCGATACTGGTAAGGAACAATACCTTTTTTCTCCCGCTGCTTGACCACCTGCGACGTGCCGGTTTTCCCGGCGACCTTGACTTCGTACAGCCGGGCTGCTGCACCAGTCCCGCGCGGTTCGTTCACCACCGCCAATAACCCTTCTTTGACGGCGCGATACGATGCCGGCTTCAGCGGAATGGTGGCCGCAATTTCCGGTTTAAACTCCTTGATCAGTTTCCCATCCCGGTCAACGATCTTCTTAACCAGGTGCGGACGATACATGGTGCCGTTACTGGCAGTCGCCGCGGTCATTGCTGCCAGCTGAATCGGCGTCATCAGGGTGTAACCCTGGCCGATGGATACTGGCAGGGTTTCGCCGCGATACCAGGGTTTACCATACTTTTTCTTCTTCCAGGCAGAGTCAGGGATATTCCCCCCCTTCTCATTGTCCAGCCCGACCTTGAGCGGTGCGCCCAGGGCAAATTTCCGGGCATACAGAGCAATCTTGTCCACCCCCAGTTTTTCTCCCAGCTGGTAGAAATAGACATCGCACGACTCTCGCAATGCCCGCTTCAGGTTAACCTGACCATGCCCCTTTTTGTCCCAGCAGCGAAAGGTGTCCTCGCCCATTTTGTGCGAACCGGTACAGCTCACCGTCGTATTTTCGTCAATCAGCCCTTCTTCCAACCCGGCCAGGGCCGTAATGATCTTGAAGGTGGAGCCGGGCGGATACTTTCCCTTCAGCGCCTTGTTTTCCAAGGGGTTTCGCTTGTCATCCAGATACGACTGCCATTGGTCGGCCGGCATCCGTCCGGCAAACAGGGCCGGATCAAAGGTCGGATTACTGGCAAAGGCCAGCACTTCGCCCGTATTGATCTCCAGCACGACTGCTGCCCCGGCCTTGTCGCCAAACGCTGATTCGGCATGTTTCTGCAATTCGGCGTCAATGGTCAGCATGACACTGTTGCCGATTGATGACTCCGTTTCCGTGATGGTACGGAGATAGCGGCCACGGGCGTCGACTTCAATCTGCTTGCCGCCGTCGTCGCCATGCAGCTCGCCTTCCCAGCTCCGCTCGACGCCACTTTTACCCACATAGTCGCCAGAATTGTAATCGACGAACTCTTGGCGATTCAGCTCATCCTCGGAGATTTCGCCAATATAGCCCAGCAGGTGCGCGGCCAGTTTGCCCGACGCATAATTGCGGATCGGCTTCATTTCAACGGCCACGCCCGGCAGGCGCAGACGGTTCTCTTCCAGATATTCCAACTGATCACGAGTAATGCTCGAGGCAATGACAATGGGATAATACTTGGCGCGCCAGCGAAACTTCTCCCATTTAGTGTCGATCTCACCCGGCGTGATCCCGAGTACGCGGGTCAATTCCGCCACTAATGCCGGCCGATCCTTTACATCCTGCGGCACCACGGCAACGCTGAATGACGGCATGTTACTGACCAACACCTTGCCGTTACGATCAAGAATGGTTCCCCGTGAGGCAGCGACCGGCACAAAGCGCAAGCGGTTATTTTCCGACATCTCGGCGAGTTTGTGCCCCTGAATCAACTGCAAATACCAGAGTCGCGACAACAGAATAAAGAATACTGCTGCCACCACGATGGAAAGCGGGACCACCCTGCGCTGCAGACGGCCGTCATCCCGGCGGGTCAATCGACTCATGGCGTCTGCACCCGGCGACCGATAACCGGCAGGAACTGGACCAGTGACGCCATTAAGGCGTTCACCACCATCTGGGGCACCAGGTTCAACAGTACGGAGACATAGATCCCGGGGGCGATCAGGAACAGCGACAGGAAGACAATATGCACCAGGGCAACCCCGGCGGTAGCCACGGCGACACAGAAGATCAGAACGCTGGTCCGATCGGCATACAGCCGCTCTGCCAGATGATGCAGCAACATGAAGGTGGCCAGATAGGCAAAGGCATTCAGGCCCAGATAGATGCCGGAAAAGGTATCATGCACCAGTCCGATGCCGTACGCTGCCAGGGCATATCCCAGATGATTCGCCCGAAGGCCGAGATAGACCACCATGACCAGCAGCAGATTCGGTTTAAAGGGATCGGCAACAAAGGCAGGGATGATGGTACTCTGCAGGATCAGAATCCCCAGAAAGAACAGAGTGGCTGCAAACGTCTTGCGCATCAGCAGACGCCCTTTTCTTGCAACAAGGGCAGCAGTTCCTTTGCTGCGGCCACCCGGAAGGTTGCAACGTCAAGCTCCTCCTCCGTACCATAGCCGTAGGCGCAGCCAATCACGGCCAGACCTGCCGCCCGGGCCGCCAGGACATCGTTACTGCTATCGCCAATAACCAGGGTATCAGGGGCTGCCGCCTTGAACTGGCGCATGACCTCCAGAAACGGCAGTGGCGACGGCTTGCGCTCGGCAAACGAATCAGCCCCATAGATGGCAGCAAAATAATCAGCTAATCCCAACGTCTGCAACAATTGGCGACACAGCCCCGCGTATTTATTGGAAACTACCACCAGCAACACCCCGGCTGACTGCAACGCCTCCAGCAGCGCGGGAATCCCCGGATAGGGCGTGGTATGGACAGCCAGGTGGGCTTCGTTGTGGACCAGAAAGATTGCGAGGGCGCGGTCCGTCTCCGCAGCAGAGAGGCCCACTAGCGCCCGCTCCACCAGGGTACGCGCCCCCTGCCCTACCATGGTCTGCACCTGGCTGCGCAGCAGCGGTTCAGCGGCAAAGGCCGCCCGCATCTGATTGACCGATTCGGTCAGATCATCAAGGGAATCGACCAGCGTCCCGTCGAGATCGAAGATGATAAGTTGTACGTTCATGGCTCTAGGCTCTGGGCTCTGGGATTTTAAAGACAAAGGGCCAAAGGCAATGCAACATGCCTTCAGCCCAGAGCCCCGTGCCCAGTGCCTGCTTATTCCCACTCTATTGTGGCTGGTGGCTTGGAACTAATATCATAGACCACCCGATTGATCCCCTTCACTTCGTTGATGATCCGGCTGCTGATGCGGGCCAGATCCTCATAGGGGAGCGGATACCAGCCAGCGGTCATAAAGTCCTTGGTCTCGACCGCCCGCAGTGCCACGACATATTCATAGGTCCGGCCATCACCCATCACCCCGACGCTCTTTACCGGCAGGAACACCGCAAAGGCCTGGCTGATCTTATGGTAGTGGCCAGAAGAATAGAGTTCCTCGATGTAGATGGCATCGGCATGGCGCAGGATATCAGCATATTCTTTTTTCACTGCGCCGAGAATCCGCACCCCTAACCCGGGCCCGGGGAATGGGTGGCGCCAGACCATCTGGTGCGGCAGGCCCAGCTCTTCACCAATGGCCCGCACTTCGTCCTTGAACAGCTCCCGCAAAGGCTCCAGCAGCTTCAGTTTCATATGCTCCGGCAGACCACCGACGTTGTGATGACTCTTGATATTGTGGGCCTTGCCGGTCTTGGCACCGGCCGACTCGATGACGTCCGGGTAGATGGTCCCTTGGGCCAGCCACTTGGCATCTTCGATCCGGTTTGATTCTTCTTCAAAGATCTCGACAAACAGCCCGCCGATGATCTTCCGTTTTTTCTCCGGGTCAGCCTCACCGGCCAGGCCCGAGAGAAAGCGCTCTTCAGCATCGACACGGATGACCTTGACCCCAAGATTCTGGGCAAAGGTGGCCATGACCTGATCCCCTTCCGCCAAGCGGAGCAGACCATTGTCGACAAAGACGCAGGTGAGTTGATCACCGATGGCCCGATGAATCAGGGCCGCCGCCACCGAGGAATCCACCCCGCCGGACAGACCGAGAATCACCCGGTCACTCCCGACCTGGGACTTGATCCGCGCCACCGCATCTTCGATAATCTGACCCGGTGTCCAGCGGCCAGTACAGCCGCAGATGGTGCGGACAAAGGTATCGATGAGCATTTCTCCCCGGGGGGTGTGATTGACTTCCGGATGAAACTGCACTGCATAAAGCTTGCGGGAAACGTCCTGAATGGCGCAAACCGGAGCATTGGCCGTGGCCGCCACCACTTCAAAACCCTGCGGCACCCGGGCCACATGGTCGCCGTGGCTCATCCAGACCGGGCTTTTCCCTTCAATAAAGAACCCGTCGAACAGCGGCCCCGGCGTTCCCTTGGCCAACAGGTCAGCGTGACCAAACTCCCGCTTACCGGCCGGCACCACTTCACCGCCAAAGTGACGGCTCATCAGTTGCATGCCGTAACAGATGCCCAGCACCGGCACACCAAGGTCGAACAGCTCTTCGGCCACGGCCGGCGCACCGTCCTCATAGACCGACTTGGGACCGCCGGAGAGGATGATGCCGGTGGGGGCAAAGGCGCGAATCGCCGCCATTGCCATATCATACGGGTGGAGCTCGCAAAAGACATGGGCCTCCCGCACTCGCCGGGCAATCAGCTGGGTGTACTGGGAACCAAAATCGAGGATCAGGATCTTTTCGCTATGAATATCAGACATTGAAATATCTCACTCTACACTGGTTCGGGCCGTGATATTTTTGCAAGGTCAAGGCGCTCGAGGAATTGCGGCGCAGGCGTAGCATCGCTACGTTGAGCACACAATTCCGCTGAGCAACGCCGAGATTGCGGAAATAGCGCGGTCCCTTAGTTGGTGCCGACGCGATAGTTTGGTGCTTCCTTCGTTATCGTCACATCATGGACGTGTGATTCTTTCAGTCCGGCACCGGTGATGCGGATGAACTTGCCCTGTTCCTGCAGATCCTTGATCGTCCTGCAGCCGGTGTAACCCATGCCGGCCCGCAGGCCGCCCATCATCTGGTGGATATTGGCTGACAGCGGTCCGCGCAACGGCACCATCCCCTCGATTCCTTCCGGGACCAGCTTGACATCGCTCTCCACATCAGACTGGAAGTAGCGATCCTTGCTCCCTTCCTTCATGGCGCCAATGGAACCCATGCCACGGTAGCTCTTGTAGGTCCGACCCTGATACAGCACCGTATCGCCCGGTGACTCTTCGGTGCCGGCGAAGAGTGAGCCGATCATGATCACATCTGCCCCGGCGGCAACCGCCTTGGTAATGTCACCAGAGTATTTAATACCGCCGTCGGCGATGATCGGTACACCATGCTTCTTGGCGATGCGCGAGCACTCGGCAATGGCGGTAATCTGCGGCACACCAATCCCGGCAACCACCCGGGTGGTACAGATGGAGCCCGGGCCAATACCTACCTTGATCGCATCGGCACCTGCCTTGATCAACGCTTCTGCCGCAGACGCCGTGGCGATATTGCCGGCCACCAGTTCGATGCCGGGGTAGGTCTTTTTCAGATACGCCACCGCTTCGAGCACCCCTTGCGCATGACCATGGGCCGTGTCGATAACGATCACGTCCACCCCGGCCTTCATCAGCGCTTCGACCCGCTCGTCCATGTCCGCCGTCGGTCCGATGGCCGCCCCGACCCGCAGACGGCCAAGGCTGTCTTTGCTGGCATTGGGATATTTCTTTACCTTTTCGATATCCTTGATGGTGATAAGCCCCTTCAGGAAACGGTCCTTATCCACCACCAGCAGTTTCTCAACCCTCGTATGCTTGAGATGCTCCTTGGCCTCCTCAAGCGTGGTGCCAACCGATACGGTCACCAGATTCCGCTTGGTCATCCGCTCGGAAATAAGCAGATCGAGGTTAGTCTCAAAACGGAGATCCCGGTTGGTCAAAATCCCCACCAGCTTGCCATTGGCCTTGGTGATCGGCACCCCGGAAATCCGGTACTTGGCCATCATCTCCAGAGCATCGCGAATTTTCTGGGTGGGCCGCATGGTGATCGGGTCAACGATCATCCCCGACTCGCTCTTCTTCACTTTGTCCACTTCCATGGCCTGCTCGGCAATGGTGAGGTTCTTGTGGATGAAGCCGATTCCACCCTCGCGAGCCATGGAAATGGCGGCGCGGGCCTCAGTCACCGTATCCATGGCGGCGCTGACCAGGGGGATGTTCAGCTTGATGTTACGGGTCAGATGGGTAGCGAGATCAACATCACGGGGTAAAATCGCAGAATGGGCAGGGACCAGCAAGACATCATCAAACGTCAAACCTTCAACAATTTTCTCATCGAGCATGGAGCGTCTCCTTGGCGCAGAGAAATCAAGGGATTTAGGCCAGTTTGGCGGGGAAATATTAACCGAGAAAATTACTCCGCCCATCTGGACAAGTCAAGCTGAAAGGGATTGGAATATCAAAGCGGAATAAAGGCATCCTTATCTTTGATCCGGGCCAGCACCGCCACCAGCAACTTGACCGCATGGTCCAGATCGCGCAGGTCCAGCACTTCCACCGGGGTATGCATGTAACGGAGCGGAATCTTCACCAGGGCCGTGGCCACGCCGCCACGGGAAATCTGCATCGGGTTGGCGTCAGTGCCGGAAGCCCGGGGGATACCGGTCAGCTGGTACGGTATTTTTTCCTTCTCAGCTGTTTCAACTAGCAGATCATGCAGAATCGGGTTGATATTGGCGCCGCGCGGCAGGATCGGCCCCTTGCCCAGAGCCACGTCGCCGTTATGCTTCCGCTCCACGTCCGGCTGGTCAGTGGCAAAATCCACTTCCACGCAAATCCCTACGTGGGGCTGCACCGTGTAGCTGCTGGTAGTGCCGCCCCGCAGGCCGACCTCCTCCTGCACTGAAGAAACGCCATAGAGGTCGCAGGGCAGCTTCTTTTTCAGCCCGGCAACGGCCCGCAGCACCTCCGCCACCACAAAGCTCCCCGCCTTGTCGTCAAAACCGCGGGCGGTCACCCGCTCTCCCTGCAGCTGCTCCAGGGTCACGGCAAAGGTGATCGGATCACCGACCCGCACCAGCGCTTCCGCTTCCTGCCGCTCACTGACGCCGATATCGATGTACTGGTTCTCCAGCTTCACCACCGTCTCCCGGTCTTTGGCTTCCATCAGGTGGATCGGCTTCTTGCCGATCACGCCGGTAACCATGCCATTCCTGGCATGAATCTGCACCCGCTGGCCGACACTCAGGTGGGCATCTACCCCACCGATGGCGGCGAAATAGATAAACCCCTTGTCGTCGATGTAGCGGAGCTGAAAACCGATCTCATCAGAATGCCCGACGAGCATGACCCGGGGACACGCTTTCCCCTGGCCGGGGATCTGGCCATAGACATTGCCCATGACATCGGTACTGACGGCAGCAAACGGTTGGGCGTAAGCGCGGAAAATCCGCTGGGCTGGTTGTTCATAACCGGATGGACTCGGCGCTCCCACCAACTGGCGGAGGAATTCGAATGATTCTTTACGCATGGGTGACAGGTCTCCTTTGGGGAAATATTAGTAAGCGCTATCTGATTTGGTATTTACTAAAGCCTCCCCTCCCTAGACGGGAGGGGATTGAGGGGTGGGTGAAGTAGCCACAGGGATCAAATGTGGCAAGTTCCCCCACCCCCTAACCCCCTCCCGCAAGGGGCGGGGGGACTTTTAGTCAACAGCAAAAAACTAATTTTAGGATACTGATGTTTCAGGTATCAGTATCCATTTTTCCAACCACGTCACCGGTCAGCGAACTGACCGTGGCACCGGTAATCAACACCGTAACCGTGGTACCGATCACCGTCGCTGGCGCTTCAATCAGCACCACCTGATTACAGGAGGTCTTCCCCATGAGCTGGTTGCCCCGCTTGCTGGTACCTTCCACCAACACCGGATAGCGCCGGCCCAGATACTCGCGGTGGATTTCCAGGGTCAGTTGCCGTTGCCGGGCCTGCAGTTGGGTCAACCGCTCCTGCTTGACAGCGCGGGTCAGGTCATCGGCCATCGAAGCAGCGGCGGTGCCGGGCCGGGGCGAATACATGAACGAGTAGAGATCGATGTAACGCACCCGCTCCATGATGGCCAGGGTTGCGGCAAATTCTTCATCCGTTTCACCCGGAAAACCGACGATCATGTCGCTGGTAAACTGCATATCGGGGCGCACAGCTTTCAAGGCATCGATCACTGCCAGGTATTCGGCAACGGTGTAGCCGCGATTCATCAGGCCAAGAATGCGGTCACTACCGGCCTGGAGCGGCAGGTGTACATGGCTGGCCAGTTGTGGCAGCTCGGCAAAGCAGGCGATCAGGTCCGGCGAGATATCCTTGGGGTGCGAGGTGATAAAACGGAGCCGTTCGATGCCCGGGATCGCGGCGACCTTGCGCACCAGGTGCGGAAAATCAATTTCGTTCGGATCCTTCAAACCATAGGAGTTGACGTTCTGACCCAGCAGCGATACTTCCTTGACGCCCCCTTCCGTCATTTGGCGGACTTCAGCCAAAATATCGTCGGAACGACGGCTCACTTCCCGGCCGCGCACATGGGGAACGATGCAATAGGAACAAAAATTATCGCACCCCTGGGTGATGGTAACAAAGCGGGTCACGCCCTGCCCTTCGGCGACTGACGGGAACAGTTCCTTGCGCTCCTCGGCACCGAGAAACTCGATCAGTACCTGGCGCCGGCCAGCAGCGGCATCGGCCACAATATCAGGCAACAGATGGAGGGAATGGGTACCAAAAACGAAATCCAGGTGGGGCAACCGCTCCAGCATCCGCTCCCCTTCCTGTTGGGCGACACAGCCACCAACCCCCAGTAACAGCTGCGGTTTGCTCCGCTTCAGCCCCTTATAGGTGGCCAGTTGGCCATAAACCCGCTCTTCAGCCTTGGCCCGTACACTACAGGTATTCAGGATCACCAGGTCGGCATCCTTGACATTATCAGTCCGCACATACCCTTCGTCGCGCAGAATACCGGCGATTTTTTCCGAATCATTGACATTCATCTGGCAACCGAAGGTCTCGATATACAGCAATTTCCCGGTGGTCACTACGACTCCTCTTCCAGCGATTTGTGCCATATTAAGCCGGGGTTGCCAGAGCGTCAACTGCGAAAAATCTCTGAGTAAAACAAGTAGATTGACTATTTCTCACAAACATACTGGCATAGATATTGTATTTTCAATATAGCTTGATATCCTAAAGTAGATTCTGTACAGGTTGGTGTAGGTTTTCAGTAACTGAATCAGCAGGTTCTTAGATTTTTATACGGGATTTTGCTTTTTTAGCTAAAGTTTCCACGCAATTCCCCGATGATTAGACCTGACAACAAAGGTTAATCATTCATTTCAGGTGTTTTGACACCATGCACGAAAGGAGAGCACATGAAGAAGACAACAAAGAGGTTGCTGACCGGCTTCATCCTGGCAGGACTGACTCTGCCGGTAGCAGTAATGGCCGCCGACGACTCGGCCAAGCGGATCGAGGACCTGGAGGCCAAGGTTAAAAAATTGGAGAGCAAATCACTGGGCAAGTGGCTGACCATCAGTGGCGATTATCGGTTCCGGTATGATTATTTGAAGGGCACAGTTAACCCATACATGGACGGTATGAAATTAATTGGTGGATCCGCATTCAATGGAATTAACTCTACAGAGTTATTCAGTTTAATGAGAACTGGGACAACTGGAAATCCAGTAAAAGACACTTTACTAACAGGTGGCACTAACCCGCCCTCAGCAAACTCAATTCTAGGGAATGCCACCAACGCCACCGAGAAAAAAGTTAAGAACGAAGCCCTCTACACCAACCGCTTCGGTCTGAACCTGAAAGCCAAAGTCACCCAGGATGTCACCTTCAATGCCCGCATGCTGATGTACAAGGCAGCCGGGGCACAAGATGACGCAGCGCTGCAAACTGACGGAACAACTTATTCATTTGACCGTTCCGGGCTCTTTGACGGCACTCTCGGCCATGTCCCGGGCGACAACAAACTGGCTGTCGACCGTGTCTATGCTACCTGGAACAACATCGCCGAGCAGCCGGTCTGGTTCTCCATCGGACGTCGTCCCTCTACTGGTGGGGTTCCCAGCCACCTGAAGCAGAATACCGAAAAACCGGGCCAATCAGGGGTACCGGCACTACTGGTTGATTATGCCTTTGACGGCGTGACCCTTGGCTATGCTCCGGATATCGAAGCCCTGCCCGGTGCTTTCGCCAAAATCTGCTATGGCCGCGGTTTCTCAACCGGTATTCAAGCTGATGACAACAACTCGCTGAAAAACACCGACATGCTCGGCGTAAACCTCGTACCCTATGAAACCGACGCCTTGCGAGTCGAGCTGCAGTACAACCACGCTATAAACGTCTTCAGTAACCCGATCATGCTTTCTGGCCCGTTCCAACAAACTTTTTCCTCAGTTCAAACAAACCTGGGTGATATCGACTGGTACGGCATCGACTTCATAGGTAAAGTCAGCAACATGAACTGGTTCGTTGCTGGGGCAATGTCAAAAACTAAACCAAATGGAAACACTCTTCACTTGAATAACCTTGGTGGAAATCCGGCAATTGACTTCGGTGATACCAAGATCGGCCTGCTCCACGACAACGGTCAGAAACAATCCACCGACGGCTATGCCCTCTACCTTGGCGGCCGCTATGACATCGAATCTACCGGCACCAAGATTGGCCTCGAATACAACCAGGGGAGCAAAAACTGGATCACCTTCGCGCCAGCATCTGATGATATGTGGACCGCCAAGCTCGGCACCCGTGGCAAGGTCTACGAAGGCTACATCATTCAGGAACTGCCGCTGGAGCCCATCTCATCGCACTTGAGCAAGGCCTTCTTCAAACTGGGCTATCAGTACTACGACTTTGAGTACACCGGCAGCAACAGTTGGCTGGGTGCACCGGTGAAAATAGCCGACACTGCCAGTTCAATGCAATTGACTGCACCACTGAAAAATGCTCAAGACGTGTATGTAACCTTTGAAGTACACTTCTAAACCAGCACACACAACGCCGGGGAGGTCACCCTCCCCGGCACCATTCTCTACTCCAGGAGTTCGCACCATGAAAACAATACTTGCCCTGCTTGTTTCCCTCGCCCTGCTCAGCACCCCACTGGCCGCCTTGGCTGGGGAGAAGAAATTGATCGGTGTTGTTGAGCATATCAAATTCACCGATAAGAACGCCAAGCAAGCTGGGCTTATTGTCAAAGAAAAAAGTGGTAAAATTCACAAAGTTACCATCAGTGATCAATCAAATATAGACAAGATAAAGGATCACCGGATTTCCGAAGGTGATACGGTGCGGATGAAATACGATGAAGATACCAGTACCGTCACCTATCTGCGTAAAACCGCCGGCTGCTAATCAAAAAATGACCACTCCGCGGCCTGCCGCGTTAAGTACGCATATCGAACAATGTTTTCAGATAGTCTAATTAAAGCAATATCTCCCCGGAGCACTTGCCCTGGGGAGTTTTTTATTGACAGCGACATGGGTTAGTTGTTATATAAATTCTTTCGAAAATATCCATTCAATCATACAAACCATAGAAAAATGTATCCGGAGGTGTAGTTTGGCAAATCATAAATCCGCAATCAAGAGAATCAAACAGAACAAGGTCCGTAACGAGCGGAATCGCCATCAGCGTTCCACCCTGCGGACGTTCATCAAGCATGTTCGTGAAGCCGTTGCCGGCAAGGATCTGGCTGGAGCAAAAGAAGCACTTGCTGCCGCCATTCCCGTGATCGACAAAGCAGCAACCAAAGGGGTCATTCACAGCTCCAATGCGTCGCGCAATGTTGCTCGCCTGACCAAACTGGTCGCCACCCTCGGTTAAACCAAGACATACAGCTGAATTCAGAAAAGGGGCCGCTTGGCCCCTTTTTTAGTTACATAATCCGCTACATAATCAGATTTTATCCGAAGTTATCCGCGTGAAGCGCCTTTACAGATTTTAAAACTTTCAAAATCATGGCACGCGGATCAAATCTGATAAATTCGGATAAAGACGGATCAAGCCTGAAACCCTTGATTCTGGTTTTGTTTAATCCGCCTTTATCCGCCTTTATCTGCGGTTAATTGTTTTTTGCTTTTCTACCCTTGGCCGCAAATCTTCAACACCAGGCGCTCCAGCACCAGCTCAGGCATCCCGCTGCCCCCCTTCAAAGCCAGATCAGTCGCCACAAAGCTCTGAAACAGATCCTGCAGTTGTGCCGGCGGAAAGTTTTTCGCCTGGGGAATGGTTTTCCTCGCCACAAATGGCTGCATTCCGGCTTCGCGGGCAATATCATCAGGACTGGAAATCCTTCGATCCAGCAGCGAGCGGACAATCCAGATCTGGCGGAAGTGACGCACCAGCATATTCAGCACATACAAGGGGGCATCATTATCCCGCAGGATGGTGTGCAGGCAACGCAAGGCCTTGTCAACCTGGCGCGCACCAATGGCGTCGGTAAACTCGAAGATACTGTCAACCTTGGTATCGGAAACGATCGCCCGGACATCGGCGACGGTAACTTCCTGACGCTCACCAATAAACAGAATCGACTTTTCCACCTGCGCAACCATCTCCTGCAGGTTGGTGCCCACCAGATAGGCCAGCATTTCTACCGCATCACTACTGATGCGCCGGCCGCGCTCTTTCACTTCGGCAACGATGAACTCAGGCACCTGGTTTTCATAAAGCTTTTTCGCCTCGACCAGCACCGCTTGCTTCTTTAGCTCCAGAAACAGCTTTTTCCGCTGGTCCAGCTTCCCGGCCTGCAGCACCAGGCACGTTGCCGGCGATGGCTGCTGCAGATAACTGAGCAGACTTTCACTGGCCGCGGCAGAGAGGGATTCAGCCCGCTTGATCCAGACCACGCGCCGTGCGGAAAACATCGGCAACGACAGCGCCGCTTCGCAAATTTCATCCCCTTTGGCTTCAGTCGCATAATAGACATTCAGATTGAAATCCTTGAACGCCGGATCAACGACCGCTTCGATCAGCTGCTTGGTCGCTTTATCAACCAGGTAGGATTCTTCGCCGAACAGGCAATAGACCGGCTTGAAATCGCCCTTGGCCAGATGGGCGGTCAATTCACGCGGGGTCATGGTTGGGTACCTGCATGCGGCAGGGTCAGGAGACGCAGGAGGACCAGTTGCGCTGTCTGTTCAGCCAACTCCTGCTGTGCCGCAGCATCAACGCTCGGCTGTAGAGACAATTGGGATTGGACGGGGTAGGAGATACGCCGGCGGATCCGTTCATGCAGCAGGATCGTATTGTTTTGACGACTACGGATAGTCAGGTCAATTTCAGCCTCGGCCTTATTAAGGACGGCCTTGTCTGCTGCCGAGAAGGCCTCATTCGCAACAACCAGGGAGACGATCTCACCCGTAACAAGATAATCGGCAGTTGCGCCATCGCGTACCCGTACCCCATGCTGCAGGAGTGACGTGACAATCGCTTCGGTAAATTCACCTTCGGCGGCCGCACGGTAGGTCAGGTTACGAAAAACCGGTACCGCGACCGTAAAATGCTGTGGGGCCTCCGGAGAAGCCCCAATCAGCCGGTAGCCACAGCCGTTCAGTAGTAATGTGTGCAGCACCATGATGCCAAGCATCAGTGAGCGACAACGGTTCAGTATACGCTTCATGATTATCCTGCGACGATATTGACCAGCTTGCCCGGTATGTAGATAACTTTCTTCGGCGGGTTATCCCCCAGAAACGGCAGTACCTTTTCATCGTTCAGGGCCGCCGCCTTGACCACGTCCTCTGTTACATCAGCCGACACCGTCAAGCGGCTCCGCAGTTTGCCGTTTACCTGTACGACTATCAGCAACTCTTCGTCAATTGCTGCCGCAGCGTCATATGAAGGCCAGCCCGCAGCCTCGATGCCACCCTGATACCCGAGGGCCTGCCACAACTCCTCCGCTACATGGGGCACAAAAGGCGCCAGCATCAGCACGGTTGCTTCACAGGCCTCGCGCAACACCCCTTTATTCTCCGGGGCGTTCTTTCCGTCAAACCCATGGAGGGCATTCACCAGCTCCATAATCGCCGCAATGGCGGTGTTAAAGTGAAAACGCTCACCCACGTCTTCGGTAACCTTGCGGATGGTCTTATGGGTACTCCGCCGCAGCGTGCGGGCGGCATCCGTTAAGCTTGCCGGATCGATAGCCGGTGCACCGGCAGCTCCCAGCAGTGGCAACAGCTCATGAACCAGCTTCCAGACCCGATTGATAAACCGGTAGCTCCCCTCCACCCCGGCATCGTTCCAATCAAGATCCTTTTCCGGCGGCGCCGCAAACAGCGAGAAGAGGCGCGCCGTATCCGAGCCATAGCGGCTGATGAGGGCGTCGGGATCAACCACATTCCCCTTGGACTTGCTCATCTTGGCGCCGTCCTTGATCACCATCCCCTGGGTCAGGAGATTGGTGAACGGCTCATCAATGCTGATATGGCCAAGATCGCGCAGCACCTTGGTGAAGAAGCGAGCATAAAGCAGATGCAGCACGGCATGTTCAATGCCGCCAATATACTGGTCGACCGACATCCAGTACTGCACCCGGGCACGATCCAGCGGACCGGTCGTCAGATCGGGGCAGCAATAGCGCAAGAAATACCAGGAGGACTGGACAAAGGTATCCATGGTATCGGTTTCACGCCGGGCCGCCATACCGCACTTCGGACAGTCCACCTGCAGGTAGGATTCCAGCTTGGCCAGCGGACTGCCACCTTCGCCAGTAAAGGCCACATCCCGGGGCAACACTACCGGCAGGTCCTTTTCCGGCACCGGCACGGCACCGCAGCAGTCGCAATAGATGATTGGAATCGGGTTACCCCAATAACGCTGCCGGGAAATACCCCAGTCACGCAGACGGAAATTAACGGTCTTCTTGCCAATCCCCTGCTGCTGCAGATAGTCGGCAATCTGCTCCTTGGCCGATGTACTGCTTTGACCGTCAAACTGCGCCGAATTGACCATGATGCCGTCTTCGGTATAGGCAGCGGTCATGGTGGCCGCATCAAGGGCCTCACCGACCGGGTTGATGACCACCTGTAGTGGGAGCGCATATTTGCGGGCAAACTCGAAATCCCGCTGATCATGGGTCGGCACGGCCATAACCGCGCCGGTACCGTAATCAGGGAGCACAAAGTTGGCCAGATAAATCGGCATCCGCTCCTTGGTTACCGGGTTGATGCAGTAGGAGCCGGTAAAGACCCCTTCCTTCTCAAAATCCTCGGCCGTCCGCTTGATCCGTTCGGTTTTCTTGACCTTGTCGATGAAGGCGACTACCGCCTCCTGCTGGTCAGGGGTGGCCAACTGCACAGCCAACGGATGTTCCGGCGCGAGTGACATGAAGGTCGCCCCCCAGAGGGTATCCTGGCGCGTGGTAAACACCTTGATGGCGCCGTCACTCCCGACGAGCGGGAAATCGATTTCGCAACCAAAACTCTTGCCGATCCAGTTGCGCTGCATGACCAACACCCGCTCTGGCCAGCCGGGCATATTTTCGGTGCAATCCAGGAGTTCTTCAGCGTAATCGGTGATGCGAAAGAACCATTGCTCCAGCTCTTTCTGGGCGACGGTACTATCGCAACGCCAGCAGCTGTTGTCTTCTACCTGCTCGTTAGCCAGGACGGTTTCACACTTGGGGCACCAATTGACGAATGATCGTTTTTTGTACGCCAGCCCTTTTTCGTACATCTCCAGGAAAATACGCTGTTCCCAGCCATAATATTCAACATCACAGGTGGCCAGCTCGCGATCCCAATCGTAGGAAAAGCCCATTTTTTTCAGCTGGGTCCGCATGTAGGCAATATTCTCATGGGTCCAGATGGCTGGGTGGCTCTTGTTCTGGATCGCCGCATTCTCTGCCGGCATGCCAAAAGCGTCCCAACCCATTGGGTGCAGCACATTGAAGCCGTTTAGCCGCTTGAACCGGCCAATCACGTCACCGATCGAATAGTTCCGCACATGTCCCATATGAATCCGCCCTGATGGGTAAGGAAACATCTCTAACAGGTAATATTTCGGCTTGGCAGAATCCTCGGTTACCTTGAAGCTCTTTGCTTCCTCCCAGATTCGCTGCCATTTTTCTTCCACTGCCTTTGGTTGATACTTTTCTTCCATCCGATCCCTCCACAGCATTTATCTGCTGAACTGTTACATTTCTTCCTGTTCCCGCTTGTGGCAACGATTACAGCTGGCGCTATCCTTGACCGAGAACGCCATACTGAAACCATGACACTTGCCGCATGATTTTCCCTCTTCCATCTGGCGCATGGTTACCGGCTTACGCACCTTTTCGGACGGATAAATTTTATAATGACAGTCGCCACAGAGATAGCTGCGCGCGACATGCACCTTATGACTGAAGATCACACTGCCAATCGATTTACCCTGGAAATCAAATCTGATCGCCTTGCTGGCCGGATGGCACTTCTGACAGTCACCAACCACCGAGAATGCCCCTTTACCATCATGGCAGGCACCGCAGGACTTGCCCTGTTCCATTTCCGCCATGGAATACCGCTTATTGCCCGGCCCAGGGAGGTAGAGCTTATCGTGACATTCGGTGCAACTCACCATGCCGATGTGGAATTTGTGACTAAAGCGAGCCCCGGTGCCCTTAAAAGAAATTTCTTTTACCGGGTGGCAGCGATCACAGTTCTCTTTGACGGAAAAGGCCGTAGCCGCATCATGACAGGCACCGCACGACTTGCCGCCCTCCATCTCTTTCATGGTAAAGCGCTTGGCAGCGGCACCCGTGGCAAAGATTTTATAATGACAGTCATCGCATTTATAGGCGCTGGTATGAATTTCATGGCTAAAGATCAGTGAGCCGGCAGTCGGGATCTGGAAGGTGATATTGGCAGTTGAACGATGGCACTTATTGCAGTCCCCTTTGACCGAAAATGCAATATCCGCATCATGACAGGCACCGCAGGAGCGATCTTTTTCCATGGCCGCCATTGACTGGCGCTTGTTGCCAGGACCGGCAATATACAGTTTGGAATGGCAATCATAACAGCTTAAAGCCTTCAGGTGGCGGTCATGGCCAAACAGCGCGTCAGCAACATAGGGGATGTCCCTGACCGGGTGGCACTTGCTACAATTCTCTTTCACCGAAAATGCCGTTTTCCCGTCATGGCAGGCACCACAAGACTTGCCGGCCTCCATTTCCTTCATTGAAAATCGTTTAGCCAATTTGCCAGTCTGGAAAAGTTTAAAGTGGCAATCATCGCATTTGAATAATCCTTTGTGCAGCTTATGGCTGAAGGGTACTGGATTCAGGCGATGCACCGGCATCTGCAACTCTTTGGTTTCCTTGTGACAACGATCACAACTACCGGTAACGCTAAAAGCGATGGCACTGTCGTGACAGGCGCCACAGGAGCGATCACGTTCCATGTCGGCCATGGTAAAACGCTTACTGGTTGCCCCGCCGACAAAGAGCCCGCTGTGGCAATCGGCACACACATAGATGCCCAAATGGAACTTGTGGGGGAACTGGGCGCTGGCCGCCTTGAACTTGACATCCTTGGGCGCTTTATGACAGCGGGCACAATCGCCTTTGACCGAAAATGCCAACCGGCCATCGTGACAACCGCCACACGAACGCCCCTTTTGCATATCGTTCATCGTGTAACGCACACTCTTGGGTCCGGCGATAAACAGCCGGCTGTGGCAATCGCTACACTTGAATTTCTTATCCAAGTGATAGGTGTGACCGAAAATGGCGTCATCAGAAAAATTGATATCTTTGACAATGTGACACTTTGTACAACTACCCGTGACGGAAAAAGCGGTTTTCCCATCATGGCAGGCGCCACAGGATTTCCCCATCTCCATGCTGGCCATGGAGACGTGCGTGTTCGGGCCGCCAGCCTTGAACAACTTATTATGACAGTCGGTGCAGCCATACCCGGCACTGATATGGGGATCATGGGGAAAAGGGAGGGAACCGAAATTAGGAATGGTCATAGTTACATTTTTAACCACGTGGCAGCGGAGGCACTCGGTGAGGGCAAATGCCCGCTTTTTATTGTGGCAGGCCCCGCACGACGCCCCTTTTTCCATTTCCGCCATGGTAACCGGCTTACCCTTGCGTATCACATGGAAGATTCCGTTATGGCATTCCGTACAATTGTTTTTAAGTTTCAGCAGGTGGACTTCGTGGTCAAACGTCACCTGCCCGACGGTTTCGGTCGGGAACTTGACGATTTTGTAATCCTTGGCAAACAGCACCAACGGAACGAGGCACAACACCACAAGAATTAGCAGGCGACGCACAGGCCTCTCCTCCTTCATGATCAGACAATTATGAATGCAGTAGGTCGAACGGTGTGATACTAACTAAAGGGAAAAAATTAGGCAAGTCTAAGCAGAGATTTAGCTACATCAAGTATCCGGGCGGTCTGAATCGGTTTGGTGATATAGTCGTTGGCCCCAAGCGAGAGCCCTCGCTCACGATCTTCCTGCCCTCCCTCGGTGGTAATGATAACGACGGGAATATGCTTATAATTGGCATCGCCACGGATCAGACTCACCAGCTTGAGGCCGTCCATAATCGGCATGTTGATGTCGGTAAAAATCAGATCTATCTTGCCCGCGGCAAGCTTCTTCAACGCATCCACACCATCATTGGCTTCAACAACCTTCACCCCGCGTAATCTTTTGAGGGCAAAAGCAATCAACTGGCGCATGGTCGGAGAATCTTCTACGATCAAAACATTGTACTCGGGCATCGCAGTAGCTCCTTGCAAATCTTTTTACACTCTGCTGGCTAATAAATCAAGGAATCCCTGAATAGTCGTCAACTTACGCTCTGATGCCGTATAAAGACGGGCGGCGAAGATCGCCGTAGCCGCATGGGCACCCAACATGGTAAACATCTCAAAATCCACCGGATCAAAGGAGGTCTTCTGGATGAGTAACTTGCTGATGACCAAAACACCAATAATTTCATCTTTGATTTTCAATGGGATGCAGACCAGCGGTGACCTGATATCCCCGCCCAACTGGAGTACCTGCTCAGTGAAATAGTTTTCTCCGGTCTGCGCAGCCATCCCAACAATGCCATCACCAATGGCAATCCGTGGAATCTCGGCGAGGTCAAGGCCCTCGGCGATTACTGGCTGCAGTTCCCCAAGGCGGTCGTTTACCAGGAACAGCGCGAACTCTTCAGCCCCGATCAGATTAATGACAATTTCAACGATGATTTGTAGCACTTCCGGCAAATCAAGGGTCGAGTGGAGTTGATAACTGCCGATATAAAGGCTGGCCAGATTATTGTTTTCCTGCTCAATTTCCACGTAGCGTTGGGCGAAATCATGATTTTCCTGCTCGATATGATGAATCCGTGCCAGGATGGCTACTTTTTCCTGCTCCAGTTCATGGATACGGGCCTGTAATTTACTGTCGCCGGCTGCCGACCCCGCCGACGCAACAGCTACGGCACCAGTCCCTTGTTCCAGCTCAAGAATTTGGAAGCGAAGCCGTTCATTTTCCTTCAGCAAATCCTGGGTAAATTCTGCACCCTTTTTAAAGAGTTGCAGAAACTCCTCCGCCCGGTTTACCAATTGTTTTTCATCTTCCACGGCACTCTCCTCAACGCTTGATCTTGTAGGAGACTATCGGACTTAGAACAAATCTGCTGCAAATCCGTCTGGACGGTCCATATTTCGCCGCTTTCTTGGTCAATAGAACAACTATTGACCTGCTAAATCGACAAAATC
The DNA here is from genome assembly GCA_031412995.1 of Geobacteraceae bacterium. Taxonomy (GTDB): domain Bacteria; phylum Desulfobacterota; class Desulfuromonadia; order Geobacterales; family DSM-12255; genus JANOEC01. Next base: position 26,452 of record JANOEC010000098.1, read on the forward strand.
TGACCTCGCCCAGCCGAATTTTCGCTCTGATTTCCTAAGTCCGACACCCTCCTATGGACGTACTTTCCCGGTAGTCCGCATAATTTCATCGGCCACCGCATCAAGAGGCACAATTTTATCCACCAAATTCGTGGCAATGGCTTCTCGCGGCATGCCAAAGACAATCGCCGACTCCTCAGCTTCGGCAAAAACTTGTCCCCCCCCACCCTTTACTGCCTTGACACCTTTACTGCCGTCATTGCCCATCCCGGTTAACACCACCGCCAGGACTCGCTCACCATACAGTGCCGCCACCGATTCAAACATGGCGTCGACTGAGGGAACATAGCGGTCCCGGGCAGATGGTTCAACCAGCCGGATAACGGTTTCACCATTCACCAGTTCAACGATCATATTAAAACCACCGGGCGCAACATAGACATGACCGGAAACAACGGTATCCCCATCGGCACTTTCTTTGATCGGGAAAGGACAGAGTCGGTTCAGGCGATCGGCAAATGCCTTGGTAAAACCGCTGGGCATATGCTGCGACACCAGCACTGCAAAGGGAAGCTCTTGCGGGAAATCGGTGAATATCTTTTGCAGAGCCGGAGGTCCACCGGTGGAAGCACCAATCGCTACCAGATCTACCGACGATTTAGCCCCGATGCGTCGCTCTACCAAAGGCGTGCGAACGTCAGCCGTTTTCACCGCTGGGGCTATTGACCCACGTCGGCGAATTGTGTCCATGTTCAGACTCAGTATTGAACGTACTTTATTCTGTAAATCCTCGCGGATGTTGATTAATTCAACCGAAATCGCCCCACCTGGTTTGGCAATGAAATCGACTGCCCCCAGTTCCAACGCCTTAAACACCCGCTCATCATCATTACGGGCACTGATGACAATGATCGGTATTGGACAGGAGTTCATGATAATCCGCAGCAAGGTAAAACCATCCATGACCGGCATTTCCAGATCAAGGGTCACCAGATCAGGCTTCAGATCCACAATCCGCCGGATCCCCTCTTCACCATTACTGGCATAGCCGATTACTTCAACTTCCGGCAATTCGTCGAGCATCTTGGTAATAGTGCGTCGACTATAGGCCGAATCGTCAATTACCAGCACTTTAATCGTCTTCACTTGAAAACCTCACAATTTGGTGCTGCTTTTTGGTACACCATGTCATTCTTGAAATGACGTAAGCTAAACGCCGTTGAAATATTCATGAGTGATTCTGAATGACCCAGCATCAGGAACCCCCCACCATTAAGTGTCCGATGAAAATTTTCAATCACGCTCTTCTTGGCGGCCTGATCGAAATAGATGATGACATTGCGGCAGAAAATTATGTCCATTTTCCCCAGCAACAGCAGGCGGGCCGGATCGAACAAATTAAGTTGACTCAGTGACACCCGTTCCCGCACCGCATTGTTTACCCGGTGACCACCCTCCACTTCTTCGAAGTAGGTTCGCAGATAGTAGTCGTCAGTCGCTCGAAATGATGCCTTGCCATAGACCCCTTTACGGGCCAGTTGCAAAACCCGCTGACTGATATCGGTGCCAATGATTTCAGTTCTCCAGCCCTGCAGGTTTTTCTTTTCCTGCAACAGCATTGACAGGGTATAGGGTTCTTCCCCACTGGAACAGCCAGCACTCCAGATCCGCAGAGTTCGATCCCCGCGAGACTCTTTGGCGGCCATGACTTCGGGAAGCACCTCATCCGTGAACGCCTTTAACTGAAAATCCTCGCGGAAAAAGTACGTTTCATTGGTCGTCAACAGATCCATCAGCTCGACGAATTCCTGATCCCGCTGCTGGTCATAACGGAGATAATAATAGTAATCCCTAAAGGTGAGCAGTTGCAGTTGGCCAAGACGGCGGGCAAGCCGTTTCTCCAGCAGGAAGCGCGAAGAATCGTCGAAATAGATACCACAATGGGCATACACCTGATCCCGGAGCAGACGAAACTCCTCATCGCCCATCGGCGGTATGTCTGGCAACGAGCCAAGCATCAAGCAATCCGATCCAGCAACTGTGAAATCTGTGACTTCACATATTCATCCGGCTCTTGATCACGAGCAGTACGGAGCAGTGGTGCGGCATCAGCGCCCAAGGCATTGCTCATGGCCCGCGCCATGCTGCTGCGAACTTCCCAGTGGGCATGCTGCATCAACGACAGATGGTGTTCGGCCAATCGTTGGGGGTCAGTGGCCGCCATCAGGAAAATGGCCGCCTTGACGATCTCGTCATCCCTGCTCTGCAATTGCCGCTCGATGACCGACAGCGCCGCGACCCCCATCAGAGCCACCAGCGACTCCATTGCCTGGATGCGTAACAAGCCGCTGGATGTCGCAACAATCTGCGTGATCGCCGGCTCAGCCTTCAGATTGCCCAACATCCCCAGGGTGCGTAAGGCGGTGCGCTGTACCCGTTGGTCGCGATCAGCCAACAGCAGGATTAACTGATCGGTCACGTCCGCATTGCCACAGGCACCCAGTGAGTTTGCCGCCGCAATCCGTACCTCGGGCTTTTCATCCATTAACGCCAGCGTGATGGCGTTAATGGCCTCAGCCGAACAGTCCTGAGCCAGAGCCGTTACGGCAGCCATCCGCACCAGGGCCTCTTCATCCTTCAGGAGAAAATAGAGCCGTTCACGGCATTCAACCGGGAACAGCAAGCGTGCCGCGGCACAACGGTCTTTTGGTGATGGCGAGTCGGCCAGACGGATCGCCAACGGACGTACCTGTTCCGTGGCATGAAGTGCCAAACGAACCAAGGCATTCACTGCTTCAGCACAGACTGCAGCATCCTGATCATCCAAGGCGTCCACGACATAGGACAACTGCTCCGTCAGGACCAGGTGACCAATCGCCGCAATCGCTTGCTGGCGAACATCCGGATCTGCCGATCGCGCGCCATCAGCAAGTATCACCCCACAGGTACGCATCCCCAGCGCCACACAGATCTGAATAATCTGCTGTTTCTCACTGTCCGCAGCAACCGGGAAGTAGTTCACCAGGGCATCAATGCCGGCACCGCCTATTTCATGAATTGCCAGTTGGCATTCGCGATCCACGTCTTCACTCTGTGCGGCCTTCAGCAGCGGCACCATGGCCCGACCATCTCTGGTTAAACCGAGCAGCCGTACCAGTGCCCGTTTGAAGGGGAGTTCGGCACTGTCCAATGCGGCCAACAAACTTTCCACCAATGCTGAACCGGCAAGGGCCTGCAATTGCACATCGACTTTTTCAATTTCCCGTTCAGGCAAACGATCGCGCAGCCGTATAATGGCTGAAAACGCTGCTTCACGGGCGCTGCGCCCCTTATCGGACAGCCCTTTCACCAGTAATGGCACCGCATCACAACCACCGACTGCGCCGAGGCAGTCATAGGCCGCTTTTTTCAAGAGCGGATTTTCCAGCAGGGAAACAATGGCTGCCAAGGGGACCGCACACTTGAGTTGCCCCAAGGCTTCAAGGATCGTAAAACGGAGCAACAGGTCATCCCGCTGCAGCAGTCCAATCAGGGCAACTCCTGCCGCCGGATCGGCAATTTTCCCCAGTGTTTCCACGGTCGCAGCAACAATATTCGACTCAAGGTCATCAAGCACCGGCAGTAAAAATGGCACTGCCGTCTTGTCGCCAATAGCACCGAGAATATCGACGACGAATTTACGCACATCGGTATCGGCAACCGTAAGTGACGCACACAACCCCTTGACCGCCCGCGCCCCCAAGCGCTCCAACGCTTCCGACGCAGAATTGCGCAAGCCGGCATTATCTTCGGCGGCCAAAAGCTCGACCAGGCGAAAAACCAGATCATCCCCGACTTCAACAGCAGCGAGCAGCATTTCAACCGCTTCCTTGCGTACCCGCCAGCTTTCATCGCCCATGGCGGCTAACAGAGCAGCGGCAATTTCCGTGATCGGGTGACCGGCCAATGCAACCAGGGCTTGCCTGCGACCCTCATCATCTATGGGCAGATGTTGTTCCATGACAAACTCCATATTCCCGCTGTTTCTTGGCAATCAGCTGTTGCCAGGCATCTTCCAGATAATTCGTTTCGGCACGGATCTCCGCCGCCACCCGCTGCACATAGAGCGCCTGCCCCTCTGCATACTCATCGGCCAGCAACTCGAGTATGGAGCCTTTCTTGATGCCCCGTTCAACCTTTGCGGTGTTATACAACGCAATGTCCGAGACAATGATGCGGGCCAAACGCCGCGCCTTGACATGACTTTCAGGCAAATTTGTCTCGGCAAGGATGCCGCTTGTTGCCGGCTGTGAGGTGGCCGGACCTGCTTCTACCGTAACTTCATTGACAAACGATTGCGCCATTTCTGCGGAAAGTGGTTCGCTGACCAGAGGGATTTCAACCACGGGCAGCAGCCCATCCACCATCTCATCTGCAGTAACAGCACTCTCCAAACCGGTCAGCTCGCCGCCAGAAGCCTCAGCCGGCGCAGCAACGAACGAGGGGAGTTCACCCGCCCCATCTTGGTCGGCCACGTTGCCCTGCTCTTCAGACTGGTTGTCAGCGCCCGCAGCTGGCGACGACGTTAACCAGTCACGCTCATTGGCAACGGAATGCTCACTCTCACCCGCTAATATTGCCGACTGGTGGCGCAACTCGTCCGGTACAGTTTCGATCAGGGCATAAATATGGGCAACCAGTTCATCGGGAATCCGGTGCTTTTCGATCACATCATCGGCGCCATACAGCGAAGCAGGATCACGGCGGTAGCGTCGCTTGTCATAAATTGCCGCCAGCAACATGATTTTGGTATGGGCCAGCAAGGGGTTCTGACGCATGGCTTCACAAATTTCAAAGCCGTACATGGTCGGCAACGCAACATCCAACAACACCACATCCGGCTTGACCCGTTCAATGATCGCCATGGCCTCACCGCCATCATTGCTGTCGTAGACCAGAAACGGCTCGTTGGCGACCACCCGCATGACCGCTTCGCAGAATGACTGACTTTCATGGGCAACGACAAACTTGACAATCTCACTGGATCGCTCGCCAATGGCAGCCTTGCCACGACCGCGCGCAATACGCTTTTTCCTGACTATTTTGAAGACGGTCTTGCAGCGATAACAGCGGAGCTTCACTCCCTGCTCATCAATATTCGCATCGTCAAAAACAAAATTAGCCTTACAGCCAGGACAACCAATCAACATAGATACAATCTCCCGGGGAGAGGTAAGCAACTAACGGGCAAAACGACCCAGTTCATGTGCTTCATGCGACGATAGAACCATGTCCAGGTTCAGCAGGAGCACCATTTCGTCCTTGACCAGACAGACACCAATTAAACATTCGGCATCACAATTATTGGTGAATTGCGGCGGTGGTTTAATATCCCTGATCGGCACGGTAATGACTTCGGTTACATCGTCAACCACCAAGCCCAGGTGCTGACCAGCCACTTTGACAATCAAGAGCCGGGTAAGCGAGGTGTAGGCACAATCCGGCAACGCAAAGCGCTTGCGCATGTCAACAACGGGAATGACCAAGCCACGCAAATTTATGACGCCATCAATGAACTCCGGCGCCTTGGGCAAACCGGCCAGTTTCTGCGGACGAATGATTTCCTTGATCCGCATGATATCGACCGCGTACAGGTCCATGCCAAGCCGAAAACAGGCGACCTGGATTTCCTGCAAGGCGCTGGTCATGAAGCGACCCCATTGTCAGCCGATTTTCCCGCGAGCAGGTTACTGATAACTTCCATAACCATGGCCGACTTGAATGGTTTGGTCAGATACGCCTCAGCGCCAACTGCAGCGCCAAGATTCACATCACCGGTGCTCTTTTTCGCCGTCAACATCACTACTGGGATATGCTTCGTTGCAGGGTTCCCTTTGATCTGCCGACAGACCTCAAACCCATCAATCCCCGGCAGCATGACATCCAGAATAACCAGATCCGGTGGCGAGGCGCTGATGCTGGCAAGTGCCGCTTTGCCATCCATCACGCCGGTAACGCTGTAGCCCTTTGAGGTCAGCAATATGCTTTCCAGTTTCAACAGGCTCTCTTCATCTTCAACAACAAGAATTCTCTTTTTAGTCATGGCAGCCCTCAACTTTCAGGTCAGGGACAAATCTAGGATTTTGCCCAAATGTAGAAGAATCAGCATCCGTCGATCATGGCGGCCAATCCCCCTGACAAATTCGCGATCAATGCCTTCGAGAACAGCCGGCGGTTGCTCAATGGATTTCGCCGGCACTTTGACAACCTGAATAACTTCATCAACCAGAATACCGAAGAGACCTTCGCCATTCTTGACGACAATAATGCGCGATTTCCCCATATCCGGCACCGGGGCGAGATGCAGCCGCACCTTGAGGTCAAAAATCGGCACGATGACTCCCCGCAGGGAAATAACTCCGCGCACAAAATCAGGGACGCGCGGCACTTCGGTCATCTCCCGCGGCTTGGTGATTTCCTTGATTTCCATAATGCTGATGGCATACCGCTCGGCCGCCACCCGGAAACAAAGACACTCTTCAAACGCTTCTTCGTCACTGGCCATTTGTGCAGCACTATTTTCATTCACATCTTCGTGTAATGATTCCTGACGCCCGGCAATGATCAGCGAAACCGGGTCAAAGTGCGTCGACAACGGTTGTTCCGGCATCACCATTGGTGCAGCAATCGGCTCAGGTAAAACCACAGGTGTCGGTGGTTGCGACAGAAGAGGAGTAGCGGCAGCTTCCGCCGGATGACTCGGTTGCCGTGGCACCACGCTTTCCTGCGCTTGGCCATCGATTCGATCTTGTTGCGCTTTTTTGCGGATTTCCGAGAGATTCATACGATACCTGTCTTAAATGAGACTGCTTACAGTTCCAGTTCCCGGGCCATTCCTTCAAGTAACGCGGCATCAATTACCGCAGCATCACTGCCATAACCAACCAGCAGTGCATTGGTGGCAATCTGATTAATCCTTCTCGGCACCCCTCCCGACAGCTCATAGACCCGTAACACCGCATCAGGGGTAAAGAGTCCGGGGTTACCGCCGGCAATGGTTAATCTAAAATCGAGGTACTCCTGCACCTCTGCCAGATTGAGCGGGTGCAGATGATACATCAAACCGATCCGCTGGCGAAATGGCTCATGCTGGGGTGCGGCAAGAATGCCGCGCAACTCCGGCTGTCCCATCAGAATCACACTTATCAGATTGCGGTCATCCAGTTGGAAATTGGTGAGCAGGCGAATTTCATCGAATATGTCCCGATCCGGCAATAACTGCGCCTCATCAACCACCAGTACCGGGCAGATGCCGTTGTCGGCATAGCGGTACAAGGCAGTATGAATCTGCCCCAGCAGTTCGTCCTTACGCAGTGCCGGCTGATCAATCAGCAGCTCCCTGGCCAGCACGCGCAGGAACTCCAGGGAGGTTAATCGTGGATTAAAAATAAAACAGAAATGATACGCCTCACCAACCAGATCCATCAGCGCCCGGGACAGGGTGGTCTTGCCACAACCGATCTCACCGGTCAGCAAAGCCATTTCCCTCTCCTCAAGCACATACTGCAAACGTGCCAGCGCCTCCTGGTGCCCGTTGCTCATATAGAGAAAGCGGGGATCCGGCGTTTTGCTGAATGGTCGTTCTTTAAGTCCGTAAAATTTCTTATACATGGAGAGCGCGTTCCATTACGTCATGGTTACCTGCACCAGTTACAAGCTGCCCCTGGTTGCTTCATTGATAATGCCACCCACGTCAAGCACCAGAATGGTCCGCTGGTCGCCAAGGTCGGCGGCCCCGGAAATACCCCTGAAGCCCTTGAAGGTTTCACCCAGCGACTTGATGACGATATCCTGTTGTCCGAGCAATTCGTTCACCACGATGCCCAAGCGCTTTTCTGCCACCCCGACCACCACCACATAAAAACTGTCCGACAATGCGTTGTCATTATCGAGTTCAAATAACTTTGCCAGTTGCAGCAGCGGCAAGGTCATCTCGCGCAACTGAATGACCTCTTTCCGTTCAACGGTCAAGACATCCTGCCGTTCGACCAGAATGGTCTCCAATACCGACGTGATCGGCAAGGCATAGGTCCGGCCGGCAGTTGTAATGATCAGCGCCTTGATGATGGCCAGGGTAATGGGCAAGGTAATGATGACCTTGCTTCCTTGGCCATGGTGGCTTTCCAGATCCACCATGCCGCTTACGGCGGCAATGTTGTTTTTCACCACATCCATGCCAACGCCACGCCCGGAAACCTCACTCACCTGATCGGCGGTGGAAAAACCGGGCAGGAAAATCAGCTCCAGGGCATCGCGCTCCGAAAGCAGTTCAGGGTTCTGGATCAACCCCTTCTCCACCGCTTTGCGCAAAACTTTTTCCACATTGATGCCGCGGCCATCATCTTCCACTTCGATGACTACGTGATTGCCTTTTTGAAATGACGATATCTTGATGGTGCCCCGCTCATCCTTGCCCGCCAGCGCCCGCTCTGCAGGCATCTCGATGCCATGGTCAATGGAATTGCGGATGATATGCATCAAAGGATCGGAGATATCTTCGATGATCAACTTGTCCAGCTCGGTGTCCGCACCATACAGCTTTAATTCAACCTTTTTCCCCTGCTCGCGGGAAATTTTCCGCACAATCCGGCCCATTTTTTCATACAGCTGACCAACCGGAATCATCCTTATTTCCATTACCCCTTTTTGCAGCTCCGCCAACTTGCGGTCGAGGATCTTGGAGCCTTTACCCAATTCAATAACCAGGCTGGAATTGCTTTCCTGGCGAAAACGGTTAGCCAGCTCATGAATCGTCGAATGACAGAGCACCAACTCGCCGACAATATTCATCAGTTCATCCAGTTTGCCAATATCCACCCGCACGGTACGGCTCATGCTTTTAGCGGACAGCGCCTCTGCGGAACCACCGCCATCATCGCTGCGCTGCGGTGCGGGAGCAGGAGGTGCCAGCGGCGGGGCCTGGGGAACTGCAGCAACTGGCTGAATGGCGAGCGGTCTGGCCTCATGAACTGCGACAACCGGAGCCGGAGCCGGCGCCGCTACAGGAGCCTCGGTTTTGCCCCCACCGATGCGGGATAACGATACCCCTTCCCGCTCAACCAAGGCCGCGATTTCCGCCTGGGGCTGGTCACTGCCGCAGAGAATGGCAAAATCAATGGCACTTTCCATATTGCCACCAACACTCGGCAAGGTACTGACCACCTCACCACAGGTCTTCAACTGTTCAGTAAGCCGTGCCAGATCCTGATCAAAAGTGGTCAGATCGAAGGAGGCTTGGACCGAATAGATGGTGCGCCCTTTTTTGATATTCTCCAGCAGACGGTGTTCTTCATACTCGGTGAGGGCACCCAGAACCGTCTCTGACAGCCCGAGCGTTGCCAACGGGTTGGTCTGGACGACCTCCGGCTTGGCTGCCGTGTAGGCACTGATTTTTGCCACAGCAGCACTGATATCGGTAGTCTCCGCGTTACCGTCACCCGCATGACGAATCATGGAACCCATTAATTCCAGCGATTCATATAGCAGGTTTGCCAGGTCACTCGTCAGGGGAATCTTGCCCAAGCGGAGTGAATCAAGCAGATTCTCCATGGTGTGGGCCAACTCCTGGATCGTCGAAAAGCCAAACATCCCCGCTAAACCCTTCAGTGAATGGGCGCCACGAAAGATGGCATTCAACAGATCGGGATTACAATCACCAGTGTCGGCGCAATCGCTCAGATCAGCCATTTCCTGACCAAGTTGCTCGACAATCTCCTCAGCCTCGGCAAGGAAATCCAGGACTGCTTTTCCGCTGGTAGTACTGTCAGACATCAGCTCGTCCCCCACCTACCGTTACTGCAAATATTTACTGACCAGCTGGATCAACTGCGCCGGATTAAACGGTTTCACCAGGTATTCGTTAGCACCCAAAGACAAACCTTTTTCCCGGTCTTTGTCGCTTCCTTCGGTCGAGATGATAATCAACGGCACCTGGTCATAAGCGGGATTGTTCCGCACATAACTGATCAACTCCAACCCGTTGATGTCAGGCATGTTGATATCGGTGATAATCAGATCAATCTTGCCCCGGGGTAATAAACGGAGGGCATCGAAACCGTTGGCGGCTTGCACAATCTCGAAAGCCCCCATTGACTCAATGGTTGAGGCAATGAGGGCCCGCATGGTTGAAGAATCTTCCGTTATGAGAATTGTTTTCATGCCCTCTCCTAACGCCGTTCCCGCAGACGCCGCTGTAATAAGGCCTTTTCCATCACCATACCGGCCTGGGACAAGAAGATTTCCAGGGTTTCCGTATCGCCAATGCCCCGTTCTTCCGGCAGATTATCCCCATAGAGGATAGCAACGACCTTACCTTCACTGAGGATCGGGCCAAGAAATGCCTGTTTTGGCATGCCACCCATTTTTGTAAACAGAAATTCGTTCCAGCCGAGCCGGTCAGGTTCGATTAGACTCGGAACCGGGTTCGCCAGTACGGCGGAAAATACCGTTGTTTCGCTTCGCGGGATCACCAACTCCCGGACCAGATCAGCTGTCATGACATTACTGGAGGTAATGCCGAACTGGCCAAGGGCAAAGACGGCCTTATCATCAACCATGTACACCACCGCCCGGTTCATAAACTCCGAAGCAAAACGCAAGACCAACAGAATTACCCCGCCGCCCAGCGCCGGCTCGTTCAACTCTTCGAGCATCCCGCGAAGCAATGGCAAACCAGTACTCGACTCCAGACGATCCGGGACATTCGTTTCCGCTTCGCCCATTTCCCGCCGAATTTCATCACCCAGATTCACTTGCGTGGAGTCAGCAGCCACGGCTCCCGGCGCGAGTTGCGTCAGTTCATCACGCAGGCGTTTAATAAAGAAATCAATAATGTCATTATCAATGAATTCTGACTTCCGTGGTTTGAGGATGAACGAATACCCCAAGCCGCGAACTTTTCGCTCCGCCTCATTATTATGATAGTCAGAGACCACGACCGCCTTCAGATCAGGGAAGTTTGTATTGACCAACTCCATCAACTCAATGCCGCCCAAAATCCCCGAACCATCCATGCGGGGCATGATCAGGTCAACCACCAGAATCGGCTTTCGCCCGGCCTTAACATGGGAATCAATACTGATTAACGCGTCCTCGCTCCGGGCAAAACCTTCAGCATAATAGCCTTCCGTTTTAAGGGCTTCCGCCATGGTTTCCCGACTGACCGCGTCATCATCGATCACCAGCAGCATCCCTTTTTTCGCCTCATCATAGGCGATCGGGACGACTGGCTGAACCGTCTTTTTACACGGCATTTCGATAACCGGCGGTGTTTCTGGCTCACGCCGCTTCCCCCCCACCGAAACCATGTGCGGGTTGATGCCCTGGCGCAGCATGAATTGCACGGGATCTAGGTGCAGATCGTCACCAATATCAACGGCCGCGCGCAATTCAAAATCAAACGTACCTTCAGTCCAGGAAAACAGCGAGTAGACCACCCGTTCGATCTGCTCACGGACGACCTCTTCAATCACCTGTTGCTCAACCCCGAAGCGCTTGATCAACGTCGAACCAAGCAGGTGCTTCTTCTTATCGCTATGCACCATGTCTACGGCTTTAAGCAGCGTTATTTCGTCAATAGCACCGCGCCTGATCAGCAATTCGCCAATACCGCGATGAAAAACAGTAGACATGGCCTGAACAACCTGCCCGGAACGAAACATCAGGATCGCTTTACGCCCCTCACTCCGGACCGTCAGCACCCCTGACTTGCGACTCAGGTTAATGATCTGGAGTATTTCGCCCAGGCCGAGATCTTCAAGATTTCCGATAAGACTCATATTAGCTTAACTCCACACGTTATAATGAATTAATTAATTTATATATTGTGATGAGAACCATGTCCAGCTACTTCCGCTGTTTACTCCGGTCGGCCGGTTCACGCCCCCGGAACAGCAGGCGGATTGGTGTTCCTTTGAAATCGAACGCTTCGCGAAATTGATTGGTCAGGTAGCGCTCATATGAAAAATGTATCCCTTCCGGGGCATTCGTAAAGACCACAAACGTTGGGGGTTTGATCGCCACCTGGGTAGCGAAATAAAATTTCACCCGTTTGCCGGCTGATAGCGGCGCATGATGACTCTCCGTTGCCTCTTTGAAGGCGTGGTTGAGATCGGCGGTGCTCACCCGTTTACCATAATCGGCCGCCACTTCCGTTACCGCCTCCATGATCTTATTGACACGCTGGCCGGTTTGGGCCGACACAAAGAGTATCGGCGCAAAATGGAGGTACTTAAATTCCTGGCGGACGGAGTCGACAAATTTACCGATCGACTGATTGTCCTTGGTCAGCGTGTCCCACTTATTCACGACAAATACGCAGGCCCGACCCGCTTCATAGGCATAGCCGGCAATACGGGCGTCCTGCTCGGTGACCCCCTCCTCCGCATTGATCACGATCAGGGCTACATCCGCCCGTTCAATGCCGCGCAGGGCGTCAACCACACTGTACTTTTCAAGCTTCTCAGTGGTTTTGCCCTTACGCCGGATACCGGCGGTATCGATCAGCACATACCGTTGCTTGTTCCAGATAAACGGCGTATCAATGGCATCTCGGGTAGTGCCCGGGGTGGGGTTGGCCACCGACCGTTCAAAACCGAGCAACCGATTGACCAATGATGACTTACCCACGTTTGGCCGACCAACCACGCAAATCCTGGCCATCACCGTTTCATCCTCGGGATCGCTATCGTGGGGGAAGGTGCCAATAACTGCGTCCATCAAATCACCGACGCCGCGATTGTGAGCCGCTGAGATGGTAAAGATCGTATCTATGCCCAGAGCGTAAAAATCACTGCTGTCCAGCTCCTGCTGCTCGCCATCTACTTTATTGACGACATAAAATATCGGCTTGGCTACCCGGCGCAGCATCTGCACCACGTCCCGGTCCGCCGGGGTCAGGCCGGATCTGCCGTCCATCATGAAAATGATGACATCAGCCTCATCCATGGCCAGTTGTGACTGTTCGCGCATCTGCTGCAGCAAACGGTCTTCGGTAACCGGCTCAAAACCACCGGTGTCGATCAGGATAAACGGCACTTCATATTTATTAACCGACCCGTAGTTCCGGTCGCGGGTGACCCCCGGGACATCGTCGACGATCGCTTTGCGATGGCCCAATAAACGATTGAACAGGGTAGACTTACCTACATTCGGGCGTCCGACAATGGCAACGACAGGTTTCATTAGTAACCAAACTCCTTGAGCAGATGTGAATTTTCACTCCACTCCTTCTGAACCCGAACAAATAGCTGCAGAAAAACACGCGCCTGCAGGAATTCTTCCAGGTCTTTACGGGCGGCGGTGCCGATTTTTTTCAGCATCGCGCCCCCTTTGCCGATAATGACCCCTTTCTGCGAGTCACGTTCAACGTTGATGACCGCATCGATTTCTATCAACCCGTCAGGCCGTTCAAAAAATCGATCTACCACAACCGCCGCACTATACGGGACCTCATCACGGGTAAACTGGAACAGTTTTTCCCGCACGGTTTCACCGGCCAGAAACCGCTCCGGCAGATCGGTCAAAATATCGGTCGGGAAATAGGCCGGCCCCTCGGGTAACTGGGCCACCACCACCCGCACCAGTTCATCCACCCCGGCGCCGGTCACAGCTGAAACCGGCAGGATGGCCAGGAAGTCATGCAGATGCTGATAATGGTCGATCAAGGGCAATAGCCGCTCGCGCGGCAGCAGATCGATCTTGGTCAGCACCAAGGCCACCGGCTGATTGGCCTCGGCCACAATTTCGCGGATGAACGCCGCCTCGTTTTCCGGTTTGAGATCCGCCGGCATCAGTAGCAGCACCAGATCTCCACCCATCATGGCATCCATGGCGGTGCTGACCATAAATTTGTTCAGCCGGGACCTGGCCCGATGAATGCCCGGGGTGTCGACAAAGACGATCTGAGCCTGGGGCAGATTACAGATCCCCTGAATCCGGTTGCGGGTTGTCTGGGGCTTTGCCGAGGTAATGGCGATTTTTTCGCCGACCAAGCGGTTTAACAGCGTTGATTTGCCGGCGTTGGGCCGGCCAATCAGGGAAATAAACCCGGAATGGAATGGCTGCTCAGCTGTTTCAGTCATAGTGCACATCTTTCAATAGGTCTCCGGATCGTTCAATCCCTGGAGCGGTTAACACAACTTGTGTCGGTAAACAGTGCGGATCACCAATGACCCGAATCGACGCGATGCCGGTGACGGTTGACAACCATTTAATTGTGCTTCGTTTTTGCCCGACAACAACGGAAATCCGCTGGGGCTGGCAGCGTATTTCCAGCGGGCCGGAACTGCAGTCTGCCGCCAGGTGCTGCAGCAAGTCCCGCCAGAGTGCCGACTGTACCAATTCACCCAGCGCCGGGTGATGCGGGCCAGCAAGCACTGCTCCCGGCTTGGCCAGGCTCGGCGAATCCTGCAAACCAATCCGCGCCACCGGTACCGCCGCCCGTATGGCGGCGTGCAACATCTGTTTGACCGTCGCAATGGTCAGGTCCAGCGTCCACGGGACATAGGTACCGGCAGCATAGGCGGCAGCCAATGGGGTCCCCTGTACCACCACCGTTGGATAAATTCTGATAAATGCCGGTTGCAACTGTAACACAGACTGCATGGTGGCCAATGCTCTTTCCGGGGTATCGTCAGGCAGGCCGGGCATAATCTGGATCCCCACCCGGCACCCGGCTTTTTTGAGCGCGGCTACTGCCGGCGCCACTACTGCCGAGCCATGCCCCCTGCCGGCAGCGAGCAAGACCCCATCATGCATGGACTGCACGCCAAGCTCAACCGTGGCCACCCCATAACCGGCCAGCAGGGCAACTGCCGCAGGGCCGATGGCATCTGGCCGGGTGGAAACCCGAATGCCGCTGATTGTCCAGGAACGGCGCAGTTCCGCTGCAGTGTGCAATAATTCGTGCTGTAAATCCTGCGGAAGACAGGTGAACGAACCGCCGTAAAAGGCGATTTCCAGCCGCCGTTCACCAGCAGAAACCTGATAGGCAGCAACCGTGGCGCGAATTTCAGCAGCGCTGGGAGGAGTTCCGGCATGACCGTTGATCGTATCCTGGGCACAATAGCAACACTGATGCGGACAGCCACGCTGGTTAAGAAAAAACGGAACAATAACCGTCCCGCTCACCCTGGCACCTGCTCCTGTTCGGTAAGTTTAGCCAAGGCAGCCGCTGCCGCCGCCTGCTCTGCAGCCTTCTTGTTTGAACCGCTCCCGGTGCCCACAACTGTGGCATTCACACAGACGGAGACAACGAAACAGCGTTGATGCGACGGACCACTTTCGTCCACCACCTGATACTCCGGCCTGCCCTTGCCACGGGCCTGCAACAGCTCCTGCAGTGCAGACTTGCGATCCTGCAGGGCAAGCCCGCTTATCTGTATCTCTTCAGCCCGCGGGAAAACGTACTTCACCAACAACAGGCGAGCCGCTGGCAGCCCTCCATCCAGGTAGAGCGCACCAACCAACGCCTCAACCGCGTTTGCCAACAGGGATGGTTTTTTCCGCCCGCCGGACATCTCTTCGCCATGCCCCAAGCGGAGAAAACGCCCCAGTTCAAGGTCTTCTGCCACCAAGGCCAGACCAGCCTCGCTCACCAGTTCAGCCCGCAGTTTCGATAACATCCCTTCACGGGCTAAGGGGTGACGATGCAGCAGGTATTCCGCAACCAGAAAATCCACCAACGCATCACCAAAAAACTCCAGACGTTCATTATCCGGCGTACCGCTCCGTGCCCCTTCGTTAAGCCACGAGCGGTGCGAAAGGGCTTCGGCAAGCAATTCCCGGCGCACAAAAACATGGCCGATCCGCTGTTCCAGGAGTTCTACATCATCCATTAGCGACAACTCACTCCACTGAACATAGAAATAAAATCGTCAGATTATAACGAACCCAGGGTAAATTATCAATAGATATGGGTGTTTATCAAAATTTTTCCGCTTGCTAAACCACTGTCTAATTCTCTATAATTTGCACTTTTTGGGGATATCGCAATATGAGTAGTTTTATCACATTTGAAGGCATTGAAGGTTGCGGCAAAACGACCCAGATTCAGCGGGTTGCCGAACTGCTCCGCAGCGAAAACCACACGGTTCAGCTTACCCGTGAGCCGGGCGGCTGCCCGATTGCCGACCAGATTCGCACGATTCTCCTTGATGCCGATAACCGCGCCATGGTGCCAGAGACTGAACTGTTGCTGTATGCAGCGGCCAGGGCACAGCATGTGGCGGAAATAATCCGCCCTGCTCTGGCAGCGAACCGGATTGTCCTCTGCGATCGCTTCACTGATGCTACCTACGCCTACCAAGGGTTCGCTCGCGGTCTGGATAAAAATATGGTCAGCCACCTGAACTCCTTGGCCACGGGCGGCTTGATTCCTGACCTGACCATCCTGGTTGATTGCCCGGTCAGCATTGGCCTTGGTCGCGCCAAAGCCCGTATTGCCAGCAGTAGCGGCCCACGGGAAGAGCGTTTTGAACAGGAAGCGTTGCAGTTCCATGACCAGGTCCGGGCCGGCTATCTGCAATTAGCCGCAAAGAACCCCAATCGTTTCCGGATCATTGACGGCACCGCCCCCATTGAACGGGTAACAGCGGCAATTCACCAGCAAATCACCACCTACCTGACCAGCCATACCGGTTAACGGAACCCATGGTTTTTTCTGAAATAATTGGTCAAGATACCTGCATTTCGTTTCTGCGCCGGGCATTAACCAGCGGCAAGCTTGGCCATGCGTACCTGTTCGAAGGCGTCGAGGGGTGTGGTAAACAGCTGACCGCCCAAGCTTTGATCGCGGCAACCTTTTGCGTGCATCACACCGGCTGCGGCACCTGTCCGGTCTGCCGGAAAGTCATGTCCGGCCAGCACCCGGACCTGCACATCATCGAACCGGACGGAACAGCCATCAAGATCGCCCAGATTCGGGAGTTGCAGCAGGAGTTATCACTCAGACCCTACGAAGCGCCGCGCAAGGCATGCATCATCACGGCAGCGGAACGGCTAAACCAGGCATCGGGCAATGCGCTGCTCAAGACCCTGGAAGAACCAGCAGGCAATGCCATCCTGATCTTGCTGACAACCAATGCGGAAGCGGTGTTGCCCACCATCCGCTCCCGCTGCCAACGATTGCGGTTTTCCTCGCTGAGTGAAGAAGCCATCAGTCGTTTTCTCGTCAGCGAAGGGGTGTCGCTTGAACTGGCCCGTCTGGCAGCAGCACAAGCGGGGGGCAGCCTGGCTCGCGCTCAGGAATTGGCCGTCACCGACTCTATGCCCGCCCAACAGGAACTTGCCGAGCAGCTATTTTCCGGCAGCCTGGGCGCAATCAAGAGCCTCTTCTCCATGGCGGAACGACAAGGCGCCGACCGGGATACGGCCCTTGGTACTCTTACCTTGCTGGAAGGCCTGTTACGGGATATTCTGTTTGCCCAACAAGGACTGGAGCAGCGCATTTTTTGCGAGTTGAGCCCACTGATCGAGCGGGAGGCAAGGCGCCGCTCAGCAAGCTCTCTACTCGATATTTTCACGCAGATCAACGCAACACGCCAGGCGATTCAGCGCAACGTCAGCCCACAGCTGGCGCTGGAAGCCCTTTTCATGAAACTGGCCTATTCCTAGGAGAAACAAATATCGTGCGAATTACTAAGATCCAATTTTCTACGGCTGGCAAACTCTACGACTTTTCCGCTGGCACCCTTGAACTCAAGCATGGCGACCGTGTTCTGGTTGAAACCGACCGGGGGAAAAGCATTGCCATCGTGGTGATCCCCCCGGTGGAAATGCCCGATGATACGGTTGCCGACGGCATCAAACCGATCCTGCGGCTCGCCAATCAGGACGAGATAACCGCTGCCAACCGTTTTGCCGAAAAAGAGCGCGAAGCCCACCGCTTCTGCATGAACAAAATCCGCGAGCGGAATCTGGACATGAAGCTGGTGCGGGTCGAATATCTCTACGATGGCAGCAAAGCGGTTTTTTATTTTACGGCTGACGGCCGGATCGATTTCCGGGAACTGGTCAAGGATCTGGCTCATACCTTCCATACCCGCATCGAAATGCGCCAGATCGGCGTGCGTGACGAGGCCAAAATGGTCGGCGGCATCGGTATCTGTGGCCGCGAACTCTGCTGTTCAACCTTTTTGCGCGACTTTGCCCCGGTCTCCGTCAAGATGGCGAAAGAACAAAATCTCGCCCTGAACCCGACCAAGATCTCAGGCCAGTGTGGCCGCCTCCTTTGCTGTCTCGCCTACGAGTTCGACACCTATGTTGACCTGAAAAAGAGTCTGCCCCGGTGCGGTAAAATGGTCAATTGCGGCGAAGGGCAGTGCGGAGAAGTTGTTAAACAGAATATCCTGCATGGTACCGTGACGGTCCGGATCGATCACGACCGGGAAGTCATCTTGAAGGGTGACGAAATCTCGCCTGACAATATCAGCGACCGGCCGAAGCGGCCTGCGGATAAATCCCCGGCGGTAGCACCACCTCCTCCCGAGCGGAGAAAAAGAACCGCCCATTCGGACCACCGGTCAGCTCCCAAGACCCAGGATACAGAAGTCAAAAGCAAACCCGAACCGACAAGCACTATCACCACCAGCCAACAGCCAGCAACCGGCGAGGCAAAAGGGCCGGGACGGAACAAACGCCGTCGTGACCGCAACCGGAATCGTGACCGGGTAAACGATACCGCCGTCAAACCCCAAGTCGCAGACAATGACAAGGAGAATGCACCATGAAACCGGCCTACTATCTGACTACCCCCATTTATTACGTCAATGACGTGCCGCACATTGGTCATGCCTACACCACCCTTGCCGCTGATGTCCTGGCCCGCTACAAGCGATTGATGGGTTATGAGGTTTTCTTCCTGACCGGATCTGACGAGCATGGGCAAAAGGTGGAAAAGGCGGCTGCAACCTCCGGGGAGACCCCGCTGGAACTGGCCGATCGCGTCGTTAAACGTTTCCAGGCGTTGTGGGACAAACTCGACATTGAGTACAGCGACTTCATCCGCACCACCCAGGAACGGCACAAGCAAGGGGTTGCGCACATTTTCAGCCAGATCCTCGCCTCTGGCGACATTTATCTGGGTGAATACGAAGACTGGTACTGCACCCCGTGCGAAACCTTCTGGACGGAAACCCAACTGATTGATAACAAGTGCCCCGACTGCAACCGGATTGTGGAAAAGCTCAAGGAAGAATCTTATTTTTTCCGCATGAGCAAATATCAGGAGCAGCTTTTGGCGCACATTGACGCCAACCCTGACTTCATCCAGCCGAAAAGCAAGCGCAACGAGATTATCTCGTTCGTCAAGGAAGGGCTACGCGATCTTTCGGTATCCCGTACCACCTTCAACTGGGGCATCCCGGTGCCCGGCAATGACAAACATGTCATCTATGTCTGGTTCGATGCCCTGACCAACTACATTACCGCCCTTGGCTATCCAGATCAGGCGGGGAATTACGGGAAGTTCTGGCCGGCTGATGTGCAACTGATCGGCAAGGACATCCTCCGCTTTCACGCCGTGTACTGGCCAACATTCCTCATGGCTGCCGGTCTGCCGCTACCGAGGAAAGTCTTTGCCCATGGCTGGTGGACGGTGGAAGGCCAGAAAATGAGCAAGAGTCTGCAAAATGTGGTCGAACCGAACATGCTCATCGACAAGTATGGGGTTGATGCCGTGCGCTACTTTCTGCTCAGGGAAGTTCCCTTCGGTTCGGATGGCGATTTTTCCCATACGGCATTGGTACAACGGATCAATGCCGACCTGGCAAACGACCTGGGCAATCTGCTGAATCGTTCAACCGCCATGCTGCAGAAATACTTTGCGGGCATCGTCCAACCAACCGCTACGCCAGAACCGGTTGATGATCTGTATCGCCAGAAATCGGAAGCCATGATTGGCCAGGTTGCCGGTCACATGGATGACCTGGCGTTCAGTAAGGCCTTGCAGAGCATTTGGGAAACTATTTCCGCCGGCAACAAGTACATCGATGACACTGCCCCCTGGACGCTGGCCAAATCGGCGGAAAAGCAGGCACGGCTCGCTACCGTCATGTACCACCTGCTGGAATCGCAACGTCTGGTCTACTGCCTGCTCAGCTCCTTCATGCCCCAAACTGCAGTCAAGGGGCTGGCGTACCTGGGGTGCCCGGAACCACCGACTGCTGACTCGCTCCGCTGGGGCATCCTCGCTCCTGGAACCAGTGTCGCGAAGGCTGAAGCACTGTTCCCGCGCATCGACGACAAGAATGGGGAATAGCCGCGCTAACGTGAGCCAATTAGTACCAATATTCTGCTGTCTCACCAAACATTCCCTCCCCCTTGACGGGGGAGGGCTCGGGTGGGGGTGAAAGTGCCACCAGCAGAGCCGTTTGAAACATCACCCACCCCCTCGCCCCCTCCCGTCAAGGGAGGGGGAAATGCTTGATGGCGGAAGATTAGTGATAATCAGGACAGGTATTTGGAACGAAATGATTTTCATTCGGTGTATGTTGCGGTCAACTCGCCCGTAAAGGCAAACAGGGCGCGGAAGAGCCAATATTTGTAGCACTCGGTAACAAGCAGCCGTAGACCGACCGGTTGCCGCCACCAGACTGCCGACAGATTTCGGCTTTCTACGGGATAGGGATAAATCACCACTTCTTTTGGCAGCACTTTGCGGAACAACAGATGGGCGCGTTGCAGGTGATACCGTGAGGTAATCAGTTGAATCGAACGGATCTCGCGGCTTTTCAACAAATCACGGGTATACAACGCATTTTCCAGGGTATTGCGGGAGTTTTTTTCCAACAGAATGCCAGACGCCAGCTCTTCTCCCGGACGCTCGCTGAACAGATCGCTCCGGCGGACGGCAGGGTCGACACCAGCCAACAACAACCACCGCGCGTGACCAGAGCGGTATAAGCGGATACCTTCCTCCACCCGACCCCGGCCACCGGTAAGGACGACAATGGCATCGCTTTGCCGCTCCACACGAGCCAGGGAAAAGGTTTCCACAGCAAACCAGGCAACCGCGGCAGAGACAACACCGACGCTGATCAGGAGACCGATAAGAGTATTTCTCGCGGCAACAAAAACGCTTTTCTTTTTCATAGCAACCCAAAGTTCTTTTTTATTGCATCACTCTAGCCATTATGCTAAAAGATGATGCTTCAGTTCAATGCGAGGTGAATCTACAATGTCCAAAACATGTGAAATCTGTGGCAAAGGCCCCAGCTTCGGCAACAATGTCAGTCACGCTAACAACAAAACCAGACGGACCTGGCACCCTAACTTGCAAAAAGTTAAGGCAATTCAGCAAGGAACCGTTCGGAGCATCAAAGTCTGCACTCGTTGCATTCGCTCCGGCCATGTAACAAAGGCGCTCTAAGTTCCTTTAGAGCTTGTTGTTCAAGGTTGAAAAGGCCGCAACGCTTCAGGCGTGTGCGGCCTTTTTCATTGACGTCAATCCCCGAAATGTCCGTCTACAGTAACTGGGCAATCAGGTCGATTTCAATTGCTGCCCCGCGGGGCAAGCCGCTCACTTCGACCGTGGCCCGCGCCGGTGGCTCAACCGCAAAAAAACGTCCATACACCTCATTAACCGCGGCAAAGTCCGCCAGACTGGTCAAGTAAATTGTCGCCTTGACCACCGCCCCGAAATCAACCCCTGCCGCAGCCAACACCGCCTGCAGGTTCAGCATCACCTGTTCCGTCTCGGCAACAATACCCCCAGCAACCATCTGCCCAGTCGCCGGGTCCAAGGGAATCTGCCCGGAACAAAACAGCAGACCACCCGCCTGAACCGCCTGTGAATAGGGTCCAATCGCTGCCGGTGCCGCTTCAGTCGCAATAATCGTTTTCATACCCCCGCCTTTACTCGTTACTCGTTACTCGTTACTCGTTACTCGTCACTCGTCACTATTTTTATCAGTTCCGCAAACGTTCTACACCAATAACCCCATTCACTTTCATGATCCCCTTCATCACCTTTTGCAGATGGGGCAGATCCGTTACTTCAACCTCAAAAATATTGACGCCCCGCTTGTCAACGGTGCTTTGAATCGAAGCGCTGATAATATTGGCTTCGGCGCTGGAAATTGCCTGGGAAATATTGGCCAGAATACCCTTAACATCGTGACAAGCAACCTTAACCTTGACCGGCAGCGGTTGCTGCTTATCCCTGGTCCAGGAAACGTTGATGCGACGCTCAGGATCGGTGTCACTGGCTATCGGGCAGTCCATAGTGTGAATAGTCACTCCCCGACCACGGGTGATAAAACCGACGATTTCGTCACCGGGCAACGGATTGCAGCACTTACCAAAACGGATCAGCACATCCGAGATGCCACCAATTTCGATGGCACTGGACGACTTCCCCTTCAAGCGATCAACAAGTTTGCTGACTCTGCTCTCTTTGACATCCTTCCGCTCAACCGCCTCAGCCATTTTTTCCGGCGGCACGAGCCGCCCGGCAATCTGATTACAGGAAACCTTGCCGTAACCAACAGCCGCCATCAGATCATCTTCGGTCCCGAACCCCATTTCGCCGGCAACCCGGCGAAGTTCAGCCAGTTTTTGCAATTTGGCAAAATTAAGCGAATAGCGGCGAAACTCCTTTTCGCAGATTTCCCGCCCTAGAGAAATGGAACGCTTCCGTTCCTCGGTCTTAATCCAGTTCCGAATATGGTTTCGCGCCCGGGAGCTCTTGACAATCTTCAGCCAATCTTTGCTGGGGGTATGATGGGGGGCCGTAATAACTTCAATGATATCACCGTTTTTAAGTTCATATTTCAGCGGCACCAGTTTACCGTTGACCTTGGCGCCCACACAGCGGTGCCCCACATCACTATGCACACTGTAGGCAAAGTCGATCGGGGTCGAACCCTTGGGGAAGCTTTTTACATCGCCCTTCGGCGTAAAGACATAGACTTCCTCGGGGAACAACTCCACCTTGACGGAGTCCATGAACTCCTTGGAGTCCTGCAACTCCTGCTGCCATTCCAGCAACTGCCGCAACCAGGCAAAGCGCTTGACCTCTTTCTCGTCGTAGCCCTTGCCTTCCTTGTATTTCCAGTGGGCAGCAATACCGGCCTCAGCTACCCCATGCATGTCAGTCGTACGGATCTGCACCTCTACCCGCTCGCCACCCGGCCCCATGACCGTGGTGTGCAACGACTGGTACATGTTCCCCTTGGGCATGGCGATATAATCCTTGAACCGCCCCGGGATCGGTTTCCAGGTTGCATGTACAATACCCAGCACTGCATAGCACTCGCTGAGACCTGGAACCAGAATACGCATGGCAATCAGGTCATAAATCTGCTCGATATCCACATTCCGCGACAACATCTTTTTGTAGATGGAAAAGAGATGCTTGCTCCGGCCGGAGACTTCGCCCTTAATGCCATGCTCGGCAATTTTATCCAGGATGATCTGCTTGACCGTTTCGACTTCGGTCTCCCGCTCCTTCTTCTTTTTGGTCACCTTGGAAGCAAGATCGTAGTAGATCTGCGGTTCCAGATACCGAAACGACAGATCCTCCAGCTCACTCTTGATCCAGGAGATACCGAGCCGGTTGGCCAATGGCGCATAGATATCAAGAGTTTCGCGGGCAATAGCCCGCTGCTTCGGCTCAGGTTGATACTGCAGCGTCCGCATGTTATGCAGGCGATCCGCCAGTTTGACCAGAATAACCCGGATGTCATTAGACATGGCCAGGAGCATCTTGCGGAAGTTTTCCGCCTGACTCTCTTCCTTGGTCTTGAAGTGAATCTTGCCAATCTTGGTGACCCCTTCCACCAGGCGAGCAACTTCCTCACCAAACAGCTGGGCCAACTCTTCATTGGTCGTCAGGGTATCTTCAACCGTATCATGCAGTAACCCCGTGGTAACGGTGGCCACATCCAGCCGCAAATCAGCCAGAATGCCGGCAACTTCCATGGGGTGAACAAGATAGGGCTCACCGGAGAGGCGGGTCTGGCCCTGATGCACTTTGGCGCAGAAAACATAGGCTTTACGAATCAGATCCAGATCCGTAACAGAGGTATAGATAACGGTTTTTTCGAGGATGTCGTTAAGTCTGATCATGCAGAGAGGCAAAACAAACGTACGTTGGCAGTGGGAGATAAAAGGGCCGAAGCCGCCCGGCTTCGACCCGGCAAAACATTAGGAACGACTTTTCCGTGAGGTGAGTTCGCAGCTCACTTTCCCGGCGGCAATTTCCCGCAGAGCAATAACCACATTCTTATTTTCGTCCTTATTACTGATCTGAGCCCGGGCCCCTTTGAACAGGGATTTGACCCGCTTGGATGCCAGCATCACCAAGAGAAAACGGTTCTCAACCCGCTCCAGGCAATCTTCAACGGTTACACGTGCCATATATTGCTCCTTTCATCATGAAACAGGGACCAGTGACGGCTAACAGCTGACACCATCATCAAGTCCACTATCTTAAATCGCAAATGTTTCAGCTACTGCTTCCAGCACTCTATGAGTTCGACACTGTTCGGCCATCAGCACGGCTTTCAGCTCTTCAACGGCCCGACTGAACTGATCATTGACAATGATGTAATCATACCAGCGTGATTCACGAATTTCTGCGGCCGCCCCTTGCAAACGCCGTTCAATAACCTCGGCCTGGTCGGTTTTCCGCGTTTCAAGACGACGCCGCAATTCGTGATAGTTGGGTGGCAAAATAAAGATATAAACACCACAGTCATAACAATCTTTGAGCTGCCGCGCCCCCTGGCAATCGATATCGAGCAGCAGATCAATGCCGGCCTGTCTACATTCTTCCAAGGTACTGATGGCGGTGCCGTAGCAGTTGCCATGCACTTCAGCCCATTCGGCAAACTTGCCGGCCGCTACCATCCGCTGAAACTCTTCCCGGTCGATGAAGAAATAATCCTGACCGTCCACTTCGCCGAGACGTTTCCCCCGCGTCGTGAAGCTGACAGAGTGCCGCAGGTTCTTAAA
This sequence comes from Geobacteraceae bacterium, assembly GCA_031412995.1. Classification (GTDB taxonomy): domain Bacteria; phylum Desulfobacterota; class Desulfuromonadia; order Geobacterales; family DSM-12255; genus JANOEC01. Next base: position 51,424 of record JANOEC010000098.1, read on the forward strand.
TAAGTCAATAACTTCCTTACATAACGTGGTTTTCCCGGCTCCGGATGGAGCTGAAATCACGTAGAGTACCCCTTCACGCTTCATAGTGGATTCCAGTAACGAGTAATGAGTAACGAGTGACGAGTGACAAGTATTTTCATCAATGGTCGTGCTCCTTCAGTGACGATATCAACCCTTTGGTCATTTTGCGTACAGAAGCAACATCTTCCAGAATAGTCGAAATATCAGACAGATACCCAAGGTTTTCAGCAATCAACAACTGAGTCTCAACTTCGGCCAATGATCCAAGAGAAATATATAAGAATTGGCTGAACTCACGTTTTGAATTTCGAGCAGCACCTTCCGCGATATTTGAAGGCACAGATACAGCAGCACGTCTCAGTTGACTCGTAAGTCCGTAGACTTCTTCCGAAGGAAACCTTTTTGTCGAATGGTAAACTGATGTCACCAACTCCATGCTCTTTTTCCAAACATGTAAATCCCGATGGCTCTTCATACCCGTTACCCGTTACCCGTTACCCGTTACCCGTTACCCGTTACCCGTTACCCGTCACCCGTCACCCGTCACCCGTCACCCGTCACCCGTCACTCACAACTGACTTCATTCGACGTTCTGCACCTGTTCACGTATTTTTTCCAGCTCAGCTTTGGTCTCCACCACCAAGGCGGCCATGGTGGCATCATTGGCCTTTGAACCGATGGTATTGACTTCCCGGTTCAGTTCCTGCATCAGAAAATCAAGTTTGCGCCCCACCGGTTCTGGTTGCTGTAACGTCTCCCGTACCTGCACCAGATGACTGCGAAACCGGACCAGTTCTTCGGTCACGTCGCTCCGATCCGCCAGAATGGCCACTTCCTGAGCCAGTCGTGCTGGATCCATTGCGGTCTCACCCAGCAATTGTGCTACCCGCTCCTTGAGCCGTTCGGCCTGGGTCGCAACTGCCGCGGGTACGCGGCTGGCAATAGCTTCAAGCAGCTCAGCCAAACGGAGGAGCCGGCCATTCAGATCGGCCTGCAGCGCGTCCCCTTCCCGAGAGCGCATCAGGTCAATGGCCGCCACGGCCTCATCAACTACCAGCAACAGTGCTTCTCCCAGTGAGCCCAGCACGGCTTCGGTATCCTCGGCCACCAGCACATCCCGCTGTCCCGCCACAAAGCCGAGCGATACCGGCTCAACAATTCCCAAGGCCTGACGCAGCGTTTGCAGTGCATCATAATATGACTTGGCCAGGGCAATATTTACCTGCGGCTTCCCCAGTTCGCCAGCTGCGGCCTCAAACTGGACAAACACGTCAATCTTGCCCCGCTTCAATCGCTCGCCAATCCGCTTACGGACCTCATGTTCATGCGCCAGTAGCGGCCGCGGCATCTTGACAGACACCTCACCATAGCGATGATTCACTGCACGTATTTCCACCTGTAAGCGGCCAGTGGCAACCACTGCCTCCGCCTTGCCGTAACCAGTCATGCTTTTGATCATAGATTCTCCAGATAATCTTGTTCGGGATGAAACTTAACGATTGTATGATGCGTTAGATCTTATAACCAGCTCCAAGACCCAATGCAAGTGCTTAAAATTGTATTTTCAAGCACTTTCACCTCTCGTCAGTATGGCCTATAGCATCAGCCTTGGCCATTGGTTGTATTTTACAACCAAGTGCGACATCTGTTGGCTCAATCCGGGATATACGCATTGGTCAATACCGATACTTCAAATCGAGCTTCAGTAATTGATTAACGCGGTGAGTCTCAGCAACAAAATCCAGATTCAGCCCCTTTCCGCCGCACAGCCAGCGGCAGTTTGTCATCCTGAATTCCCGGAAGATCATGGCTAAAATTAATAGGCATGCCTATTGAGCAAGCCCTTGAAGATGGTCATCAGGATAATCTTGACATCAAATATGAGATCCCAGTTTTCGATGTAATAAATGTCACACTCTATCCGCTTACTGATGGAAGTATCCCCACGCCAGCCGTTCACCTGCGCCCAACCGGTGATCCCCGGTTTCACTTGGTGTTTAACCATGTACTTCGGGATATCGCCCTTGAACTTCCTGACGAAAAACGGCCGCTCCGGCCGCGGGCCGACGACACTCATGTCACCCCGGAGCACGTTTAAGAATTGTGGCAATTCGTCAAGGCTGGTCCTTCTCAAGAAAGTTCCGAATGGGGTCTTACGCGGATCATTTTCTGTAGTCCAGACAGTTGAGGCTGTTACTTCATCAGCTACTCGCATGGAGCGAAACTTTAGCATCATGAATGGCTTATTGCCCAAACCAATCCGCTCCTGGCGGAAAAACACCGGGCCTTTTGAAGTCAATTTTATCCCCACCGCAATGACAAACATAAGCGGCGCGGTAAAAATTATCGCCAGCAGTGAAACGACAATATCCGACCACTGTTTAAGGAAATAATTAAGTGGGTCATCAAGAGGCACGTGACGGATATTCAGTAACGGGATACCATCAAAATCTTCAACTTTGGATATCCTGGGCAAAACGCCATAATAGTCCGGAATAATCCTAATCCTCACCCCACCCTTTTCACAGGCCTCCACGATATCGCGATACTTATCATACGCAGCAAGAGGAAGTGCCACAATGACATCGTCGACTCGATTCATATCTATCAATTCAGGCAACAACTCTCTCCCACCAAGGACGGGACGCCAATAGATCTTTGTGCCATGTTTGCTCACATCGTCATCCAGGAATCCGACAATGCTGTATCCATAATCGCGATGTTTACGAACCGATTTGGCAAAATCAATGCCCGTTTTTCCGGCACCAATGATCAACAGATGTTTCTGGTTATAACCCATTTTCCGTAAATATCGAAGCGTCCGGCGCACAATGAACCGCTCCACGATCATGAAAAGGAGTCCTAACAAACCGAACGTTATTAATACTTCACGGGAGAAATTATATGTCCGGGTTAAATACAGGCTGCTATAGACTCCAATTATTCCCACCAGATGAGCCTTGATTATCAGCAGCATTTCTTTGTGAAACATTCTGCTGCGCATTGGCGAATATACTTCCATGAAGAAATAGCAGACGACCAACAGGGGAATCATCCAGAGCGGAACTTCGAAGTAAATACGGTCCATTTGGCTGACTGAAGCATCATCCCATTTCAGCAAGTACGCACAAAGGTAGGCAAGGCAGAGGGACACGCCATCAAGGACAACTAATATAAGATTAAAGAACCGCTGATGTTTTTTTATCATATAAATTACGTCTTATTAATCATCCAAAAACCGCGGTTCATACTTAAATTACATTTAATAATGAATGGCAAATACCCCTCTAAGCCACCCAATATATAAGCAACGTATTTAAGCAATAGACGAAATAGCGCTGACGGAATATGCTGAGGTCCATAATGCAGCAAGTAACTCAGTTCTGACCGGACAAACCTCATCCCCTCACCTTCAGCCTTACCCAATTCAGTAAGAATCCAGCGTTCGCGTGAATGAAGGACACCAATATCAAAATAACGACGGAACTCTTCAATAAATCTATACGAATGTGAGTGGTAAACCTTTGCCTCAGCACAATAGGCAACCTTCCATCCCGACAGAATCATTCTTGCAGCAACACAGGTATCCTCACCCAAAATCGTCTTACTCGGGAATCCTCCCACCTGCTCCAAGGCCGTGCGCCGGTACGCGGCAAAGGAATTGGAGATGAAGGCAGTCTTTATGCCGAGTTCCGGCACATCAGCCAGACCCTTTACCCGACTTTGCTCAGGATAGTTGAAGAAACGGGCGTGAGCCTCTACCGGGCCGGCGCCTGGTTTGGGCAACTGCCGTCCATAGGCGGCACCGACGGTCGAGTCGGCGAAGCAAGCAACAAGGGTTGCCAATGATTGCTCAACTTCTAAAATTGCATCCTGAGTTAGGAACACCAATATTTCGGAGTCGAGTAAAAGACCTACCGCCATTTGCCTAGTGCCGCCATGATCGAAGCTGTTGGCCGACAATTTATGAACCCGCATACCGGCACGCAGTGCCCAGTTGACTGTACCATCGTGAGAGTTTGAATCAATGACAAGGACATCACCTGGACTCATTGATTGTTGATGCAGTGAAGTCACCAAGGCTGGCAACATGCGTTCTGCGTTCAACGTCGGGATACAAAGGGCTACTTTCGCTGCCTTGATCAAAAGCCCCTACCTCTTCTTTCGAGTACCAGTCGGTAACAGGAGTCCAACTGTTCCACGTGATTATCAAGTGTCATTGGCTTCGCCCAGTAACGTCGATACGCTGCACTTCCCATTGCTTTCGCGTATAATGGCTGCCGCATGACTTGAATTTTAGCCTTGAGATCACTCAAATCCCCATTACGAAACAATAACCCAGTAACACCATCTTCAACCCCGCAACTTGCGGCGGTTTCGCTTGCAACGATTGCTGGAACTCCCAAGGCAGCCGCTTCCAATACGGAAAGCCCGAGGGTTTCATACCAAAGCGACGGGAAAACCAAAGCTCGTGCTGAGGCCAAACTTGACATGAGTTCCTGACGAGATACCCAACCTGGCATGAACGCATCGGGATAAAGCGACTGTATTTCTCGCCTCATCGGGCCTTCACCGATAAACGATGCCTTTACGCATAGCTGACTGGCTGCTCGGGCAAAAAGTTGGGGCCCCTTTTCAGCAGCAAGCCTACCAACATAGCAAAACACGTCAGAACCTTCAACTATCGCTGGTTCACGTTTTGGCATGCATATCGGATTATCAATATAATGGAATCGAGCATCTTCCGGGAGAAAGGGACTCAGAATTTTCTTGCTGAATTCAGATACCACAATAAAATCACTGATGCCTTGTGGCAGCTTGCCAAGCTTTTGTTGAATCAGCTGCCGACCGGCACGCCAAAGTTTTTGCTTATAACTTCTGGAATCACAGTTCATTAAAAGGCACTGGGGAGAAAGAGGCCTTTCATGACAGACCCTGCCCTTTTGATAATTAAAAAATCCACCATTCGGACAGGCGAGGAAATAATCGTGAAGTGTTAAAACGACCGAAAATCCTCTTTTTATCGATACATTCACGACACTGGATGTAAGTGCTTTAGTCCAGGAATGGATATGAACAATTGTGTTTGTGTTATTACAATTGGCCAACAAATCTTCCAGACGGCGGCTTGCCTCAACATTCCAGAGCCCTCGCACCCCTGCACGAAGACGTTGCGGGTCCCGAAGAATGTCTGGCTGGCCCAGACAAACAACTTTGACCTTACTTTTTCTCAACTCATCTGACACTGGCGTCACAGCGGCAAAGAAATAAACTTCATAATCTCGCTCTGAAAGGGCTATTGCACCAGCAAGTGCAACCTGATCAGCTCCACCAGTAACATGGGCAAAGTCGTTAATGACAATTATTTTTTTGCATTGCATAAAAGACCAGAGGGGTCGCGCGCAAGCCACACAGGGCTATGCTGCTCAGTGATATTTTAAAGATTCTAATGGTGCCCACTAACCATAACTGACAGGTCAGATACGCTTGATTGTTGCAATGCCTGACGTAGCCCTTAAGGATTGTGTTAGGGCAACAGCATACTTCTACATGACTATAAGTAGTTTTTCCATACCATTGCCAACCCCAGAACCTACCTTCAGCTCATGTCATCCAATCTTAGCTTTACGCAGGATTGCAGTATAGTGCCATGCGTACTCGCGAAACAGTTTCCATCGGAACAAAAACTCATCAACATCGATACACGCCTTTTCCATGGAGATGGGGAGACAAATCCGTTTATCCATCCGTAGCAATCGATATAGCATTTCTAGCCCGTAGTGCAAGAACCCACAAGTAAACCACACCGGCTGTACATCTATAACTTTAAGGTCAAGTCGCGCCGCCATATCATGAAAATCCTGCCAAGAGACCCCTTCGGCCTCTTCATCTGCAGCAGAATGACTTTTACTTGCAAGCATGCGCCGGAACGGCTTTTTCAGGAGGTTCAAGAACCTAATCATCCGCCGGTTAGGCTCGATCCCAAACAAGATACTTCCCCCCTCCCGCAAAACCCGATTCATCTCAGCCAGAGCATCATTGAGATCAGGCAAATGATGTAGTGTTGCCACCATGAAGATGAGACTCACCTCCCCATCTGCGAACGGCAAATGGTTTGCATCAATCGCACAGTAGGTGACTCCCTCACCCAGCATTCCCATTCTGTTTTTCACGTATACCGCTAAGTCTTGACTTATTTCGGAAAAAACATACTCTTCGAAGACAAGCCCAGAATTCAGTAGTAGCTCAAGGTCGTAGCCAACTCCTCCACCAAGCTCGACCAGAATCGAATTCTTATTGCTCTCATGCTTTATCCATTGAATAATCCTTTCGTGGTAGTGCCTGTTCCGTAAGGTATTAAGTTGATTAATGTCAATCCATGCCTCCTTCACACTCTCATGGTAGACAGCATCTTTCTTGGTGATGTCATGCATTCTCTCGTCAAGAAAATCGTAAACTCCGTCTTTCCCGTTTACCCCGTGTCCATTACAGCATAAAAGACTACCGTCGCCATTTCGAACAAGTAAACTGCCACACTGTCGACAGACAAATTTCAACAGCATTCCCGACATATTTGCTATCGTCTCCTTCCATTACCCTGCTCGCACGTCTTTGTAGGCGCGAATTGGTACTTGAGGATCTTGACCAAGAGATCATAGAATCCTACCTGTTGGGCAACATAATTCCTGGATTTGAGGTTGTTTATCCGAATAAATTCGTGCGCCGCGTTATGGTGAGACAACTCAGTGCTTTTCCTATCTTTGTGCAGAACCCTTATAGTCGGAAGGAAAATTCTCAGCAGACCTGCATTCTCGCATTGCCAGGCAAGGAGATCTTCCTCCCAGTACATAAAAAGGTGTTCATCCAGCAAGCCCAGCCGTGAAAAGTACCTCTCTGTAAGAATGAAAAAGGCGCCATGTAACATGTAAACTGGGGAACATTCCTTTTCGCTAATATTCGGGCGACTCAATGAATGCCTGCTTTGATTGATGCGTACCTTTCGCCATTTTGCAATGAAAGCTAACCTTCTATATAGCCATTCCCGTAAACTGGTCCAGGGTGAATAGAAATGTAGGAGCAAGAGGTACAGAATATCAGGTTTTATCCGTGGGGGATTCTGGTGTACTCCCTCGGGGGTAATGATGTCAGGTCCAATCATGCCCACCCCATCAAGAGATAGGGTGGATACTTGTGCAAGAATGTCCCGGGAAAGGAGGATCGTATCATTTGTGGCGACAATGATGTTCCGGATTCCTTCCGCGAGCAATAGCCGAATTCCGACATTGTTCCCACCGGAGTAACCTAAATTACGAGGCGATTTAACAACACTAACAAACTTATGTCCCGCAAATGTGCCCTTCAGCTGTAAAAAGGAGTCATTAGGAGAATCGTTATCTACAATGACAATTCGATAGTCATTGCTCTCGATCTCTAGAATCGACTTAACGCAATCGATGGTGTCCTGAAAGTTATTGAAATTAAGGACGACGAATCCGTATCCCATGTTGTTGTTCAATGTGGAACACCCGACACTTTTATTTTTGTTCGCTTTGTGCGCATAGATTTGGTCAATTAGGTGACGAAACTGTCTCCGTGCTTTTCGGCCAGCACAAACGTCCCTGATGCAAGGAGATATGCATTTTCTTTTTTGGAAATGTATTAATCATAAGGGAGTATCAGTGCACCAAACAAAGTCAAGACCTTCCGTAAAGGTCAAATGAATGTTCAAGGCGAAATCACTATTCCCGCCTCGGCCTGCGCCAATACAGTCATCGTTCATATCTTTCATGTAATTGATAGCTGCTGGGGACCAGATTACCTGGACTCGACGGTGCAGGGCTGGCTTTATACCTGAATAAGCAGAGAGGCAAAGCCATGAGTGTCAACAAGGGATAATAATTTAGACCGGTGGAAAAGAGCTCACCGGATATCCAAGTAGACCAGAATGAAGTTATAGCGTAAATCGCCCCATTGTGCAAATCCGCACGAGTTATTCGCAACAACCAAATCCAGAACTGCCACATAATGACAAGCCAGATAATCAGGCCCACAACTCCCAAATGCAGACCGACTGCCAAAAAGGAATTGTCGATAACCACCTCCTCGGCAAGAAATATCCTGCTGCCCGAAACCAGGCCAGTGCCAAACAGCAGAGTCTTCAGATCACTCCCGGTCCACATGTTGAAATAATTTGCCCACCCTGAATATCTCATGATCAATGATTCATCATTTAACAGAACCGAATCAGAAAGTTTCAGCAATAATGTGGACTGGGTATATACCGTTGCCAGTGCTGCCAGAACTCCATAAATCACCGGCATTATCATTGCCAAAAAGCCGAGATAGCGGGAGCCTGACTTGTGATAGGCCGCCAGCAATAGGGAAAATACAACGGTAAATACAAATTGAATGTAAATGTTACGGGTAAACGTCGTATAGCAGGCAAAACTTATCACGACCAGAAGCACTAGAGCCAAAAACCTCTCCGCTCTTCTTTTTCTTATTACATGAAACATGGCAAAACCTGCAAATAGTGACAAGAAATATCCATACTGCAGACCTGAACTAAATAGAGAGAATGCCCTTACCTTATCGTAATAACTCCAAGCGGAGACCATAAAATAGCCGTCTGCTGATGAAACTGGCAACAGTGGCGATGATGACACGTATTGTGCCATACCGACGGCTATAAGTGGCAAACCGATGAAGGTCATGAGCCTGGTAAAGAACTTGGGATTCACCGACATGCCTGCAACAAATGGAAATATGATGATAAAATAGTAATAATTATTGTAACTTAACAGAAGGTAATTGAGGGGGTATTCGCCCAACATCAACAGCAGATGAACCAGAAGGTAACCCAGAAAAATGAAATATACTGTTTTTATTTGCCTTGGCCAGAAGATTGAGCCAGACCTATAAAAGTGGGTAAGAAGAGAGACTGCAACAATAAGAGTCAATGCAAACTTCAAAATAATTGCCGGAATTGGCACTTGCCCGGCGAAGATGGCAATCTGCGCTTGCGGCAATATGCCATCAACAATGTACAAGAGGAGCACACTTAGAAAAATCAAACCATAGAATCTATTCAAAGCTGCCTTCTTAATCTCCATACTTGTTACAGATAAAGTCGCTTGCAAATTGTTTAGATGATCACTGGTTACTTGGTAGTCAAAACGTAACAAGGCTGAAGCTACTAACAATGACCGGAGGTCCCGTGCGTCTCAAACTGGGGTTTCCGGATGGACACTATCTAGCCCAGTATGCACTTCTCAAACAAATCGGCCGACCTATCCCAGGTAAACTGCTGGATATTTCGATTAGCCTGCATTGCCAGAGTGATCCGTTTTCTACTATCACGGATCAGGGTGACAATATTCCCTGCCAATGCCTGATGATTCTTTGGCTCGCTCAGGAGTGCCGTCATATCGTGGACAGCGTACTCACGATGTCCACCGATATCGGTAAGACAGAGTGCCGCGCCACACTGTGCAGCTTCCGCCGGTGGCAAGGGCCATCCCTCGGCCCAACTGGGGCTGACAAAAATCGCCGCCTCATTGTAGCTTTTGCGCAATACATCATGAGTCGGTTTTTGCATGTAGTTAATCCACGTGGGGATCTCCGGGGCTCTTGCAGGGACCCCAAAAAGAGTCGCTTCAAGTTCTGGTACCCGCTCCTTCGCTCGGCATAAAGCCGCGATACCATCATTTGATCCTTTCCATGGATGGTCATGATAAAGCATCAGCAGCTTATGGGAGGCACGGGACTCAGGAGCAATATCCACTCCAAAAGCCATCATATCCAAGCCGTTAGGGATATACATAGAATCCTCCCCCAATGAACGTGCGATCACTTCAAGCCACCGAGCAATGACGATTTTTTTAAGTGGCAGTTTCCAGGTTGCCATAGCTCGGACAGGGTCAACTCCCGGGAAAATCGACTCCTGATGCTGGATCAGATAGTATTTCCGACCTCTGGAAGCCTGGAACCGAGCAACCCACTCAGATGTATCCCATGCCGTGGCAATTATTACGTCCGCTGCAGGCACCCACTTTTCACACAGACTAGGCACCCACAGCATTTTAACCCGAGGGTCGACTGTGAACCATTTACTTGGCCTGAAACCACCCCTTACACCGGCCAACCTTCCAGCATAGACAAAGAGGTTTCTAAGCGAACTCTTGCCCAGTGGGGTTCCATATCGTGTATTAGGTGCATGTACAACACTTACTGCATGGCCCTTATTCACAATCGCGTTCGCATATTCATACACGACCTTGAACCCACCAATGGGGTTATGACCAGCATGTGGCAGAATAAATGTTATCTTCATTGAGTTACTTTCACGAGCCGAAGCATTTATGTTTAGTCAAAAGCCAACTTTTCGATCTAGTCTCGGTAGCAGCCCTTACAATAATCTGGAAGATCATGCTGCTTGATACGTCGGCGTAATTCTCGATAGGCCGCCGAGTTCCAGATCTTCCCGAAGTGCTCAGTGAACACATTCCCCAAGCTGACAGTATTGGCATCGGCAAGGATACAACATGGCACCACATCTCCATTAGCAGCGATGAAGGCCCTCATCCAGGGCCACGGGCATTTGTTTTTAATGGAATAAGCATCCGCCGAAAATACATTCAGCAGTACCCCTTCATCACTGGCAATCCGTTCCACTTCGCTCAATTTAGAGGCAATTTCGATTGACGTAAGATCCAACCTGATCGCCCGAGCATATTCCTCGACCTGTTCCTTCCCCCAACTGGTAAGTGATGTCTGCAAGTTGATCGAATCGGCGCCAAGCTCTTTAGCCAAGTGGATTATTTTTGGTAATTCATGCAGATTGGTCCTTGTGGCGACAGTGGCAAAAGTTACTTTTGGAACCACGTTTTTGCCCCGCCTCTCCAGGAAACTACGTATGTTTTCAACCACTTGAGGAAAGCTACTGCCAACCCTGATAGATTCAAACACTTCACTTGTTGCACCATCGATACTGAAGTAGATAGTGGTATGTTTCAGCTTTAGTAATCGGTTAACCTGGTCATCAGACAGGATCGTTCCGTTGGAAAAAAACTCCATGACAATACCGCGATTCTCCCCCTCCTGAAGCATATCGACCAATTGCCTATTCAGAAGCGGTTCTCCCATCCCCTGCAACTTGACGTTAATAAGGTACGGCAACTGGTCAAAAATCTTTATCAATTTCTCACTTGAAAGATACACTGGCGTCTTTGACCAATGCGGGACCTGACAATGCTGACAAAGCAGATTACAGGTATTGTTAGGCTCGATATCTATCCTGGGAGGGTGGAAGGGAGTCCAAGCCAGCTTTAACTTGTTGGCAACCCCAGCACCAAGGTAATTAATAAGAGTTCCAGGCCGCTTCAAGTAGGATGTAATCCGTTTTAGACGATAACGAGTGCGACTCATTTAGGCTGTCTCAGGTTAGAAGCAGTCACGCTCAAGTTGTGGCTTTCACATGCGTCAAAGTAAGCGCGGCGACAATCTCCTGGCCGAGGGTCCGTCGCTGGAATATTCGTTCAAAACTTTCCTTCACCCAGTCAATTTGCCGGCACTGCTCATGGGACATTACTTCCAGAATACGGTAGGCCATCCCGTCAATGTCACCGCGAGCAAATAGCCACCCAGATGGGAGGTATTCCTTCATCCCATCGATAGCCGAGGCTATTACCGGTATCCCATAGAGACCAGCTTCTATCATCACAAGGGGAACCCCCTCGTGATTAGACGGCATAACAATCCCGTCAAGTGCGGAATAAATCCAACCTACCTGTTCAGTCCATGGCATAAAAATAATTCTAGCGTGTAGCGCGTGCCTTGACACTTGTTGCTTGATGTGTGCCAAGTCAGGCCCATCACCGACTACCACAAAGACAATATCTTTCAGTAGATGCTGATGGCGTGCGACTGCCTGGACCAGTAGATCATGGCCCTTGTGTGCACTAACAACACGCCCGATCAGCCCGACAACGGTTATTTCACTGCCGAGCCCCATCTGTCGTCGTGCCGTAGCACGGTCATGCCTGCAGATGGTGTCGCGACGCACAATGTTCTGGACCACAGCAACTTTATCTTCTGGCACCTTGTTTACAAGCAAGTAATCTTTCTGGGCATTACTGATCGCAATGAACCTGTCGGGCAAGTGATAATACAAAAGTCGATAGACAAAATCTCGAAAAGTTGCCTGGCCGACCCCCAACACTCTGAGCTTCTGGGCAAGTGCAATATATGTCACTACTGGAATTTTTTCCCGCCAAGCAACCAAGAGACCAAGCGAGGAAATATCGATCGTACCCTGCACCGCCACGATGCAATCTGGGGTGATCTGCCGCACCTTGGCGCTGACTGTCTGGGCATTTCGTGATGCGATTAGATTAGTCAAAAAGGAAAACCTATGTACATGTAGAGAGAGCGGGTGTCTCTTGAGTTTTTCTATCGTCAGGGCTTGTTTATGGAGCTGCTCATTGTCTTCGGCATAGAGATAATGAATCTCCAAGTCTGGATAGGTGGCAATAATTGCATTGATGATCTCGAAAGACATCAATTCATGACCACCAAACCCGGCTACATCATTGTAGAATAGTATTTTTTTTGTCGTTTTTGCCAACCTGGAATGCTCCATTCAACTTCTAACAATACTTTTTAACTGGCGAACTATACTGCGGAACAACTCTGCAGGGTCGGTGAGCAGAGTTGCCAGACGGTAACTCCGGAGCGATTGCAGCTCATGGTACGCGCAGATCTCGGTGAAAACTCCGCGCATGTGGCGATGATAGAGCGCGGGGTGGTTGGCATAAAGCTGCAGATACAATTCCACCCGCTGGTCAGGGGAGATAGAGCGCTCCCGCGATTCCGGCCGAATCCGGTATTGATATAGGACCTCGGGCAACCGGTACACCTCGACGCCCAACTCAAGGAGCGACAACCAGAAGTCCCAGTCTTCCCAACCGCCGGTCATGTTTGTGTTATAGCCGCCGGCCCGTTCCCAATCAGCTTTGCGAAACAGCGAGGCGCAGGGTCCCACGACATTCCTGACCAGCAACTGTTCCAGAGAAAACTGTGGTTGCGGTGGCTGGTAATCAACCGCGCCAAAGAACTCAATCAAACAAGTCACTATCCCGAACTCCCGGTTTTGGTCAAGCACCGTTACCGCCTGCTGCAGATAGCTCGGACCGATCAGATCATCCGCATCAAGTGGCAGAATATACCCTCCTGCAGCCGCGGCGATACCGGTATTGCGTGCTGAGGCCACCCCCTGGTTGGGCGTATGGATAACCCGCGTTTGCGGTCGTTGGAAATTCTCGAGGAGCTGGTTCGTTAACTCGTCGCTGGACCCATCGTTGACAACAATAATCTCATAGTCCGAGTAGGTCTGGGCCAGCACCGAGGCCACAGTCTCGTCGAGGTAACGACCCAGATTATAGCAGGGGATGACAACGCTGACCTTGGGCACTAACGCTCGCTCCTTCCAGAATACCCAGGTGAGTTCCGGGCTCCGCTCCGCGCGGAGTGAATATCCTGCCTTACTTTCTCATTACTGCGACAAGTATTTCACCGTTCAGCGACAGCGGAGTCTTCGACAGTTTACTGATACCTCGCATGATTAATCTCTTGCATAGTCCATATCCTGACCGGAAAGGATCGCCAAAGGTGCCCAACCAGACGGTGGTAAAACCTGCCTCTTTAATCATCCGCTGCAGCTGGCACTGGGTGATTGGCGAAATATGGCCATCCTTTTCATAATTTTCATCGGTAAACCATTGGAATTTACCACTCTTGAGAAAAATCCCCTTGGATACAGGATTATCAACATTCGGGGTCGTCAGTACCAGGTGCCCACCAGTAGCGAGCAATTTTCGACATTCCCGGAGAAAATGGCGCGGGTTCTCCAGGTGTTCGATGATCTCCACCGCACTGATCCCGGCAAATGTGCCAGGTACAACACTGCTGAAATCATCGTTCAGGTTGGCCCTGATGAAGGGGACCCGTCCGTGCAGGCGAAAATTATCCTCGACCAGATCGACCGCGGTCACTGAGAATTTCGCGTCACACAACCGTTGGGCAAGGGCGCCGCTGCCGCCGCCCAAATCAAGGATTGGGCCTTTAACTTCAACTACCTCCATCATCCTGGCGGCAACCAATGCGTGGAGCCCTGCCAGGGCATGCACCGGTAACCCCTCATAACAGGAGGAATAAGATACCTCTACACCGGCAGCAACCTTCTGGTACTGATCGACTTTAACCACATGCGTCTGTTGTTCTGTCATTGTATCACTCACTCTAACCGACCGTATCATGGTGGGAAGGGGGCTGACGCAAGAGCACCAGACTGAACCCAACAAAAGTGCAAACGTTTATTGTCTGCGCCATGGCCATGGAAAAAGGAATTGCATAAATCCCCATCGATTTGGCCAGATACCCGGCAAGAAAGAAATATACCGTAATGAAAAGAGAATTGGTGCAGATAAATGCCAGACTGTTCTTTGACGCAATGCTGACCGAAAGAAAGGGCGATTCAACCACGGCCAACAGATACCAGGGGGCCAACGCCAGAAAAACCTGCTGAATCAGGACCATATCCTTCGGATGAATAGTGCTACTTACCAACGGCAGCAGGAGAGGAACGCAAAAATAGGCAATCAGCGTCGCCCCGACAAAAAGCGCAATACCCATAAGGAGAAATTTCCGGATATCGATGCTGATTGCCGCTCGATTCTGGGCAGACCAATGGCTGGACACTCGGGCATGCATTACCGCGTAACTGGGACTGACCACCACATTGCCGATTACCTGGTGCAGCCGTTGGGCATAATAGTAAATTGACGCGAGCCCGCCAGGCAGCAGAGCGAGAACGTTGTTGGTGATTGGGCTGATGAGGACATTATGGATATTATGGCCAAAGCGCATGGAGATGCTGTTTTTGATAAAAGGTTTCAGGGCCGGGTGACGAAGAGAAAGGCGCGGGCGAAACCCTAGCCGTCCAAGCACGAAAAAACCAGCCAAACAGGCCACCCACCCACCCCCGGCTCGCCCCCAGGCAAACAGCTCAACATTCGCCCGATGTGTATAGGTGAGATAGCCGAGCAATGCTACACTGAAAACCGTCTGGATCGCACTGAGGAGGTAGGGGATCGAAAAACGCATTTCAGCATTCAGC
Source organism: Geobacteraceae bacterium (assembly GCA_031412995.1). Classification (GTDB taxonomy): domain Bacteria; phylum Desulfobacterota; class Desulfuromonadia; order Geobacterales; family DSM-12255; genus JANOEC01. The sequence goes on from JANOEC010000098.1 coordinate 66,620, forward strand.
AGCCGTTGATTAACGGCGCTGGCCGCGTCGACAACCGTGCCGATAACCATGATCAGATAAATCTGCTTAAGGAGCGCAAACCGTTCAAGGTCAAGGCTAAAAGCAAAGACCCTCAGGATGGGATCGGCCGCAAGCACAAACAACAGGTACAATACCACCCCAGTCAATAGCGCAAAGGTGACTGCCGACTGATAAAAAGTTCTGGCGTTATGCTTATCAACAACTCTGAGATCATTATAAAAAAACATAAATTGTTCAACAAACATCAGCTGTATGAATTGCAGCGCGGCGAGGATATTGGCGGCAATCAGATAAGCGTCGGCGCTGGCCGACACCCCAAACACCCTGATCAGCAGAAGCGAGTTGATAAGCCCGAGGATTACATTACCAACGGCGAGGAAATTATACCGCAAATTAAACATGCACTACTTTCAAGCGGCAGGCTGTTAGTGGCCAAAGGGAAAGCAACTGCTGGAACCAAAGCATCCAGTTACCCTTGGCCATGCAACCGGCTTTCCCAGCGCCAGGCGTCAGCCACAATTGTCCGCAGATCATTATACCGTGGTGTCCAGTCCATGATCTGCCTGATTTTTTCCGCCTTGGCCACCAGCATGGCCGGATCGCCTGGGCGACGATCCGCTTCACGCACCGTAAAATCAATGCCGGAAACCGCTTTCACCATCGCTACCACTTCGCGCACGCTGGCGCCGCAGCCATAACCAACATTGACCTGAGTTGATTCACCACCGGCGGCGAGATACTTGAGCGCAGCAAGGTGAGCCGCCGCCAGATCTTCAATATGGATATAGTCGCGAATGCCGGTACCGTCTGGCGTCGGGTAATCCGTGCCGAACATGCAGACGTCCGGGCGCATGCCCAGTGCCGCCTGACAACTCACCTTGATCAGATGCGTCGCCTCCGGGGTCCGCTGCCCCATCCGCGCCTGCGGATCAGCTCCTGCCACATTGAAATAGCGCAACGCCACATACTTGAGGCCATGGGCCGCGGCCACATCCCGCAGCATCCATTCGCTCATCAGTTTGGAAGTGCCGTAGGGATTAATCGGCACTGTCGGACTATCCTCAGCCGCCACGCCATCCGCCGGCATGCCATAGACCGCTGCGGTGCTGGAAAAGATAAAGCGTTCGACCTGCTGCTCGACACAGACTTTTAGCAGCCCCAAGGTATTGCGGGTATTATTGCTGTAATACTTGATCGGGTCAGTCACCGATTCCGGGGCGACAATCGCGGCGGCAAAATGGAGAACCGTCTTACAGCCAAACTCTTTGAAGGTGCTGGCCAGCCGCTCCGTATCTGCCAGATCACCGACCACCAACTGTTCATTATTCACCAAGGCATCGGCAAAGCCGGTGGACAAATTGTCATACACGACAACCTTATGTCCCGCCTCCGCAAGCTGCCGCACCACATGACTGCCAATATAGCCACAACCGCCAGTTACCAGAATCATCATTTAGCCCTTCCCTTTACCCAGTTCTGCTTCGATCATCATTTTTACTACATCCTGCATCTTGTTTAATGCCTGCCAACCGAGTTTCTCTTTTGCCTTGTGCGGATTTGCCCGACTGACCATAATTTCCGAAGGGCGGAGCAGTGAAGGATCCGTTTCCACATGCTCAGACCAGTCCAAACCCACCACCGCAAAAGTCGCTGCCACAAATTGCTCAAGCGTATGCGTTTCACCAGTGGCAATAACAAAGTCGTTCGGCTCATCCTGCTGAAGCATCCGCCACATCGCATCCACATATTCTGGTGCCCATCCCCAATCCCTGGCGATGGAAATATTGCCGAGTTGCAACTTTTCGCTACTGCCGGAGGCAATACGGCAAGCAGCATTGACTATTTTACGGGTAACAAACCGTTCAGGGCGCAGTGGAGACTCATGATTAAAGAGAATGCCCGTGCAGGCAAAGAGGTTATAGGCCTCGCGATAGTTTGCCACCTCCCAGAAGGCAGCAGCCTTGGCCACCGCATAGGGACTCCGCGGCTGGAACAACACCGATTCAGAAGCCGCCTCCCCCCCGGTGTTCCCAAAACACTCACTGGAACCGGCACTGTATAAACGTGCCGGGATATTTATAAAACGCATGGCCTCCAGCAGGTTGAGCGTGCCAACACTGATACTTTCCAAGGTATCAACCGGTTGTTCAAAAGAGAGGCCGACTGAACTCTGGCCGGCAAGGTTATAAATCTCATCAGGTTGCACCTTTGATAGCGTCTGGATCACACTTCTAAAGTCATTGAGTGCCATTGAGTGCAACCGAACATCACTTTTGATGCCAAGATGCACCAGATTGCCGAAAAGAGACATCTGGGCATCTCGTGCCGTCCCATGGACTTCATACCCCTTCTCAAGGAGCAATTGCGCGAGGTACGCCCCATCCTGGCCAGATATCCCGGAAATCAGTGCCCGTCTAGCCATTAGCGCGCTGTTCCCTCGCCGCGATCTCAAGATCGCCATCAGTCATCATATTAACCAGCTCTTCGAAACTGGTCTTCAGTTCCCAACCCAGTTCCTGCTTGGCTTTGGAAGGATCTCCCAGCAACAGATCGACCTCGGCCGGGCGAAAATATTTAGGATCGATGCGCACCACCGTCCGACCAGATACGGTATCAACCCCTTCCTCCTGCTCACCACTCCCCTGCCAGACCAGCGGCATTCCCAAGCGAGCAAAAACTTTCTCGGCGAAAGTGCGGACCATATAGGTTTCACCGGTAGCAATAACGTAATCATCCGCCTTTTCCTGCTGCAACATCAGCCACATGGCTTCCACATAATCACCGGCAAAGCCCCAGTCACGCTTGGCATCCAAATTACCCAGATAGAGGCAATTTTGCATGCCCAACTTGATACGCGCCGCCGCCCGGGTGATTTTACGGGTGACAAAAGTCTCGCCACGGCGCGGCGACTCATGGTTAAAGAGAATGCCGTTACTGGCGTGCATACCGTAGCTTTCGCGGTAGTTCATGGTGATATAAAAGGCATACGCCTTGGCACAGGCATACGGCGAACGGGGATAAAATGGGGTGGTTTCTTTCTGCGGGGTTTCAACCACCTTGCCATATAGTTCGGAAGAAGATGCCTGATAAAACCGGGTATCCAGACCGGTTTCACGAATCCCTTCAAGAATCCTCACCACTCCCATTGCATCCACTTCACCGGTATACTCAGGCACATCAAAGGAAACCCGCACGTGACTCTGGGCACCCAGATTGTAGATCTCATCCGGCTGAATATTGCGGAGGAGCGTATTAATCGAACTGGCATCGTTCAAGTCACCATAATGCAAAAACATCTGCACATTTTTTTCATGCGGGTCACGATAGAGATGATTGATCCGACCCGTATTGAATGACGAAGAGCGGCGAATCATGCCGTGGACTTCATAGCCTTTTTGCAACAGTAACTCTGCCAGATACGAGCCGTCCTGGCCGGTGATGCCGGTGATGAGCGCTTTTTTCATAATAAATACTCCAAGAGAAATTTTGACGCGATAATTTGCAGGACTATAGCAGAGTAACAAAAGAATTTCACGTTTTCACTGCAGACCTTAATGGCAAGCTATGCCTCTTTAACCGGTACGCCAAGTTTTAGCCCTTTTTTGATTAAAGCGCTGTCAAAGGTAATAAAAACGTCCGCGTCACAGCTCGAAGCAACATGCAGGGCATCTGCGAAATCCAAACCTTTTTCGTAATATTCAAGTGCCTGAGCAACTTCTTGGGAGTCTTCCACTATTACATTAGGCAGACCAAGCACATGAAGAATCGCTCTTTGCGTAGACTTAACCGGCAATTCATACACTGCGCGCAAAACCCATTCCGTCTCAAGTAAGACGGTCTTGGCAATGAAAATATCCTCTTTTCTCGCCAGAACCGCGAGTGCCAGTTTTGCCTGACTGGGATCGTCATTGGTTACGTAGCGAACCAGAATATTGGTATCGACAGAAATCACTTATCTTCCCTGGAGAGCCATTCCCGGCGAATGTCTGCAAGCAGTCCCTCCTCCATTTCAGCATCAGTTTTGGCTGGCCCGCAATAACCGGCACAGCCTAAACCATCTTCCAGACGGGTAAGGGGAAAAGGTTTCCGTGGTTTAAGAAAGATTCCGTCGCCAAAAGACCCAATGACGAACTCGGTACCAGTTCGCCAGTGGTGGGCCTCCCTAACCTGTTTTGGAATAATAATCTGCCCTTTGCTCGACAATATGCTGGTATTCATCACAGCCCCCTGCATGTAAGATTCAGTAAGAAATAATAGCAGGGGGGTTAAACATGGTCAAGTTAGTTCCAGGATTTGATTAAACTAAGGAGAGGCGACAGTTTCAGTATCGGTAACCAATATCCATTTGCAGCAGTTGATTCGTCCGGCGCTCGCCTGGGATCAGGTTCCAGTTGCTGATATGCTCCCAGCCATAGCGGAGGGAATGCGGCCAGCACCGCCCAGCTTAGCCAAATAGCGGTAAAAAGTGCTATCCAAGGGGATATTGGCTGACGAAACTGCTGCTTGCGCCGTAACAGAAGTCAGGACAAGCAGAGTAAGTCCCAGACCAGCCCAAAATACGATTGGGCCGCCTATCGACAAGTTGTGGCGCGAAAACATGAAAACAGATCCTTCGAATCTTATTTCCTGATCGGCAGGACTTTCCGTTCATCGACAATGGCTTGCGGGAACAGGTCGGGTCTGACCCGTTGAAACAGGGCCGGCGCAGCCCCATGAAAGCTGTACTTAGGGGTAAATTCCGGGATCAACTGCTTGAGTCCAGTAATAATCGCCGCAATATCTGAGGCACAGGCATGCTCATGCAACAGACTCAAGGCATTGGCAATGCCCTCGTGTTCAATCGGGACGGCACCAACCACTTTGATCTTCGGGTGGGTTGTGGGTTTGATCCCCTCCCCTTCAATCAACAACTCCTCATACAGCTTTTCACCAGGCCGCAGCCCGGAGAAGACAATGTCAATATCCTCGTACGGCGTAAATCCTGACAGGCGAATCAACTCCTCGGCCAGATCAACAATCCGAACCGGCTCGCCCATGTCCAGCACGAAGATTTCTCCCCGTTTACCGATACAACCAGCCTGCAGCACCAATTGCGAGGCCTCGGGAATGGTCATGAAATAGCGGATAACATCCCGGTGAGTGACCGTCACCGGCCCGCCTTTGGCAATCTGTTCCTTAAAGATCGGGATCACGCTACCATTACTCCCCAGTACATTGCCGAACCGAACCGTCGTGAACCGGGTGGAGCTCTGCCTGGCCAGCGACTGCACATACAGTTCGGCCGCCCGCTTGCTGGCACCCATCACGTTCGTCGGGTTGACCGCCTTGTCCGTAGATATCATCACAAAGTTGTCAACTTTGAACATGTTAGCCGCGTCGGCTAGCTTGCGGGTGCCGACCACGTTATTGGTGATGGCCTCAACCGGGTTATATTCCATCATCGGCACATGCTTATAAGCGGCGGCGTGAAACACCACCTGGGGCAGAAACTCTTCGAACACCATCTCGACCCGAGTCCGGTTCCGCACATCCGCTACCACCGGCACTATCGGCACTTGAGGGAAGCTGGCGGCAAGTTCCTTTTCAATATAGAACAGCGGTGTTTCGGCATTATCGAAGAGGATAATCTTGGCCGGGTTATAGCGTGCCACCTGGCGGCAGATCTCGCTGCCAATGCTGCCGGCTGCACCAGTCACCAGCACCCGCTTGCCCGTCAGGTACGCACTGATCCCCTGTTCGTCAAGCACCACCGGTTCACGGCCCAGCAGGTCCTCAATATCCACATTTTTTATCTGCGAAACCGACACTTTGCCATCGATGATGTCGCTGATCCCGGGCACGGTTTTAACGTGTACCTTGGCTCTTTCACAGCTGGCCACAATCCGCTTGAGCATTTTCCCCTGGGCCGAAGGAATGGCAACGATAATTTCTTCAATCTTGTATTTACGCACCAACGCCTTCAACTGATCAATACTGCCGAGAACCGGCACCCGATGCAGCAACATTCCCTGCTTGCTCCGGTTGTCATCGACAAAACCGACAACCCGGTATTCATTGTCCCGTTGTTTGCGAATCTCTTTCAACAACATACTGCCCGCTTCACCAGCCCCAACGATCAGGGTGCGCTTCCCTTTATTGTTCCGCCAACCAATCTGATCACTCAGCAGATATTTCTCCCGATAAAACCGCCAGACCAGGCGACTTGTCGCCACCAGAAAGATCAAAAAGCTCCAGTCGAGTATAAAAATAGACCGGGGGAATCCCTCAAAGGCATGCATGTACATGACACTGAACACAGCCAAGACCGAGGAGACCGTGATGACTTTGAATATCTCCAGGGCATCCTGCAGCGAGGCATAGGTCCATAAACTGCGGTACATGCCGGAAACCAGAAAGACCAGCGGTTTGATGGCCAGCACAAACCATAAGCCACGAAAGAATATGTCGCGGTGCTCAGGTGGGATGGTAAAATCGAAGCGGAGGAAAAAAGCCAAACTGTAGGCAACAACAATCAGGGCAATATCAACCAGGAAAACCAGCATTCTTTTTTGCAGAAACATTAACTCTCCAGTGCAGCTGTATGCCAATGGGATGGATAATTTCAGGTAATTTTACAGATAAGACAGTTAGCGTCAAGCAATGATCTTGAAAAATAATACTCTGCACAAGCAGGCTTTTCTTTTCAAAAATTGCCGAGATTGGTGGGGAATCATGGAGCAAGCACACCATGAGATCTCGGACACAGAAACCGATATTTCATGGTTATAAAATCAAGAAGATTCAATCAAGTAACCGATCTTACACACCATACAATCTCAAGCTACTCACCTGCTCAATTTCCTCAAAATGCGCATCCCTGCTAAACAGAAGCATATTATTTTTGATTGCGATAGCTGCAATAGTTACATCAACAGGAGGCATAGCCATTCCTTTTGCTCGCAGATCGCGATACAGTGATGCAGCCAGCAACCAAGTATCCAGATTCGCCTCTACAAAAGGAAATTTCAACAACTGCTCGCGGACAAGCTCAAAACTCTTCTGCTTGCGAATTCCCTGCAGAACCTCCTGGAGCACGATGCCGCAAAGAGCTACACTATTGTGCTCCTTGATAAGTGATACAAGTGCAGATCCAGTATGGCTCTCCGGCGCCTGAAAGAAATCTATCCAGATAGAGGTATCAACAAGAACCATAACGCCCCTGCCTCATCACATCCAGATCACCCTCCCACACCACTTTGCCACGCAGTTCAAGTATTTGCTCCATGTCCCGCTGTTCAAGTAGATGTTTCAATGCATAATTCACAACATCAACTTTCTTTTTCAGTCCGGTAAATACCTTTGCTTGCTCATACAGCGAATCATCAATATTCACTACCGTTCGCGACATGTCCAGCCTCCAGAATGATATCGTTTATACTCGCAAAGTATATCAAATTAACTTACAAAACAAGCTTCCCGTTCAAGGTGCTGTGAATAGTTGCAATATGTTGATGGTGAGTCCTCTCAAACATGGCTTTTGCCCCAACGTCTTTGGTTTTCTGGTATATGGGATCGGCACTTCGTACTTGCCAAGCGTTGGCATAGGTGACTCTGCCTGTAAAGGCATCACCCCTTGTGCAGACAACACTTAAACGGCTAAATGAAGTTTCGGCCTGCCGGCCTTTTTTATTCGCATATCACGACCGGTAGCAGCCTCCACTGCGGCAAGAAACACCTCATCACCAGTCGGACGCCCCGTACGGGTTGCAGCCGCTACCCGCTCGATATCTTCACCAGTTTCAAGAGATAAAAACTCTTCCCAATTGGTGACGAGACCCAACATGGTTCTGTCAGTAACCAATGGATCATTTTCCTGCAGCCCAATATGAAACCGTGCACTTGACCAGACATACTCTCCTGCCTGAGGTACCATGCCGGCACGGACAGGATTTGACTCCACATAGCGGACGGCTGCCAACAGGTGATTCTGATCAAGTACGCTTGATGAAAACCGGCCCTGAAAAAGGTAGCCACGTACCCCTTCTGCAAAGTTTTTCAGCCGCGTATAACGACGATGTGCCTCGCCAAAGGCGCGAGCCAGTGATTGTTCCGTTTTGGGCACAGCAATAAAATGGACATGATTGGTCATCAGGCACCAGGCAAGAACATCTACACTGTGGCGATTGCACTCTTCGGCAACAAAAGAGAGGTAGGAAAGGCGATCATCATCGGAAATGAAGACATCCATGGAACGGACACCGCGCTGAGTCAGATGGTGTGGATAGCCAGGCTACGTCAGGTGCCAAAAGTATGATGTTAGTTCCCCGCTTTGCCCTCTCTGAATACTTGCCACGGACGCAACCATTTAGCTGTGACAGGTCGTATTCCGACCTTAATTCATCGATTTGTTTTTTCATATCCTTCACGCTCCTTGTTCGTCGCTTCCCTTGCGCTAATTATCCGTGTAACCGACCCTCGATCAGTATGTGAAATGAACAATAGTTTACCTGTTGCCGCAACGCCAAGGGTAATAAATCTATCTTCAGCCTCCGAATGATCAGGATCATAAAAGGACATAGTAAGCGGATCAAGAAAAACAGTTGACGCTTCGCGAAACGACACTCCATGATCTTTTATGTTGGAAGCCTCTTTGCGCTGGACATGAAATCAGTTGTTTTCAAGCTGACAAATCAACTCTGCCAGACTGCAAAAACATATTTCGTGTCCACCGTACTGCCGTGTATAAGGGTGCACAACATCTGAGGCCACAACAAAAGAACGTCCTTCCGGATAGAGCTTTCGGAATGCCTTTATCCCATCGGCAGAAAATCCATCAGCCTGCCATTTGCATTCAATCGCCAAGGGTCCACCAGAACGTCTGGCAATGATAAAATCAACTTCTTTCCCTCGCTTATCACGCCAATAGCCAATCTCTCGGGTCTGCAACCGCCCCTGAAGTTCGTTGAGCACAACATGCTCCCAGAGCGGTCCCCGATCATCAGGCCGCAATGAATTCCACCCCCGGAAACAACAAACAAAACCGGTATCAAAACCATAGACCTTGGGCGCGGCAACAATCTCAGCAGACTTATAGGAATTGAACGGACGCAGTACCTGAACAACGAAGGTATTTTCCAGGACAGAGAGATAATTGGCAACCGTAGTTCGACTGATTTCGCATGGACGGGCATACTTGGTTGCTTCGAATATTCCCCCACTGTTGATCAGCAACAACTCCAGAAAACGCTGAAAAGAATGACGGCGCTCCAGACGGAACAGTTCCTGAATATCCTTAGCCCAGTAACCATCCAGCCACTCCTGGAATTCAATCTCGACAGGGGCAGCATCGAGGAAAAAAGGAGGGAGCCCGCCATGGAGTAACCGCCGATCCAAGTCCTGAATTTCAAAATCCACCATATCCTGCCCCAGCATCGGCGTAAGCCAGATCTGGGTTTTCCGTCCGGCAAGCGTATCACTGAACTTCGCTGAAGCGCCCAGAGTGGAAGAACCGGTCGCAACAATTCGGGTAGTGGGAAAATGATCGGCAGCTATTTTAAGAAGCTCGGAAGGATTTGCCAGGCGGTGGACTTCATCCAAAACCACCAGACGGTTCGGCACCCCCTTCAGGAATGATTCTGGTGACTCAAGCATGCGGCGAGTACTGGGGAGTTCACAATCAAAATAGACAACATCCGGCAGCGATTGGCAGAGAACTGTTTTTCCGGCACGACGTACCCCTGCCAACCAGATAATTGTACGCCTTTTGAATGCCTCAGAAATTAAATGGATCCAAAATGATCTATTCTTCATGCAGGCACTATTGCATATAGTTGAACCAAATGCAATAGCTGGCGCATATGGTACACACGGGAGAGCCCCACTAACAAAATTTATCGATGATTCAGAGCAACTCACACATGGGTCACAGGCTATCCGTGATCATTCGTGTCCCCCTTCCAGCTTGCAGGCCAACCGCAGGCCATCGTGAAAGGAGGATTCCAGTCAAGATCTCGTCTGATCTTCAAGTTTACAAAATACTAAAGCCCATATGAGAAAAATGAGCATCAAAACCAAAACATGTCGTCAATTTCAAACGTTTCATCAAAACAAAGCTGGTACAATCTGTCAGGCTAAAATCCTGATCTTTATATTTTCGGAAAAGTTCAAACGCCAGATGCAGTAAATCTCTATCAACTGAAACCAAGGTAACTATAGAACTCTGAAGAAGTGATGAACCAAAAAGGACGGCAGCATCGTGTGAAGCACGGTAACGGATAAAGGTTAAACTTTCGTCAAAAATAAAATCGGACGTTATTAGCTCAATTTTCTCTTTTTGTATCCGCGATATTGCTTCAATTGCCCGATTATGAAATTGATCATTTTTATCATGAAGCGCAAGCCAAGCACCTGTATCAACAAATATTTTCATTTCGATTTGCCATAGAGATAAAAATCATGGTTTAGCGCACCGTCTGAAATTTCTGAATTTGCTGTGCCCACCATGTCCCATATAGGATCAGACTGCCAATTTTTGACCTGTGCATTCTTCTGCTGGAGAAAAGACGAGACAGCTTCTCGGACAACTTCAGAAATACTTTCCTTCTTGGCTCCCGCAAAAAGCTTCAATTCGGCAAGCATCTCTTCAGGAAAATACATTTGTGTTCTTTTGAGCGTTGGCATACAAACCTCCGATGCG
>JANOEC010000099.1:0-2332 GCA_031412995.1 Geobacteraceae bacterium
AATTCATCCCTCATGCTTTGCGGCTCAAGAACTTCCACCCGCTCCCCGTAGCCACGCAACCACCAATGTAACTGCAGCGTGTTCTCAATGGTGGCAGTCAATGCAAAACCACCATCTGCTTTTTTTTCAATCTTTTGATCAGCTGAAATGGGCGCCTCTTCAAGCCGCTGCACATCTGACTGCCTGCTAAAAAGTACCTTAAGGCTGATCATACCCCCAACCGGAAAGGTCAACTCTCTGGCGATATATGCATCAAGATCAAAACCATCCGGCACCGTTGCCGGCTGATTCATATGCTCAACTTTCTGGATCCGATGGAGCAGCAACAGAACCGGATCGGCATGCTCATTAAGGGAAGCAATCAGGTACGTCAGTCCTTCGACAAAGACCAACCCAAGAGGATTGACCTCATAGTTTTTCAACCGTCCAGTGACATTGCGATAACTTGCCGTAAAGCGGCGTTCTTCCAGCAATGCCGCATAAACGGCACTGGAAATATCGTCCGGCACCACCGGCGGGATCATGGCCAGATTGCGGGAAACTACCCGCACCTTGTCGGGCCAGCGCGATAACGTTGATTCAGCCGTGATTTTCAGGCGATCGTCAGCTGCCTTCAGATAAGGCTTCAGCGCGTTTAACACCCCATGTGGCAGCATACGAGCCAGATGCTTTTCCGCCAGCTTAAAGGTCAGCGCAGTCACCGGGTCCATATTGGGAATATCGAAAACGGGAGCATCGTTAGCCCAACTCCAACCGGCCGGACGGTTGTTATCGCACTCCAGCGGGAATTCGCTCGTCTCTAAAGCAATCAAGTCACGCTGAACAGTACGCAAGGTGGTTTCGATACCATACTCGGATTTCAACCGTCCGAGAATGTCAGTGGTGGCTATGCGTCCCCGACGAGGGATCATGCGGAGAATCAACCAATGGCGATAAAGTGCGTCCATGCACTGCTCCATGATGCTGTTAAGTGCGACATATTTTGACGTTTTATTGCTGCAGTTTACTTCATGACGTCAGAGTTACAACTATTGCCGGCTTGCAGATGATCTACTGATGCGAAAATGTCTTTGAGATACCGATCCAGGTCTTCTTCCTGGATCGGTTCAAGCTCCGGCCGACATAAAGTCAATATCCGTTCTTGTGCAGGGAAATAAGCGAAATCTTTGCTGGATGCCCACATTATTGCCCCCGGCTGCAAAATCTTTTTCAAATATTCCAGCCGTTCGCCCTCATCTGGCTCAACGGAAATATAGATCTCGCCCGGCATGCACTGCTCTCCCCCCATATAGATCGAACAGTCCGCTGAAACCTGGTAATGCGGGTAATCATTGTCCTCTTCAAAGTGATCATAAACCTCCAGTGATTCAATTTTGACGATGGTTCTGAGCAGAAGATTCTCTTCCCAAGCGGGATTTGGCAAATCAGCATGATTATCCGTCATTTCAGTTCTCCTCGTGTTTCGCAATGGTGTCGCTAATTCATTGCACCATTGTGCCGCTTCAAAGCGACCTTGTATGTCGTTTTGCTGTGATACGTTGGCGGCAGTACCTGAGGAGCACCCATGCCCAGTTTCGCTGAACATTGCGCCGAGTCACTGAAAACCTTTGGTAAGGATTACGCCGAGGTCCATCTCTGGCTGGATGAATTTGCCGGAACAGCCGGATACGGTTTCCGGCACCGCAAAAAAAGACACCACGAAGCAGGCATTCGGCAGGTGGCGGAACTGTTCGGCTCAGCTGCGGTGCTGGCTGCACGGCAGCACATTATCGCCGATCTCAAACAAGAGGGGTGGACGGAGAAGGACCGCTTTCCGCGTGATGAGGCGGACTGGGTGAAGATGGGTCTGTTTTAGGAGCGTTGGATAGACGCTAATTGCTGAAAGGAGTGGAGCTTGGTGGCTTTCCGTTTGAGCACGGTTATTTCATCCTGCGGAATCGGTGCCTCATTGATAACGATGGAGATGAAGATCAGCACCAATATGGAAAAGAATTTAAGTACAAGCTGGACTTGACGATTAATAAAAATGAATCTCGCTGAATTGAGGGGAATTTACCGTCGTTACGTTGCACAAAAACTCGGGAAACAGCTTGGTAAAGCTTTCAGATATCCGGCTGATCCGCTTGGGAGGGAAGAGATTAAGTTATCCAGGAGCCTTGGATATTTTGAGGATGGCGTTGTCTGGCAACCGCTGTATAGTGGACCCCAGATTTCGGACAATAGTTTAAGATGGTAGCCTGCAGTAAAAAGGAGCAGGCAATGAGCGAAAAAGGCCGTAAAAGTTTCAGCAGTCAGCACAAGGCGAAAGTCGCACTTGAAGCGATCCGCGGCA
>JANOEC010000100.1:0-6297 GCA_031412995.1 Geobacteraceae bacterium
GCCTACCTGCTTAAAGAGGATTTCCAGCGTTTCTGGGAATGCCACTGGGGGGACGTTGCTAACTAATCAACTAACCATCCGTTTTGAGCAAAGCCTGGCGTAGTTCCTGATCACCTTTCAGCAGTTCTCCACCCCGTCTGACAGCGATTGATGCGCCTGCCGAACCAATCCCCACGACCCTCCCGGCCTCTGTCGCCGTATAGGCGTACTCCCGAACAGCACAGTAGCAGAAGACGGCTCTGGCACGCGCAATGACCCGCTCCTTGCCTGGGTTCAGCAGTTTATCAACTGGTGCTCCGGTTACGGCGCTGATTCTTTCGAGAAGAGAACGCAAAGTTAGCCGAGGTTTTTTCTGCTCACTCTGCCTGGCTCCACCAGTCAGTACTTCGACAAATTCGCCACTGCCGAGAATGCGCTCGTCAAAGGCGGCTATTTCTCCGCTCTCCATACAATCAGCCTGGCTGCGCTTCAGTCCACCACCAATCAGGTCGTTGCGCTGCCCGGCGGCAATGCCGTCTGCGATGAACTGCCGGTACGCATGCAGTGAGCTGGTTCTCTTCGATCCAAACCGTGCCAGAACCTCTTCTGTTTCCTGCCCTTCCATGGTCCGTCTGCCAAGTAAAACTCCATGACCGCTCCAGGGGTAGTGTGCCAGTCCGTCCAGATCGGCAACCATTTTGGCGCGCAATGGATTCAGGTGGATATAACGAACGAGTTCAAGAAGGTACGGTTCTTCTTCGCAGAGAATGGACTTGTAGCGGTTCTGGAACAGATGACCATTGCGATTGTATTTTCGGTTGAAGTAGACAGCATAACCGGTGAGCAGGCGTCGCATGGTTTCTGCCAGGGAAACAGTGGTCGGCATAAGCAGCAAATGAAAATGTTATGTGAAGCCTGAAGTTATGTGAAGTTGACCTTACCTCTCGTCCGATTTTCCCACCCTTCTCACCATTTATCAAATTTACTCCTATATCACTACACATAATTTTTATCCCTCGCAATCTCTGAATGCTCCGATAATTGAGGCAGAAAGGAGATTGCCATGGAACTGGAACGAGTATTTACCGATCTGGGGACGCTGAAGAAATTACAGGGCGGCCCACTTGGAATGCATCAGGATGGTTTTTGCGCCTGGTTACTTAGTCGCGGCTTCAGTCGCCATACCATCCGTATGCATTTGTCGAACGTATCTCACTTTAACGAGCATCTTGGTCGGCAAGAAATAGTTGTTGACCAACTGCTACGATCAACTGACGTTGCCGATTTTTTTGAAGAGTACCCTGCTTGGTGTCGGCAACGTGGGTCTTTGGAAGGCCATCTGCGGCGAGTCCACCACTCGGTCAGTCGCTTTGTCGAGTACCTCTACGAGGAGGGGCAGTTTGATCCCGTGCTGGTGGTCGAGATCCATCAACCCCTTTTGGATGCCTACCTTGCCTGGATGGCGCATTACCAGCACGCTGCCGCCGGAACTCTTGAACTTCGGGCTCAGTACCTCACACCGTTCCTGAGATGGCTCGGTCTGCAGGCTACGCCGCAAGGCTTGGCGACGTTGGCTCCGGATGACATTGAAGCGTTCTTCCTGGCCTATGCTTCGATGGCCGGTAGAGCGGCGCGGCGCTCGATGCAAGCGGCACTGCGAACCTTTTTCCGATTCTGTCTATATCAAGGCTATGTCCATGCGCCTCTGGATCTCGCCGTTCCCACCCTGCGAACCTACAAACTGGCCACAGTCCCGCGTGGGTTAACGGATGCCCAAGCTCAGCAGGTTCTTCATGGTGTCAACCGCAAGACCTTCGTGGGTCGCCGGGATTACGCCATCCTGCAACTGCTCTTTACCTACGGTGTACGAGGCTGCCAGGTTCGTGCATTACGCCTGGAAGAGATCGATTGGGCTCGAAATCAGATCCTCTTCGAACCGGCCAAGGGGGGTAAAGCCAGTCTTTTACCTTTAACCCCGGAGGTGGGGGAAAGCCTTTTAGATTACGTGCAAAATTCCCGTGTTCCCAGTCCATATCCTCAGGTGTTCCTGACTACACGAGCACCGTATCATCCGCTTCCCCACTCCAGCACTCTTGCCGCCATCGTTGATCGCTCTATCCGGGCGGCGGGCATCGACATTCCCCACAAGGGTGCTCATGTCTTTCGGCATGCCTTTGCCACCCGGATGCTTAAGGATGGACATCCACTCAAGGCCGTTGCCGATGTTCTGGGTCATCGCTATCTCGGCACCACCTTCATCTACACCAAGGTCGATTTTAACAGTCTACAGCAAGTGGCACTGGAGTGGCCACAGGAGGTGAGCGATGAGACCGCATAAATTTAACAGTTGTCTGGCACTTCAAATCGAGAGCTTCATCCATTTGCGACAACTCTCCGGCACCGATTATCAGAGCCAGGCGCTACTGCTTTGCTACTTCGATCACTTCTTGTGCGATGAAAAATACGACGGGGCGATGCTGACTATGGAAATCACCGACCGCTATCTACAGACCCTTTCCCATCTTGCCCCACGAGTCCGGGGTAACCGCTTCTGTGTGGTGCGACAGTTATGCCGATACCTTTCCCGTACCGATCCGCTCACCTATGTGCCAGAGCCTATAAGAGCGATTACCTCACAAACGACGCATCGAACCTATATCTATAGCGAAGCAGAGATTGGCGCGTTGCTGGCTGCCGCATCCAAGCTGCCGCCAGCAGGATCCCTTCGGCCTCACACCTACAAGACGCTGCTGGGGCTCCTCTATAGTACCGGCATCCGGATCGGAGAGGCAATGGCCTTGAACCTGGAAGACTTCCACTGCGACGAAGAACGGCTCTTCATTGCCAGCGGTAAGTTTCGCAAGGCCCGCTGGGTGCCCTTGGTCGTTTCCACCTGCCGGGCGGTGCAGTCGTATCTGGACAGGCGTATGCGGTTCAAACCCCACTCGCCTGATTCTCCGCTTTTCTTGAATCTGCGATCCCAGCGCTTGCACCACTGCACGATCAATCAGACCTTTGGGCGGTTGCTAAATCAGTGCAAAATCTCCGACGAAGGACCCGCCGCCCCTCGAATCCACGACCTTAGACACACCTTTGCAGTCCACAGACTACTGGCCTGGTACAGGGACGGGCAGGATGTGAACGCGCGGCTGCCATGGCTGGCAACCTATATGGGTCATGTGGATATCTATTCTACTCAGGTCTATCTTCACGCCACGCCGGAGCTGACCGAGCTGGTTGCCCGGCGTTTCCACGAATACTATCTCCGACAAGTTGAACACAGTGGAGGAATATCATGAAAACCAGGATTGCCAACTACATGAAACGCTTCTTCAGCCACTATCTGCCAATACAAAAAGGACTCTCCATCAATACCATTTGGGCTTACCGCGATGCTATCAAGCTGCTTTTGTGCTATGCGGCCGACACCCTCAAAAAAAGCGTTGACGAATTAAATGTCGAAGAAATCGAGGAGTCGCTCGTACTGACTTTCCTCGATCATCTTGAAAACGCCAGAAGCTGTACCCCACGAACACGCAATGCAAGACTGGCGGCTATCCGTGTCTTTTTCGCCTTCATTGCCAGAGAGGAACCGGCATTGGTCCTCCAGTGTCAGAAGATTCGCACCATTCCGCTGAAACGCACCGAATTCAAGACGGTCGCCTACCTCGATGAACAGGAGATGCAAGCGTTGCTCGATTCAGTGGATATCAACGCGCGTAGCGGAATACGCGACAGGGCATTGCTTCTGCTGCTCTACAACACCGGGGCTCGTGTCAGCGAAGTTGTAGGAATCAAGGCGACAGACCTGCATCTACAGGGCTCAGCTTATGTCACGCTTCTTGGCAAAGGCAAGAAGCACCGGAGTTGTCCGCTCTGGCCCGAAACGGCACAGGTACTACAGGCGTATCTCAAAGGCCGCGCCCCGAAAGATCCGGCAACCGAACAGCTCTTTCTTAATGCCAATGGCGCACCGGTAACCCGTTTCGGCATTGGCCACATCACTCGCAAATATGCAGTATCTGCCCAGAGCCGATGCCCGTCGCTTAAAACAAAGACCGTCAGTCCGCATACCCTTCGTCACACCACGGCCATGCATCTGCTGCGGGCCGGCAACGATATCAATATGGTCAGCTACTGGCTGGGGCACGCCGACATCAACACCACACACGTCTACGTAGAAATCGACATGGAAATGAAGCGAAGAATGCTTCAGAAAACCGCGGCTCCACGCGTCAACAAGGCACAGCCGTGGCAAAAACCTGACGTTTTAAAGTGGCTCGCGACGCTTGCAAAATCACCGCAATTATGTGCAGAAAACCATTGATCGGGGGGAAAGAATGAGGGATAAGATAGAGATACTTCACATAACTTCAGGCTTCACATAACATTTCCATATTGTGATGCAGGTAGAAGATGTGCCGCTCTCAAGGATCATGCAGAACATCTCCTTGCGCTTCACAAAGTGGATCAATTACACGCAATTGCGAACCGGTCACCTGTTCCAGGGACGCTACAAGGCCCTTCTTATCGACGCAGATGCATATCTGCTCGAACTGGTGCGATATGTTCACTTGAATCCGTTACGGGCAGGTGCCTGTGCAACTCCGGGAGAGTACGCCTGGAGCGGACATCGCGGCTATCTCGGCGTAGAACAGATTCCTTGGCTCACTACTGAGCTTGTCTTGTCAATGTTCTCGTCCAGGAAAGATGAGGCACTTGCAGCATACGAACTGTTTATAAATGATGGTCTCGGTGAAGGCAGACGCGGAGAGTTTCATAGCGGCACTTGTGAAGGCAGGATTCTGGGTGATGACCTGTTCACCGATGAGATTTTGGAAAAAGTGCAGCAAAAGGTCGAACGGGAGTACACGCTTGAAGAAGTTGTCAGAGCGGTCTGTGACCATTACCGGATATCAACGGAAGAGCTGCGTGCACCTGGAAAAGCGAGGCCGATGGCCGAAGCGCGGGGAGTTGCCGCAGCTATTGTGCAAGAGTCTTCCCATCTGCGGCTGACTGATTTGGCGAAACTGTTGAAACGCGATAATTCGGCTCTTGCCAAAGCAGCTCAGCGACTTGAAGTTACTCACATTGTCAGGGAAATTGTGACTGGTATTGAAGCAAGTAAAGGCAAAGATCATCAAATGTCCAGATGTCAAGCCTGACCCCTAATTGAAGGAACTCTTCTCCATCATTACGTTTCGAATAATTAAATTGACCATTGTTGTCTTAGGTCGTTAAAATCATGTAAATCCTTTTGAATTGTGAGGATATTCAGTTATGAGCCCAACAGTTTTTCGTGAAGCTGGTTTTCGTTTCTTCTTCTTTTCCAGAGAAGAACCGAGAATGCATATTCATGTGCAGTCAAGCAACGGAGAAGCCAAGTTCTGGCTGGAACCTGAAATACTAATTGCCCAGAATCACGGTCTTTCAATGAGGGAACTTAACGAGGCAGACAACCTCATAAAGGAGCATCAAAATGAAATCCGCAAAGCGTGGCAACAGCATTTTCCCAGCTGAGGTTACCAATATTTCCTGCAATGGAATTTGGATGCTGATTAATACCAGAGAAATGTTTCTGGCGTTTGAGCATTTCCCGTGGTTCCAGGAGGCATCAATAAAGAAAATCCTGCATGTAGAAATGCCCTCAGAAAACCACCTTTACTGGCCTGAACTGGATATAGACCTGGATGTAAACAGCATTCTCTATCCAGAAAACTATCCACTTGTAAGCCAGCATCAAATCGAACAGTAAACTAATTCACAAAGTTTCCAACATGGTGGCGGCACACAGTCGGCGCGATAAATCTGCGCCGCTGGTGCGCCCCCGAGCCGTTGGAGCAAAAACATGTATGAACAACAGTGGAAATATTTAAAGCAAATAAACAGGAGAGGAATTCTGTTGGTTGCTGCTTTTTTCCCGACGATGCTGATTGCAGGTTTTCTGGGAAATGCAATTCATATCTATTTTGGCTACGTTGGTATGATAGCCGTCGTAGTGGAATTTATTTCATTAGGCGCTACCGTTTACGAGATCAGAGCATTTCCGTGCCCACGTTGCAAAAAGCCGTTTACGGTTCTATTCGCATTTGACCCTAACACCTTTGGTAGGAAATGTGTACATTGTGGCCTGAAGGTAAACGAATAGCCCTATTAACTGGGGAAGCGGGACACTTCCCAATTTTAGAAGCTTTAACAATAATAACGGGGAGCCGCTGAAAAAAGCGGCTCCCCGTTATGCTACTTTGTCGTTGTCTTTGAAATTCAGGAAGTATATTTTGGGCAAAAAAAACCCCGGGATCGTCACCGACTCAAGGT
>JANOEC010000101.1:0-25654 GCA_031412995.1 Geobacteraceae bacterium
GCCGTTTTCTTGGGACTTGCTATAAGGCTGCCGGTTGGCTCCCACTTGGTAAAACCCGCGGATTCAATCGCAATGGCCGGAAATACTACCAGCATGGAAACCTGAAAACCATATTTGTCCGCCCGCTTTCACCCAATGCTCTTCACCTGCTTGCCGATCCATTGCCACATCCTGAACTTCTCCCGGCGGAGGTTGCCATGAACCTTGATGCTGTCGCTATTGAGACGACCGGTGGTCTTATCGCTCATTTGCGCACGGTTCCTGATCCTCGGATGAAACGAGGGATTCGCCACCAAATGCTCCCTATGCTGACGGTTGCAGTCTGCGCTGTTTTGAGCGGGGCAAAGTCATACATCGCCATTGGCGAATGGGCAAAAAGGAGTAGCCAGGATATGCGTAAGCGCATGGGATGCCGCTTTGACATGACTACACGTCTCTTTGTCGCCCCAAGCGAACCAACCTTGCGCAGAACCCTGCAATCGGTCGATGCACTCGCTTTGGATAAGACGGTTAGTAAATGGCTGATTACCCAGGCCCCTGTTGCGGGCAATGCCATTGCTCTTGACGGCAAGACCTCGCGAGGGTCCACTTCAATAGATGGGAAACAAACTCACCTGGTAAGCGCCTTTCTACATAAAGAAGGTATCGTGATCGCCCAACAGGCGGTCGCCGCCAAAAGCAATGAAATTACCGCCGTACGTCCTTTGCTGGCCAATATTGATATAACCGGCGCTGTTGTTACCGCAGATGCCATGCATACCCAGAAGGATACAGCCCGTTTTATTGTGGAGGAAAAGCATGCTGATTATCTGTTTACGGTGAAAGATAATCAGCCAACCCTGAGAAAGGATATCGAAAGCCTCCCAATGGAGTCTTTTCCCCCCGGTGCATGAAACAATCGATAAAGGTCACGGTCGACTTGAAATCAGAAGAATCTGGACCAGTACCGAGTTGATCAACTACCTGGAGTTCCCGGGCCATCAGCAGGTGATGCATATTGAACGAATCGCCGAGTTCCTCAAGTCCGGCAAAACCCGCCACGAAGTGGTCTTCGGCATCACGAGCCTCTCTCCGGAAAAAGCATCACCAGAGCGTTTGCTGGAACTCAACCGGGGCCACTGGTCGATTGAGAATTCACTGCACTACGTCAGAGACACGACCTTCGACGAAGATCGTTCTCAAATCCGCACCAAAACGGCTCCACAAGTCATGGCAACATTGAAAAATCTGGCTATCAGTATTCTACGGCTTCACACATTCACAAACATCGCCAGTGCAGTACGACACTTTGCAGCACAACAAAACTTGACGCTCTTATCGGTCGGCCTGTAGCTCTTTTCCCAAAATCAAACATTTCCCTCTTCTAAGGGGTAAATACGTTTACACTTGTTCTGCAAAGGCTCTTTTCCAGTGTGGCCCCTTTGCGTCAATGAGTATGCAGCCGACTATTGACTGATTTATCTGACTTATAAGCTTAAGACTTTGACGTACTCCTGCATGCTGGTTTTCATTGCCGATGGTCTGTGATAGGTTGAAAGAAAAGACTTTTATCGGAGGTTACCATGCAGATTCGCAAGCAGATTTTGGATTTCGCTTATGAAGAAGTGCTGGATGCCCGCACCAGGGAATTGATCCGGGTCGGCTGCGCCGTGGCTGTTGGGTGTCCCACCTGACTGAAGAAACACTTCGCGGCCGCGAAGGAAGCAGGCGCTACCAGTGACGAACTGCGTGAAGCCCTGGCCTATGGCATGATTGCCCCGGCGGGTCGGGCAAAGAATTTTGTGCTGTCCCTGGAAGAAGAACTCTCATTCTGAGCAAACGTCGTCTGAAAACAAAACCTTCTGACGCCAACGAACGTGCGCTCCGGCAACGGGTCTCCCTGCGTCAACGGGTAACCAGCCTCTCCTTGCCGGTCCTGCTCTCATCACTCCTGCAGCGACTGGTGGCGATCGTTGACATTTTTCTGGTTGGTGGCTTGGGCGCAGCGGCCATTGCCGCCACGGGTCTAGGTCAGCTGCTGATTTTTGTGGTGATGACGTTATTCTGGGGTTTGGCTACCGGCACCACGGTGGTTATTGCCCATCTGCAGGGTGCCGGCCGCCGCGATGCCCTGCGCCGGGCCGCCATCTCAGCACTGTTGGTATGTGCCCTTATGGCCTTGACTGCCTCCGTGGCCGGAGCCGGACTGGGCGAAAAGCTGGCGCTGCTCTTAGGCGCCAAAGATGATGTTCTGCAACTCGCCAGCGGCTATATTCGCCTGGTCTTCCTCTGTTTTGCCTTTACTGCCGGACTCAACATTCTCTCTGCCATCATGCATGGCAGCGGCGACACCCGCACCCCCATGACGGCCATCATCCTGGTGAATATCCTGCACGTACTGCTGGCCTACCCGCTGATTTACGGCAAATGGGGGGCTCCGGCCCTGGGGGTTACCGGTGCGGCCTATGCCATCAATATCTCCGAAGGTGTCGGCTTTTTCTATCTCTTATTCCAGGCCATCCGCCGTAATTTTCTGGCCTGGCGTCCTGATTTCACGCTGCTGCGCAAGATCTGGGACGTGGGCTATCCGGTAGCCCTGGAGCGGGTGGCCCAGCAGTCTGGCCAGCTGGTCTATGCCAAGATGATCCTGGCCTATGGCACCTCGGCCTATGCTGCCCATCAGGTCGGCCTCTCCATTGAATCACTTTCGTTCATGCCCGGTGCCGGCATGGGGATTGCCGCCGCTACCCTCATGGGCCAGGCCTTGGGAGCGCGCAAATTTGCCCGTGCCCGCCATGGTCATCGCGAGGCGATGCGGCTGGCCGTGCTGGTGATGGGGATCATGGCCCTGCTTTTTATCTGCGTGCCAGCACCCATGCTGCAACTCTTCACGCACGATCCAGAGGTCATTCGCCACGGCTCCGTGTTTCTGCGACTGGTGGCGCTGGCACAGGTCCCCCTGGCCCTGGCCTTTGTTTATGCCGGCAGCCTGCGGGGTACGGGTGATACCCATTATGTGTTCTGGGTTACCCTGGGCGCCATGTGGGGCATTCGCGTATTACTGGCCTGGGTGGCGCAATCACTGTTAGGACTTTCGCTCTATGTGGTCTGGTCTGTTTTCGTTATCGACTGGTATGTACGCGCAGCGTTCTTTGCCTGGCGCTACCACCGGCGGGATCTGCATGAGGTAATTCTGTAAGGTGGCGTAGTGCTCCCCAGTTGAACAAAATAACCTTTGCCACCCGGAACAGAGCACTGTTGTTCTGGTCAGAAATGAGAAACCAGCCACTGCTCCCACTGGCGCGTGCGGGCTTCGTCGATATAGCCGGACAGCTGTTTGTCGAGGGTGGTTACATGGCTGATCAGCCATTGCGTAAGGAAGCTGTTGGTGTGCGCCGCCAGCCTTTCTGAGGGGCCTTCAGAGGTAAGCCGGGATTCAAGTTCGGACAGGCGGGTAATAAAGCTCATATGTTCAGCGAAATGCATTGCCAGATGCGGATATGAGTAAAGCTGCTGCAGCTCCTCCTCCGCCCGAAAGTGCCGCCGCACGTAATTGTCCAGAAAGCGGAAGGTTTCGATGATTTTTTCACCCCCCTTGCCCGCGTGCAGTGCTTCCTCGAGCCGGTCCAAGTTGGCAAAAAGTTCACGATGTTGTGAATCAATCTCCAGAATCCCGATACTGAAAGAGCTCTTCCAAGTGACAGACATATTTCAACCCCCCTTTGGTGTAAATATAACCCGTTATACTGCCATGTCCAGTCTCCCGCATTAATAAAAGATGGTCTGTTCCGTAAGCTAAGTACCTGTCTGCATGACATTATTGCTTGCATTTTGACCTAACTAAAGTATTATTTACTAGTAAATTTTAATACTATGAACAATTTTATCGGGCAAAGACTGATTCCCTGTGGGGAGCAATGGAACTCTCAACCGTATGCCATGGACATTTTGCCGGTAAAAACCGCGCATACCTCCTCCTGACCCTGATTGCGGCTGGCCTGCTGGGCAACTATTTCAAGTTTCCCATCTTCCTCAATATCGACTTCCTGTTCGGCAGCATCTTTGCCCTGCTGGCGCTGCAGTTCTGTGGCCTGCGCCTGGGGATCACTGCGGCGGCAATCATTGCCAGTTACACCTACACCCTCTGGAATCACCCCTACACCATCATCATTTTGACCGCTGAAGTTCTCATTGTTGGTCTGCTGATGGAGCGGCGCAAAATCGGCATGGTGCTGGCTGATACCCTTTACTGGCTCTTCATCGGCATGCCGCTGGTCTACCTGTTCTACCATGTCGTCATGCTCGTTCCTGCCAGCAGTACCCATATCGTCATGATCAAACAGGCAATGAACGGCATTGCCAATGCCCTGATCGCCAGGTTGCTGTTTACCGCCTATCTCCTGCGCACCCGTCAATCACTCATTTCCTTTCGGGAGATCATCTATAACCTGTTGGCATTTTTTGTCCTGTTTCCTGCGCTGATCTTGCTGGGAATTAACAGTCGCAGTGACTTCAACAACACTGACCAGCGAATCCGCTCCTCACTGCAAGAAGACATCACCCGCGATGAACAGCGGCTGCAAACGTGGATCCGCAACCGCAAATCCGCCATCATCAATCTGGCTGCCATGGCCAGCACCCGGCCCCCGCAACAGATGCAGCCATATCTGGAACTGGCCAGACAATCTGATCTCAACTTCATCCGCATCGGACTACAGGACCAAACAGCCACAACTACCGCCTATACCCCATTGGTCGACGAACTTGGCAAGCGCACGATCGGGACAAACTATGCCGATCGCCCCTTCATCCCGACCCTGCGCCAGACCCTCAAGCCGATGCTCTCGGAAGTAAGCCAAAGCCGGATCGGTCTTCCCAAACCGCGCGTATTGTTGCTCGCCCCCGTGGTCAACCACGGCACATACGCTGGTTTTGTTGCTGGCATCCTGAGCCTGGATCAACTGCGCGACCACCTCGACAAAAGCACGGCCCAGAATGCCAAGCTCTACACGCTGATCGACAAAAACAACAATGTCATCATGAGCAATCGTCCGGACCAGCAGGTGATGACCCCCTTTACCCGCCTTGCCGGTAAACTCACGCGCGTTGATGCGCAGATTAGTCAATGGATCCCGCAACTGCCGCCCAATACGCCGATTTCAGAACGCTGGCAAAAATCGTACTATGTCATGGAAGCAGAGGTTGGCGATCTGGCCGAGTGGAAGCTGATCCTCGAACAACCAATCGCCCCTTTCCAGAATGCCTTGTATAAAGAATTTACCGGCAGCCTGACGGTTCTGTTTGCGATTTTGCTCGGATCATTGGCCCTCGCGGAATTATTGAGCCGCAGAGCCAATATCGCCCTGGAACAACTGCTCACTATCACCAAAGATCTCCCCGCCAGAATGGCGTCGACAGCACCAGATATTTCCTGGCCTGAAAGTAGGATTACGGAAACAAATCAGCTTATCGCAAATTTCCAGGTAACTTCTGATTCTCTGGCCAGCCAGTACCGGGAAGTCCAGCAGAGCAACGAGCAGCTCGAGTTTCGGGTACAAGAGCGCACCGCTGCGGTTGATGAAATAAATGCCGCCTTACTGGCTGAGCTCAGGGAACGTAAGTTAATTGAACTAGCCCTGGGGAAAAGTGAGAAACGATTCCGCAGGATGATCGAATCCTCCCCGAACCTGGTGATGATGCATTGCGCCGGTAAATTCACCTACCTGAACCCAAAGGCCATGGCAACGTTCGGGGCCAACACCAGTGACCAACTGCTGGACACCCCGGTCATGGAGCGGGTTCATCCTGACTATCGAGCACTCGAGCGGGAGCGGATCAAGGCCATCACTGAGTTGGGGAGCCAGGCTTCGACCTTCGAAGAGCAACTGCTGCGCCTGGATAACTCGGCATTTTACGCCTCAGTCACCGCAATGCCGTTTGAAATGGACGGAGATTCGGCCGTTCTGATCATTGCCGTAGATATCTCTACCCGAAAACAGGTGGAAAAAGCGCTGCTGGAACTGAATGATACCCTGGAGCAACAGGTCGCGAGCCGAACCAAAGAACTGGAAGCCACCAATAAGGATTTGGCCAGTTTCAGCTACTCCATTTCTCATGAGCTGCGGGCTCCAATCGCCCGCCTGGAGGGATTCAGCCGGATTCTGACGGAATGTGTCGCGACCGCCGAAACCGCTAACCTGCAGC
The DNA here is from genome assembly GCA_031412995.1 of Geobacteraceae bacterium. Lineage (GTDB taxonomy): Bacteria > Desulfobacterota > Desulfuromonadia > Geobacterales > DSM-12255 > JANOEC01. Next base: position 6,184 of record JANOEC010000101.1, read on the forward strand.
ACTATGCCGAGCGAATCGGCTTTTCCAGCCGGCGGCTGATGACTGTGGTCGACAGTCTATTGCTGATGAACCGCATTCCCCGCCTCCAATTGCAACGAGAATCGGTTGATCTTTCGGCCCTATCCAGGGAAATTTGCCAGGAACTGCAGGAGGATTGTACCAGTCAACACTTCCTGGTCGAGATCGTCCCGAATCTGCTGGTGCAGGGAGACCGGACAATGTTGCAGGTCTGCATGCAGAACCTGCTGGGGAATGCGTTCAAGTATTCAATGAAAGTTACCGATCCCGCAATTATTGTTGGCGTTACCGGCCAAGACCATCGCCCGGTCTATTTCGTCCGCGATAATGGCGCCGGCTTTGACATGGCCTTTGTCAGCAAGCTTTTTCAGCCGTTTTCCCGGCTGCATAATGATCATGAGTTCGAGGGGACTGGCATCGGGTTGGCAACTGCGCAGAAAATTATCGAAAAACATAGTGGTCAGATTTGGGCCGATGCCAGACCTGGATCAGGGGCAACCTTCTTTTTCACCCTGGGGTAGAGCAAATGAAAACAGCAACTGAACAAATGGCCGTGTTACTGGTGGAAGATAACTGCGACGATGAAGAGTTGGCGCTTTGGTCCTTGAAAAAAGCCGGCATTACTGCGGTTTCGGTGGCTCGTGACGGTTCTGCAGCCCTGACAGCTCTAGCAGATCCTGACCTGTCGCTGCCTGATCTGGTCTTGCTGGACCTGCGGCTGCCCAAGGTGGACGGGGTCGAGGTCTTACGGCAATTGCGAGCCGCCCCGCGCAGCAAAGATCTTAAAGTCATTGTCTTAACCTCATCGGAAGACCCGCGTGACAAGACGGCATGTGAAGCCATGGGGATAGCCGCCTATCTTACCAAACCCCTCAGCGAAAAGATTCTCCTCCAGTACCTGTAATACCATTCACGGCTTCAGGTAATAAAAAACGTCCCGACATTTGCGGGCCGTTGCTGTTCTGGTATGGTGGCTGCCGACTTAAAACTCCTGGGGCAGCTCCCTGACCTGTTTGGCGGTAAAGACCGGGCCGTCCTTGCAGACGTAGACATTGCCCACGTTGCATCTTCCGCACTTGCCCAAGCCGCATTTCATCCGGTTTTCCAGGGTGGTGTAGATCTGCTCGTCGGTAAAGCCGAGCTTCTCCAGTACCGGCAGGGTAAACTTGATCATGATCGGCGGTCCGCAGACCAGGGCGATGGTGTTGTCGCTCTTGGGTGCCGCTGCTTCTAGAATCGTCGGCACGAACCCCACCTGGCCATCCCAGTCGGGACTGTTGCCACCCGGATCCACGGTCTTCACCAGATTGACGTCGCTCCGCTCCTGCCAACTTTTCAGTTCATGCTTGTAGACCAGATCGTCTTCGGTCCTGGCGCCATAGACAATGGTGATGTCACCAAACTTGTCCCGCTGGTCCAGGCAGTTCCAGATCAGGGTCCGCAAGGGTGGCAGGGCAATGCCCCCGGCCACAAAGACCAGGTTCTTACCGAAGAACTCCTCGATCGGAAAGGAATTACCATAGGGACCGCGGACTCCAATGGTATCCCCGACCTCCAACCGGCGCAGCGCCTCGGTGACCCGGCCCACGGAGCGGAAGCAGCACTCGATGTGCCCGGTGCGGGTCGGTGACGAGGCGATGCAGAAGGTGGACTCACCATAGCCAAAGGCCGAGTATTCAGCAAACTGGCCGGAGCGGAAGGCGAAGCTCTCCCGCACCGCCTCATCCTGAAACACCAGGCGAAAGGTCCGCACATCCGGGGTCTCGTCGATGATCTGCTCGATGGTGGCAAGGTAGGGCTTGTAGATGTTTTTGTCGGGGATGCACATTGTTAAAACCTTTTCGAATAACACGGAGCAACTGCCAAAAGTAGGTGCCTCCAGGCAAGCAACGGAGAAGAACTAAAATCAAAAAAAGATATATCGTTTTAGCCCCAAAAGATTTAGCAGTTAAGTTATTGCCTTTGCTTTTCTCCGTTGCTCCGTTGCTCCGTGTTATTACTGCTTTTGAATGTCTTCCAGTATCCCGGCGATATCGATCCCCACCGGGCAGGCCCGGACGCATCTGCCGCAGCCGGTGCAGAGGGTTTGCTGGAACTTGTCGTCATAGTATTTGAACTTGTGCATGATCCGGTTACGGTAGCGGCCCGGCTGTACATCTCGCGGGTTGTGGCCCGAGGCGTGGTTGGTGAATTTGGCAAAGCCGCAGGCGTCCCAGTGCTTGCGCCGGCACCCCTTGGCCTCCGTCCCCTCATCGTTGATGTCGAAGCAGTGACAGGCCGGGCAGATAAAGGCACAGGCGCCACAACCGGCACAACGGGCAGCAATCTCCTGCCAGAAGTCGCTTTCAAAGTTCTGATCCAGCCACCCCTTGATCTTTTTGAGGTCAAGTTTCGCCAGCTGCGGTGCGGCCAACGGTAGCGGCGTGGTAGTGGTGGCGTCGGTTAGCAGGCGGCCCTGTTTGGCCAATAGTGCCTCGCCCTTGTCGGTCAGGGCTTCGATCGCATAACTGCCCCCCGCCAGCGGGGTCAGGAACAGGTCGCTCCCCTGTTTAGTATCCGGAGCAAAGCCGACGGCCGTGCAGAAGCAGGCGTCGTCCGCTTGCGTACAGGCAACCCCGATGATGGTGGTCTTTCTGCGCCGCGCGAGATAAAACTCGTCCTGATAGTCCCAGGAGAATACCGCATCGAGTATACCCGGGGCCGCCGCGTCACAGGGCCGGGCCCCGATCAGCACCGTCTCCGGCAGGGTGGTCAGATCCACGTCGGTGATACAGGTCTTCCCCTCTTTTTTCTCATAGCTGAGGATATCCTCGCAGAGGGGAAAGAAGGTCTCCTTGGCGGAGCGGCGTGGCAATTCGGTCAGGTCCAGCTCGGCACCGGTGGCCAACGGGGTGTAGAGGACCATGGCATCAACCCGCTTGGGACCGACGACCCGGGTGCCCACCTTGAGCATGGCGTCGATGAGGGCTTGGAGATTTTGTGTGGTGATGCTTTTCGACATATTTTGACACCTTGTTTAATAACACGGAGCAACGGAGCAACGGAGAAGAGCTAAAATCAAATCATAACGATTTTGTTTTTAACCCCAAAAGATTTTAGCAGTCAAGTTGGTGCATTTGCTTTTCTCAGTTGCTCAGTTGCTCCGTGTTATTCGCGATTCTATTTTATAAAACTCTGGTCATCGTTTTCCTGGTAACTGCTGAGTGGCCCCTTGTCTTGGGGGGTCATGCCGGCTTCGTAGTCGTACAGCTCTTTCATCTCCCGGGCCATCTTCCGGTTGAGCAGGTTGAGCGGAATGTCCATCGGACAGGCCCGTTCGCATTCAGCGCAGCCACCGCAGCGGCCGGTGAGGTGCATGGCCCGGACGATGTGCCAACCCATGTTGCCGGCGGGACGCGGGGTGGTCTCGATCCCCTGGGGGCGGTTCTTGTCGCACAGGCACTGCTCGCAGAAGCAGAACGGGCAGACCTGACGGCAGGCGAGACAGCGGATGCATTTACTAAACTGTTCCTTCCAGAAGGCCCAGCGCTCCTGCGGAGTCATGGCTTCCAACCGGGCCAGTTCCGCGCCCTCAATTGGTTCTAGTTGCGGCAACTGGGGCAGGTCGCCGGCCACAAAGTCAACGCCAGTTGGCAGATGGACTGTGCACTCCCGGCACTTGCGGGCGATGGAGGTTTCACTGAGCGGCTGGCTCCGGTCGGCATTGGCGCCATAAACCCCGGCGCAGGCGACACCGATCAGGTGCAGGTTTTCCCGCTTCAGCTGGTGCTCAGCCATCAGGCCGGCCAGGGCCCGCAGATCACACCCCTTGGCGACGATGGCCACACGGCCCGCTTTCTTGACCTCTTTCTTCGCCTTGGTGAGGTAAAGAGCCAGGTTGTTCTGGCAACCGGGGGCGAAGACCAATTCACCGGCTCTGGCCGGGTCGGTTACGATTGCCGGCATGGCCGTGCCGGTACGGCGACCGGGAATGTACCCGATGACCGCAGTAACGGTGCCATCGGTGAGCAGTTTGGCGGCTTCGTCCCGGATACTGGCGGTGACTGCCGCGTAGTAGGCGGGGTCAACAAGCGGTGTGGTGTTTTCGTGAGTAGCGTTCATAAATTACCTTAGACCCAAAATCCTGTTCGAATAACACAGAGCAACGGAGCAACAGAGAAACCGAAAAAATCGTAAAATCTGTATGGGTCACTTTGAAATTATCAGCCCAGAATCTCCGGTTTTCTCAGTTGCTCCGTTGCTCTGTGTTTCAGATGATTTTATATGCCTCTTGCAGTTCCGGCGTGTTCAGCTGTGCTGACCAGCATTCTTCCTGTTCTAACTCCTTGAACTCGACCATCGGCCCCATGCCCCGGGTCCGCTCGGTCAGCTCCGTCACCATTTCCACCCACTTGCCCCCTTCGGCAGCCGAGACCCAGGAGAACTGGAGCCGCTGCAGGTCAACGCCAACAAACTCCAGCAGTTGGCGGAAGGCAGCAAAGCGACGCCGGGCGTGGAAGTTGCCGGCCATATAGTGGCAGTCCCCCGGATGGCAGCCGGAGACCAGTACCCCGTCCGCCCCCTTCTGGAAGGCCCGGAGGATAAAGACCGGATCAATCCGCCCGGTGCAGGGGAACTTCAGTACCCGCACATTTGGGGGGTACTGCATCCGGCTGGTGCCAGCCAGGTCCGCCCCGGCATAGGTGCACCAGGTGCAGACAAAGGCTACTATCTTGGGTTCGAAGTCGTGTTTTGGCTTTGTAACATGCATATAAATCCTCAACCTTTTTTAACGCCCGCTCGCTTTGCTCGCTCAAGACGCAGAGTCGCAGAGAAAATCAAAAGCGTTTGGTCTTTAAACTGACAAAAGTAGTGCTGCTGGTCCTGGCCTTTCTCTGCGTCTCTGCGTCTCTGCGTTAAAAAAAGCCTTTCAGCCTACAGCGCTTCTATCTGAGCCATGATTTGCTCATCCGTATAGCCATCCAGTTCGACTGACTTGGATGGGCAGGTGGCCTGGCAGGTGCCGCAACCGCCGCAGACGCCGGGGTTGACGTAGGCTACGACCTTGAGCAGGTTCCCCTGGCGATCGCGGATCTCTTTTTCTTCGACAGCGCCGTAGGGGCAGACCTTCTGGCAGTAGAGACAACCGACGCAGAACTTCTCGTTAACCTTGGCGACGATCGGTTCCCGTTCCAGTTCGCTCTTGGAGAACAGGGTCATGACCTTGGCTGCCGCGGCACTGGCCTGGGAGACGGTGTCCGGGATGTCTTTGGGCCCCTGGCAGGCACCGGCGAGATAAATCCCGGCGGTGGCGCACTCCACTGGCCGGAGTTTGGCGTGGGCCTCGGAGTAGAAGTGGTATTTGTCGTAGGAGATGCCCAGTTTCTGGGCCAGGCTGTCAGCCCCTTCCCGCGGCTGCACGGCCGTGGCCAGCACCACCAGGTCGGCTTCGATCTCTACCTGGATGCCCAGGGAGATGTCACTCCCCATGACCACGATCTTGTCCCCCTTCTGGTAAAGCCGGGAGACGGCGCCACGGATATAGACCGCTTCTTCCTCTTCGATGGAGCGGCGCCAGAACTCGTCATACCCTTTGCCAGGGGTCCGGGCATCCATGAAGAAGACGTAGGCCTGGCCATCATGAACTTTATGGTGGTAGAGCATGGTGTGCTTGGCGGTGTACATGCAGCAGATCTTGGAGCAGTAGGAGATCCCTTTTTCTCTTGCCCGACTCCCCACGCACTGAACAAAGACCACCTGCTTCGGTTCTTTGCCGTCGGAGGGGCGGATGATCTTGCCGCCGGTGGGACCACTGGCTGAGGCCAGACGCTCAAAGGTCATCCCGTCGATGACATCGGGGATCTTGCCATGGCCGAATTCGCCGTACCCCTTGATGTCCGAACCCTTGGCCTTTTCATTAATGGTGTAGAGCTCGAAGCCGGTGGCAACCACCACCGCGCCGACTGCTTCGACGATGATTTCGTCTTCTTGGGTGAAGTCAACGGCACCGGGGCCGCAGACCTTCTGGCAGACCCCGCATTTGCCGGTCTTGAACCAGGTGCAGTTCTCCCGGTCAATGACCGGGGTGTTGGGGACCGCCTGGGGGAATGGGACATAGATCGCCGGTCGCATGCCCAGGTTACGGTCAAAGGAGTTGGGGATCTTCTTCTGGGGGCACTTAGCCATGCAGACCCCACAGCCGGTGCATTTGGCCATGTCGACAGAGCGGGCCTTCTTGCGGATTTTGGCCTGGAAGTTGCCGATGTAGCCATCCACTGCCTCCAGCTCGGAGTAGGTGTGCAGGGTGATGTTGGGGTGATTGATCACGTCGACCATCTTGGGGGTCATGATGCACTGGGAGCAGTCCAGGGTCGGGAAGGTTTCGGACAGCTGAGCCATGTGGCCGCCGATGGATGGTTCCCGCTCGACCAGGACGACCTGATGGCCGCAGTCGGCGATGTCCAGGGCGGCCTGGATGCCGGCGATGCCGCCGCCGATGACCAGTGCCCGTTTGGTGACCGGCACGGTGATCGGCACCAGTTTCTTGTTCCGTTTGACCCGTTCCACCAGCATGGTGACGATATCAATCGCCTTGGCGGTGGCTTCTTCTTTGTCTTCATGGACCCAGGAGCAGTGCTCGCGGATGTTGGCCATCTCACAGAGGAAGGGGTTCAGTCCGGCAGCCTTGGCCGCATTGCGGAAGGTTTTTTCGTGCATCCTGGGGGAGCAGGCGGCCACGACGATGCCGTCCAGGTTATGGTCAGTGACTGCCTTCTTCAGCAGGTTCTGGCCCGGATCGGAGCACATGTATTTGTAGTCGGTGGCATAGGCGACACCAAAGGTGGCGCCGGCCGCAGCCGCAACCTTTTCGACATCAACGGTTCTTGATATGTTTTCGCCGCAATGGCAGACAAAGACGCCTATTCGTGACATTTAAATCCCCAAATTCTTAAATAACACGGAGCAACGGAGCAACAGAGAAAAGCAAATGCAACGACTTAAACTCTTTTGGGGTTAAAAACAAAATCTGTTTCGTTTGATTTTAGTTCTTCTCCGTTGCTCTGTTGCTCCGTGTTATTCCTGCAGTTAAAGCAGATTTTTCTCATTCAGTAGCGGCAGCGGACTGACAATCATGCTGTCCAGCCCCAGTTTGTGCGACGAGACTCCGGCGGCCAGGGCCAGGAGTTGGGTCATGTAGAAGATCGGCATGTGGTAGTGCTCGCCGCTGGTCTCTTCGATCTCCTGCTGGCGGATGTCCAGGTTGCCGTGGCACAGGGGGCAGGCGACCATGATGCAGTCGGCACCGGCCCGTTTGGCGCTGGCCAGGATGTCGCCGGAGAGTTTGATGACCACGCCCGGCCGGGACAGGGTAAAGTTGGCGCCGCAGCACTCGAGCCGGTGGCTCCAGTTGACGGTTTCAGCGCCGGCCGCCCCGATGACCCGCTCCATGATGGTGGGGGCTTCGGTGCAGTCCAGTTCCGGCACGCCGGGCGGCCGGGTCAGCAGGCAGCCGTAGTAGCAGGCAACTTTCAAATCCTGCAACGGTTTCTGGACTGCTGCGGCCAAGCGTTCCAGTCCGTAGTCGTCCGCGAGGATTTCCAGCAGGTGCTTGACTGGCTTCTTTATCGCCAGCGGGGCATCCAGGGCGTATTCCACCTGTTTGCGGGTTTCGGGGTGGTCAGCCAGTTTGTGCTGGGCCACCTTCAGGCGGGAAAAACAGGCGGCGCAGGCCACGGCCAGGTCACCTTCGACCTGCTCAGAGAGTTCCAGGTTCTTGGCGCATAACGACAATGACAGCAGTTCGTCCACGTTATGGGCCGGGGTGGCGCCACAGCAGAGCCAGTCCGGTACTTCCTTGAGTCCGATGCCGAGCGCCTTGAACAGCCCTTGGGTTGATTCGTCATATTCTTTGGCCGAGGCATGCAGTGAGCAGCCTGGGTAGTATGAGTAGTTGAGGATATTTTTCATTTGTTTTTGTTCCATTCTTTTACTTGACCCTTGACCCCTGTCCCTGGACCCTGCCGTTACAGCGCCTCGCCCTTTTTGCGCAGTTCTTCGATCCGTTTGAAGATTTTTTCGATTTCCGGCAGGTTTTTGTTCTTCTGGTGAAACATCTTCAGTTTTCCTTTGGAGATCAGCTTCGGACCGAGCATGAAGTCTTTCAGCAGTTTGCCGCTCCGCAGGTTAAAGGCTGCAGCCAGGCGCATTTCGTACTGGCGGCCGTAATTGCGGATGTTGTCGAGAAAGAGTCGGTTCGCCAGCTGGACCAGGGATTCTTTGGACGCACCCTGAGCATCCCAGGAGCATTTGCGCAGGGCATCCATGATTGCCGCCAGGTCGACTTTGTTCGGACAGCGGGTGGAGCAGGTCTCGCAGGAGGCGCAGTACCAGATGGAGCGGCCCGCCAGCACCCGTTCGTACTGGCCCAGCTGCAATAAACGAACGATCCGGTTGGGGGGATGTTCCATATAGGAGCGCATGGGGCAGCCGGCCGAGCATTTGCCGCACTGGAAACAGCGACGCACTGAGCTGCCGGACAGCTGCTCGACTTTTTTGACAAAGTCCAGGTTCATGGTCTCAGGGGAGAGGGTCATCTTGGAGTTCTTCATCGGGACTCCTTTGTGCCTGATAAAGCAGCAACCGGCAGGCTCTGGGTCTAATCTTCAGACCTGCAGCGACGCAGATTAGCAGTTGTTATTTTAGCCAAACTAAATATTGCCGGAATTTAATGCATAGTTACGCGGGGCAAGTTTAATCTAGATAAAGTTTCCTATCATATACAGAGCAATACTGTCAAGATTCATTAAACTGCTCATCTACCGGCAATCCTTTGACAGTACGAGTAAAATCCACTAAAACATACGTACCCTGAACGGGGGAGAACCGGCTATCGATCAACTTAAACCACTCATAGTGTACATTCTCGCTAATCGCCGCAGCTACCTCTGGGGCGGCTTTTGGCTCATTGGCACCAACGCCTGTGCCCTCATGATCCCCTGGCTGCTTAAATTGGCAGTCGAGGGTTTGCAGGCGCCCTCAACCGCTCTCCATGGCCCGGGCTGGTATGGCGGGGCCATTATATTTACTGCCCTCCTGCATGGCGTCATCCGCGTTTTTTCCCGCACCACGCTACTGCACGTTGCCCGCCGGATTGAATATCAAATTCGGGATGATCTTTACGCCCGCCTGATCGAACTCGACCTGCCTTTTTTCTCCAGTGGCCGTACCGGCGATCTGATGTCACGTTTCGCCAATGACTTGACCAACGTCCGCATGCTTATCGGCTTCGGCGTTTTGAATATCATCAACACTTCGGTGCTCTACCTGGCCGGGCTTTCCCTGATGCTGCGCATTTCACCACACTTGACCCTGGCGGCAATCCTGCCGTTCCCGCTGATGATCATGGCGGTAAAACTGATCAGTGCCGCCATGTTCCGCCGCTCCAAGCAGGTCCAGGAAGAGTTGGCCGCAATGACCAGCTTTATTGAGGAAAACGTTGCCGCTGCCCCGGTAATCAAGGCCTATTGTCAGGAAGATGCGGCGATTCGTTCATTTACGACGCTCAGCAATCGGTACCTCGCCTGCAACATGCGTATCGCCCAGCTGCGTGGCCTCATGGTGCCGATTATGGCCGCCACCGGCGCCACCGGCACCCTGGTTGTCCTGCTCTATGGCGGCAGTATGGTGACCGACGGCCGTCTTACCCTTGGCGATTTCGTCGCATTTTCCGGCTACCTGGCCATGCTGGTCTGGCCCACTGTGGTTATGGGCTGGATTCTCAACCTGGTGCAGCGTGGTGCCGCATCCATGTCCCGATTAAATGAAATCCTCCTGGCCAAACCAACGGTCACTGAACCGCTCGAGCCGATTATTCCGGCAGCACTGCGCGGCGCCATAGTAATCAACCATCTCTCCTTCAGCTATCAGCAAACCCCCATATTGCACGATATTTCCCTCACCATTCCCGCCGGCAGCCGTCTCGGCATTACCGGCCCGGTCGGCAGTGGCAAATCTACCCTGGTGCGTCTTATTGCCCGCCTTTATCCGTTACCGGACCAGATAGTCAGTATTGATGGTATCGACATTAACCGTTTACCGCTCGCTAGACTGCGTGATGCCATCGGTTTTGTGCCCCAGGAAGGGTTTCTCTTTTCCCGTACTGTACGGGAAAATATCGCCTACGGTCGCGATGCCGCATCGGCTGACGAAGTTGTTGAAGCCGCTCGCATGGCCAATCTGGACGCAGACATCGACCGCTTTCCCCTTGGCTATGAGACCATGATTGGCGAGCGGGGCATCACTCTCTCCGGCGGCCAGCGTCAACGGACCGCCATTGCCCGGGCGCTCTTGACCGACCCCACCATTCTAATCCTTGATGATCCTCTGTCCGCAGTCGATGCCCGTACCGAAGAAGCTATTTTGCAGGAACTGAACGGCTATTATGGTGAACGGACTGTAATTATCATCTCGCATCGATTGTCCGCCCTGCGAGATTGCGACTCAATCATCTATCTTGATGCCGGTAGTATCGTCGAGCAGGGAAACCATGACCAGCTCCTGACCCGGGACGGCCACTACGCGAGGCTCTGGCATGAGCAGCGACTGCGTGCGGAAATCGAGAGGATCTGATGCATTCCACCGGCATCTATGCAGATGAAATAGTTGGCAAGGCCTATGACCGCAAGCTTCTTTGGCGGTTCGCCGGGTATTTGCGCCCTTACCGATCCCTGGTTGCCGGAACTCTCTGCATCCTGCCACTGACGACGGCTGCCAAGCTAGCGCAGCCCTGGCTGGTGAAAATGGCCATCGATAACCATATAGTCACCCACGATATGGCCGGCCTGCCGCTACTAGCGTTCTGGTACTTGCTGATTATCCTGGCCGAAGGCGGACTCTCTTTTCTCGAAGTTTGGTCGTTGCAATATCTGGGGCAGCGGGTCATGCAGGATCTGCGTCTCAAGTTGTTCAGTCATGTGCAGCAGCTGGAACCGGCTTTTTTTGACCGCACGCCAAGCGGCAGTCTGGTGACCCGCCTTACCAACGATGTTGAAGTGCTGGGAGAGATGTTTGCCGCCGGCATTATTACGGTAGTTGGCGACTTCCTGCTGCTGGCCGGCATCATTGGTATGATGCTCTGGATGAACCTGCAGCTCTCGCTGATTACCTTTACGGTCCTGCCGCTACTCTTCTGGGTTACCTTTACCTTTCGCCGCCGAATGCGGGCCTCATTCCGGCAGGTGCGAGCCAGACTCGCCAACCTCAATACCTTTTTAAACGAGAACATCAGCGGTATGGCCGTCGTGCAGCTCTTTAATCGCCAGGCAGCTGAGCAGATCGAATTCCGCCGACTCAATGCCGCATACCGTGACGCCAATTTGCCGGTGATTACCTGGGATGCCTCGCTCTATGCGGCCGTGGAGGCACTTTCCTCGGTCGCCGTCGGCCTGCTGATCTGGTATGGGGGTGGCGAAATAATCCAGGGGACATTGACCTTTGGCGCTCTGGTCGCTTTTATCCAGTATATTGAGAAGTTCTTTTCCCCGATACGTGACCTTTCGGCAAAGTATTCAGTCATGCAGGGGGCCATGGCTGCTCTCGAACGGTTATTTAATCTGCTGGATACCCATGAGGTGCTTCCCGAACCGGCGCCAGGGCTGGCCGTAGAACCGCCGCAACCGGCCTCGACCATTGATTTTAACGCAGTCTCTTTCGCGTATTCAGACGACAACTACGTACTACGGAATTTTTCCCTTTCGCTCCGTCGCGGCGAAACAGTCGCCCTGGTGGGTGAAACCGGGGGCGGGAAAACGACGGTTACGCGGCTGCTTTCAAGGCTCTACGACCCACAGCAAGGGTCAATTTGTCTGGATGGTATTGACCTGCGGAGCATTTCACTGGGCAAGCTACGGCAGCGCATCGGCATCGTACTGCAGGATTCTTTTCTGTTCACCGGGACCATCAGCGATAACATTTGCCTGGGCGATGAGTTGGTGCGTCCCCGGGTAGAATATGCGGCGACATTGGTGGGAGCTGATCGATTTATTCAAAACCTGCCTGCTGGGTATGACGAGGTGGTGCGCGAGCGGGGCAACAACTTCTCTGTTGGTGAAAAGCAGCTTATTTCTTTTGCCCGGGCGGTTGCCTTTGACCCGGAGATCCTGGTTTTAGACGAAGCCACGGCAAGTGTCGATTCGGAAAGCGAACGCTTGATTCAGGACGGGCTCAAGGCATTAATGGCAGGGCGTACAACATTGGTGGTGGCCCATCGGCTTTCAACCATCCAGGATGCTGACCGGATTGTCGTTATTCATCGGGGCGAAAAGGTAGAAGAAGGAAGTCATGATGAGCTGATTGCGCGAGAAGGGGTCTATTTTCGCCTGCACCAATTGCAATTCAAAGACTAGACAGTGGTGCGGTTCGATACCAGTGCCATTTATTGATCTTTGTCATAGCGATCAATAAAGATGTTCTTATCGATTCGATCCAGACCATGGGCAATCAAGCGCAACCCGAACATGATCAGCAATAAACCCGCAATAACAAAAAGCGGTGAATGTATGGACAGTGCGGTGATGCCAAAGGTGCTGTAGACAATCCCCAGGACCTGACAGGCTTTTTGCTTTTCCACTCCGGTGCGTTTTATCGAAAAGCGGTAAAATTGAAACAGCATGATAATGAACGGCAATAGAATCGCTAGTTCGATGAATTCGCGCATAGTCCAACCCCTCATTCATCTCGTATTTAGATCCTGCCGGCAGTCGACAATGTTGCTAATCATATACTTAATGAAAATGGAAGCAATACAATTACCGAAAGTAGGTTTTAATGCTGATGCGCTTCTCACCGATCGGCTTGAGTCTATTTTGTTAATGCTGCATAGCGAATCCTGATTTTCATGACGTTGTTATCTCTTTGCAAAAATATCAATGGCAGGCAGCGAACGTGAATCAAGTTGCCCACTATTTAGGCACCGCCATTTGCCATCAAAACGATTTTTTCTAAGCACTCCTCACCCTGACCTCACTCAACCCACTCAACCACTTACGGCAGCTATCAGGCACAATAGCGTTAACATATCTTTTTCATCACAATTAATGAACGTTCCCCGGCCCCCAACGGCAATGAAAACTCACTAATGTCCATAAGCTGTACCCCAAGTGCAGCAAAATCTAGTTGCGCCGCTTCTGCCCTACCCTCTTTTCCCTTCATGGCAATGATACGACCTGCTGTTGACAGTAAGGGGGTTACTAATTTTACAAAATCACCCAATGCCGTAAACGCCCGCGACACAACAACATCAAAACCGTCGTCGTGCTGCGCGGCGATATTTTCGATACGGTCGTGCAGAGCAGTAATGTTGGTCAGTCCAAGGGTGCGGATAATGTGCCGTTGAAAAAAGATCTTCTTTTGTACCGCATCTACGGTAACGACGGTTAATTGCGGTAGCGCTATTTTCAAGGGGATAGCAGGAAACCCGGCCCCACTGCCGACATCCAGCAGCCTTTCTTGGCCGCTCAACAAAGGCGCCAGGGTCAATGAGTCAAAGAAATGCTTAATAACAATGTCATCAGGATTGGTAATGGCCGTAAGATTACTCTGTCGATTCCAGCGCAACAACTCTTCGCCCAGGCGGTCAAAGGCCGCGAGCTGCTCTGTCGCAAGCTGCACACCGAGAGAACCAGTATACTCTGCCAACGAGAGACTGCCTCCCTTCATTCGCGGATCCCCTTGGATTTAAGGAAAACGGAAAGGATCGCGATGGCAACCGGGGTCACGCCGGGAATACGCGACGCCTGCCCCAGAGTGTCAGGTCGGGTACGTTCAAGCTTCTCCATGACCTCTGCGGTTAAGCCCGACAACTTAGCATAGGCAAACCCGGCCGGGATTTTTGCCTCTTCCAGTCCGCGCATTTTTACTACCTGCTCTAACTGACGGTCAATATATCCTTGGTATTTAATCTGTATTTCTACTTGTTCACGTACGGCCAGAGGCACCAACTCGGCCCCTGGGTCAAACGCTGATAACTGTTCATAACTGATATCTGGACGACGCAGCAACTGCTCGAAACTGAAACCGTTCTGCGAACCTTCGAGGCCAATTGCGGCAAGCAGTTCCGGAGCAACCGCTGACGGTAGCAGGCGGCAACTGCGCACTCGCGCCAATTCACCCTCAATCTGCCCTTTCTTGATCAGGAAGCGACGATATTCTTCTGCTGACAGCAACCCGACACTATGGCCATGCTCACGCAGTCGCAGGTCAGCATTATCCTCTCTAAGCAACAAACGATACTCTGCTCGGGAGGTAAACATCCGGTACGGTTCACGAGTGCCCAGGGTTATCAGGTCATCAATCATGACCCCGATATACGCTTCATCTCGGCCAAGGATCAGCGGTTCCCGGTTCTGCACCCGCAGCGCAGCGTTGATGCCGGCAATCAGTCCTTGGGCTGCAGCTTCTTCATAGCCAGAGGTGCCGTTGATTTGTCCCGCATGGTAGAGATTGCAAATGAGCTTTGTTTCCAGCGAAGCGCGCAACTGAATCGGATCAACATAGTCATACTCAATGGCATAGGCAGGGCGCATGATCTCTACCTGCTCAAAACCCGCCATCGACCGATAAAACGCCCACTGCACATCAATGGGCAGGGAGGTTGAAAGCCCAGAAGGATAATATTCGACCGTATCTCGCCCCTCCGGCTCAACAAAAGACTGATGGCGGTCTTTATCCGGGAAGCGAACCACCTTGTCTTCGATGGACGGGCAATACCGGGGGCCAATACCCTCGATAACCCCGGCATACAGTGGTGACCGATCAAGGCCGCCACGGATGATGTCGTGACTCCGCGGATTCGTATAGGCAATATAGCAGGGGACCTGGGACTGTTCGATGCGATCGGTAGCAAAGGAAAAAGGCTGGGCCGGGTCATCCCCATATTGCGGCTCCAACTGACTAAAATCAATGGTTCGCCCATCAAGCCTGGCTGGCGTACCGGTTTTCAGGCGACCGACGGCAAAGCCCATATCGCGCAAATGATCGGACAGACCAATTGCCGGCAGATCACCAGCACGGCCACCAGGGTAGCTGGTGAGGCCGATATGGATCAGCCCGCGCAGGAACGTCCCGGTGGTGATCACCACCGTATTCCCCAGGTAGCGGACGCCTTGTCGCGTATCAACTCCCTGCACTGCTCCATCGGCTACAAACAGGCCCGTTACTTCTGCTTGCTTCAAATCAAGATTGGCTTGATGTTCCAGAACACGCTTCATCCGCAACCGATACTGCTGCTTATCCGCCTGAGCACGGGATGCGCGAACTGCCGGCCCTTTCCGGGTATTCAAGATGCGGAACTGGATGCCGGTGGCGTCAATATTCTTTGCCATCTCACCGCCAAGCGCATCAATCTCTTTAACCAAATGACCCTTTGCCAGTCCACCGATAGCCGGGTTGCACGACATCAAGGCAATCGCATCCAGATTAATTGACAGCATCAGCGTCCGACACCCCATGCGCGCAGCAGCGAGTGCCGCCTCACACCCAGCATGACCCGCCCCAACCACAATCACGTCATATTTTTTTTCATGCACCAACATGTGAATCACCCGTTACGCCTCACTAGAAGCGTATCTCCAGATATGTTCCACGTGGAACGACAGCTATTTACCAATACAGAACCGACTGAAAATCAGGTCCAAGACTTCACCAGGAGCAGTCTCTCCGGTAACCTCACCCAGAAACTGCAACGACTGCCGCAGATCTGCGGCCACTAACTCCAATTGGCAATGGGAATCAACACCCTGGCGAGCAAGCGACATTGCTGCAAAGCAGCGAGCAAGGGCATCACGGTGACGAGCATGCGAAACCACCGCCAGATCACGCGAGTCATGTGCCTGACCAGAAAGAAACAGGTCATAGATGGTCCGCCGCAAAACCTCCAGACCATCTCCCGTACGCGTCGATACTTGTATCGGCGTGGCCGAGACTGCACGGGGGAGCTCAATGACTCGAGGCAAATCGCCCTTGGTGACAACCGGAAGGTAGTTGCACTGATTGAGAGATGCCAGTACCTTCGCGTCATCGTCAGTGAAGGGCGCTGAGCCATCAACTAAAAATATAACGAGGTCACTCTCTTCAATCTTTGCCAGCGACCGCCTAATCCCCTCACGCTCAACCAGATCCTCGGTGTCACGGATACCAGCGGTATCAAGCAGACGTACCGGCAACCCGTAAAGATTAAGTACTTCTTCAATGACATCACGGGTAGTCCCGGGCACACTCGTAACAATGGCTCGTGCTTCTTGAAGCAAAGCATTAAGCAAGCTGGATTTACCGACATTGGGCCGGCCAACAATTGAAACAGCAATACCTTCACGCAAAACGCGTCCAGCGGAAAAGCCCGCAAGCAGACTAGTGACAGCTACCATTGAATTGTCTATCCGGGAAAACAGCTCAGCAAGGGACGCGCCATCCAGCTCTTCGTCAGGAAAATCGATATACGCTTCAGTCAGCGCCAGGGCATGACGCAAATCATCACGAATAGCAAACATCTGCCGGGAAAGCACCCCTTCTCGCTGTCGTTGAGCCAAAGCAAGTGACGCATCGGTTTTGGCCCTGATGACATCAATGACCGCTTCTGCTTGCACCAGATCAATGCGGCCATTTAAAAACGCCCGGCGGGTAAACTCTCCTGGTTCCGCCAAACGTGCACCTGACGCTAAAACCAATGCCAAGATTCGCTGCACCATGAGAAAGCCACCATGGCACTGAATCTCAACAACGTCTTCACGGGTATATGAATGCGGTGCCAACATCGCCACGACCAATACTTCATCCAGGGTCTCACGCGTCTGTGGGTCGACGATCTCGCCAAACACAAAACGGTGGCTGGGTAAGCCACCGTTGCGATTAGATTGAAAAATAAGCGCGGCCAGCCCTGTTGCATCTGGCCCGCTCAGCCTGACCACGCCAATCCCTCCCTCACCAAGCGGAGTACTGATAGCAGCTATAGTGTCCTGGAAATACGCAGCCATAATGCTAATCAAACAGCTACAGATTTGTTTATATAATACTGCTGACTAATGGACAGAACATTGTTAACCAACCAGTAAAGAACCAATCCAGACGGGAAGCTTAAAAACATAAACGTGAAAATGACCGGCATCAGCAACATTATTTTAGCCTGCATGGGGTCCATGCTCGTCGGTGTCATTTTCTGCTGAATAAACATGGTAGCCCCCATAATTAAGGGCGTAACGTAATAAGGATCCTTGGCAGAAAGGTCAGTAATCCAGAAGTAAAAGGGGGCATGGCGCAACTCAATGGAAAACATCAGCGCCTTATACAGCGCAAAAAATACGGGAATTTGCACGACCATTGGCAAGCAGCCACCAAGCGGATTAACCTTGTGTTCCTGATACAGCTTCATTACTTCCTGATTAAGGGCGTTACGATCACCCTTATGTTTCTCCTTAAGCTTTTCCATTTGCGGCTGCAGTTTCTGCATCCCTTTCATTGACTTATAACTCTTGTGCGTCAATGGATAAAAAAGCGCCTTTAAAATTACTGTAATAATGATAATGGCTAAACCATAGTTACCAACATACTTATAAAAGAACTTGAGCGTGAAGAGAAACGGCTTGGCAATGGCAGAAAACCACCCCAAATCGATGACTTCCTCTAACTGACCTCCTTGCGCCTTAAGTATGTCAATATCCTTTGGGCCAATAAACAACTTCTCGGTAAAAGTTACGGATTGCCCGGGTTCGAGAGCAACAGCCCCAATCCCGATTCGGTTCGTAATAATGCCATTCAAGTCGCGTATTTCGATGGTGCCTAAACTGGTTTTATCTTGAGCAATCACTGCCGACATAAAGTATTTGTCGCCATAGGTCGTCCACTGAGCACCAGCAACATAGGCCTTGGCTTCTTTTACCGCATCCTTTTGCGCCAGATGCGTTGTCTTCCCACCACTAAAAACAACCGCCTCCTGAACTTCATAACGGCCATCGCCCTTGTCCTGGAAGGTCTTGTTACGTAACAATAGCTGGAGCGGTCCAGTTATTTTGGTTGATGCGGCATTAGAAAGAGCATGACTCACATTAAAGGCATAATCATTGCCGACAAAATGATAGGTCTTGCGAATACTGAGACCACTAGCAGTAACGCCCATAAAATCAAGCTGAGCGGTGTTCGCGCCAGATACAGACATCTTCTCTGTTGCCACCGAATACTTTAAATTGGCATCAATACCCAGTTCCTTGCCTTCGGTAGCCAAAGATACTTGCTCAGGACTGACGGCACTGAAAACCGATACCCCGGGACTTCCGGCATCGGACTTTTCACGGTACTTCTTAAGCCTAAAGTCCTTTAAGACACCACCAATAGTGGAAAATTGTGCCGTGTATAAATCGGTATCAACCGTCACTAAGGATTCAGTCCGGGACATACCAACGGGCACCGTGAGGCCAATTTTCGTATCCGGCAAATTAGCACTTATAGCAACTGGTGCCTTTGCACCCTGCTCAGCCACAGGTGCTACCGTTGTCGCAGGGAGTTTAGGTTGTTCCTTCGTCGCGGGAACTAGAAAAGAATATGCATAAAGCACAACAATACTCAGGACAATGGCGATAAGTGTTCGTTTTTCCATGATTTCTCCGGTTAAGTCAAGGAATCGGATCATACCCGCCCGAGTGCCATGGATGACAGCGCAACAGACGGCGGATAGTTAAATATGAACCGTACCAAAAACCATATTTTGACAAGACAGCGATTGAATAGGAAGAACAGGTGGGATAAAATCGACAAGCCTGTCCCAATAAAGGCGACAGGCAGTACTTATAGGCTAAAATACAAACGATAAAAAAACGGGCTATCATCTTTTCATGACCCGTTGCAGCAGACGACAAATGTCGCGTGTGATTTCATCAAAAGATGCTTTAGCTGCCGCAGTACGAGCTATTACCACGAAATCGGACGTGGGCCATATTTCACGATGTAGGCGCAATTGCTCACGTAGCAAACGTTTGACTCGATTTCTGACTACAGCACAGCCAACCTTCTTGCTAACCGTAATCCCAAGCCTTGAGACCGCTACTAATTCATTCCCAATCAGTACGATAAAATAACGGGAGGATAATTTTACCCCCGTCTGCGACAAACGAACAAACTCTGCGCGTTGTCGCAGACGGACATTTTTTGGGAAAGAACAATCGTTGGATTTACTTGCTGGCAACGCCAACGCTGAGACGTTTACGACCTTTGGCACGGCGACGCTTGATTACCAAACGGCCGTTTTTTGTTGCCATGCGAACTAAAAACCCATGGGTTCTTTTCCGCGAAATATTACTTGGTTGATATGTACGTTTCATGATTCGTTCTCCTTGTCACTGTATATGGCGATAAAATAACTTTTTAGGGAATTGTGTCTTTAATCATATACACCAGCTATTGTCAATAGTTTATTTCATATGGCTAACAA
>JANOEC010000102.1:0-4231 GCA_031412995.1 Geobacteraceae bacterium
GGCACACCGGTTTCCTGCCGCTGCTTTTCCTGATCAACTGCGTATATATCGGCTACGCCATCGTCATTTTGGAATCGATCATTTCATCGACCTGTTTCAAGCGGCCGCTAGAGCTGAACGAGCTGGCCGGTCTGGCTAAAATTATCCCCTACCTGACCGTAATCTGGCTTTCGGTACGGGTTGGTGACCTGGCTTATCGTGGCCAGCTGCTGAATGCGGTAAGGTTTGATTTTTACTCGATTTTCTTCATGATTGAATTCCTGCTTATTGCCGGCGGTTCTCTGGTGCTGTTCAGCACGCGGATGCGCCGTTCACCACGCTGGCTGTTTGTTACTGCTGCCATGATGGTGCTGGGTGGCGGCCTTTATCGCTTTAACGTTTATCTGATCGGTTTCAATCCGGGTCAGGGCTGGCATTACTTCCCGTCCTTTGCCGAATTGATGATTACGGTCGGGGTCATTGCCCTGGAAATTCTTGGTTATCAGGTTCTGGTCAAGGTGTTCCCGGTCCTGCCAAATCCCAATAAGCACGCGGGCGGAAATGGCCATGCTGCGGCATCTGAGTTGTCAGGCGGGGTCTTTGTTGGGAAGTAACAGGTGGCAAGAAAAAGCACTTAGTGAATAAAACAACTTCTGGAGGAATACAGCTTATGTCGAAAAGAATTACGCTTGATCCAATCACCCGCATCGAAGGGCATCTGCGCATCGATGTTGAAGTCAGTGGCGGCCAGGTAACCAAGGCCTGGTCTTCAGCCCAGATGTGGCGCGGTATTGAAGTCATCCTCAAGGGGCGGCCGCCAGAGGATGCTTGGTCCTATGTCCAGCGCTTTTGCGGCGTTTGCACCACGGTGCATGCCATTTCCTCCATCCGGGCAGTTGAGAACGCCCTGAATGTCGAAGTGCCGCTGAACGCCCAGTACATCCGTAACATGATGATTGCCCAGCACTCGGTGCAGGACCATATTGTCCACTTCTATCACCTCTCGGCCCTGGATTGGGTGGATATCGTCTCAGCCCTCAAGGCCGATCCGAAAAAAGCCGCCATCATTGCCCAGAGTATGTCCGAGTGGCCAGGAAACAGCGAAAAAGAATTCAAGGCGGTTAAGGAAAAACTGCAGAGCTTTGTCAATGCCGGTAAACTGGGCATCTTTGCGTCCGGCTACTGGGGCCATCCGGCCATGCGGTTGGAGCCTGAAGTCAACCTGATTGCGGTTTCCCACTACCTGAAAGCCCTTGATTACCAGCGTAAGGCCGCATCGGCCGTGGCAATCCTTGGGGGCAAGAACCCGCATATCCAGAATCTGGTGGTTGGTGGCGTGGCCACGGCGGTCAACATGGAAAACCTGGCAACCTTCAATGTCGAGCGGATTGCCCACCTCCGGTCCCTGATGGAGGAATCGCGCGATTTCGTTAAGCAGGTCTATCTGCCGGACGTACTGGCCGTGGCCAGCGCCTACAAGGACTGGTTCAAGTATGGCGCCGGGGTGACCAACTATCTGGCGGTCCCTGAGTTCCCGGAAGATACCAAAAACACCAAGTTCGCCATCACCGGCGGTACCATCATGGGTGCTGACCTGAAGACCTTCAGACCGATTGTTAATCACACGGATCCCTACCTGATTAATAATATCAGTGAAGGTGTAGCCCATGCCTGGTATGAAGGTGCGGCTTCTCACCACCCCTGGGATGGTGAAACCAAGCCGGAGTACACGGACTTTCAACCGGAGGGTAAATATTCCTGGTGCAAGTCCCCCCGTTTCGAAGGGAAGCCGATGCAGGTTGGCCCACCGGCCCAGGTGCTGGCCGCCTATGTCAGTGGTCACGCTCCGATCAAAAAACTGGTGGATGGCGTCTGCAGCAAGCTGGGAGTTGGGCCACAGGTGTTGCACTCAACTCTTGGGCGGATCGCCGCCCGGGCAATTCGGGCAGCGTATGTGGCTGACGTGTCCCTGGAATATCTGGATAAACTGGTGGAAAACGTTGCCAAGGGTGACAAGACCTACGCCAATCACACGGTTATTCCCAAGGGGCAGTTCAAGGGGGTCGGTTTCCATGAAGCGCCGCGCGGTTCCCTGTCCCATTGGATGGTGATTGATGACGGCAAGATCAAGAACTACCAAGCCGTTGTGCCATCCACCTGGAATGCTTCCCCGAGGGATGAAAAAGGTGTGGCCGGGCCCTACGAAGCTTCCCTGGTAGGCAACCCCATTGCCAATGAAGAAAAGCCGCTGGAAGTGCTGCGCACCATCCATTCCTTTGATCCATGCATTGCCTGTGCGGTGCATACCATTGATCCTGAAGGGAAAGAAATCACCAAAGTCAAGGTGCTGTAAAACGGGAGACAGGATGAAAACATTAGTTTTCGGTGCGGGTAATTTATTGCTGTCCGATGAAGGGTTCGGCGTCCATTGCGTGAAATATCTCGAATCGTATTTCGATTTTCCCGAAGAGGTTGAGTTGCTGGACGCTGGTACTTTGGGGATCATGGTTACCCATAAGCTGGAAGAAGCAGAACGGATCTATATTGTCGATGTTGTTGATGCTGCCGGGGCGCCTGGCGATCTGCTCAGGTATGAAAAGGACGACTTCATGCTTGGCCGGATTCCCCTGAAGCTCTCACCCCATCAGATTGGCATTCAGGAGGTATTGCATCTCTCGGAAATGCGTGGTTTTAGCCCGCAGCAGGTGTCATTGTTGGGGGTCATCCCGGTTTCCATGGAGCCTGGGGTAGAGCTTTCGCCCATGTTGGCATCGCGCTTACGCGATGTGGCCCATTGTATCGTTGACGAACTACGGGCGAGCGGAACCCCGGTTGCCGCTAAAGTGAACCCAACACTTCAGCCGCTGCTCAAAGGGGCAGCCTAACCGGTTACTCATTGGAGGTGGATAGATGTTTGGTTTCGGTATGCCTGAATTGATGGTGATTCTCGTAATTCTGCTGGTCGTGGCTGGTCCGAGCAAGCTGCCGCAACTCGGGCACTCGATCGGGGCTGCCCTGCGTGACTTCCGCAAGGCAACCCGGGAGGAAGTGCCGCCACTTCCGGAAAAGTAGTCATATCGTAAATACATCACAGAAGAGCTTTGCCACTTTGGTTGCCGGGCTTTTGTGCGTGGACTTTTCTGGTTTGGAGAGCACGATCGGGATTACATATGTTGCAGCAATCGACTGTGGTATGAGGCATTTGACGTATTGCGGATAATGCTGAAAGGGAGGGGCTGCGAAATGGGCATAAAAAAAGGCCCCTGATTGCTCAGGGGCCTTTTTCTGTCTGCGCCAGATTAAGCTCTGGTTACGTTTGCTGCCTGAAGGCCTTTCGGCCCCTTGACGATATCAAACGTCACTCTATCACCTTCAGCAAGGGTTTTGAATCCTTCACCAGTGATAGCGGAAAAGTGGCAAAATACGTCCTCGCCATTCTCCTGCTCAAGAAAACCAAACCCTTTGCTGTCATTAAACCACTTTACTGTTCCGTTTGCCATGTGCTTACTTCTCCTGATTTCTTCTGTGTGTGTGTTTATTCTGAATTATAATCCAGAACTTTAGCAAGACTACCAGCGATGAAGAAGTAATGTCAAGATTTTTTATGAGATTTTTTTATGGCGCACTATTATTTAAGGTGAGAGTTCGTTACGGGACATAAAGAAGCATGCCAAAGTCAATAAGCATTCCTGGAAGAACGATGAACGCCTGTTGAACAAAGAGGTTGTGCAGATCTGGGGCGACCGCAAGGCCGAGGATATCCGCAAGCGCGACGTTGTACTGCTTCTTGAGAGCATCGTTGAGCGCGGTTCCCCTGCTATGTCGAACCAGACCCTGAAGATCGTCCGCAAGATGTTCAATTTTGCCGTCGAGCGGGACATCCTGCAGCACACCCCCTGCACCGGCGTCAAGGCGCTGGCTCCCAACAACAGCCGCGAGCGGACCTTGAACGAAGCAGAAATCAAGGCACTCTGGGCAAATATTGATGCCGGCATCATTTCGGATGAAATCAAGCGGGCCTTGAAGCTGATCCTTGTCACAGCGCAACGACCAGGCGAAGTTATCGGCATGCGAACCGCCGAGATCGATAAACGCTGGTGGACGATCCCATCCGGTCGTTGTCAAGGGAGTTGTCGCATTTTCTAAGCTGCCACCTTTGAGCATTCTCGATGATTATGATCTGCTTTTTGCGGATTGAGAGTCACAATTTTTACCTGTTCCCAATTCCGACAATTTCCTGACCATCGCTCAG
>JANOEC010000103.1:0-35161 GCA_031412995.1 Geobacteraceae bacterium
CTGAGCGATGGTCAGGAAATTGTCGGAATTGGGAACAGGTAAAAATTGTGACTCTCAATCCGCAAAAAGCAGATCATAATCATCGAGAATGCTCAAAGGTGGCAGCTTAGAAAATGCGACAACTCCCTTGACAACGACCGCTAATGATAAGGCTTCTCGCTTCGTCGGACATTTTCTTTCAGAAACGAAAAGGTCGATTGTCTTCCTCGCTATATGAGGCTGACTCTCGACCTTGTAAACGGACTTTCCCATCTGCAAACTAGACGTTTATGCCGATGTGACGACCATCAGCCAGTTCCACATCCAAAGACAGTTTACCGCCCAGTGCCTCGATGTACCGTTTGAGAGAAGAAATTTTAACTTCATGGCCGCGTTTTTCTAGATTGGCGACAGATGGTTGCGATATTCCGAGTGCTACCGCCAGATCGTGTTGCGACATCTCAACCGTTTGTCGTAATTGAGCAAGGCGAAGTTCGAAAATTTCCTGATCCGCCTGTGCACGTGCTGCTGCGACAACGGTCGGGTCTATTTTTTTTATTAATTCCGAAAGTTGCTTTGCCATAACTCACTCCAGTTCTTGCAGATAGTTCAGAAACTCACGCTCTGCAATTGGGATCATGGTTTCGTAGAATTGCTTATTTACGGTTTTGTCTCCGCCACACAGCATCACTGCCTGACGGAGAGGATCAAAGGCGAAAAATACCCGGTATGGTTTGCCTTTGTGTTGCACACGGAGTTCTTTCAGGTTCTTTACCTTGTCAGTTCCTTTGAGACTATCAACGTGCGGCCTGCCCAATGTCGGGCCGTATTGCTCAAAAACGAATATGGCAGTCAACACATCTTGCTGTTCCGAAGCGTCCAAGCTCAGAAACCAATTGTCAAAATATTCGACAGTTGCAATTTTCCACACCATATTTTATTCATTCCCTTGCCGTTAAAATAATCCGCAAGCTATATAGTGACAAGACTATATTACGTGATTGCTACTGCTTCTGCTTTACACGAGTTTCCCAGCCGCAGTTCCCCACACATCCACCCAGGCCTTTTTTGATTCATTACTTCCAATGTTGTGCTTTTTGTCATGCCGGGAGTGAACAACCACTGCGTGCCGGCCCGGACGATCAAGGAAGCAAGAAGTCCGTTGGATTTTTGAGCGTATTGTTAGATCGTCTGCTTTCCGCCGTGCCCAGTTTCACGACAATTCTCCCCTCCCGCAGCAAACGGATGATCAGCGCCCGGTATATATGTCGATGGCTTGTGGATTGAACCCGCGAATAACTTTGTCGCCGATACTGATCACCGGCAGTGTCCTCCGGACGCAGATAACTGGCCGCTGTCGGTTATCCGCAGTGGAGCCAGAGCTGGGCCTGGCGGGGAGGGATGGCAACCGTGCAACTGTTGCCGGTTATTGGCATGGTCTGATCGTGGATAGTACAGCGATAGTTTCCCTGGTGCAACCCCCAGGTCCAGATGGTTGGGTTCTGCCAGGCATCGGTCTTGTTGATGGCCACTATCCCCTGGTTGCCGCGGGCGAAGACGAGAAAGCCGTCAGTCTCGAAGAGGGTCCGTTGCGGCTGGCCATGGACCGCGTTATGGAAGGTAAGCATTGCGGTCAGGTCGGTACGGCACCAGGCATTGGCCCAGCGGTCGCGGTCTGCCGGGTATTTTGCCGCACTCTCGTTATGGTCGGAATAGAGCAGCGGGATGCCGCCGTCGCGCCCCATGATATAGGCCTTGGCGAGGAACTCATCATGCCGGTCCAACAATTGACCGCGAAAACCGTCGTTGTTGGGGATGTCGTGGGTGACGGCAACGGTGACGGCACGGTTCCAGGGGAGTGCCTGACCATTGGTTGCGGGATCAGTCAGTTCGCGCATGCTCCCGCCCGGAGAAAAGACCCGGCGCAGGGTTTCGTGCAGGGGGAAATCGTAAAATGACAACGCGGTTTCCTGCAGCAGCGGCCAGAGAAAAATCCGCTCCTCATGGTCATTGGCGGTCAGCGCTTCGCCGAACAGGTATTTACCGGCCATGTCAGCGGTGGCAAACACCCGGCGGAGATGTTCATCCGGCAGATGCTTGACCGCGTCGATCCGATAGCCGTCAATTCCCAGGTTGTTCAGCGCTCGCAGGCAGGTCTGCTGCTGTTCGATCACCCATTCGTTCAGCTCCAGGTCCGGCAGGCCGGAGAGGGAGAATTCAGTGGACTGGAACTCGTTCAACCAATCCTGGATGTTGCCGCTGGTGTGAAAGTCCGGGGGCGAGAAGAGGCCATTGTCCAGGTTGCCATACAAGCGATCGCGGGCAAATTCTTTCCGCTCACGTTTGTAGCGCTCCAGTTCCGCAAAGCCTGGGAAATTGAGCCGGTCCGGCCGGTTCTCATTGGCCATGTGGTTGAAGACCACATCCACGTAAACCTTGACGCCATGCCGGTGCAGCGCCTTGATCGTGCTGCGCAGACCGGTCTTGCGCCCCAGGTGGGAGCGAAGCAGTCGGTAATCCTTGGGCTGGTACCGTTGCCACCATTCCGGGCCATCCGGGTCGCTGTAGAGCGGCGGTGGCAGCAGTACGGCGCCATAGCCCAGCTCGGAAATCCGGGCGGCATGGCGGCTGATTTCGCGATAGGGCCAGTCAAAGGCATGGAGAATTACGTCGTGCATGGGGATGTCCTGTTCTTTATTGCGTCATGGCAGTATTTGGCGCTTGAAGCAGGAAGCGGATGACTGTCACAACGAGGGGGTATCACTGTTTGTCGGGGCAGGGGGGATGCCATTTTGCATCATAATTGGCAGACATAAAGAACTGGCACTTCAAGCAGTTCCCCAGCTTTAGGGCAAAAGAGCCCTGGACCGTGCCATTGCAGAGGGTGCCGCTGATTTTGGCACAATGGGTGCCGTGCAGCGGATAGGCAGGGCAAACCCCGTATCCGGCAACCTTTTCGCCACCTGCTTCACGTCCGCATTTGGTGAATTCCCAGCAATTCATCGTGGTTCCTTTAGGTGCTAGTGGGATCTGTTCACGTATCTTTTCGGCGGTATTAATACGCGCTTAAATTCTTTTTTTATCTTCAGCTACAGCCCCCCACCGCCAACGGTCATCTCGTCAATCAGCAGGGTCGGCTGCGCATCGGCCACCGGTACGCCTTGGCCATCCTTGCCACAGGTGCCGATGCCGAAACCAAGGTCAGTGCCGACTTGAGAAATTTTCTGCAGAATCTCTGGCCCGTTGCCGGTAAGGGTCGCCCCGCGGACCGGTTCGCCGACTACGCCATTCTCAATCAGGTAGCCTTCGGAGACTTCAAAGACAAAGTCGCCAGTGACGGTGTTTACCTGTCCGCCCCCCATTTTACGGACGAACAGACCATTAGGTACCGAGCGGATAATGTCGGCCGGGACGCTGGTCCCCGGGGCGATCAGGGTGTTGGACATCCTGACAATCGGCTTGGCCTGGTAGGATTCGCGGCGGCCGTTGCCGGTGGAGACGGTACCGGCCTTCAGGGCGCTGATCCGGTCGTGGAGATAGCCGGTGAGAACACCGTTTTCCACCAGCACCGTCTTTTGTCCCGGGATACCTTCGTCGTCAAAGGCAAAGGAACCGCGGGCGTGGGGGATGGTGGCGTCGTCGATAACGGTGATCAGCTTGGAGGCGACCTGTTGCCCCATTTTACCGGCGTAGACCGACATGCCGGCCTGGGCCAGATCCGCTTCCAGTCCATGGCCGATGGCCTCGTGCACCATGGTGCCGCCCGCCTCGGAGGAGAGGACCACCGGCATCATGCCGCCCGGTGCCTTGCGGGCACCGAGCATCAGCAGGGCGCGCCTGCCAGCCTTTTCGGCAATTGACTCCGGGGAATGGGTGGCAAACAGCTCAAAACCGCGGAATTCACCCACTGGCTCGTAACCGGTCTGAATGACCGTGCCGTCACTGGCTACGGCCTGAACCAGAAACAGGGTGCCGGTGCGGTGTGATTCGCGAAATTCGCCGCTGGAGGCAGCTAATTGACTGAAACCGCAGGCGTCGCGGTAGACCGCCATTACCTGTTTGATGCGGGGATCAAGGCTCCGGGCATGCTGGTCGGCGCGGCGGACCAGGGCGACCTTGTCTTCCAGTGGCACGGCCAGTGGTTGGGTGATCACCGGGTAGCCGGTGCTGATAACTTTTTGGCGTGGGGCAATGATTGTCTGATGGCCGTTTTGCACCGCCTGGCTGACCGTCTCAGCCAGGGCCAGCAGCGCTGCCTGACTGAGGTCGTTGGTGTAGGCGTAGGCTGTGCGCAGATTCGCCACCACCCGCAGGCCAACGCCGCGATCGGTGCCGGTCAGTACCCGTTCGATCCGGCCATCTTCGGCAACGACCGAGGTGAAGCTTCCCTCTTCGTAATAGAGATCAGCGAAATCGCCGCCATTAGCCAGTGCCCGGCGGAAGATTGCATCAAGGTCGAGAGTATCAAGCATGGTCAGTTCTCCAATGGTGGTGCAGCAACTTCGGTCAGGCTGATTTCCGTTGCCAGGGCGGTCAGGAATCCTGCCATGTCGGGGGCCACAGTCTGTTGGTAGCAGATCCTGACGATGCAGGCTTTTTGGTCGGCAGTGCTCATGAACGACAGCCCTTCGTAGGCTTCCTGGATAAATTTGAGGTAGACCAGATCACGGCGGTTGAGCTGAAAGTAACGGACGATATCGGAACTGGGGATCAACGAATGCGGGTCGCTGGTAGTTAGAGCCGGTCCAGTCATGATCGCGGTCCCTGGCAGGCCACGGTGCCGGCGCGGCCCGGAATTTCGCCAATAATAAGCTCGTGCTTCGGTGGGTCGTTCCGTTTGGCCATGGCCGCTGCCTCACCCAGGGTGATGAAGTTAACCCCGCGCGCGGTCAGGCGCTCCAGCAGGTCGATAAAGGTTTCCCGCATGGCCCTCCCCTCCAGTTCGGCATGAATGGTATGTACATTCAGGCCTGGCCGCAGGCAGTTGAGATACTGGTCATTGATGGTGGTGATGGTGATGCCATTTTCGCCCAGCAGTTCATCCATGGTCGGCCAGGTGGTTGGTACCTGCAGGGTGCTGAAACGACGACCATTCATCACCGGATAAAAGGGGGCAGTGCCCCGGGCATCGCTGCAATAGTCCAGTCCCATGGCATCCTGCACTTCCAGTGAATCGACAGAAACCGTCCAGCCCGGTGCGGCGGTGGTCCGGGTGCGGCGACCGAAGATATCTTCAAAGGTCGCGCTGGCCTTGCCCAACTCCATGGCCGTCACCGGCTTGGGGAACCAGGGAAGCAGGTCGTGCCATTTCACATGGTCCCAGCAGTGGACGCCTACTTCGTGGCCGGCAGTGGCCACGCTCTTGATGGTTGAGGCCAGTTTGGTCCCGATCATCGGTGCCGGGAGCAGGGTGCCATAGAGGAGTGTTTTGGGGCCATAGATGGACGGTGCCCGGGTGCGGAGCATCTTCATCAGGAACCCTTTTTTGGTGAAGATGCGGCGGATAGCCTTGCCGGAGTTGTCCGGGCCAAGCGAAAAATAAAAAGTCGCCCTGATGTCGAAGCGATTCAACGTCGCCAGCAGACCCGGTACCCCGTCGCGGGTGCCGATAAAGGTGTCGACGTCAATTTTTAGAGCAATGTAGGATTGGGTCATAGTGGGTGATTCTAGAAATTAAAGGCCAGTTTACCCATGATCAGGGCACCGGTGTAGTCGTGGTCGGCAAAATCGTTCAGGACGGTATTGCGCAGTTTGCCATATGAGGATTTCAGGTTGAGCCATTTAAACTCGAGGCCAAAGGTCACGGCACTCCTGATATAGATATCAGCCCCGGCGCCGTAAAAATAGCCCAGGGATGTGTCATCGTCTTCCGAGGGACTCTGACTGGCATGATCACCATTGAAATGGTAAGCCGTGTAATAGAACCCACCTCCTGCCAAAGCATAGATGTTGCCCAGGCCGAATGGATAGATCGCCTTGGCGGTTTCGGTCAGGGAGACTACCATGAAAAGTGAGTCATGCTCTGGCTGTTGCATGTAGCCGGCATTTGTTTCAAGTGCCAGGTTTGGGAACGGTACAATCCCATATCCGGCTTGAATCCCGGTTCCTTGCGACGATGAGCGGTAGGTCGGCAGGTAACTGCCAAATGCTACCGACAGATAGTGGCTGATCCCTGGAGCGATTTCATCTTCAGCCTGAGCTGTTGGCACCGCGATGGTCGCTATAGCCAGGAGCAGGGCCAGGGTGAACGCATACCGTTTCATGGCGATCTCCTCTTATTCCAATTCCAGATCAAGGCCCTATTCTATCGTTGGCTCGTCTTCGGCAGCTCGACGTACTTCATGTAAGCCTCGCGGCCTCAATCCTCGCCGCCTTGATATCATCCTTGATCTGAAACTGGTATTACAGCAGGTGTTGGATCTTTTCCCGGTCCTCGATCAGGTAAAAATCAAGGGTATGTTTCAGTGCCTCTTCAACGGTGGTGGTCGGTTCCCAACCGAGGCGTTCCTTGGCATTCTTGACTGACGGGACCCGGGTCAGCATGTCCTGATACCCTTTGCCGTAGAATTCCCCGGAAGTGACTTCGATGATCTGGCAGTTTTCCGCCTTTTCCCGATAGTCAGGATACTGCTTGACCATTTCGATCAGCTTCAGCGCCAATTCTTTCACCGACAGGTCGTTGGTGGGGTTGCCGATGTTGAAAATCCCTCCGTCGGCACAGCCATCTTTATTTTCGATGATCTTCATCAGGCAGCTGATGCCGTCCTCGACAAAGGTGAAGGAGCGGCGCTGATTGCCGCCGTCCACCAGCTGTATCGGCTCGCCAGCCAGAATGTTGTAGAGAAATTGGGTGAGGACCCGCGAACTCCCTTCCTTGGCGGTCGAGATGGAATCCAGTTTCGGACCGATCCAGTTAAAGGGGCGGAACAGGGTGTAGCTTAAACCTTCGTGGTTGCCATAGGCGTAGATAACCCGATCCAGCATCTGCTTGGCGCAGGAGTAGATCCAGCGCTCCTTGTTGATCGGGCCGAGCATCAGCGGCGAGTTCTCTTCGTCAAACTCCCGGTCCGGGCTCATGCCATAGACTTCGGAGGTGGAGGGGAAGATGACCCGCTTGTTGTATTTGGCGCACTGGCGGACGATCTTCAGGTTTTCCTCGAAGTCCAGTTCGAAGACCCGTAGCGGATCCTTGACATAGGTGACCGGGGTGGCAATGGCCACCAACGGCAGGACCACGTCGCACTTCTTGATGTTGTACTCGATCCACTCCTTGTTAATGGTGATGTCCCCTTCCAGGAAATGGAAGCGGGGATCGCCCATGGAATGCTCCAGTTTGTCGCAGGCCATGTCGAGGCCGTAGACTTCCCAGTCGGTGGTGGCGAGGATGCGTTTGGTTAAGGCGTTGCCAATGAAACCGTTGACGCCCAGTATGAGTACTTTCATGGATATGTCTCCTTATTACGGCTCCGCTAAAGGGCCATCTGCGTTGTTGCCCGGCGTCGCGTGGCACTCAACGTAGCGTTGCTACGCCTCGCACCCCGCTCCTTGGGCGCCTAGCATATGGCGCCTTTATCGAAGCCGGTAGGTTGAATCTATTTGAACCTGGTTTCGGCCAAGCTTCTCTTCTGAATAATTGCGGTGGCGGTGCTTTCGTCTTCACCTGCTGGTTGCAGACTCTTGATCTCCAGTAGTCCATCGCCGGTACCTACCAGTAATGGAGTGGTGCTGACCACTTGGCCCGGCTTCCCGCTCCCCGCAACGGGCCAGGCGCTCCAGATGATGACCTGCTGGTCATCGAGATGGGTAAAGGCGCCGGGGTAGGGGTGGGTGACGCCGCGAATCAGGTTGTAGATCTGCACTGCACTTTGCGTCCAATTGATCTGGCCATCCGCCGGCTTGCGGCCGCTGCAGTAGTTTCCTTGGGCAATATCCATCGGCATGCGCGGGGCGGTGCCGGCAACGAGCTTGGGCCAGGCCCGGCCAATAACCGTAACAGCGGTACTCGTCAGTTTGTTGAAGACGTCAAAGGCAGTATCGGTAAAAGCAATAGCCACCTTTTCCTGGTCGACAATGTCGCCAGCATCCGGTTTTTCTACCATGTAATGCAGGGTAGCGCCGGTTTCGGTCTCGCCATTGATCACTGCCCAGTTAACCGGTACCCGCCCCCGGTACTTGGGCAGGTATGAGCCGTGCAGGTTGAGAGCGCCACGAGTGGCCAACTCCAGCACCGCCGGCTTGATCATGTTCCGGTAGTAAAAGGAGAGCAGGAAGTCCGGATCGATTTCGGCGACTCGCACCTGGTTCTCTGGCAGGTTGATGTCGCTGGTGATGAACGGGATGCCATGGGCTGTTGACAGTTCCCGCACCGATTTGAACCAGATCTCTTCCGTCGGTGAATCCTCGTGGGTAAAGATCAGCCGGATATCAGCTCCCTGGCGGAGCAGTTCCTCCAGGCAGGCGAAACCCACATTATGATAAGCACAGACGACAATTTTATTGTTTCCAGTCAAAGTCTAACCTCGAAAAAACATTTGTTGTTACTCGCTGCCATGCACCTTCCGCACGACATAGCGGGGCCTTCTGCGTACTTCCTGATAGATCCGCCCCACGTACTCGCCGACAATGCCGATGCCGAAGATGGTGATACCGATGAAGAAGAAGAGGATGGCAAAGAGGGTGAAGACCCCTTCTACTTCGGCGCCAACAATGAAGCGGCGGACCAGCAGGAAAATAGCAAAGGCCACGCTGAACAGGGAGGTAAGAATCCCCATCAGGGCAAAGAGCTGCAGCGGCACCACCGAAAAGCCGGTCATCAGGTCGAAGTTCAGCCGGATCAGTTTGTAGAGGGAGTATTTGCTTTCTCCCTCCGTCCGCTCGGCATGGGCGACTCCCACTTCGGACGGACTGGCGGCAAAGGTCTGGGCCAGAGCCGGGATAAAGGTGGAGGCTTCCTGGCAGCGGTTAATGTTGTCGATGACGTTGCGGTGATAGGCCCGGAGCATGCAGCCATAGTCGCTCATCTTCATGCCGGTCATTTTGCGGGTCACGATGTTGACCATCATCGAGGCGGTTTTGCGGAAAAAGGTGTCCTGCCGTTTCTGGCGGATACTCCCCACCACGTCGTGCCCCTTTTCTACCTCGGCCACCAGCTTGGGGATCTCTTCCGGCGGGTTCTGCAGGTCGGCATCCAGGGTGATCATGATCTCGCCGCGGCTCACTTCAAACGCGGCCATGATCGCCATGTGTTGGCCGAAATTGCCGTTGAACTCCACGACTCGCACTTCCGGATAGGTAACGGCCATTACCTTGAGCATTTCCAGGGAGCGGTCACGGCTGCCGTCATCGGTGAAGATGATTTCGAACGGCTTGGCCAGCTGCTGCATCACCGGATAGAGGCGGCCCATCAGGTTCGGCAGGTTGCCCTCCTCGTTGTAGACCGGGATGATGATGGAGATATAAGGTTTGTCCATGGTCATTTCCTGTTGGCGGCAATCACGGCTTTAACCGCAGCCACTACGTCCCTGGCATCGTCATCAGTCATTTTCGGAAAGAGCGGCAGGGACAGAATCCGGTCCGAGGCATAGTCGGCGTTGGGTAATGCTCCGGCTGGCTGCGGGAGGTTCTCCCGGTACCAGGCATGGTGGTGGATCGCCTTGTAATGGAGGCCACTACCAATGTTGTGGGTCTTCAGCTCGGCCATGAACTGATCCCGGTCAATGGCCAGCTGTTCAATCCGCACCAACGGCGTATAAAGGTGCCAGGCATGGCGCTGGGCATAGTGGGCGTAGGTCGGTAGCGCCAGCTCCGGGACGTCGGCAAACTCCCGGTTATAGAACTCGGCGATCGTGGTCCGTCGGTCAATGAAGCCATCCAGTTTCGGCAGTTGGTGGATGCCAATGGCGGCCTGAATATCCATCATGTTGTACTTGAAGCCGGGCAGGACAATGTCGTAGTTGGGGGTGCCGCTGGCGGCAAAGCGCTTCCAGGCTTCGCGGCTCATGCCGTGAAACTTGAGCAGAGAGATCTCTTCGGCCAGGTTTTCATCGCGGGTACAGACCATGCCCCCTTCGCCGGTGGTCAGGTTCTTGTTGGGGTGGAACGAGAAGATGGAAATGCTTTCCAACGAACCGATTCGCAGCCCTTTATACTCGGTGCCGGCGGCGTGGGCCGCATCTTCGATGACCGTCAGGTTGAATTCTTTCGCCAGGGCCAGAATCGGATCAAGATCGCAGGACTGCCCGGCAAAATGCACCGGAATAATTGCTTTTGTGCGCGGGGTAATCCGGGCGCGCAGCTGCGATACATCCAGATTGAGTGTGCCCGGCTCAATGTCCACCAGCACCGGTTTCAGACCGCAAAGGATCGGAATGCTCAGGGTGGAGGCGAAGGTCATCGGCGTGGTGATGATCTCGTCCCCCTCCCGCAGCTTCAGTGCCAGCAGGGTCAGGTGCAGTCCGGCGGTGGCAGAGCTGAGTGGAATGGCATAGGGGCTACCGACATAGGCGGCAAAGGCCTCCTCGAAGCGCTTCACCTTGGGGCCGGTGGTGATCCAACCCGATCTGAGTGAGTCGACCACCTCATTAATCTCGGCATCCTCAATGGTTGGGGTGGAAAATGGCAGAAACGTGTCGCGCACGGGAAACTCCAGGTAGTTGGCTGAAATCAAATAGTTATCGCACAAAATCAGGTACGGCTGCAACGGTTCATTTTATCTGCTGTGGGCGCAAATCCCATCCCGACCACAGCTCTACGGCTGCTCAATAATCCGCCCGTCGACCAGTTCAATAATGCCGGAACATCGCTGTGCCAGGCGGGGATCATGGGTAACAATCAGGAAGGTTGTCCCTGATTCCCCATTTACCTCCCGCAGGAGTCGGAAAATCTCATCGGCCGCCACCGTATCAAGGTTGCCGGTCGGTTCATCTGCCAGAATCAGCGGTGGGTTGGCCGCCAGTGCCCGGGCAATGGCCACCCGTTGTTGCTGGCCGCCGGAAAGTTTGGTCGGTTTGTAATGCAGCCGGTCCGCCAGTCCGACCCGCTCCAGTAAGTGGATGCCGCGCTCACGCTGGCTCGGGGTGGGGCGCCCCTGTTCAAGCATCAGCGGCATCATCACGTTTTCCAGCGCAGTAAAGGACGGAATCAGGTGGTGAAATTGGAAGACGAAGCCAATGCTTCGCCCGCGTAACCGGGTTATCTCTTCTTCCGGGAGTTGGCTTGTTTCCTTCCCCTGCACCACGATCTGGCCGCTGGTTGGCTGTTCCAGCAGGCCAATGATATTCAGCAGGGTACTTTTCCCCGAACCAGAGGGGCCGACCAGGGCGGTGAATTCGCCCATCCGCAGGGTCAGGTCGATGCCGTGCAGCACCTGGGTGGTGATGCCATCGCTCCCGTACTGCTTCCGGACATCAGTCAGCTGAATAATCGGGCTGCTAACGGTCATGATGCACTCGCCTCAGGCATTGCGGATTGCCACCACCGGGTCGAGTTTTGCCGCCCGCATTGCCGGTGCTACTGCTGCCAGGAGGCCGGTCACGGTCGCAACCCCGGCGGCAATCAGGAACATGCCCGGTTCAAGGACCACCGGGAAGACGGGGGTCCCATCAGCATTTTTAGCCGTGCTGGCGAAGAATGTTACCAGCATGGCGCCCAGGCCGCTGCCGAGCAGTGAACCGACCAGCCCGATCAGCCCTCCCTGCAGCAGAAATACGGTGAGGATCCTCTTGCGCGAGCAGCCAATTGCCCGCAGTATCCCGACCTCCCGTGATTTCTGGATCACCGATACCACCAGCACGCTGGCAATACCAAACGCCACCGACACAATGACGAAAAACTGAATCAAATAACTGGAGGCGCTCTGCGAGCGTAACCCGACCATTAACTGGGCATTGGTCTTCATCCAACTCTCGGCGGTCAAGCCGGTCAAGGTAGCGAGCTGGTCGCTGACACTTTCTGCCTTGAACAGATCACGCACAGTGACGTCAATACTGGACACCCCGCCTACCAGGTCAAGCAGGTTCTGGGCTGAGCGGAGGGTAACGAATACCCAGCGCCGGTTAAGGTCACGAATACCGACATCAAAAATACCGACCACCGTTACGGTTTCGCTTCGGTTATCGGCGGTCTGCAGGCGGATTTTATCTCCAATAGCCGCACCCAGTTCGCGGGCCAAGTCAGTACCGATGGCCGCATCATTAGCTGCAATGCGGAACTCTCCTTCTTTCATGAAGGTGGGCATCGGTACAATACGGGTATATTTTTCCGGGTCAATCCCCATCAGGGCGACGGACTTGGTAGCATTGCCACGGATGGCAAAGGATGAGCCGGAAACCAGGGGGGAAACTGCAGTTACGTCGGGGCGCTGCTCCAGCACTCGCATGACCTGCTGCCATTGCAGAATGGAGCGGAGTCGTTGGGCGCGTCGTTCAACCTGCGCGGAGACAACGAGCGAAGGTTCCGGTTTGATGATCCGTCGCGCTTCATCATCCGGCGGCCGCATGACCAGGTGCGCCTGGGTGCCGAGGGTTTTCTGAATAATGCTACGCTGGAGGCCGGTGATGAGGGAGGTCAGGAAGACGATCACCCCGACACCCATGACGACGCCGCCCACCATAAAGAAGGTTTGCGCCCGCCCCTCTCTCAGAAAGCGTAACGCCAGCAGCCATTCAATGCGCACGGTGTTTCCCGTTGTCTGCTGACCGCGCCCTGATTCTGGCCCCAACAGCCAGCGGGCTGGATGCAGCCAGCACCAGATCCCCTTCCTGCAGGCCAGAGGTTACTTCGCAGGCGCCACTGCCGTGGATGCCGAGTTTGACATTCTGACGCGTGGCTCGTCCATTGCGGGCGACCAGCACCCATGGTGTTGTTGCCAGATCATGCACCGCCTCCGTTGCCACGGTCAGCACCTGGGCATGGCGGGCGACAGCAATCTCCAGCGAGATCGTCATGTCCGGCACCAGATAGCTTGGCGGCTCGCTGACGTCACAGCGGACATCCACGGTCCCCCGCAGTGGATCGACGGCCGGCACGACAGTGGCAAGTTTGGCGGGGAAAGTCTTGTCCGGGTAGGCATCGGCTGAGGCAACGGCGTTTTGTCCGACCCGCAGCATGCCAAGATTCTTTTCATCAACCTGGGCCGTAATCTGGGTGCGGCCATCGCGGGACAGTACCAGCAGGGTGGAGCCTGGTTGGACGATGTCGCCGACTTCCACGCTCCGTAAAATTACCGTCCCCGCGCCGGGAGATCTGATAACCGTCCGCTCCAGCCGCTCCCGGGCCACGTCCACTGCGGCCCGGGCCTGCCCCAGCCGGGCTTCAGCCAGCTTGATGTCACTCCCCTGCGGTTTGCTGTTGGTGCGCAGCAGTCGTTCCCGTTCCACGGTACTGGCGGTCAGATCGCGCACCCGGATGGCTTCATCCAGTTCGGCGCGACTGGTGATCCCGCCATCGTGCAATGTCTTTACCCGGTCGTATGTCCTCTGGGCGTGGTGCCAGCTGGTCTCGGCTTCGACCAGTTTCTGCTGACTGACCTGGCTGTCCACTGCGCCGATCTGTTTCAGTCGTTCTGCCAGTTCGCGCACGGTTGCCCGGGCCTGTTCAAGTGCGGCCCGTGCCTCGTCATCCCGTAACTGGATCAGCACGTCACCGGCATTAACCCGGTCACCGGCATCCACCCTTACGGCGGCAACCGCACCAAGAATCTGGCTGGCCAGATCCACCTTGGCCAGGGAAGTTACCCGGCCGGTGGTAACTACGGTCTGCAGCAGATCAGACCGTTTCACCTGAATGGCGTCAACGCTTGTGCCACGGAGCCTGCCTGTTCCCAAAAAAGCCAGCCCCAGGATGATGGCCCCGCCGAGGATCAGGCGTCGTTTAGAAAATAGGCTTAGCCCCATTCAGTGCACCTCGTTTGCGGCGATCCTGTACATACATCTCATTGGCACAAAGGTTCAGGTCAGGTTCCAGACAAACAGCTCTCTTGTTGAGTAAAGTGTTTAATGCTGGATAGTTACACGTAGAGATTGTCAAGAAGGTACGATATAGGTACGGTCAGGAATAAATCCAGCCGTTTTTCAATACTCAATGTATTCGGGTAGCATTTATAGTAACACTCGGTAATCAGTATCAAGTGCTTTTGCCAGCCGTAACGCCCTGTCTTTACCTATGCCGCGCTTGCCCCGCTCCATCTCGCTGATATGTCGTTGGGGGATTTCTGTCAGCTCGGCAAGTTGTGACTGCGTTAATCCCTTTGCGGTACGTGCCGAATTAAGACAGACGCCTTGAACAGTTTCATTCGTGAAGTGATTATTGAATGATTCCCGCCAGGGGATTGGTTCGCCTGATTCCTGCTTTATCAGGTTGTCGGCATACTCTCGGATAGATGGTGCAAGGGCTTTCGGAACATTAAGCACAAGCCTCGTATAATCTTTATCAGTAGGGCGCGTTTTCGTGCGTGCCAACATATACAACCTCCACGGTGATATTCTCTTTGTCCTCAGCCCATACGGCAACATACGTTGGACGGCCCTTTTTAAGGTGGCAATGGTGTTTGTTCCCGGTCAACTTGCCGTAATTGTCCCAGTTGCCCCGTACCGGCCCCATAAGCTCAATTTCAAAGACTAATCGAAAGAAGTGCTTTTGAACAGCTACGGGGATACTTGCCAATGCTTTGTCAGCTTTGCGGTGTAGTGTAACCGTCCATGCCAAGATTAAAATATACCTCCGGGCGGTATAATGTCAAGCGGCCCTATATTGCTTCGTATTCACTTCGTCGATTTATTGCCCCTGTGCAGTTGGGAATTGAATTATCTTAGCCGGAGTGCTGGTCAACAACCGCTCTACTTCATCAGCTAGGGCAATCATAAAGCTATCCTTAAAAACCATTCGAAAAAGCTAAGTTAAGTTCCAGACAAACATCTCCCAGATGTCCTTCCAGCTCTTGCCGATTTCGTTAACCACGGTCGGTTCGAAGCCGCAGTGCATCATGCACTGGGCGCAGCGTTCGTCACGGCCGACGCCGTACTTGTTCCAGTCGGTTTTATCCATCATCTCCTGGAAGGTCGGGTAGTGGGCATCGGTAATCAGGTAGCAGGGTGCTTTCCAGCCGCGCGGGTTGCGGGTCGGGTTGCCCCAGGGGGTGCACTGCAGCTGTTTTTCCCCTTTGAGGAAACGGAGGTACATGGGGGTGGACCAGAAGCGGAAGCGCTTGCTCATTTCGTAGACATAGGCAAACTTCTTCTCGATCTCGCGCCGCACCAGGAACAGGTCTTCACCTACCGCTTCATAATCGAAGCCGGGTGCAGCCAGTAGGCCATCCACTCCCAGTTCGGTCAGTTGGGCGAAGAGCATCTCCATCTCCACCATATCCGTGTCCTTGAAAATGGTGGTGTTGGTGCAGACCCGGAAGCCCTTGGCTTTGGCCTGTTTAATCCCTTCAATGGCGATCTTGTAGGTCCCTTTCCGCTCCAGCAGCCGATCGTGGGTCTCTTCCAGGCCGTCCATATGCACGTTGAAGGTGAAATTGGGGTGTGGTTGCATCTGTTCCAAGGCTTTTTCCAGCAACAGGCCGTTGGTACAGAACTGGATATGTTTCCCCCGCTTAAGTACGCCGTCCACCAGATCGTTGATATGGGGATAGAGGAACGGTTCGCCGCCAGTAATGGTGACGATTGGCGCCGGGCATTCATCCACGGAGTGGAGGCACTCTTCGAGACTCATCATTTCCTGGATGGTGTCGGCATATTCACGAATCCGGCCGCAGCCGGAGCAGGCCAGGTTGCAGAGGTGGGTCGGTTCCAGCATCAGCACCAGCGGGTAGCGGGGCACCCTGTTGAGGCCGTTCTTCATAATGTATTTGATCAGATCATAATTGAGACGCCATGGAAAACGCATGTAATTTAAAGTCCTTTTGGTTAGGTGTAGGGGCGAATCTTGTATTCGCTCGATAAATGGGCGATCACAAGGATCGCCCCTACGGTTTATTTGACCCGTGCCAACAGTGGGGTCCGTACCGGTTGCCGCAGGAATTCGGTTACCGATTGGGCAATGCCGGCGGCATCAATACCGACGTCGGCCCGCAGTTGCGCCTGGGAGCCTTGCTCGATGAAGTGGTCCGGAATGCCGAGCCGCTTGACCCGGATGTCGCACCGTCCGGCATCGGCGAGCACTTCCAGGACGGCGCTGCCGAAACCGCCCATCAGGGCGTTCTCTTCCACAGTGACAATGAAGCCGGTCCGTTGCGCCTGATCAAGGATCAGTGCCGCATCCAGCGGCTTGACGAAGCGGGCATTGATTACCCCGGCGGAGATCCCCTGGTCGGCCAGTGTTTTTGCGGCTGCCAGCGCCGGATAAACAGTGGCGCCGATGGCGACGATGGTGACGTCAGCTCCCTCCAGCAGAATTTCTCCCTGGCCGATCGGCAGGGCGGCGATATCCTGATCCAGCGTCACGCCATAGCCGGCGCCACGCGGGTAGCGCATGGCCACTGGCCGGCCCAGGTTGATGGCGGTCTTCAGCATGTGCCGCAGTTCGTTTTCATCCTTCGGGGCCATCAGGGTGATTTCCGGCAGGTGGCGAATAAAGGAAAGGTCGAAAACGCCATGGTGGGTCGGGCCATCTTCGCCCACCAGTCCGGCCCGGTCCATGGCCAGGGTCACTGGCAGTTTCTGCAGGCAGATGTCATGGAAAATCTGGTCATAGGCCCGCTGGGTGAAGGATGAATAGATGGCCGCCACCGGCTTCAGCCCCTCCACCGCCAGGCCGGCGGCAAAGGTGAGGCCATGCTGCTCGGCAATCCCTACATCAAAGAAGCGGTCCGGGAAGGCCTTGGCAAACTTGGTCAGGCCGGTGCCGTCAGGCATGGCCGCCGTAATGGCGACGATTTTTTGATCTTCTTCGGCCAACTGCACCAGGATGTCACCAAAAACGCCGGTATAGCTGTCTGCGCCCGGCTTGCCCGCCTTGACTTTGCCGGTGGCCAGGTCTAAGGGACCAACGCCGTGGAACTGGTCCGGGGTGGTTTCGGCCGGCTCGTAGCCCTTCCCCTTCTTGGTTATTACATGGACCAGCACCGGGCCTTCCATGTCGCGGACGTTGCTGAAAATCTCGATCAATTGCGGCAGGTCGTGCCCCTGCACCGGGCCGATATAGTCGAAGCCGAGGGCCTCGAACAGGGTGCCGGGGGTGAGAAAGCCCTTGAGGGAGTGCTCAGCGCGACGGGCGAAGTTCAGGATGTTGCCACCAATGGCCGGGATGCTGGTCAGCAGCCCCTGGACCTCTTTTTTCAGGCCGCGGTAGTAATTGCCGGTCAGCTTGCGGGAGATGAAGGTGGAGAGGGCGCCGACGTTCTTGGAGATGGACATCTCATTGTCGTTCAGCACCACCACCAGATTTTTCTTTAGATGGCCAGCCTGGTTCAGCGCCTCGAAGGCGATGCCGCCAGTGAGGGAACCGTCACCGATAATGGCGATTGCCCGATTGTTCTTGCCCAGCTGTTCCAGGGCCACGGCAATGCCGAGACCGGCCGAGATGGAGGTGGAGGAGTGGCCGGTGTCAAAGGCATCGTGGGCCGATTCCGCCCGCTTGGGAAAACCGGACAGCCCCTTGTACTGGCGTTGGGTATGGAACTGATCCCGCCGGCCGGTAATGATCTTGTGGGTGTAGGCCTGGTGCCCCACGTCCCAGATCATCCGGTCGCTGGGAGAGTCGAAACAGAAATGCAGGGCCAGGGTCAGTTCGACACAGCCAAGGTTGGACGCCAGGTGACCGCCAGTGGTGGAAACGGTCGCCAGCAGGAACTGCCGCACTTCATCGGCCAGGCGGAGCAGGTCATCCGGGGAAAGATTCTTCAGATCAGCCGGGCTGTTTATGGTTTCAAGCACTGGATACATATTGATTGCCTCCTTGCTAGCGGACATAGTCATGCTCTTTGAACCAGTCCACAGCGCGCTGCAATGCCTCTATTGCCGGTCGTTGGGGAAGTCCCAACTCCTGTTGTGCCTTGCTGCCGTCAAAATACATGAATTTCTTGGCCATCTGCACCCCGGCCAGCGGAATCAGTGGCTCCCGGCCGGTCAGGCGTGATAGCGCAGTGTTCAGATAGGCGGCCCAAAGAATCGGGGTGTAGGGCAGCCGTACCATGGGGGCGGCCAGGCCAGAGATCTCCGCCAGCAGGCCAAAGATCTCCCGCAGGGTGAGGTCGGTCCCCCCCAGGATGTACTTCTCGCCGATTCGTCCCTTGGTTGCCGCCAGCAGGTGTCCCCGGGCGCAATCCTCAACATCGATCAAATTCAGTCCCGTATCCAGGTATGCCGGCATTTTGCGATTGAGAAAGTCGACGATGATCTTGCCGGTAGGGGTCGGCTTGATGTCGTGCGGGCCAACTGGGGTTGACGGGTTGACGATCGTCACCGGTGCCCCTAGGGCAATGAATTCTTCCGCCACTCGTTCGGCCAGAAACTTGCTCTTTTTATAATCTCCCACCATGTCAGCCAGGACCACCGGGGTATCTTCGCACCCCGGCGTGCCATCGCCCGGGTTCCCCAGGGTGCCGACACTGCTGGTGTAGACGATGCGCGCAAAACGGAGCTGTTGGGCTGTCGCCAGAATATTGCGGGTGCCGTTGACATTGCTTTCATACATGCTTGCCGGGTCGCGGGTCCAGAGGCGGTAGTCGGCTGCGGCATGGAACAGGGTGTCGCAACCGGTCATGGCTTGTGCCAGTGAACTGCGGTCCCTAAGTTCACCTTCGCGAACGGTAATGTTCAGTCCGGCAAGATTGCGGCGATCAGCATCGGGACGGGCCAGCACGGTAACGGTGTGACCATCCTTGATTAGCTCTCTGACGATGCTGGCGCCGAGAAAGCCGGTGGCGCCGGTAACAAATGCCTTCATAAATCCCTAGTCCTGGTATGCAAGTTACATCAGCCCGCGTAATTCCCCGCTGCGGAAAAGCGTGGGGAAATTCAGCTGCTAAAATGCGTGTAGGGGCGGATAGCCTCCGCCCCTACCGTTACTGGTTATACGTAAACGGCTTACCCCTGCGGTTGCTCCTTGAGCAGCCGGCGGTAGGTTCCCATGGCGGTCAACGGGAAGCAGTTCCGGTAGATATGGTACTTGATCATGAAATACTTGGGGAAGCCGGTACCGGTAAACTGCTGCTCGTCCCAGGTCCCGTCTGCCTTCTGGGTAGCCAACAGATACTGAATCCCCTTGGCCACGGCAGTGGAATGGACTTCGCCACCGGCCATCAGCGCTAACAGTGCCCAGGACGTTTGCGAGGCAGTGCTTTCACCAACCCCCATCAGGGTGCGATCATGGTACGATTCGCAGGTTTCGCCCCAGCCGCCGTCCAGGTTCTGTTTCGACTTCACCCAGTTGACTGCCTTGCGGATATAGGGCTGATTGTAATCTTCGCCAAAGGCATCAAGGCCGCAGAGTACCGACCAGGTGCCATAGATGTAGTTAACCCCCCAACGGCCCCACCAGCAACCTTCCGGCTCCTGTTCCTGTTTGAGAAAGTTGAGCGCCCGGATGGCAGTAGGATGATCCTTTGGATAGTCGAAGGTCCCCATCAGTTCCATCATCCGGCCGGTAAGGTCGGCAGTCGGCGGATCGATGAGCGCCTCAAGGTCGGCGAACGGGATCTTGTTCAGCAGGTGCTTGGTGTTGTCCTTGTCAAAGGCGCCCCAGCCGCCGTTTTTACTCTGCATGCCGAGGCACCAGGCAATGCCGCGGCGAATGGCGTCATCCTTGGCCTTGGTATTCTTAACCTGGATGTCTTTGATGGCCATCATCACAAAGCCGGAATCGTCCACGTCAGGATACCAGTCGTTGAGGAACTCGAACGCCCAGCCCCCCGGCTCCAGTTCCGGACTCTTGATCTTCCAGTCACCGCCGATGCGCACTTCCCGGTCCAGTAGCCACTGTCCGGCTTTGACCAGGGCCGGATGATCAGTGGGGACGTCTGCATCCACCAGCGCCTTAAGGGCCAGGGCGGTGTCCCAGACCGGTGACACGCAGGATTGCAGCACCAGGCAGTCATCACTCTCAATGCTGAAATTAGCCAACGCCTCCAACCCCTTGGCCACGGCCGGATGGTCATTGGCGTAGCCCAGGCAGTGCAGGGCCAGGACCGAATTGAGCATGGCCGGCTGAATGCCGCCTGAGTCGCCAGTGACTTCCTGGTGCTCCAGGGTCCATTGCTCGGCCATGGCCAGCGCCTTTTTCTTGCCAGGGCGGATCGGGCTTGATTCGTAGACCTTCAGCATATGGTCAATGCCGATAAAGATATTCTTCCAGGTCAGGATGCCGTCTTCCTTGGTGAAGGTGTAATCGATGGGGCGCGGCGGGCGAACGAACAGTTCCTGCACCCGGGCCGACGGTGGCAGTTTCTTCACCGGCCGGTGGGCCATGGTGATGGACAGCGGGATGATGGTGGCCCGCGACCAACTGGAGAATTCATACATATTGAAGTAGGCCCAGTTGGGGAGCAGCATCAACTCAATCGGCATGGATGGTACGCCGAGCCAGGAGAACTCGCCGAACAGGGCGAGGAAAATCTTGGTAAAAACGCGGCTTTTGAGGATGCCCCCCTTGGCCAGAATGAATTCGCGCGCCTTGACCAGCGCCGGACGATCGGCGGCATAACCGGCCAGTTTCAGGGCAAAATAGGCCTCAATGGTCGTCGACAGGTCGCCGCAGCCGCCAAAATTGATCGCCCAAAACCCCTCTTTGGTCTGCTCGCGCAGGAGGTAGTTGGCCATCTTCCGTTCTTTTTGCTTATCCACCATGCCGAGAAAGTGAAACAACATGATGTACTCGGCCGTAATGGTGACGTTGGATTCCAGTTCGGCCCACCAGTAGCCGCCCGGCAGCTGCTCGTGAAAAAAGAAATCGCGACTCTTGGTGATCGCCTGGTCAAGGGGGTTGTTGGCCTGCCCGGCTAGATTCTTCCAGGTAGTCACCGGCAGGTGGTGGATTTTTGCACTCTGGCGACCGGGCGCCGCAACAAGCGGCTCGGTGGCACCATTAAACGAGGTGAGGGCATGGGATATGGGATGTTTTTGCGGCTTCATCACCACTGACGCTCCTTCGTATAGGTTGCGGGTAAATTGGCAGCGGCGAAATTTAGCCGCAATAAATCGATCATTTCTAGCACAATCCCCGGTTTTGGTACACCATTTTTTCAGGAAA
This sequence comes from Geobacteraceae bacterium, assembly GCA_031412995.1. Lineage (GTDB taxonomy): Bacteria > Desulfobacterota > Desulfuromonadia > Geobacterales > DSM-12255 > JANOEC01. The sequence continues at coordinate 21,169 of JANOEC010000103.1, forward strand.
AAGGGCATTGCATCGTTGCGTTGCCGCTAAAATTTATGGTACCAATGCCCAAAATGCCTGATCACTTTTGCGAGGTTTACCCCACGTTATGTCCGAATTATCTGTACCTTCCCGTGGCCTGTTCGGCCTCTGTTGCCGTTATCCGAAAACCGTCGTGGCGATTGGTTTGCTGCTGGCGGTCCTGGCTGTTTTCTATACCTGGACGAGCATCGAATTCCTGACCGGTCGCGACCAGCTGATGCCGGCCAATACCGCGTTCAACCGCGATTATCAGGCCTACCGGGCCGAATTCGGCGACCAGGAAGAGATCGTCGTGGTGATCGAGTCAAACGATGCTGAGCTGGCCGGCCGTTTCGGCGAGCAGTTGGCGGCGCGGTTGACGGCGGACAATAAACATTTCCGCGAGGTCTTCTTCCCCTTCAGTCTGCCAATCTTCAAGAAAAACGGTCTGCTGTTCATGCCGGTGGAGGATCTGCAGGCCTTTACGACCAATCTGGCCAAGGCCGCGCCCACCATGAAGGCGCTGGCGGCGGCGCCGTCGGTGCAGACCCTCTTTACCCACCTGACGGGTGAAATGAACGGTTATCTGCAGGCACCGACCGCGGCGAACGCCCCGCAGCGGCTGGAGCAACTGGTTTTCATGCTCGGGGCGCTGGGGCAGGGGATCGACCGTTTTGCCCAAAAGGGTGATGCCGATTTCTCCTTTGAAGACGTCTTCATGCGCCGGCCGGACGGCACGGTATCCAGCTTTGCCGCTGCTGGCCGTCAACAGGTGCTGACGGTCCTGCCGGTGAAGGATGCCGCCAGTTTTGTCCCGGCTGAAGCCGCCATTGCCCGGGTCAGGGCAGAGTTGGCTGCGCTGAAGAAGCTGCCCGAGTACAAAGGGATAACCGTCGGCCTGACCGGTACGCCGGTGCTGGAACATGAGGAAATGAGCACCAGCAAGCATGATATTGAACTGGCGACGATCATCACCGTAGTGCTGACGGTGATCCTGCTGCTTCTCGCTTTCCGCGGCCTGCGTAACACTATTGCCGCCATGATTGCCCTGATCATTTCCATCAGCCTCTCCTTCGGTTTTGCCACCCTGGCAGTGGGGCACCTGAACATCCTCTCCATGGTCTTTGCCGTCATGCTGATCGGTATCGGCATCGAATACGGCATCCAGGTGGTGCTCCGCTACCAGGAAGAAATGGTGCGTGGCGCGGCGCCTGATCTGGCGTTGCAGACTGCACTCTCTCGTAACCTCTGGGCCATTATTATGGCGGCGGCCACGGTTGCCGCTGCCTTCGTTACCTTTGCCTTTACCGATTTCAAGGGAATTGCCGAACTGGGGATCATCGCTGCCGGTGGGATTGCCATCTGTGTGCTGGTGACTTTTACGGTGCTGCCGGCATTATTGAAACTGCTCGGGGCTCAGGGCTCAGGGCTCGGAAAAGACAACGCCTCCCCCCTGAGCCCCGAGCCCCGAACCTCGAGCCTGCCCCGGCTCTTTTCCCGCCCCAAATTGGTGGTAGCCATTACGGTGATCGTCACCTTGGCCGCTCTCTACCCCGCCTCCCGCGTAGGCTTCGACTACAACCTGATGAACCTGCAGGCCAAGGGGTTGGAGTCGGTCAATTACGCCTACAAGCTGATGCGGAGCAAGGAGAACGCCGGCTACTTTGCCGTGGTCACGGCGCGGGACGCGGCGGAGGCCAAGGCCCTGAGCCAGCGGCTGGAGGCGCTCCCCACGGTGGATCATGTGACCAGTAACCACAGTTTCGTGCCGGATCGGCAAGAGGAAAAGCTGCGGTTGCTGGCCCAGGCCCAGGCCAGTCTTGCCGGGTTGAAGTCAATACCCTACGAGGAAGATCTGCGGTTGATGGAACTGCCAACCGTATTCGAGACCTTCCGCAATACGGTGGAGCAGCTGCAAAAACGTCTGACAGCGGACAAAAATTCCCAGGCCAAGCCGGTGGGGGAGTTCCTGGAGCTGCTGGATCGCTTTTTTGCCAAGCTGGAGAAGGAGAAGGACAAGAACGCCGTTGGCATGCTGAAAGACTTCCAGGGGGGGATGCTGGCGGATCTGCCGGCCAAACTCGCCCTGATGGCGGAGAGCCTGAATGCGTCACACGTCACGGCTGCTGATGTGCCAAAAGAGCTGCAGAGCCGCTTTGTCGGTAAAACCGGCCAGTATCTGCTGCAGGTAGCGCCTAAAGGGGAGATCTTTGATCGGGAGCCGCTGGCCGCGTTTCTCAAGGATGTGCGGAGCATTGCCCCCCACGCCACCGGCGAACCGGTGATGGTCTATGAGTCCATGACGGTCCTGCGGGATTCCTACCGCAGCGCCTTCTTTTATGCCTTTGCCGCCATCGCCGCGATCCTGTTTCTGACCTTCCGCAGCCTGCGCTATACCCTGATCGGCCTGGTGCCGTTGATGGTGGGGATCCTGTTCATGACGGCCGGTATGGGGCTCTGCGGGGTCAGCTTCAATTCGGCCAATATCATTGTGCTGCCGCTGGTGCTGGGGATTGCCGTTGATTCCGGGATCTATCTGATCAGCCGTTATCGCTGCGAAGATGAAACCCCCGGCCAGGTAACGGTTAGCAGCACCGGTGTTGGCGTGTTCCTCAACACCCTGACCATCATGGCCAGCTTCGGTGCCCTGATGGTAGCCCGTCACCAGGGGGTCTTCAGTATCGGTGCAGTCATGTCTCTCGGCATGATTGCCTGTCAGTTTGCCTTCATCCTGGTGCTGCCGGCGATCCTCAACCTGTTCGGTGACCGGCGTCGGGACTAGGGAACCACGGTCAGGGAGAATTCCCTTTCTGCCGGCCGGCCCTGCGTGTCGGCCAGTGACAGCCGCAGGCGATACTTGCCGGGTGGTAGTTGAACATTATCCAGCCAGATCCCTTTTTGCGTGATGTGCGACCTGATCCGCCCGGTGAGATTTATTGGCGGCTGTTTCCGGCAGACCAGTTTGACGGTATTCAGATCAATGGTTTCATTGCCGGACGCTTCATAGAGAATATGCAGAGCGAAGCCGCTGCCCACGGTGGCACCATCCCGCGGCTGGTCAATGACGATGGTCGGCCCGTCGTCAACTGATATTCCGGCTAAACCGGCCTGGGTACTGGCCGGCAATGCGGCTTCGGCGACAGACATCAGCAACTTTGAATTAGGTGCTGGTGGCGGCGTGGCGGGTTTTTTCGCTTCTACTGGTGGTTGCGCTATTTTGGCTACGGCGGGTGGAGCGGCTTTGCTGACGGTAGGAGCTGGTTTCGCGGTGACAGCAGAAGGTTTGATGGCAGTTGGAGCAGGTTTGGTGGGGACTGGTGCTGGTTTAGTGGCAATCGGTGCAGGTGCCGAAGTCTTGGCTGCTGGCGGCGTTAGCGGCGTGACTGGCGCTACCGGTGTAGCGGCGGGCTGCGGCGTGATTGCAGGTGTTGGTTCTGGCTTTATTACTGGTGTGGCAGTCACTGGTTTCGGTGGTGGTGCTTCCGTCACTTTGCCGCTCAGGAGCAGCAATGGAGCAGCTGCGACGATGCCAGCCGCCAGCAGCCACCAGCGCCAGCGGCCATGGCTGAACAGGGTTGGCTGCTGCGCTTTGGGGCCAAGGAGCAGATTATACTGCGCCGAGCAGTCGGCACAGGCGGCCAGATGGGCCATGACCGTATCCTGGTCGATCTGGTTCAGTTCGCCGGTAGCACTGGCAGCTATCTGCTCCGGAGAAAGGCAGCCACCCAGGTGCACTGCTACCAGATTGCTGCTGAGGGTCTGGGCATTCTGATCGGGCTGAATTTTTCGGCGTTTTTTCATGTCTGTTCTCGTTTCAGTGGTCGCGTTGCGGGCTAGTGCCGGGAAAACGCCGGGCCAAAAAACCGGTTGGCAAAGGTCCGATCTCCGGCGGTAAATCGGCTGGGCAGAATCCCTAGCTGGACCAGCGCCGCCCCGTCACCGGGGCGAATTTCACTTTCCAGCGTGTAGGCAAACAGTTCGCTGGCGATATTGCTGCTGTATTGCCGTAGAATGAACGGTTCCAGCGGCGATGGATGGGCCGCCAGGTGCTGCAGCCAGCCGGACTGTTGCGCTGTTGACAGGCGATCCCAGACCAGGTGCAAAAACTCATGGCGCAGGATGGCAAACAGTTCGGTATCGGTTATGGCAATATCCGGGTTGCGGCACATCTTGCCGGCGCGATAGAATCCGGCAATCTGCGGCCCAACCGGATAATAACAGGCCTCTTCTCCATCGTGGAATGATTCGTAGCGCGGATCGTAGCGCTCGATCAGCGTCGCCAGCACCGGGTCTTTGTTGACCATGGCAGTGACCCGGCCTTCGATCCCCTCGGCAAACGAAATGAAGTTTGGTCGCTCGTCCAGATGGGCACAGCCGCAGAACAACAGCGTGATGATGGCAACGGCTAAGGTTATGAAGTTCACGGCTCCTCGTAGAGCGGTTGCTTTCGTGGTGGTAGATTCATGGAAAAAATTAATCTACGATAGGCGAAGATGTGGGTGCAAGTCAATGGGAAGGAGCAGGTCTGCCCGGTGCCAGAGAATAAACAGCTGAATTCCTTGGGGTTGCGCGGAGCGGTGCCACTTTGCCACCACTTCCTCCGGGCGTTAGTCCGACCGGGTGACCGGCTCGTGGATGCCACCTGCGGCAATGGTTATGACACCCTGCTGCTGGCAGAGCTGGTGGGGGAGGGCGGCCACGTCTGGGCGTTCGATGTGCAGGAAACGGCCCTGGCAGCCACCCGCGAGCGCCTGTTCCAGGCCGGCTGGAGCGAGCGGGCGACCCTGCTGGCCGCCGGTCATGAGCGACTGGCGGAGCTGGTACCGGGGCCGGTCCGGGCGGTGGTCTTCAATCTCGGTTTCCTGCCGGGCAGCGATCAGGCCTGCCGCACCGCCACTGATACCACTCTGGTGGCCCTGTCCCAGGCGGCCGAGCTATTGGCGCCGGGCGGGATGGTTGTTATTGCCGTCTACACCGGCCACGCGGGTGGTGACACCGAAGGGGCAGCGGTGCTGGAGTGGGCGGCCAGCCAGCCGGCCAAGCAGTTCAACTCCTGGCGCCACTACCAGCTGAACCGCTCGGCAACGGCGCCGTTTCTGGTACTGGTGGAGCGGGCGAAATAGCTTGAATCTGTCCGCGAGAAATGTTCCATTTGGGGGGATGAGCAGTTCAAGCGCGTGCGCGTGAACTGCTCAATACTGAGTTGGCTGAAGCATGAAATCGAGCGCTTGCATTGGTCGCTTTACTGGTCTATATTTTGACCATAAAGTGATTCGTCTCAAGGAGGTAAAACAATGAGAACCATTTCAATCAGTAATGACATCGTTCCAATTGCAGAATTTAAAACCAATATTTCCAAGTGGTTCAAAACACTACAGACATCCAGGCATCCACTTATCATCACCCAAAATGGCAAGCCGGCTGGTGTTTTGCTGTCCGCTTCGGATTACGATGAATTGGTGTACCGAAAATCTTTTCTTGATTCTGTTGAGAACGGAATTGCCGACGTTGAAAGCGGGCGTACCCAAACTACAGACGAACTACGCAAAGCCTTGCGAGCCCGAAGAAGTGCGGATAATCCATGAAGGTAACATGGTCACAGGAAGCTGGCGAAAATCTGTTTGATATAGAGGATTTCATTGCACGTGATAGCCTGGAGCGCGCAGTCAGGTTTGTTGATGCCCTTATTGACCACGTTGAAGCAATTTTGACTGACAATCCGCGAAGTGGAAGGACAGTGCCAGAAATAGGTAATACTAATATTCGAGAGCTTATTTATCGAGGATATCGCATTGTCTACCGATTGAATGGTGATCAAATCGACATACTTACCGTTTTTGAAGGGCATCGGCTATTGAGATTGAACGAAACTGGCGATTAGGAAATTATGAATTAAGGCACTAAAAGGAGAGAGGTTATTTTTCAGAAACGAATTTGATAAATAGCCTCTCTCCTTTTTCAAGACCGAGATTTATTCCCAACCAATCGGCAAGACTCGCCGAGGGCGGGTCAGCCTCAGAAACATTCTTCAACTATTCTATAGCCAAATGATCACTTGACCCCAGCCGGTGATGACAGTACTGTTGTGGCAGGAGGTATGCCATGAAAGCTGCCATGCTCCATAACTTTCATCTCCCGCTACCGACGCCGGTTTACCAGCGCCTGAAACTTGCTGCCGAACAGCGGCAGTTGCCGGCGACGCAGATTGCCAAACAGGCGCTCGAATCCTGGCTCGATGAGCAGGAACGACTGACGCTGCACGAAGAGCTGGCCGCCTATGCCGCTGACGTAGCCGGGAGTGTTGATGACCTGGACGAGCCACTGGCGGCTGCTGCGCTGGTGCATCTTGCCGACGACGAGCAGCAACCATGAAACGGGGTGAGGTTTATTGGGCCTCTTTGGCTCCCCGTTCCGGCTCCGAACAGACCGGTCGGCGTCCGGTGGTCGTGCTTTCCCACGATGCCTTTAACCAGACCCCGGGGTGGCGCTCCATTAGTGTGGTTCCCCTGTCCACGTCCGTAAAGCAGGCCCGCTGCGGGCCAACGGTTGCCATGCTTCCGGCCGGGAGTGGTGGCCTCCCGGAGGCGAGTATGGCGCTCTGTCATCAGGTGACCACTCTTGACCGGTCCAAGCTGGAGACCCGGATCGGGATGCTGCCTGCTGATCTGCTGGCAGAGATCGAAAAGTCGCTCCTGGTGGCCGTCGACATTCGGCTGCGATAACTATTTCACCATTCATTTGGCACACATCCACGAGGAACTAATGGGTTTACGTATATTGATGGCCGCTTCTGAGGCGGTACCGTTTGCCAAGGAAGGGGGGCTGGCCGATGTGGTTGGTGTGCTCCCCAAGTATCTGGCCCGTTTGGGGCATGATGTGCGGCTGGTGATGCCGCGCTATAGCAGTATCGATCGTCACAAGTGGGGGCTGAAGCTGCTTCCCGGGGTGCTGGTGGTACCGATGGGTTCCATTGGCACCCAGTATTGCGGGGTCTATGAGGGGCGACTGCCCGATTCGGAGGTGCCGGTCTACTTCCTGGAGCATCAGGCGTATTTCAGCCGGGCCGGTGGCCTGTATGAGGAGAACAACGAGGGTTACCTGGACAACGATAACCGCTTCGTCTTTCTATCCCGGGCGGCCCTGGAGCTGTGCAAGATGCTCGACTTTGCGCCCCAGGTGGTTCATGCCCATGACTGGCACACCGCAGCGATCCCGCTGTTTTTGAATACCTTGTACCGTGACGACCCGTACCTGCGGGGCGCGGCGTCGCTGTTGACCATCCATAACATGCAGCACCAGGGGCAGTTTTATAAGGGGCTGATGGATGTGCTGGATGTGGGGTGGGAGCACTTCACCTTTCTGGAGCTGGAAAACTACGACCAGGTGAACCTGCTCAAGGGGGGGATCTATCACGCCACCCTGCTGAACACCGTCAGCGAGGGGTATGCCCGGGAGATTCAGACCCCGGCCTACGGTTGGGAGCTGGAAGGGGTTGTGCGGGACCGAGCAACCGATCTCCATGGCATCCTGAACGGGGTCGATTATACGGAGTGGAGCCCGGAAACGGATCCGTTGCTGCCGGCGAACTATTCGGCAGCAGATCTGGCCGGCAAGCTGGTCTGCAAGGCGCGGCTGCAGGAGCGACTCGGCCTGCCGGTGCGACCGGAAATCCCGCTGTTCGGCCTGGTGTCGCGCCTGGTGAAGCAGAAGGGGATCGATATGCTGGCCGCCGCCATGCCGCAGATTCTCGGCCTGGACCTGCAGTTTGTCCTGTTGGGGGCCGGCGAGCCCTGGAGTCATTTCTATTTCGGTGATATCGCCGTCGCCTATCCGGAGAAGTTCGCCCGCTACATCGGCTACAACAACGAACTATCCCACCTGATCGAGGCCGGGAGCGACTTTTTCGTTATGCCGTCGGCCTTTGAGCCCTGCGGCATGAACCAGATGTACAGCCTGCGTTACGGTACTCTGCCGATCGTTCGCGCCACTGGTGGCCTGGACGACAGCGTGCTGAACTTCGACGAGCTGGCGCTTTCCGGCACCGGTTTCAAATTCTGGGATCTGAACCCCGGGGCACTGTTCGATACGGTCGGCTGGGCCGTGCACTCCTGGTATCACCGCCCCGCGGCCATGGTCAGGCTGGTGCAGAACGCCATGGCCCAGCGCTTTACCTGGGATGATTCGGCGCAGAAGTATGATGCCCTCTACCAGCGGGCAGTGGCGACGCGGCAGGTCCGGCAAATCGCGGTTGACAAGCCGCCAGCGGCAACGGTATAAAGTACAGTCTTTTCGTACAAAAATTCTGTTTGAACTCACCATATTTTGGAGGTTGTGCATGCAAGACTACATCTTCAGTTCCGAATCCGTATCCGAAGGGCATCCTGACAAGGTTGCCGATCAGATTTCCGATGCCATCCTTGATGCCATCCTGACCCAGGACCCCAAGTCCCGGGTGGCCTGCGAGACCATGATCACCACCGGCATGGCTGTTATTGCCGGCGAGATCACCACCAACGCCATTGTTGATTACCCGAAGGTGGTACGCGAGACCATCAAGGAGATCGGTTATAACGATTCCGCCATGGGTTTTGACTACGAGACCTGCGCGGTGCTTACCTCCATAGACAAACAGTCGCCGGATATCGCCATGGGCGTGACCGAAGGGGAGGGGATGTTCAAAGATCAGGGGGCCGGCGACCAGGGGATCATGTTCGGCTATGCCTGTACTGAAACCCCGGAACTGATGCCGATGCCGATCCAGTTGTCCCATCAGCTGGTCAAGCGGTTGGCTGATGTGCGGAAGTCGGGCGAGCTCAATTTCCTCCGACCTGACTCCAAATCCCAGGTCTCGGTACGTTATGAGAATGATCAGCCGGTATTTGTCGACACCATCGTCATCTCATCGCAGCACACCCCGGAAGTGACCCATGCCGCCATTCAGGAAGGGATCATCGATACGGTCGTCAGAAAAGTGATTCCGGCGCACCTGATGAACGACAAGACGCGGATCTTCATCAACCCCACTGGCCGCTTTGTTGTCGGCGGCCCCATGGGTGACTGTGGTCTGACCGGCCGCAAGATCATTGTTGATACCTACGGCGGCGCCGGTCGTCATGGCGGCGGCGCGTTCTCGGGCAAGGATCCTTCCAAGGTCGACCGCTCGGCCGCTTACATGGGGCGTTATGTGGCCAAGAACCTGGTAGCTGCTGGCCTCTGCACCAAGTGTGAAGTCCAGGTCGCTTACGCCATTGGCGTGGCCGAGCCAGTTTCAGTCATGGTCAATACCTTTGGCACCGGTACACTGGCCGAAGAGAAAATTGCCCAGCTCGCCCGGGAAGTATTCGACCTCCGGCCCCGCGCTATCATCGAGCAGCTGAATCTGCTCCGTCCAATTTATCTGAAGACTGCTGCCTACGGCCACTTTGGTCGCGAACTGCCGGAATTCACCTGGGAGCGGACGGACAAGGCGGCACTGCTGAAGGAAAAGGCAGGACTGTAGAGGCAGGGACTCGGGACTGAGGTTTAGGGACCGGGAAGAACAAACGTCAACGGCCGGGGATAGTGATCTCCTCGGCCGTTTTATTTTCTATTTTAACTGTCTTGGTCCATCACTGCCGCACGAACCGATAGCCAACGCCGCGAACGGTCAGAAAGTAGACCGGTTGGGCCGGGTCTGGCTCAAAATATTTACGCAGTCGAACGATAAAGTTGTCCAGGGTGCGGGTTTCAGTATCGGAAGCATAGCCCCAAACCCGTTCCAGCAATTCTTTGCGGCTGACGGCCTCACCCTCTTTCTGGAAGAAGAGCGACAGCATCTTTACTTCCAGCTCGGTCAGGTCAATCTCCCCCTGGGCGGTTTTGGCGTGATACGAGAGGAGATAGACCTCGTTACCACCGAAACGATAGGCTTCCTCAATTGGATCTGGCCGGTACCAGCCGGAGCGGCGCAGCATGCCCTTCACCCGGAGGAGAAACTCCGACAGGGAGAAGGGTTTGGTCAGGTAATCGTCGGCACCTGCTTCCAGCCCGGTGATCCGGTCTCCTTCGTCGGTCCGGGCAGTGAGGATCAGGATCGGCACCCGCTGGTCAACCAGGCGGATCTGACGACAGACGGCGAACCCATCCATGCCTGGCAGCATCACATCCAGGATAATCAGGGCGAAACGGTCGTACTGAAGCCGCTCCAGAGCCGCTTCGCCGGTCTCGACGTGGCTGATCCGGTAGCCATCCATCTCCAGATTGAAACAGATCCCCCGCGCCAGATTCAGCTCGTCTTCCACCAGCAGCACATGCAATGCTTCATTGTTTGTTGTGTTCTGTTCCATGATCGGTCAAGTATCCCTTTCCCATCCCCAGTCACGCCAGGGGTAGGGTGAGCGTAAAGCTGCAGCCTTTGCCATATCCGTCACTGGTGACACTGACTGTTCCACCATGCTCGGCAATAACGGAACGGACGATATAGAGTCCCAGGCCGCTCCCCTTGATGTTTTCACCGGCCTGGCGTACCCGGTAGAACATGGTGAAGACTTTGCTCAACTCCTTGGTGCCCAGACCAATGCCATGGTCGTTGATGGTCAGCTGACACTGGTTATCAGTGCGGTGCAGGGAAACCTCTATTTCCGGGGAACCTGGGCTGTAGAGCACGGCATTTTCAAACAGGTTGCGCAGGGCGGTTTCCATGGCCTCGATATCGGTTCCCACCTTGATGTCCGGTTCCAGGTCGGCCTGCAGGCTGCCCCCCTCCGGGAGTTTGGGGCGGAAGCGTTCCAGGTAGCTGTCAATGAAGGCGGAAAAATCAATGGTCGGCATGGGTGCACCCCGCCGCCGCTGTTCCAGTCGCGCCGTGATCAGCAGGTTGCTGATCATGTTGTTGAGCCGGTCGGTGTCTGACAGCATGGTATCAATAAACCGGTTGAGCTTGTCCTGGTCGAGGCGGCGCAGGCGAATGGTTTCCAGGTGCAGCTGGATTGAGGCCAGTGGCGATTTGAGTTCATGGGTGATCTGGGTCAGGGCGGCACGTTGCTGTTGGTAGAGGTCGGCCTGACGTTTCCAGTAAATAAAGATGACATAGATGCCGGCCAGGATGATAGCCAGGAGCAGCAGCCCCTCCACCATGATGATCCAGTTGGTGCCACCAGCCAGTAGTTCCGGCTGGTAGCGGGCCACCAGGTCACGATACTCGCGGTGCTTGCCGATAAACCAGATGATCCAGAGAACCACCAGCACGACCCAGACTAGTTGCAGGGCAATCAGGGTGGCCAGGGGGTGCAGCAGGCGATGAACAAGTTTCATCGGGTTAACTGCCAGCCATGGTCAGCTTGACATCAGTTACCAGGAGGTCGATATCGGCTTGCTGGGTAGCCCATGAACACATGAAGCGCGCACCACCAGTACCGATAAATGAGTAGAAGTGCCAACCCTTGGCCCTGAGTGCCTCCAGAGCCAAGGGTGGCAGCTGCAGGAATACCGCATTGGCCTGGCAAAGGTGCATCAGGTCCACCCCGGGGATGGCCGCAAGCCGGTCAGCCAGTTGCCGGGCGCAAGCGTTGGCATGGCGGGCGTTGGCCAGCCACGCGCCGCTTTCCAACAGGCCGATCCAGGGGGCGGAGAGAAAACGCATCTTGGAGGCCAGTTGCCCGGCCTGTTTGCAGCGGTAGTCGAATTCATCGGCCAGTTCCCGGTTGAAGAAGACCACGGCCTCGCCAATCGCCATGCCGTTCTTGGCCCCGCCAAAGCAGAGGACATCGACCCCGGCCCGCCAGGTTAGGTCAGCCGGCTCGCAGCCCAAAGCGGCCACGGCGTTGGCAAAACGGGCACCGTCCATCTGCAGGCGCAGGCCGAGTCGTCGCGCCAGGTCACCGCAGGCGGCTACTTCGGCCGGGGTGTAGATCGAGCCAAGCTCAGTAGTCTGGGTCAGGCTCAGGACCTTGGGTTTCGGGTAATGGATGTCACTGCGGCGCTGCACCGTATGTTCGACTTCCGTCAGGTCGACCTTGCCCTGGTCACCGGGAACCAGCAGGATCTTGGTGCCGTTGGAGAAGAATTCGGGGGCGCCGCATTCATCGGTTTCCAGATGGGCCTGATTGTGGCAGATGATGCTGTGGTAGGATTGGCAGAGGGCGGCCAGTGCCAGGGAATTGGCGGCGGTGCCGTTAAAAACGAAGAAGACCTCGCAGTCGGTCTGGAACAGGTCGCGCAGCAGTTGGCAGGCGCGGTCGGTCCAGGGATCGTCGCCATAGGACGGGGCCACCCCCTGGTTGGCGGCAATCATGGCACTGAGCGCCTCGGGGCAGATCCCGGCGTAATTGTCGCTGGCGAATTGGGAACCTGGTTGGGCCATGGCTGCTCCTCTCGGGAATGATTCGCTTCATTGTTCCCTTGCTCATGGGGCGTGTCAAGTGAAGTTTTCGGATTGTCGGGTGAAGCGGAACAGAAGTTGTGCTGCTCGTTGGTCAATGAAAAAGAGCCTGAAGGTGACCCCTCACCGTATGCCGAATTTCTAATTGGGCCAAGTTCAAACGCTTGTAAAAAATTTATTAAAATTCTTGAGCATTTCCTCCCTCTTTGTTACACCTCTGCAGTAGTCGGCTCTAACCTGTTAATATTGCTTGTCAAGTTTTTGAATTTGCCGTTGCTTGGCGGAGCCACAGCAATGATCAAGGAATGTGTTTTCAGGTACCACGTAACCGGGTCTAGTCCGGTTGTCTAAATGTGTTAGGAATTTCAGATTGTTATAGGAGGAAGTGTGGCAAAGCTATTTGGAGATAAATTACGCCAGATTGTTGTGTTGTTAATGTTCGTTTTCCTGTTTCATGGATTCGCCCTTTGCGGGGAGCCGCCAACTCCACCCCATAATGTGTACAGCGTCCAAATTGAAGAAGGCATCAAAGTAGCCTGGCACCCTGGCAGCACAAGTCCCTCTGGCTACAAAATTTATCGCAGTACTGATGGGGCAGCCTTTAATCTCATCGCCACACTCCCTGGCAGTGCTACGTCACATGTTGATACCAATTACATTCCCGATAATGCCTATTATTTCCGGGTAACTGCAATCGATGTCAACGGGGCGGAAAGCAATCCTTCCGGCATAACGGCACAAAGTTTCAGTAGCATGCAGCTTTCCGCGTTCAGGCCAATAAATGCAAGTAAGGCGGTAACTGGTGATTTCAACGGTGACGGCAAACCCGATGTTGCCGTCACAAATGGAGCCGGTTGCGTGGGGAAAGAGGCCAGCCAGGTTTGTGGCGGTAAGGTCGAAATCTATTATGGTGGCGTTTACAATCGCAGAGGAGCACCTGATGTTACTCTCATCGGCGAAACAAGCCACGGCTATGCAATGGCGGTCGCCGATCTTAATAAAGATGGTTTTGATGATTTAGTTGTCGGCTCTCCATTTTACAGCCCCTATGTCTACGATTGGCCATTGGCGGGTACAGCCAAAGAAGCCGGGAAAATATCGGTCTACCTTGGTGGTGCAACATTCAGCACTACTCCGGCGTTCACAAAAAACGGCACCTACAGTTATGCCAATAACGGCAACAGCTACTACATTATGCTTTCCGAACAGTTTGGCTACGCAATGGCAAACGTCGGTGACATCAACGTTGATGGCTATCCCGACGTGGCAATAGGTGTTCCCCGTGGAGGCATGGATTTAAGTGGTGCAGTTAAAATTCTCTACGGCGGGACTTCACTTGGGACCATTGCAACGGTTCGGAGTCCGGTAGGCTCTGACTTTATGGGAACTACTCTGGCGGCTGCCGGGGATGTAGGTATGGACGGGTTTCCCGATATTGTTGCAGGTGCACCCAATGATATGCAGCCGGCTTACAAGAAAAAGACATATCTGATCACTGGCGGCCAACAGCCGCGCATTCTGGTGAACAACGTCCAGGCAATCGTATCCGACATGTCTTTTCATGCTGAAATCTACCTTGTTGAAGGTGAGAACAGCATAACTGCCGTAGCATTCAAAGATGCCGGACAAGTTGCC
>JANOEC010000104.1:0-10128 GCA_031412995.1 Geobacteraceae bacterium
CTGAGCGATGGTCAGGAAATTGTCGGAATTGGGAACAGGTAAAAATTGTGACTCTCAATCCGCAAAAAGCAGATCATAATCATCGAGAATGCTCAAAGGTGGCAGCTTAGAAAATGCGACAACTCCCTTGACAACGACCGCCATGGTCAAAGGTCTGTTCAACAAGCACCGGCTGCGCGATGTGATTCGCAATTTCATCTTCTTCCCGGACAGCTCGAAGAAAGAAGAGAAGATCGTCTGCCGTTACCCACCGGTAGATAAGGATGAAGTCAACAAGGAGATTTTCGAGCAGGCGGAGAATTTTAAGAAATATTGGCAACGGTGAGGTGTTTCCCTTGCTGTATTAACAGACCTCTGCGAGCGTTGCAGAATGAATAGGAGTTGCTATGAAACCCGGCCGTAATGACCTTTGCCCCTGTGGCAGCGGGCTTAAATTCAAGAAGTGTTGCCAGGCAAAAGTGGATACTGTAGCGGGACGGCGCCGTGAGGAGCAAGCGGCGATAGGAACCGCTCTGGACTGGATTAAGCAGCGCTACCCGGAAGAGGTTGGCGCCGCCGTGCATTTTGACTTTATGGGCGAACCGGATGACGACGAGTTGGACGCCATTGATGACTTGTCGTCGCGGCTTCAACAGGCCATAACCATAAATATTGGCGAATGGTTACTGGCAGATGCCGAACTGAGTATTAACGGTACAGACATACCGGCAATAGAGCTGATCCTGGGGCCGAAGGGGCCGCGCTTAACGGCGCATGGCAGGGAGTGGCTGCTGGAATTAGGCAACCGCCAATTGAGTCTCTATGAGGTGCGGGAAGTAAAAAAAGACGAGGGATTGCTGCTGGCTAATATGCTGCACCCTGAGCAACCGCCGGTATGGATCAGAGAAAAGGCCGCCACCGGTTTTCTGGTGCCTTGGGATACCTTCGGCGCCCGGCTGGTCTGGCAGGATGATTGTTTTATCATGAGCGGGGCGGTGTATCCCCTGGAACGGGACACAGCGCTTGAATGTCTTGAAGAGATCAGCCGTGAAATTGAGCGTGAAGAGGACGATCCCGCGCTGGTGCGTTACATTGCGACAAGCACCATTATCGACTACTGGCTCGGTTCCCTGCTGGAGAAGAAGTCGCTTCCCGAACTGGTGGATGCCTCAACCGGCGAGAAGATCAATTTGACCACCGATCACTACCGGGTGATGGATTGGAAAGAGTTGGAGAGGATCTTTGACGCGCAAGAGGACGTTGAGGGCGATCGCGGTGACGGCTGGACCCGTTTTGACGAGCTGGAAGATGGCCGATGTCGGTCCCGCGCTTCATTGACGGCAAAGGAACCGGATGTCCTGGAGGTTTTCTGCCGTACGGTTAAGCTTGCGGACGAAGCGAGAGTTTGGCTGGAAAACATTGCCGGAGGTGTCATTAAATATAAAATTCGCGATATGGTTGATCCCCGTTCGGAAAAAGCGCGGGCATCCGCTAAACCGCTGCCGGAGCCTGATATTCCGCAAGAATTGCAACGCCAGATCATCCATCAATACCTCGCCAAGCACTACAAAACCTGGCCGGAAATTCCCCTGCCGGCATTGCAAGGTAAATCGCCGCTTGAGGCGGTAAATGACAAACGTCTTCGCCCGGCGGTTATTGAACTGCTCAAATCCATCGATCAGCTTGAAGCCCGCCGTATTGATCAAACTGGCGGTGAGCCTTTCGATGTTTCATTTCTTTGGGAGCGGTTGGGTCAGAAGCGGTAGTGGGAGCGCGCCAGGACCTCGAACGTCAAGGTGAATTGTATTGGTCTCACTAATCAATATTTTTACTTCTTTTCCACCGGTGCAGCCGGTGGCAGCTCAAGGCTCTGCTGATAGATCAATATTAATGCCTTGGTCCACGATTCGTGCGTGAACTTTAGGCAATATTGATCAATCGCACTGAGCATTTGCGCGGTATTTTGTCGAGTAAACCAGCCCATTTTACTGCCGTCGACAAAATAGAGTTTAGTCGTCCCGCTTCGCCCCGCGTTGAACCCTTCCATGAATGCATTGGCAATGGATTCTATCTTGCTCCGGTCAGCATTCCCTTTGTTGGCATGCCACCATTTGCAGGTAAGTTGCGTCGACTCCCAAATAGGCAAAGTTACCAGGTGTTCTTGATCCCCGGCGTAAGAGCTTCGGGGGATTATCAGGGCTATGAACATTATGATACAGAGTAGGCTTCGCACGACCCCCCCCCAGCACAGTAGGTGATTAGATTCGGGACTATAAACTATTTTGCTGTTTCTGGCGATACGTGAACTTATGTCTGGCGGGCAAGAGGGGCTTTATTGGGTGGCTAATGGTGACGCGGATACCGCTGCATTGCGCAGGGTAGTACTGACAACTTCAGTCAGTTTCTGTTTGGTAAATGGTTTGGTCAGATACGCATCCGCTCCTGTTTTCAGGATGATAGACAGTAACTCACTTTCAGATCGGCCTGACATGAGGATGATTGGTATATCCTTCGTTGCTGCATTTGCCTTCAATAGATTAATTTTATTGTCACCACTTGCCAGGGGCATCATGTAGTCGATAATGATCAGTGAGGGTGGAGTGGGGCAAAAAATATAACGATTTGCCTCAATGCTATTGGTAGACGTGTGGACCTCATGACCGGCATCGACAAGAATCGCTTTGGTTATCTCCAGAATGCACGCATCATCGTCAATTATGAGAATAATACTGCTGCTCATGCGGATTGTTTCCTCTTGGCTGCTTAGGTTGCTTATTAGAATTGCTAAGTGTCTGAAGAGTAGCATATTATCCGGCACAATCAATAAAAGAGCTGAAATTAGGAACACTTCGACAATAAGGATATTGGCGTCATGCGGGATAATATCCAACGTTATTTTGGTCGATCACTCAAGAATAAACTGACTTTCCTGTTTATGGTTACCAGTACGGTCGTTCTGGTCGCATCATTTTCCGCCATGATGGTTAACGAAGCGTTGCGCACCAGGACTGAACTGGTCTCCGCGAATGAAGTGCTTGCCGATATCCTGGCAATCAATGTGACGCCGGCCCTGGTCTTTGATGATCCGCCGGCAGGAGAGCAGATCCTGTCCAGTTTGTCGGCGAGCCGAGAGGTGCTGAATGCATTTGTGATTACCCCCAATGGCCAAATCTTTGCCAGCTATATCCAGAAAGGGGTTGATTCCGCGCGTGTACGGCTAAAGTCAGGCGTTGATCTGAACGCAGAGATTGTAATGATGATCGAGGAATCCCGATCCCGTTGGGATTGGGATAATAATATTGAGGTTATCAGGACTATTGTTAAAGACGGCCATGATATTGGTCGGATAATTATCGTGTCTGATATGGAAGCTATTCATGCCAGGCTCAAATCAATACTCCTCAGTCTGGTGGTGATTCTTACCGGTGCATTTACTGTTACCTGGTTTCTGGCGACTCGACTGCAAAAGCTGATTTCAGAGCCTTTGCTGCAGATCAGCAAGGTCATGAAGCAGGTCTCGGCAACAAACGACTTCAGCTGCCGGGCGCAAAAAACCAGTAATGACGAAATCGGTGAATTGGTTGTCGGTTTTAATGAAATGCTTGCCCGGGTCGAAGATCGCGATGCGCAGCTGGCAAGTCATAAAGAGAATCTGGAGCTCATGGTAACCGTGCGCACGAAAGAGTTACGGGTTGCCAAGGAGAAGGCCGAAGAGGCCAGTCAGGCAAAATCACAGTTTCTTGCCAATATGAGTCATGAGATTCGTACGCCAATGAACGGCATCATCGGCATGGCTGAGCTGTTGCTCAAGGTCGATTTGCCGGAAAAACATCAGCGATTTATGAGTATCCTGCATGATTCTGCGGTTTCTCTGCTGGAAACAATCAATCACATCCTGGACCTGTCAAAAATTGAATCGGGCAAGCTGGAAGTGGAAATTATCCCCTTCAACCTGACTGAGCTGTGTGAAGAGGTGCTGGAACTGTTTGCGGTTTCCGCACAACGTAAAGAAATTGAATTGGTCTGCAGTCCCGGTAGTGGGGTGCCGACTTTGATGTTGGGAAATTCGGTACATGTGCGGCAGGTGTTGGTAAACCTGATTAATAATGCCCTGAAGTTTACCGATGCGGGTGAGGTGGTGCTGTCGCTGGCTGTTGTTGAAGAATCGATCGATGATTGCGTCGTTCGCTTGGCGGTCAGCGATACCGGAATCGGTATTACGGCAGATAAATTTGCCTGTATTTTTGAGAGCTTTACCCAGGCGGACAGTTCGATGACCCGCAAATATGGCGGTACTGGACTGGGGCTGACTATTTCGCAGCAATTGGTTCATTTGATGGGTGGAACCATTGAGGTCAGCAGTCAACCGGGACATGGCTCTACGTTCAGTTTCACGGTCAGTTTCGACAAACAAGGGGCAGCGCCCGCAGCCGTACCGCTTAATCTGCTGGGCAAGCGGCTGCTTGTTGTCGATGACAATACGGCGAGTCGTTCGGCGTTGGTGTCGTTTGCTGCGTCCTATGGCATGATTGCGGTCGGTGCCGGCAACGGCTCCGTAGCGTTGGAGCTCTTGAAAATTGGTGGCGAGCGGCCTTTTGACGTTATGGTTATCGATCAGTGTATGCCGTTCATGGATGGGGCGGAACTGGCGCAATTGATCAGAAATAATGGCAACTTTAACGATTTGAAATTGATCTTGCTGACTCCGGCGACGCAAGTTGATTGCCATGAGCGGGAAAATGCCGCCGGCATTGACAGCTTTGTCTGTAAGCCGGTACGTCGGTCGCTTCTGCTGCAGGCGCTGCAGTCACTATTTGTTGATCAATCAATGCTTTCTGTTCCCGAACCTGCCCCGGTTCAACTAACTGAGCTTACGGGTTGTCGTGTTTTGCTGGTCGAAGATAATGAAGTGAATCAGATAGTTGCCATTGAGTTGCTCAAATGCCTGGATATCACCGTTGACCTGGCGACAAACGGCGCTGAAGCTCTGGGAATGCTTTCAGGGCAGGTTGGCTACCAGTTGATTATGATGGATTGCCAGATGCCGGTTATGGATGGATATGAAACGACCCGGCGGATTCGTGCTCAGGAGGCAGCTGTTGACAACGATGGTACCCGGTCTGGTCAGGCACGGATGCCCATTATCGCCCTGACTGCGAACACCCTGGATACCGCCCGGGAAAAGATACTGAACAGTGGTATGGATGATTATCTCTGTAAGCCCTATACCTTGGGGCAGTTGCAGCAGGTGATAGCGAACTGGTTGCCCAACTGTGTGGCGACAACTGTCGTCGCTGCAGAATTGGCACGGGATACGGATGAGTCGTCATCAGGGGGTGTCCTTACGGGGTATCTGGATCAAACCATGCTGGAGCAGTTGCGACAGATCAGGTCCGGAGTAGTGGCGGAATTCTTCGAGGTATTTTTGGTTAATATCACCAAGCAGATTGATCTTTTACGCCAGGAGATCGCCAGCGGCAATGCCCAGGGGGTAGAGCGTCTGGCGCACATGATGAAGTCAAGCTCGGCAATGGTCGGGGCAACGAGAATGGCGCAGTTGTGTGAAGAGCTGGAAGTTTACGGGGCAACTGCAGCAATGGCGCAGGTGGAATTGGCGTTTGCCTTGCTTATGCAGGAAATTCCCAAAGTCAAACAGGCCTTGGAATATGAACTGTTGCGGACATAATGCTTCGACTCCGCTCAGCGCACGATTGTTCCCTGAGCGGAGTCGAAGGGAACTTATTTAGTCGGAGGATACAATATGTTGCATGCGTACAATGCACGCACTCGGGCGGCAAACGTCGTCGCGGCTCTGTTGCTCACTTGCCTGGCAATCTGTTGCCCGGTTACCAAAGCTTTAGGCGTTGATGATCCCATGGGTTTGGAGCCTGCTGATTTGACGTCTTTGAGTATGGAGGCGTTGCTCAACCTGAATGTGACCTCTGTATCACGTAAACCGCAAAAGTTGGCGAATGCGGCGGCCGCAATTTTTGTTATTAATCAGGAAGATATCCGTCGTTCTGGTGCAACCACCATTGCCGAGGCTTTGCGCATGGCGCCGGGCGTTCAGGTCGGGCAAATATCGGCGAATAAGTGGGCGGTGTCGATCCGGGGGATTAACGGTCGCTTTTCCAATAAGCTATTAGTGTTGATGGATGGCCGAACCCTCTATAATCCGCTGTTTTCCGGCGTCTATTGGGAGGTGCAAGATACGGTCATGGAAGATATTGATCGGATCGAGGTAATCCGTGGGCCGAGTGCGTCGCTCTGGGGTGCCAACGCCGTAAACGGGGTGATTAATATAACCACAAAGTCGGCCAAAGATACGATCGGTGGGTTGGTGAGTGCCGGTGGTGGTAGCGAAGAACGCGGGTTTGGTACGATCCGCTATGGCACCATGCTGGGGAAAGATACCGGCCTCAAACTGTATGCGAAACACCAGGACCACGACCGTGGCGGCGATGCCAATAACCACCAGGCTCAGGATGCCTGGCGGATGACTCGGGGGGGATTCCGTTTCGATTCCAACCCCTCAGGTAGCGATACGCTGACTGTTCAGGGCGACTACTATGACGGCAAATTGGGCGAAAGCTATACTCTGTATCATTTGCCAACCGCCAGCGATCCAACCAATTCGCAGGTTGTCGATAGTCACTCCCTGATGAGTGGTGGTAATCTGCTTTCCCGCTGGCAACGCACCTTTTCCGAAAATGAAAAGCTCTCGCTGCAACTCTTTTATGATCATTCCGAGCGGGACATGGTTATCCTGGGAGAACGACGGGATATTATCGATATCGATTTTCAGCACCGCTTTAGCCTGGGCAAATACCAGGATATCGTTTGGGGTCTGGGTTACCGCTATAACCTCGATCTGCTGGGGGATACACCCTATATCACCTTCCCCGACGCCCACGAACAAACCAACCTGTACAGCAGTTTCGTGCATGACGAAATTACCGTTGTTCCCGACCGTCTGGCCCTCATCCTTGGCTCAAGATTTGAGCATAACAGCTATACCGGTTTTGAAGTGCAGCCCAATGGCCGTTTGCTCTGGACCCCCAGCGCGCAGCACACATTATGGGGGGCGGTGGCGCGGGCGGTGCGCACTCCCGCCCGGGGCGACCGGGGGATTGTGTATCGTTATGGGACGGTACCGGCGAATACGCCGCCAGTCAACTCCGATCCCTTGCGGCCAATGCAGCTGCAAATTGAAGGGACGAACAGCTTTAAATCAGAGACTTTGATTGCCTACGAAATCGGTTACCGGACTGAGCCTTTGCCACGCGTTTCTCTTGATATCGCCGCATTCTACAATGTCTATGACCATCTGCGGGTGCGGGGGACTTCTACTGTGACAAGTTTCGCAAGCAGCATCACGGTGCGTCAGCCATTGATCAATGGCATGCATGGTCATTCAGAAGGGGTTGAGGTCTCTGTCGAATGGTTGCCGATGTCCTGGTGGCGACTGCTGGCTACCTATAGCTACCTGAAGCTAACCATGTCGCTTGATGCTACCAGCACCGATGCCGTTAATAAGGGTGATGCGGAAGGCGACAGCCCAGCGCATCAATTCAGTATCCGCTCCGGCTTTGATCTGGGCAAACAAGTGGAACTTGATTTCTGGCTGCGCGGTGCGGATCGCGTTGCCTACATTGATGGTGAAAGTATCCCCGGCTATCTGACCATGGACACGCGTCTGGCGTGGAAACCGCGGCCTCAGCTTGAATTGGCAATGGTGGGACGGAATCTCTTCCATCAGCATCGTAAAGAATTTGCGCCTGAATTTGTGAATACTTTCCCGACTGAAGTAGAGCGTAGTGTTTATGGCAAGGTGACATGGCAGTTTTAAACGGGCAAAAACAGATACGGAAAAGACTGCCTGGCGGGCAATTCTTCCGGCGCTCTTGCCAACGAATCTCTTTGCCGGTACTTCTGCTCGTGATGGCGGCTGCGGTAGAAGCAGCTAGCATTGGCGAATATCAGGTCAAGGCCGCCATGGTCTACAATGTGACCAAGTATGTCGAATGGCCGAGCGAGACCGCAAATGCAGCTGCAGCGCAGCTGAACCTCTGTCTGGTGGGCAAAGGAGCGTTGGGAACTGCTATGGAACCACTTCAGGGGTTGGATGCCAAGGGGAAGAAAATACTGGTCCGGAAGCTTGCCCGACCAGATGATCTCAGCGCCTGCCAAGTACTGGTTCTGGGTGAGATGGAAAAACGGCAGTTGCTGGGAGCGCTTGAGGCCGCAGCAGAAAAAGAGATTCTGACGGTCAGCGATCTGCCACGTTTTGCGGCCAATGGGGGGATTGTTGGCCTGGTGGCCGAAGGTGGTCGGGTCAGATTTGAAATCAACCTGACCGCTGCCAAGCGGGCCAAGATCAAAATCAGTTCGCAGCTGCTTAAGCTTGCCCGGATTGTTCATGGCGCGGAGCGGTGAGGGTGAAGGTGAAGGTGGTCTTTGTTTACGCCGGCAAACCGGTCCGTGCGGCATGTGTCAATAATTGGGACATTTCTTGATGAACCAATCGGTTTGTGGCAAGGATGCGATGATTATAGATTGAATAGGGCGCGCCGGCATGGTCAGTTACCGTGCCGCCAGCTTCTTCCACCAGCAGCATCCCTGCTGCCACATCCCATGGTTTGAGTTTGCATTCCCAGTAACCATCCAGTCGGCCCGCAGCAACCGATGCCAGATCCAGGGCGGCAGCACCGGCGCGGCGAACGCCACGGGCCGCCAGTTGGAAATGAAAGAAGTTGGCAAAGTTGTTCTCATTGCCAGCGGTCCGATCATAGGGGAAACCGGTTGCCAGCAGGCAGTTGCGCAGGGGCTGATGGTCGGAAACGTGCAGGCGCCGACCGTTGCAGAATGCCCCTTGACCACGGATGGCAGTAAACAGCTCGTCCATCATTGGGTGATACACTACCCCAACCTCAATCTGTCCCCGCACCTCCAGGGCAATGGAAACGCAAAACCAGGGATAGCCATGGGCAAAATTGGTGGTGCCGTCCAGGGGGTCGATGATCCACTTGTACGGTGACTCGGTCGCCGGATATTCGTTTTCCTCTGCCAGGATATCGTGATCAGGAAATGCCCGTTGCAACCCACCAACGATCAGCGCCTCGCTGGCCTTGTCCACTTCTGTGACCAGATCAATCTCCCCTTTGAACTGCACCCCGACATCTGATCCCAAACGTTCCCGTTGGAGTTGACCTGCCTGGCGGGCCAAAGAAGCGGCGACATCGCAATACTCTTGCATGAAACACCTCGTCGAGCAACTTCAATACTAAGTATTTTTGACTAAAACCGCGAAGGGTCAATTTGGGCCAAATAGCTTAATGATATCAGTAAACTAACGCAATATGCCCGTTTGTTGCCGCCTGGTTCTCTCAAAAACGCCTCTCGTAACACTCTCCTCATCACTTCGCCATGCAAGATCAATACAGCAAAAAGTCAAATTGCTACCCACTGATATTGTTACGTATTTGTGTTTAATATATGGAGTTTGTAACGAATGCAAGAAGATTATAAATCGTTATTAATTTTTATTGCACCCAATAAACATCTCCGGTAAAGTTGCCGCACTTTCCCCATATATTGCAAATCCCAGAGCCAAGGAGTTCTTTCATGGCCCTTTTCTCCCGAAGCCCATCGTATATCCGAACCGTTATCCTGCTAGGATTTCTTGCAGTATTTGTTCAGTTTGCCGCGATCAGGCCGGCAGTTGCCGCCCTGTCCTGCAATCCTCAGTCACAGTATGGAACCACCATTGGTCTGGAGTGGGTCGCCAAACAATGCATCCCCGAAGGGATGAATTATGGGACCAGCATCTATTACGAAAACAATGCACTTGAATGCCAGGGTTCCACCGTCGGTCTCTTCGCCTGGTACGGTGATACCCAGGGCAGTCCCGCGAGCATTGCGAACTATTATGCTGCCAATGGCTATCGGGTATTTCTGAACCGAGAGGGATCCCATATTGTTGCCGTTCACAGCAACTACACCGGCATTATCCCCCTGTGTCAGGATAGTTGTCGCCTCTCTGTGAGAGAAAAGTGTTAACTTGCGGGGCAAGGAAAGAGAGCGACGATGGCCAAGAAATATGCAGCAGAAATGAAAGAGAGCATCATCGCCAGATTGTTGCCTCCCCGG
>JANOEC010000105.1:0-16738 GCA_031412995.1 Geobacteraceae bacterium
CTGAGCGATGGTCAGGAAATTGTCGGAATTGGGAACAGGTAAAAATTGTGACTCTCAATCCGCAAAAAGCAGATCATAATCATCGAGAATGCTCAAAGGTGGCAGCTTAGAAAATGCGACAACTCCCTTGACAACGACCGACTATGAACAAAGCCATCCGCCTAAAGAACGACGGGGACTACTACAACATGCCGGCTCGGTACTATACCTATGCCAAGGAAGAAGACTTTGCCCGTGCCGGTACCTTGTTGAGAGAATATAAGCTTAACGAACTCAAGTACGTACAGGGGATTAGCTTGTCGCTAAGAAGCTGGACCAATAAAGAATATTGGGGGCAAGAACAGGAGTAGATTGCTCGTTATAACTCAGCCAGTTAACCGAAAGGAGCTTGAACAATGCAAAAAACAATCTGGGCGATCCTGCTCGCTGTCATGCTGACGACCATGGCCGAAGCAGCCGATACCGTCAAACCATGCAAGGAACTCTACACTGCGATGCCGCCAAAGGTGCGGAACTACCTGCCGGCACTGATTCTGAACGCCAAGGACAAGGGGCGGGATGTGTTTCGCAAAGACACCGCCGCCCTGATCGCCGACCGCACCGACGATTGCACCGTCATTTACAATTATTACGAACAGGGGGAGCAGTATCCCGCTACTTGTAGCGAGACGGTGAGTTTCTGTCCGGTTGCCGCCCCGCCCCCGGCCATTACCAACCAGGCAGCCGCCAGCGCGGAACCGATAATCGATTACAAAGCGTTCGCGAAGAAGGCGATGGAAGAAAAGGAGAAGAAAGTAAAAGCGCAGGAAGAAGAACAACGCCGATCTGGGATTACCAAGTACTGGAAAGATCAGGAAGAACAGGAAGAATTCATAGAGATCTTGGTCACAATAAAAGCGGATGGCGACAAGGCTGCGGTTATTGAAGGTATTAAAGCCTCTGGAGGGGAGTTAGTTCGTGATGTAGATAAGTGGTCGCCAAGAACAATAAAAATAAAAGTTCATAAAGCAAATAAACAAAAATTAATAAAAAAGCTAAATACAAATAAGCATGTTGAAGATTTTGATAAAAATGATGCATTCATTCTAAATTCAATAGTGCCAAACGATTCGCAATATTCCTTGCAAGGGTGGGCGCCTAAGCTGGGGATGCCGGATGCCTGGGGGATATCTGTAGGCGGTGTTGGTGTGAAGGTAGCGGTGCTCGATTCTGGGGTTGAAATACTAAATAACGGGAAATTCTGGATAGATCTCACCACAGGACTGGGCAACGGCCATAATTTCATCAACGACAACACTAATACCAATGACCTCGACTTTGATAGGCACGGCACTATTATTACTGAAGTGCTTGGCTCCATTGGGAATAATGGCGATGGCCTAGCGGGGATGTCTTGGTATGGCAGCATTATTCCCGTTGTCGTATGCATCCCGAATTCGGGTAGGGATTGTTTTGCAGACAATGTCGTAAGAGGAATTGATTTCGCAGTGGCAAGCGGCGCTCGTATCATTAACATGAGTTTTGGTAGCACAACAAATAATTCAAAAGTCGCTTCAGCCATTGCAAGGGCTCGTGCTTCCGGAGTCGTATTGGTGGCTGCGGCCGGGAATGATGGCAATAATGTGCTCAACTATCCCGCTGCTTACCCAGGAGTCATCGGCGTGGGGGGTACGGACACGTCATCGTCTTCTGATCAAAAATGGTCCAGCTCTAATTACGGCACTTGGGTGGATGTTGCGGCCCCGGCGACCCAAATAGCGGCATATCATAAAGGTAGCTATTGGTACAATTTGGGAGGAACTTCTTATGCCGCGCCCCAGGTGGCAGGGCTGGCCGCGCTCATGCTGGCCACGAATCCCTTTCTGGGAAAGGAAGATATCGAAGGGAAGATATTTTCGACAGCATCGTACGTCCCACCAACCGGCGGATCGCCAACGGTTCAATTCGGCCGAATTCAACCGTACAATGCACTCCTCCTGGCTCTGCAGGGGGCACGTAAGGACGGCGATATGACCGGCGACGACCTGCTGAGTATTGAAGACGCAGTGTATTCCTTGGATACGTTCATAGCCAACAAACCCCTGACTACTTCTGCAATGCGCCACGGCGATCTTTTTCCCGTTGTGGTGCTCAGTTCCATAGACTACGGAGAATATACCATCAGTTACATTAATCCTGCCGGTGATGGGATCATGGATATCCGGGACCCTTTGGTTTCGCTGAAGGTCATCTCTGGTGACTATATCTGGCCCGGTTTTGTGTTGGCTAATCCGCCGCCGCCGCATATCTCCGGATCGAATTTTACCCTCTCCGGTTTCATGCCGGAAGGATTCGACATCAATATATCCGGCGCTGACGGCGCTATTATTGGTCCGGTTACCTACACCGGTCCGAACTCCTGGAGTGCCACGGTTAGCGGACTAGCGGCGGGTGACAACGTGTTCACCGTTGTCGGTATGAATGCAAGCGGAGCGACCCAATCCGATACCGCTCTGGTGAACTTTGTGCCGACCCGGACGATTGCCGCCGGAGTCGAGCATACCGTCGCGTTAAAGCGGGACGGCACCGCCTGGTCCTGGGGGGCTAACTGGTACGGCCAACTGGGAGATAATACCACTAACGATAGCGCCATTCCTGTTCAAGCGAGCGGTCTTAGCGGGATAGCTACGGTTGCTTCCGGTGGATACCATACAGCAGCCCTGAAGAACGACGGCACTGTTTGGTCGTGGGGAGATAACTACTTTGGCCAATTGGGAAATGGCACAATTATCGACAGTCCATTACCGGTACAGGTGAGTGGACTCAATGGGGTGATGGCTGTCGCCGGAGGATATCTACACAGCTTGGCACTGAAAAACGACGGCACCGTCCATGCTTGGGGGGATAACGATGCAGGCCAATTAGGGAATGAGATTAATGCGTACAGTTCGATTCCGGTGTCCGTGAGCAGCCTCAGCGGGGTGAAAGCCATCGCTGGAGGAGCTCAACACAGCGTGGTGCTGAAAAACGACGGCACCGTCTGGGCCTGGGGAGGCAACGGTTCAGGCCAACTGGGTAATGGCACCACGGTAAGTAGTATCAATCCAGTGCCGGTGAGCGGCCTCAGCGGGGTAAAGTCTATCGCGGCCGGCCAAAGGCATACCGTGGCGTTGAAGGGGGATGGGACTATCTGGGCCTGGGGAGATAACGGTTCAGGTCAACTGGGAAACGACACAACAGCCTATAGCAGCGTTCCGATTCAGGCGAACGGACTCAGTGGGGTGACTACTATTACCGCCGGGGGGTCCCATACAGCGGCGCTGAAAAATGACGGAACTGTCTGGGCGTGGGGAAATAACTGGGTAGGTCAGTTGGGGGATGGCACAACAACCGACCGCCTCCGGCCGGTTCAGGTAAATGATCTTAATGGGGTTGTGGCCGTTGCCGCCGGGGAATACCACACTGTCGCCTTGAAGAGCGACGGTTCAGTCTGGTCCTGGGGCGGCAACTTCTACGGTCAACTGGGAATTTCAACGCCCGACCAAAGTGCCTCCCCGTTACAGGCCCAGACGTTTAATGTAAAATACGCTTCGGCCGCTTACAATCTGGGGGTTAACTTTCTCGGCACCGGCCAGGGAACGGTCAGCAGTACTCCCGCTAGTATCGCTTGCAGCACCAATTGCTCTGCCCCATTCTCATCGGCCAATTAAATAGCCCTGCATCCCGAAGCTGCTATGTACTCTCTGTTCACTGGCTGGTCCAACGGAGTCTGCGCCGGGACGGGCGATTGCCTGCTTACCTTGGCCGCCAACAGTTCGGTAACAGCCAATTTCGCTTATGACGCCGCCCATCAAGTACAAATAGATGGCACCGCCACGTACTACTCAGCCCTGCAAACCGCCTATGCCGCTGCATCGGAAGGGGAAATCATCAAACTCTGGGCAACTGCTTATAATGAGTCGCTTGACTGCAGCCGGCCGGTTACTGTCACTCTACAAGGCGGATATGACAGTAGCTACGCCGGGATAATTGGCGACCCGGTGCTAAATGGGGTGCTGATGATTACCGACGGAACCGTAGTGTTCGAAGGGTTCAGTATACAGTGACAACTTTCTGCTTTATTCCTCCCATAGCTCATTACTAAATTTATGCTGCCAGCGGTAGCCTTACCTCCATGTCCAATTCAAACCGTCCATACGGGTTAATATGCGTGATGAGGGGCGAAGTAGGAGCAAGTTATGGTATTATTGTTTCTGACTTTCGCACTTTACTGATTGGGGATTGAGCATGGTCAACTATGACTTTACGGCGTATGCACTTGATGGCGAAAACGATCTGAACAAGATCGCGGCGCAGCTAAATGTCGGTAAGAAGTTTAAATGGGAAGAACCGCTCGTTCTAAACCCCACAACCATGACCCTTTACGAGGGAAAAGAATTTTCTGATCCGCGTGTTTATCTGTATTATTTCGGGGCCGCTGTTTTCTACAATTGCCCCGAAGCGATTATTGCCCAATTCTACCGCGAGATCACCCAAATTACGGCATCGTTTCGTTCGCCGCCGCGCAGTTCAGTTTTCCGGGAAAAATATTCGCTGCAGATTGCTGAAAACGAGCGGATGGCGGTCACCAATGACTGCGCAATTTTACAGAAACATGAAAACATCTTCGTCGACATCATCGCCTATACCATTGCCAAGTCAGTTGCTCTGGAGCAAATTGAGTCACGGGTTGAAGTGGTTTTCGACAAGATGGAGGAGATTATTGCCAGACTTGATCAGGGGAAACTTGCCGTACCAGACGCAGAAATTGCCAAAACCGCGGCAACAATTCTCAATTTCAAGTACCGCTCCATTTCCCACATCATGATTCTTGATAAACCAGACGTCACCTGGGACATTGAGGAAGCGGACAAACTCTATTCAACCCTGGCAAATCTGTTCGAATTACAACAACGATACAACCAGATCAAACAAAAATCCGATACCCTGCTCGATATCACCGAAGTTTTTACCGGCCTTTCCCACGCCAAACGCTCAGCCCGCCTGGAATGGATCATAATCGTACTGATTGCCATTGAGATCGTGCTATTTCTCTACGAATTGGTGCGCTGATCCACACACTTTAAGAATTTTCTCCTGTAATTGTGGCGGAACTATTCCCTATTCACCACTGATTCGTAACAATGCATTGTTATTCTGTCTTCAAGGTTGCCGGACGAAATACTTGGAGGCTGGAAATGATTCTGCCATTTAACAAAAACTGGAAATGCTGCGAAACCTGCAACCATTGGCAGGGACAGCGTAATTCAACCCCATTCGGTCTGCTGGCCAGGCGGGAAGCAACGAGCTGCCATATGCATGGGACAACCGCCTTGCATAACGCCAGCATGTGCCAGCATTACCGTCAGTGGGAAACACTTGATTCTGCAGTTGAAGCAACGGCAGCATTTGGCTTCTGATTCAACCGAGATGCTTGGTCAGGATTTTGCGCACCTGTTCTTCGACCGAACGCGACTTGCGGGCCGCCTCCTTGGTCAAGGCCGCATGAATGTCGCTTTTGAGTGAAATGGTGAGTTGGACGATGCCGTCGTTGTTTTCACCTTTTGCTGATTTTGGCTCAGCCATAGAAGCAGCCGCGACAAATCGCAATACAGCGTCCTCGTCAAACACTGGTTTTCTGATGATTGCCGGCTTTCGTTCCTTGCTCATACCTGTTTCTCCCCAATAATCCCCGCGACTTCATCGACCAGTGACCGTACTTCGGTGTGCGCCTGGGCATCCAGCCACTCTTCAACCGACAACCCCCGTGCCAAAGCCTCGCTATAGGCAACGCGATAACCAAGTCTCGCTTTCATTTCCAAAAGCCCCAGTTCCTTACGCCCCCCGCTCAGCAGTTCCTGCGCCTCGCGGGTCTGGCCCCGGAAACGGGTCCAGACAATCCGGGCATCCACCTTGGTGCGATATGCCCTGGCCTCGTCAATCGTCACCAGCAAATCGGAGACTGACCATATTTCGGCCGCACTCGCCCCCAACGGAATCAGACAGAAGTCACTCACCATGATGATCGCCCGCGTCAGTTCAGCCAACCGCGGCGGCCCATCAATCACCAGATAGGAACTGCGGGCCAGGCAATCCTTGATGACTGCCAGTAACTCCAGGTGATTGCTGGCAGTAGCGAGAGAAAGCCGTTCATCCGGCAGGTCTGCCTGACGCAGCGCAAACCAGGAAGAACTGGTCCCCTGGGGAAGATCACAATCGACCAGCGTCGTCGGGCCTAAATGGGAAAATGCGACCGCCAGGTTAGTTGCAATAGTGGACCGACCCACGCCACCTTTAATTTGAATCACGCCGACTATTTTCGCCATGGGATCCCCGAGTGCCGACTGCCATCTGCCCAAAGTCGCATTTTCATCGCCACGCGAACGTTTGTCAAGCAATCAACGATTACGTGCAGCTTGAGAAAAATGGTTGCCATAAATTTCCACCATCGCCACAAGACTGTCACTCGGCAACGGTATATTATGCAAAATCAATTAGACCCTGAAAGGATCAGATCATGACGACTCATACCTGTAACTGCATGGATTGCGGCTGTAAGGCGGTCACCGCCACGGAGCAGCGCGAAACTAACTTCAAAATGGCGCATATCACCTATGAATGTGGCGCTGAATATCGCAGCGTCCATATCCGCAACGACAATACCGCCAGAGTTCATCAGTGCGGCTGTACCAGTTCGCAGGAGTGAGGCCATCGATGAAATATCTGCTAACTCTTTTGGCTGCCGGCGGTCTCTGACTGAGCGGAGTTGCAACCGCCATTGCCATGGGTCCGGGAATAGAGGGATGCAGCAGTAATTGCGCCGTTTGACACTCCATTACCAAAGATGAAGCGCAGACGTTGATCACGCCATTTGCGCCGGACGTGGAAGTGACAGAGGTCAAACCGTCTCCTGTACGTGGCCTGTATCAAGCTCTGGTGCGTACCGGCAAGGATAATGCCATTATTTACGATTATGCCAAGAAGCACCTGCTCAACGCCCGCATCTTCGATACCGACCGCAAAGCAGATGTGACCCAGGAAGACTTAACCAACAGCAAGCGGATTAATCCGGCTGATGTCAAACTCGATAATGCCTTGGTCATGGGGAATCCTGCCGGTAAAAAGGTATTGCAGGTATTCACCGATTCGGACTGCCCCTATTGTGCCCAGTTGCATCACGAACTGATGCAGCTGGTCAAGGATGACCCGGAATTCAGGGTCAACATCCACCTCTTCCCCCTCGACATTCATCCAGATGCAGCAGGCAAAATCGACAGCGTTATCTGTAGCGCCAAATCCAGCATGAACGAAGCACTGTCCATACTCGACCAGAATTTCGCCAAGCAGTCGATCAAACTGTCTGACTACGGAAAATTGTATGCGAAGGCAGGCACAAATCAGGCCGCCGAACTGGGAATCACGGTAACGCCAACCATCATTCTTCCCGATGGTCGGTTAATAATCGGGATGAAAAAGGCTGAAGAATTAAAACTCGTGCTGACAGACCATGCAGTAACAGCCATGACAAAAGAGTAAAAAGAGGCATGAATCAACGCTCTATGAAGGAGCGAGATATTATGTACTGCCCAGTTGTTGCATCCAGCACTATTGGTGACACCAAGACAAATCGTGCGGCCAGATGTTGTCCCTGCGACATCGCCAGCCGCAATCGCAACTATTGTTGCAGCTTCAATTCATTATTGAACCGCCTTAACCGCAATAACTGACTGATTCCATGCAGATCATCGGCAAGGCACGTATTTTGATAGACGGATGCAATAACAACCCGAAACGTGCGTGACTGATGGATTTAAAAATTGCAGCTAACAATGGAGAACTAGGGAGGTGTGGCCATGGGACAATGTGGGTGCGGTGAATCGCTAAATGGGAAGAAGAAAATCTGTGTAGCCTGCCAAAAAAGAAATAAGCTGCTGCGCAAAAAAGAATTGCGTCGGGCACAATCGCTATCAACCTGGTTGCGTGTACGTTCCACTACTGCCAGACGCAAGCTGACCAAACTGATTGAACCAATCACCGATAGCAAGCAGCAGGAAATAGACGCCGCAGTTGATCAAATCGCGGAAAAACGTTTAAACCTGAATCCACTCGACCCGCGAGCGATAGCAACGATTCGACCCGCAATCTGGCTATGGCAGTGACATGCACTCGAGTCAGGAATGATTACCGCTGCGTCTCACCACCGGTAATCTATCCTTGCAACTAGCACATTAGTGCCCCCTGCCAGCCGGTCCCATGAGCCTGCCACCCCTGCCACAATCCCGAATGCATTAATGCTGCAATACTGATTGCGGGATGCAACAACCGCATGCCGCGCAACAAATCACAACGATATGGCTGGTTATCAACGGTAACCAGACCATCATCAGCAACAACCATTGCAAAAACATAATTTAACCCCAATCACACACCACCCTAAGTAGCCGATATGGCGGAGATTTATATTTATGGTTATTGGCAAGCATTATGCTCGCTTAATACAACCAGTTAATCTGGATGCTGGTGAAATATCTGAGGAACTGAATGATTAATTGAAAAATTTGCCGCTGAAATCCGCTGAGGTAAGCAGAACACTGGATTTGTTATAGGGTAAATAAGTCAACAGGTCGGCAGGCAGTTAACAACCATGCAGGCGCAGCGCAAACACTGACCGGCCATTATTCACGAGATCGTCACCATGAAAATTACTGCGCAAAAGATTGAAACAACCAGCAATAACCTGTTTGGATACTTGAATGCCCTGGCAATTGCACTATTGGTCATATTTAGTTCCCTGATGACGTTGTCATTTCTGTGGAATACCCATATTGAGCGCAAACAGGCAGTTGAATATGCATCGCACGAGGCACGAGCAATTATCGAAAAGGATCAGGCATATCGCCACTGGGCAATAAGTCACGGTGATGTGTATGTACCGGTCACTGACACCATGCAACCAAACCCCTATCTGAGTAACATCTTCGAGCGAGACATTGAAACCGCTTCCGGCCGACATCTTACCCTACTTAATCCGGCGACAATAATGAAGCAGACCATGCAGCAATTTCATCAATTGTATGGCGTACAGGGCCATATCACCAGCCTGAATCTCTTGAACAAGCTCAACATTGCCGATACCTGGGAACGACAAGCCCTGATTGATTTCAGCAACGGTGTTAAGGAAAAGATCACGGTAGTCGGGATGGGTACAGAGCAACACCTGCGCATGATGAAACCGCTCATTACCGTTGAAGCATGCCTGAAGTGCCATAGCAGGCAAAACTACAAACTTGGTGACATTCGCGGTGGGATCGCCATCTCCTTGCCACTTGCGCCACACCTGGCAATTGAGAGAAAAAATATTCAGGCGATCACCCTCTCCCATAGTTTCATCTGGTTTCTTGGCGTAGTTGGCATTGGTGCCGCCTATGGTAAAGGGAGATCGGTGATTTTAGAGCGTGTAGACGCTGAGAATGCGCGGATCGATATAACTGCCGCATTAATGGCAAGTGAAAACAAGTATCGGCTGATCCTCAACTCAACCGGAGAAGGTATTTTTGGCGTTGACATGGATGGAAATTGCACCTTTGCCAACCCGGCTTGTGTCAAATTTCTGGGTTATCCATCCGACAAGGAACTGCTTGGCAAAAACATGCATCAGGTATCACATCACACGTCAGTTGATGGCACCCCCTACCCGCTTGAAGGTTGCAGAATTCATCAGTCTTTGCACAGCATTGCGGGGTCGCCACGAACCGAGGAAATCTTCTGGCGCGCCGATGGTAGCAGTTTCCCGACGGAATATTGTTCCTACCCACAGATAGTCAATCAAGAAATTGTCGGTGCGGTCGTTGCCTTTACCGACATTTCTCAGCGCAAAGAACTGGAACGGCAAAAATCAACGTTGCACGAACAATTGTTACATTCGCAAAAAATGGAAGCGATTGGACTCCTTGCCGGCGGGATTGCCCATGACTTCAATAACATTCTGACCATTATTCATGGATTCGGCTCAATGATCCAGATGGAGGTTGCCGAGAATGACAAACTGCTCCATGAGGTGGACCAGATACTGGCCGCAGCGGACCGGGCAGCTCAACTTACCCGCAGTCTGTTACTCTTCAGTCGCAAACAGATTACGGAGCTAAAAACAGTGGATTTGAACGTGATTGCGCAAGGCTCACAGTCGTTTTTGTCCCGGATCATTGGCGAAGATATTTCGATCCGCACGGAGTTGTGGGCTGAAAAGTTACTGATTCATGCCGACATTGGTCAGATTGAGCAAGTGTTGATGAATTTAGCAACTAATGCCCGTGATGCCATGCCAAACGGCGGTAAAATAGACATTAAGACCAAGACCGCTGAAATCGATGAACAATTCCTCTGGGAGCATGGTTTTGGCAAAGTCGGCAGGTACGCGTTAGTTTCAGTAGCTGACAATGGCTCAGGCATGGACCATGAAACCAGCCAGAAAATATTCGAGCCGTTTTATACGACGAAAGAGGCAGGAAAAGGAACGGGCTTGGGACTGACCACAGTCTACGGTATTGTCAAACAGCATCAAGGATATATTAACGTTGAAAGTCTACCGGGACACGGTACCAAATTCAAAATATACCTGCCCATTATCGAGCATGAAGTACAGGCGGAGGTTCCACCAGGTCAAACTTATGCAGCGGGTGGCAATGAAATGATTCTCGTTGCCGAAGATGACGAAATGACACGTGAATTGCTGACCAACACCCTGAGCAGCTTTGGTTATACCGTACTGAACGCAATAGATGGGGACGAAGCCGTACAGCTCTTCAATGAACATCGGGATGAGATTAAACTACTCCTCATGGACATAACCATGCCCAATAAAAGTGGGGCACAAGCATATGAAGATATCCTCAAAATTGATCCCAAGATGAAGACAATTTTCATGACTGGCTATCCCGTCGACATGTACGAAAACGACCAGTTGAAATATGACGGTTGTGAATTGATCAAGAAGCCAATATTTATCACCGATTTAACCAGGAGAATCAGGGAAATGCTGGATTCAGGCAGTCCGTGATCACGTACGCCCAGATTGGATATGCAGGACAAAGGAGGGAGGCAATAAACCACATTGCTTCGTGTCATTTCACCATAGTTGCCCGTAGCGGATCAGGTGAACAGGGAAGCAGCGTTGCCTTGGGGCCGTCAATCTCTCGTCTTTTGCATTCCGTGTTTCATTCTCCTTCGTGATTAGCGCTTATATTCCGCTACTGAGCTTGTCATCCCCGAAAGGGTCTGTCGGGGATCCAGTTTTGGGGCATTTAGAATCTGGATTCCGGCCTAAAGCCTGCCGGAATGACATTAGCGGAAGATTGGCGATAATCAGATTCTCCTTTCAGAGCCAGCATCCCGCTAAGATTTTGCGCCAAGCTTTTCAAATACCTTCATCAACTCAATGGGAAGCGGGAACACAATAGTGCTGTTCTTCTCTACCGAGATTTCGGTGAGCGTCTGCAAATAACGCATCTGCATGGCTGCAGGGTTCTGACTGAGGGTGTTTGCAGCTTCCAGCAGCTGTTTACTCGCCAGGAGTTCGCCTTCGGCGGCAATAACCTTGGCACGTTTCTCACGCTCGGCTTCGGCCTGTTTTCCCATGGCACGCTGGATCTGTTCTGGAAGGTCAACACTCTTGAGTTCAACTGCAGTGACCTGGATCCCCCACGGTTCGGTGGAGGAATCAATGATCTCTCTGAGCCGCAAACTGAGCTTTTCGCGATCCGCCAGCAGTTCGTCCAAAGTTACCTCACCGAGTATTGACCGCAGTGTCGTCTGTGCGATCTGACTGGTGGCATAGTTATAGTCCTCCACACCAAGGATAGCTTGTTTGGCATCCATTACCTTGAAGTAGACTACGGCGCTGACCTTCAGACTCACGTTGTCGCGCGTGATGATGTCCTGGCTTGGCACATCCAGTACGACGGTGCGGAGACTGATGCGCACAGCCGTTTGAAAGGGGCGGAAGACGAAGACGAGGCCGGGCCCCTTGGGCTCCATGTTTACCTTGCCGAGGGTAAAAACCACCAGTCGCTCATACTCGTTCACTACCTTGAGGCAGCTCAAAAGCCAGACGAATGGGATTAATACGAGTGGTGCGTAGCTGAATACCATGTTGTAAAGTGCCTGCATACTATCCTCCGAAAATTTGGTCATTATTTGAGGTCTTTATCTCACGTTAATTTCACGACCATTTTGCCAATGTTTTGCCCCTGGAACAGACCGAGGAACGCACTCACCGCGTGATCAATTCCTTGCACCACCGTCTCTTTGTGTTTCAGTTTGCCGGCCTGGAAATATCCCCCCACCTCTGCTCTGAACTCGGCTTGCCGATCCAGCCAGTCAAAAACCATCAGACCTTTCATCGTCAATCGTTTGGTCGTAATGTTAAAGAGATTGGCCGGACCAGGCAGCGATTTTTCCGCGTTATACCCGGAGATGCTGCCACAGGCGATGATCCGGCCATGGAGCCGCAAGAGCGCGAGTGCCGCTTCGAGTGATTCCCCCCCGACATTATCGTAATAAACGTCGATGCCGTCAGGCGCGATTCCGCGCAACTGTTCGAGCACCGGAGCGTCTTTATAATTAAAAGCGCCATCAAAGCCCCACTCGTCGCGCAGAAAGGCCACCTTTTCCGGTGAACCAGCCGAACCGATGACCCGACAGCCGCGTATTTTTGCCAGTTGCCCGGCCGTGCTTCCCACCGCGCCCGCAGCACCAGAAATATAGATAGTCTCCCCTGCTTTCACCTCCCCCAAGCGCAACCCGGCCCAGGCGGTCATGCCGGTCATGCCAAGGACGCCAAGATACGCTGAAAGCGGCTGAACCTCGCGACTGACCACCTGCAGATCGTGCGGGGCGGCAGTAAAATACTCCCGCCAACCAAAGCTGGAAGTGACAATGTCACCCGGTTGGATCCCAGGCGCGTGTGACTCGACAACCTCACCGACGGCGCTCCCTTCCAGCGGTTTACCGAGCTCGAACTGGGGGACATATGATGGCCCTTCATTCATTCGACCGCGCATATAGGGATCCACCGACATGAACAGGTTACGAACCAGCACTTCGTTATCGGCCAAAGACGTTAGCCTGGTTTGTGCCATGGTAAAGTTAGCGGCGGCAGGGATACCGGTAGGACGTGAAATCAGTTGAATCTCGCGACTGATCATATTTGGCATAATGGTCTCCTTGGTGATGATGCAGACTATGTCAGGTGCAATATATTGATGCGATTGCAGCTTACATGCCTGATACGATTGGGGATTACTGCGAGTGCAAGGGGTTAATTGTACAAAGGGAAAATGCTGGAGAGCAGGCTATGAGGAGCATGCCCAAGCTGCAATAATTGTTGCAATGGTACACATCGTGATTTCAGCTTACGAGAAGCACACTATTGATAAGCTATTAATGGAAACAAACTGGAAATTGATGGGTGGCGAGGTCTCAATTCACTATCTGGACTAAAAGCTGGCCGAGAAGGCGTTAGAGGACCGACACATCCGCATGAAGCGGCTTGAACGCTCCTCAGGTGGCGACCGGAGCAAGTTCTGACTATCGTCAGTTTCCCCCGATCAGGGTGACAGAATTGACGAAGGCACTAAGGATTCAGGTAGCTATTTGAAGCGTGACCTGGCCGAATCAATGGCTTCACCCATGGCGGTCCAGGCCAGTTCGATACCTGACTTCAAATCGGTCCAGGCACCCTCTCCTGCGTGCTGCAACTCCTCAATCTTCTGCCGGGCTGTCGCCTGTTTGGCCTGCAGAAATTCAATCTGCTCATGAAACTCAGCTTTGACCTCGGCGGAGACTTCTCCGGCCTTGGCCGTCAGCTTGTCAATCTCGACACTCCACTCATCCATTTTTGCCTGCAACTTGCGGATGTACTCTTCTCTGCTGCTCATAAAGAACCTCCTTATGTAATTAACTTTTTATTTTAGTAACTTCTGCTCAACCATGCCTTTCACCATGGCACTGATATACGATTTAATTTGCTCCTGATCGCTGCCCAGCATTACGGTTTCAGACGCCACCGCCCAGATCAGCTTGTCGTTGCGGGCATCATACAGGTTGGTTTCCATCACTGCATACTCGTCCTCAGCCTTATAGCTTGGCGAATAGAGGGACTGAGCACAAGTTTCATAATAGTCCCAGCAATTTGCATAATACGGTGGTGGGTACTCTATCTTCTCTGGAGCAAAATATTGGACATTCCTTTGGCTGACAAACCGTGAAATCAGTACCGCATCGGCACCTTGGTTCTTCAACTTCGCCGCAATAACCGCATCATGATCATTCAACTGCTCAGCAAGCAACAGGGTATAGCTGGCAACGGCATCGACACCCCGCGACTTGAACTGACGGACAAACTCATCCTCAACAATTTTTTTGATGATCGGTGTTTTTGCGACCCCGATGAGAGTATTGCTGATTACAGAGATGATTTGCTTTTTCATTCTTTAACTGGACCAGTATTTTATTTTAGTTCTTACACTCATTCAGCCACACTCATTTGCCGACTGCAGTTATGGAGCATTAAGCAGCCTGGTTTACCTCAATGCAAAACTCAGCCCCATCGGCATTGTTTCTGGCCGTCAACCTCCCCCCCATGTTTTTTTCAATAATCATTTTTGCCATATACAGGCCAAGTCCAGTCCCTTGCTGGGGCCCTTTCGTGGTAAAATACGGGTCGAAAATCTTGTCAATGATCTCTTCCTTCATGCCGCCAGCATTATCCTTGATGCTGATCACCGCCTTGTCGGCGGTTTTCTCAACCTGAAGGGTAATGATCGGTTGTTCGGTCTGCCGTTCCAGCAAGACATCCTTGGCGTTCAGCAGAATATTCAGCAGTGCCTGCGAAAACTCATTGGCAAATCCCAAAACCTCAAGATCAGGTTCATTGCAGACGTTGATGGTTATGGTATGGCTCGCAAAACTGTCACTGATGATGGCGACCGCATTAGAGATGGTCTCCTGTAGACTGAACAGCTTTATTTCTTTTTCCGGGCAGAAGAAATTTCTAAAATCATCAATGGTTTTGGACATATGTTGAATTATGCCCATCCCCTTCCTGATGCTTTCATGTAAATATTCCGTATTGAATTTGCCCGCTTCATGGTACAGCCCCAATTGCTGCAGATGCAACCCAAGGATATTCAGCGGCTGCCGCCACTGGTGAGCAATGTTGCCGATCATTTCCCCCATAGCTGCTTGGCGGCTTTGCAAAATCAGTAGTTTTTCCTGCTCCCGGAGGGACTCCATAATCTGCAACTTTTCGCTCATTTCAAATTCCAGTGACTTCTGCGTTTTTTCTCGTTCTAATACCTCGCATTGCAATACATGTATGGTGTCTTTCAACTGATCTGTGCGCTCGTCAATCATTTCCTCCAAAATCTCGTGCGACTGTTTCAATACCAACTCGGCCCGTTTCTGGGCAGTGATATCACGGGCAATGTGCACCGAGCCAATCAACCGGCCATCGTCCATCTGCAACGGGGTCGCGCTGACCAGATACGTCCGCTCCCCAGCTTCATCGTAGATTTCAATTTCATGGGTCTGGTGATCGATCAAGGCCTGCTCGTGTGGACAGTTGCACAGCGGCGCATCACCCCCATGCATT
Source organism: Geobacteraceae bacterium (assembly GCA_031412995.1). Taxonomy (GTDB): domain Bacteria; phylum Desulfobacterota; class Desulfuromonadia; order Geobacterales; family DSM-12255; genus JANOEC01. The sequence continues at coordinate 15,668 of JANOEC010000105.1, forward strand.
TCCGCAAAGCAATGCATACCGATGCAATCCTGAGGATTCCGACCGAGAAACCGGGCCATGGGACGATTCACCCGGAGAATCCGGTACTGGTCATCAATAATGCTGATCAGGTCTGGCAGCGAATCAAAGGTCATTTCCCACTCTCTCTTCGCCCGAAGCAACGACTCCTCAATCCGCTTTCGTTCCATGGCAATTGCCACCATGTCGGTTATCGCTTTCATCAACCGCAACTCTTCTTCGGTGAAGCAGATTTTATTGAACGAGCCAAAGGAAAGAGTCCCAATCACCGTTTCCGCACGGAGCAATGGATGACACGCATACGCTTTTACCCCGTACGACCTGACCAGTGCCGCGCGCTCATCGGTTGTGTTCTGAATATCCTCGGCGACAACTCGGCAACTATCGCTGGCAACACAACCACAAATGGCCGAGCCAAAATCAAGCCACTCAATATTTTCCGCATCAGCCGCTGAAATTCCGGCACAGGCATTCAATCGCAGGCGATTTACTTCAGGCACAACCAGGAAATTAAAGAAGAGCTGACAATCCAAAATAGCCAGGGCATTCCGACAGATAGCCTCCACGGTCTCCTGTGGCGATTCAGATAACAGGAGCAGAGCCGACGTACGCAAAGTCGATTCCGCCCTTCCAATTGTCGGCGGTGATCGCGGAAAAGCCGTGCACGAAATTACCCGCGGCATACATTTTGCCGCGTGGATCCTTTTGGAGGAAGATGCGGTGGCGGACATTTTCGGACGTCGCCGGACCCGACTTGTAGTAGTTGTTGATCCAATTGCGCGGCCACAGCTCGCCGCCGTAGGCGCTGTTAAAGCCCCAGTTGTAGATCACGTTGTTGCGATAATCCATCAGGCCGGAGTCCGCATTGCCCGAGGCGCGCGGGTTGCGGCTCGTGTGGTGCGCCAGGATGTTGTGGTGCCATGAACCGCCGGGGCCGCCCCACAGGCCGCCGTAGCCGTGACGGCCCTTCTTGTGGATGGAATTCGTCAGACTCTCCGTCACCATGCACCACTGCACGGTGAGATTCGACGCCTTGTTGATCGAAAACGTCTC
>JANOEC010000106.1:0-12281 GCA_031412995.1 Geobacteraceae bacterium
CTTGACCATCGTCTTCATATTCTTTGTTTTACCCCGGTTGCCAATGCTGTCCGAGTAATCAGTTTTCGCAAAGCAAACAGAAGGGAAGGTGATAAATATGGCAAACCGCTTACCATTGACTGACAAAGATGGAGAAGTACGAGAACTGACGAAAGAAGATTTCAAACATTTCCGACCAGCTTCCGAGGTTCTTCCACAATTGTTCAGCAAAGAAGTAGCCGACGAGATGCTTGCCAAAAAGCCAGGCCGCAAGCTAGGCAGTGGTGTTAAGGAGTCACAAACTGTGCGCTTTGATCGTGACGTTCTTGCTGCTTTCAAGGCCACGGGAAAGGGCTGGCAGACCCGTATGAATGAAGCACTGCGCGCATATCTAAAAGAGCATCCAATGACGCACGCTTGATTCACTCCTTTTAGCCCTTTTACCCACCAGAACGTGGCGGCGGGTGTGCGGCGAAGGCCGCTCAACCCGCATTTTGGCTCTCGTCTCTCTCAATTTGTGCTCGCAAGTTCGCAAATATCGAAGCAAGATATTCAGCTTCCGCTAGAAACGATGCAGGAATAAAGGCATAAATGCCTTCCCATGGCTGACTAAAGTGGGGGTAGAGAAATACTGATCCCTCGCCATATTTCCGGTAGTACACTCGAAGCAGTTCCTGGGCATGCTTGTGCAGTGGGACATTGCGGTCTTTTCCGCCTTTGCCGTCGCGTACTCTCAGGAGATTTATCTTGCCGTCGATGTCGCTGGTCGTAAGCCGGACACCTTCGGAAACACGCAGCCCGCAGGCATAGATGATGGTAAGGGCCATACGGTAGAGCGGGTTTTTTATCAGCTTCAGGATGATTCCGACTTCTTCTTGTGACAACACCACTGGCAATTTCTTCGTGGGCCGGGGTTTAACAATGTCGAGAATCACCAGCTTCTTTTTCAGAGTGGTCTGAAAAAAGTACTTGATGCCGCACAGGTAGATAGTGATTGAACTTTTGGAGAGCTTGCGTTCGTTGATCAGGTGCAGGAAGAACATCAAAACACTCTGCCAAGAAAAGTATTAAAGCTGCATTTGTTTGTTCTTGTCTCAGCTTTTTCGCCTTTGCAGAGCGATTTACCAAATAATAAACTAATGCAGCTGACCCTAGAAATGGGGCAAGCAATGGTGCAAGTGTTCCAAGAATAGTATAACCTATTGTATTAACTGCTATGCCAGACACACTGACTGCAGAACATTTTTTAAGAATCTCCTTAAAGTCTTTCTCTTGCTCTAACTTGCCCTCACCATATATAACGGCCTTGACTCCATCATACCCATAGCAAGCACCTGCTTGATTTTGTAGGTTATTTATTACTTGCAGATAATCTTTTGTGAATCGGTTTGCCATGCCAAAGATTTAAGAATATGTGTTTCATTATTCCTCTTCTTATCAGGCCAACGGCTGAGAGTGCAGCGGCGGAGCGGAGCGAAGACCGTCTGCCACGCTTGGTTGAACGCCGCGTTACTTATCGCTGAGTCAATGTGGGCCCTCCGGCACACACTTTATCCTTCAAAAAAAATCCCATGGTATTTGGGAGAACTGGCTTCCATGGCTCTTTTTCAACACTTCTCGTTTTTGACTCCCGTAACGTGCTATCAGCACAATTTATGTCGATATATGAGATCGAGATATTTGGGTTCATCTCGTCTTTTTTGGTGAAAATCACTTTGGTTCTGTAAATGTTTTCACTAATTTTATGCAACCACGAGACGTTATGGTAAGTACCGCTTTCAGGATTGTCAGATACATACTTCCATTCTCCACGCGGGATAAACCTTGGGGGCTTCGAAACCTTCTGTCCGTCAATGAACCATGGCGGTTGCATAATTATCAGCCAGCCGTTTTGCGCAAGGCACCATACGAATTTGTCAACATTTTCGCGTAGTGGAACTTCTACTTTTGGATCATCGTCCAAAAGACTGTTGACCAAATTATGGTCGCTCAGGAGTCTGTCTAGCAGTTTGCTGTCATTAAGCTGCGTATTACATGCTTCGATGGATTTCCCGAAATCGGTAAAAGTCTTGTCTTTTGAGCCGACGAACTGAATGAGTGGATCGTAGCCGTTTGAAGATAAACATCTTGCTCGTTCGATCTCAAAATCGGAGGGTCCACCGTAGTCAACTAGGAGAAAAGGCAATGCAAGGACGTACAGAACCGGGTCTATGTTGGCTAGGACGTTTCCAGTTATAGCCTTGCCTGATGAGTTGCTTCTTATTTGGGCCATAACTGCTGCAGTACTCTCACATTCATAGCTGGTGCGCTTGAATTTGTCTAAATCGGCTGAGCTGTTTTTATATGTGGTCATAACCCGGATTGGCTGGCTGCAACCCGAAATTACTGAGGAGATAAAAATTAACAGCAGAATAATTGCCTTCATTGTGCCACCCTCCTAATAACAGGCAAATTTGCCGAATATGTGGTTTTTTTAGACGCACATTTGGGCAGCCGTACTAATTGCTTCCTGTTCCATCGGTGCGGCAGGATAGCCTATAGTGTTGCACTCATACAAATACTGTTGAAGAAACGGCAAAAAGCCGCCAAGTCTCTCATATTGGGCGGAATGGACTAATTCATGGGTAATCAATTGACGGTTGTTCCTGTGGTCCGATCGGATATAGATGCCGTACCGTAGGGTAAGACCGGCGGTAGACGGAGTGATTAGATGTATTGCTGTAGCAGCGGCATTAAGCGCAGGATGGTCAGGCATAGGTATTTGATTCACAATCAGAAGCCGTATTCTTTCTGGATGAATGACGCCAACGTTTCGAGCATCCGCGAGTTGTACGTCGCTCAACGCATCTCCATTACGTAGAATCACCTGCTCCTGATCCTCTGCCCATTTGCAAGCTAGCGGCATCAAAAAACTGAACTGTTCCGGTGTAATCATCTTTCATTCTCCTTTTGTTCAACTCGTTATTCACCGGTCAGAAATTGGTCTCTATATGTAGAAACAAGTTTTTATACATATAAATATGTTACTACATCTATAAACATTTAACGTTTCTATCTTTATAAACTTTTAAGTTTTTTGCCGATCATCATGGTTTCTATATATATATAAACATGCCCGTGTTCACTCGTTGTTGACGGTTTCTACATCTATACACTTTTCCAGCCTCGTCCCAGAATCCATCAAGAAGTTCAGGGGACATAATTTTTTACTGTCAATAGAGCTCAACAGCCCCAGTTTGGACAAAACAAAAGCCGGCTCAGGCCTTGGACCTTGAGACGGCTCGTTTGTGCGTTACTGATACCAGCGACATTCACCCTCCAGATTGCATAAAAACATCACTTCTATAGCCTACAATGCGAGAACCAGTCAATAAATACCTTTTAATTTATCAATATTTTCATCATGTTGAAGATAGTCAACAAAGAGCGTTGGGGACTTGCTCAGAGTGCTGCCACCGCCAAATAAATTTTTATCCTTTTACCTGAAGTACTTGCCAGTTGAAGCTTCACCCACCCCCTCGCCCCCTCCCGTCAAGAGAGGGGGAATTCCATGTGGTGGCATCAGGTCCTTTTGTTAGCCGGATTCACTCGACAAGCCCCTGTCTGACCATGGAGGCGGTCAGTCCCTACCCCAGCTCCCCTACATCATCTCTCTAACCAGCTGCAGTTCATCTTCCTTACTCTGCACCTCACCATTCAACCGGGCATCCAGCAGTGCCGTAAGAATCTGCGCATACTGTGGCCCGGGGCGAATACCCAGCAACTTAAGATCTCCGCCGCTGGTCAGGCAGTGCACGTCCTGCAGATGGGTGAAGTAGTGGGAGATGCCGCGCCGCAAGGCAACCTGCTGGTTAGTGGCCATCAGATAGAGCAGAAACGGATCGGATAGACCGCTCAAGGCATGGTACAGCTCACTGGGCCGGAGTTCGGTCTGCTGGCGACTGCGGCGTTTGAAATCGATATCAGCCTGGCGCACGGTATTGCGTTGCGCCAGGTAGGTTTTCAACCGGTCCCCGTTCACCACCAGGCGCAGGCAGACCTCACTGAACTCAGCATCGTCCAGATCGTGACAAAGAATCAGATAATAGACCAGCCACTGCTCACAAGTGCGCTCCAGGAAGAGCAGCGAATACCAGACCATGATTTCCTGGGCTTCCCGGAACAGCTGTTGCACCTGCTCGGTCAGTTGCAGACGGGCATGAATAAAGGGCAACAGGCCGAGGGATGACATCCGCTGCACGGCCTTGACCGGCTCCTTCTCCTTCAGGATCAGCACCAACTCCGTCAGCAGCCGTTTTCCGCCGAGTGAGTGCAGCAGGTTGAGCTTGACGGCATTCTTGATCAGGTTTTCCGTATGGGTGGCGATATGGAAACCGAGCCGCTGTTCGAAGCGGATCGCCCGGAACACCCGGGTCGGATCTTCAACAAAGGAGAGGTTGTGCAGCACCCGGATCGCCTTGTCCTGGAGGTCGCGCTGGCCGCCGAAATAGTCAACCAGGTGGCCGAACTGATCGTGATTAAGCCTGATCGCCAGGGTGTTGATGGTGAAGTCCCGGCGGTAGATGTCCAGCTTTAATGATGATCGTTCGACGTTCGGCAGAGCGCCGGGCGAGTCATAGTATTCGAGCCGGGTACTGGCCACGTCGACCTTGAGGCCATTGAGCAGGATGATAACCGCGGTGCCGAACTTGTGGTGGGTACGCACCCGCGCCTGGTGCGCAGCGGCAAAGGTTTCGGCAAAGGCAATGCCATCACCCTCTACCGTCAGATCCAGATCGGCATTGACCTGCCCCAACAGCAGATCCCGTACACAGCCACCGACCAGCGCGACCTGAACGTTCAGTGCATCACCGGTCTCGCCAAATTGGCGTAACAGGGCGTAGATTGCCGGCGAAACTGTTTTTCTGATCAGTCCATCAAGCAGTCGACCCCGCATCGGCTGAGGCTCACGGCCAAGATCATATAGCGCAACTCCTGCATGCATGGCCCGCAACAGATCGGTCCGCGTCACCACGCCAATCAGCCGCTGGTCGGCAAATATCGGCACCAGACGCCGGTTCTGGCCGACGACGTAATCCTGAATCAGCTCGATGGATGTTTCCGGTGCCGCCCGCATGAACTCGGTATTCATGTAATCCGTTACCGGGGCGTTCCCCAGGCCATGGAACATGGCCCGTTCCACAATCCGGCGGGAGATGACCCCGACCATCTCCTCCTGCCGCATCACCGGCATGGCATTCAGATTGTAGCGGTTCAGCAGATCGCGGGCCGCCATGATATTCTGCAGCGCGGCTACGGTTTTCACCGGCTGCGACATAATGTCCCGCGCCAGTCGTCGCGGCTGCACCTTTGATTTAAGCAGATCCTCAAGCCGGGCCAGCACCTGGATCAGGGTCAATTCCCGCACGGCCGCCGAGGCGGCAGTGGCATGCCCGCCCCCGCCAAATTCCCGCAAGATGCCACCAACATCGACTTCATGCACCCGGCTGCGGCCGACCAGATAGACCCGGTTCGCCATGGAAACTGCGAGAAAAAGCACCTGCAGGTTTTCCATGTCCCGCATCATGTGGGCCAGGGACGCAATATCGCCGATGTAAAAGTCCAGGGAGGCGTGGGCAATGGAGATCTCCACCCCATGCAGCGTCGTGGTCTTCAGGGAATGGAGCAGATCGTTGAGCAGGGCCAGCTGTTCTGCGGTCATTTCCTGGGTGATGAATTCGGCGACAGTGTTGAGCAGTGCGCCCCGTTCCAGCAGCCAGGCCGCGGCCAGGAAATCGTCAACGGTGGTGCCGGGAAACTTCAGGCTGCCCGTATCTTCATAGATGCCGAGCATCATCAGGGTGGCTTCCATCGGGGTGACCGTCATCCCCTGCTCTTTGAGCAACAGCGTCAGCATGGTGGTCGTCGAACCACACTCCCTGATCATGCCGCCGGTTGGCTGCAAATCACTGGCAATGGCCGGATGATGGTCATAAATGTACAGCTCGCGCTGGGGATCATGGGCAATTTCGGCAAAGCGGCCGATGCGGGCAGAATGCTGGCAATCGACAATGATCAGGCGGGAGATGGCGGTGAAATCAACATCCTTCAGGCGGGTAAAGTCGAGCAGATAACTGGGAGACTTCTGGAAAAAATCGCGGACGCTTTTTTCCTGGGCGCCGGGAAAGACCAGTAACGCCTCTGGGTACAGCTTACGGGCCGCTACCATGGCGCCAAGACAGTCGAAATCGGCATTCAGGTGGGTGATGATGACATCCATCAGGCGACAGTCAACGCCGCATAGGCGACCACCTGGCGATAATCGCCGGTAACATCGCCACTGGTGGCATAACTGACCAACGCGGCCCGGGTCGCCCCGAGCGCTTTTGCTGCCACGAGGAGCACCGTGGCTGGGACCACGCCACACATGGTAATCGCCTGGCTCCGGCAAACCTGCAGCAGGCCAGCCGGATCAAGGTCAAGGAAATGGCGAATCGCCTGCTCATCTTTGCGTTTGGCTTCCGCTGCCGTTTCATAGTGGGTCATGTCAGAACTGGCAACGATCAGGACCGGCTCGTGGTGTGCCGCAATGGCCTTGGCCAGGGCATTGCCCAACTGCTCACAACTGGCGTAATCGCCAAAACCGAGGGCGATCGGGACTATTTCCGCATCAGGCCGCAGGGTCTGGATAAATGGCAGCTGGACTTCGAGGGAATGCTCATAGAGATGGGCCAGGGAGTCATAGGCGAGCAGCGCTGGTGCCTGCGCCAGCATGCTCTGCCGCAGTTCCTGGGCAATCGGTACCGTTCCGAGTGGGGTTGCCCACCCTTCGGCCGGAGAAATCGCGGCCGGGGTACCGACACCGTGATGATTCGGGCAAAGAATGACGATCTGCCGGGGGATTTCAATAGCACCATACACGGCGCCGGCAACTTTACCCGAATAGATATAGCCGGCATGGGGAGCGACGATCCCGATAACCGGTATGCGCTCGGTACTATCATCGATATATAGGGAGAGCTCCGCGCGTAATTGCTCAGAAATGGCGGGATAAAACTGGCCAGCTACTGCTGCCTGACGGATCATGACCGTACCCCCAGCTTAGGTTCCTTCCGTATCTTGCAGAAGCATAACCTCTGCTGCAGAAACAGCAAGCGGCAGTTCCCCTTGTTCATAACTGGTCGGAATCAGATCCTGTACTTCGCGCAACGTTGGCAGGCAGGCGAGATCCTTCAGGCTGAAAGCAGTCAAAAATTCTTTCGTGGTGCCATAGATCAGCGGTTTACCGGGGATATCCTTTTTCCCCAGGATTTTAATGAGCTTTTTATCGAGCAGATTTTTCAGCACGGCCCCACAATCAACCCCACGGAGATACTCGATTTCAGCCCTGGTTACCGGCTGGCGATAGGCAATGATCGCCAGCGACTCAAGGGACGATTGACTGAACTTGGTCACCCGCTGCCGGGTCATCCGCCGGACATAATCCGCATGCTGCGGCTCGGTGCGGAATTGCCAGCCCCCCGCCACCTCTTCCAGAAATATGCCCCGCAGACCTGGTGCGTATGCGTTGCGTAACGCGTGCAGGGCATCTTTGATCAAGGCCCGGTCGAACTCTTCCAGCCAGCCGGCCAGTCGATCCAGGGTCACAGGCCCGTCAGCGACAAACAGCATGCTTTCCAGAATTGTCTGCAGGTGGTCAGGCGCCATAGGTTTCCTCGATCGGCAACGGCTCAACCGGCTCATGCACCGCAACCGACAGCCAGATCGTGCCATAACTCGTTGCCTGGGTCATTTTGATCAACCGTAGTTTACAGAGTTCCAGCATGGCCAGAAAGGTGGCGACAACATAATCACGACTAATGGTTTCCGGGAACAGGTCGTCAAAACTGACCGCTTCCTTTCCTTGTAGCAACGACAGTATTTCATGCACCCGTTCGGCAATGCTGTAGCTATCGGCACCAACCTCGTGCAGAGTTTCGATGGAAACCTTGGCTAATACCTGCTGAAAAGCAGCAACCAGATCAAACAGCTCCAGTTCAAGGGGCTGGTCACTGGTGGCCGGTAAGTTGTCATCCGCAGACTGCACCTGGCGCACGAAAATATCCCGCCCAACCAGATGCTGCCGATTCAACTCACCCGCCGCATCCTTGAATTGCTGATATTCCAGCAGGCGGCGCACCAGTTCAGCTCGCGGATCTTCCTCATCTTCCTCGCTGTTGTCCTCTTCAACCGGCAGCGGCAACAATAATTTGGATTTGATCTGGATCAGGGTGGAGGCCATGACCAGAAAATCGCCGGCAATGTCCAGATTCAACTCTTTCATGACTTCGAGATAGGCCAGATATTGGCGGGTGATTTCCGCCATCGGGATATTGTAGATATCCAGTTCATTCTGCTTGATCAGGTGGAGCAGTAGATCCAGCGGCCCTTCAAAAGCCTCAAGTTTTACATTATAGGCATTGGTATAAATATCAGTAAATAGGTCATTCATGGTAGATTTATTTAGTTAAAAGGGGAATATGCGCAGTTGGGCAAAGGCGGGAATGCTCCGCAGATAGCCCATGACTTCAGTGCCGATAATGGTTTCCAGTCCCCAATAGAGGGGCGGCCCGATGATCTGCCCAAGGATCGACGGGAACAGCACGACCAGAAACAAGATCAGAAACATGCCATATGATTCAACCTTGGACAGGAGCATGGCCGCCCGCGCCGGCAATAAACCAATCATGACCCGACCGCCATCCATTGGTGGAATGGGAAGCATGTTGAAAATGGCCAGTACCAGATTGATAAACGCCCCAAACGCCAGCATCAACTGCACCGGCACCAGCACCGCCGGCATACTGCCGCCCCATTGGTAGGTCAGGCGCAACAGGATGCCGCACCCACTGGCCAAGATCAGATTGGTTATCGGCCCGGCAGCTGCTACCCAGATCATGTCGCGCCTGGGATTACGCAGGTTGGTAAAATTGACCGGCACCGGCTTGGCCCAGCCAATGCCGATCAGGAGCAGCAACAGCATGCCAAAAACGTCAATGTGCTTGAGCGGGTTAAGGGTCAATCGGCCCATACGATAGGCGGTATCGTCACCAAGTCGGAACGCCACCAGGCCGTGCGCCAGTTCGTGGCCAGTGATCGCCATCAACCCTGGTACCAGCATGATGGAAACTTTGAGCAGGAAATCTTCCATAGAATTATCGGCCTTTGGTAAATCGGAATTTCTTAGCAGAATAGCCGGTGAATGTAAAGGGTGCCAGAACTAAAATAGGAAAAGGCGGGACATGCCCGCCTTTTCCTTTCCAGCTGTGTAGTACTGTGCTGCTTAGATGTCGTAGTAAAGTTCAAACTCAAGTGGTACTGGACGCATCCGAACCGGATTGACTTCTGCTTCCATCTTGTACTCAACCCACTTCTCAATAACGTCAGGGGTGAATACATCGCCCTTGAGCAGGAACTCATGATCTTCTTCCAGTGCCCTGAGTGCTTCTTCGAGGCTGCCCGGTGCTGACGGGATATCTTTCAGCTCTTCCGGAGAGAGGCCGTAGATATCCTTGTCCAGCGGCTGACCCGGATCGATCTTGTTTTCAATACCGTCAAGGCCGGCCATCAGCATGGCAGCAAATGCCAGGTAACCGTTGCAGGAAGGATCCGGGGTCCGGTACTCGACCCGCTTGGCCTTCGGATTGGAGGACATCATCGGAATCCGCAGGGAAGCAGAACGGTTCCGGCTGGAGTACGCCATGTTCACTGGTGCTTCAAAGCCCGGGACCAGACGCTTGTAGGAGTTGGTGGTCGGGTTGGTAATGGCACAGAGGGCCTTGGCATGCTTGATGATACCGCCGATGTACCAGAGGGCCATCTGGGAAAGCCCGCCGTATTTATCACCGGCAAACAGGTTCTGACCGTCTCTCCAGATGGACATATGGCAGTGCATACCAGAGCCGTTATCACCATACAGCGGCTTCGGCATGAAAGTTACGGTCTTGCCGTTACGCCGGGCAACATTCTTGATGACATACTTGAACCACTGCAACTGGTCAGCCATGTCAACCAGTGACGAGAAGCGCATATCGATCTCGGCCTGGCCACCGGTGGCGACTTCATGGTGCTGACACTCGACACGAATGCCGACTTTCTGCAGCTCCATGACCATTTCGTTCCGCAGGTCGTTCTGGGAATCGACCGGTGCACAAGGGAAATAGCCTTCTTTGTGACGCGGCTTGTAGCCGAGGTTAGGGAACTCTTCACGGCCGGTATTCCAGGCACCTTCGGAAGAATCAACCATGTAGAACGCCTGGTTGGCACTTGAACTGTAGCGCACTTCGTCAAAGATAAAGAATTCTGCTTCCGGACCGAAAAAGGCGGTATCGCCAATGCCGGTGGACTTGAGGTACGCCTCAGCCTTACGGGCAATGTTCCGCGGATCGCGGGAATAATCTTCCTTGGTGATCGGATCAAAGATATTGCAAATCAGCGAGAGGGTAGGCACCGCCACAAACGGATCCATTTTTGCAGACGTCGGGTCCGGCAGCAGGATCATGTCGGACGCGTGAATCGGCTGCCAGCCACGAATCGAAGAACCATCAAAACCTTGGCCCTCTTCAAAGGTGTCCTCGTCAAACTCGGTGATAGGTACTGATACATGCTGCCAGGTGCCAATAAAATCCATAAACTTGTAATCGACCATCAAGGCGCCATTTTCTTTGGCAAACTCCAATACTTGCTTCGGTGTCATGCACTACTCCTTTCAATTTGTCTTTAACTGCAGATTTTACAGGGCGTCTTCGCCCCGTTCACCAGTTCTGATTCTGATAACTTCTTCAACCGGAGTAACAAAGATTTTGCCATCACCAATACGGCCAGTTTTTGCGGCCTGCTCAATTGTTTCGAGCACCTTGGCCACGATATCGTCGCCGACGATGATCTCCATTTTGATTTTCGGGATAAAATCGACAACATACTCAGCACCCCGATACAGCTCGGTATGCCCCTTCTGCCGCCCAAAGCCCTTTACTTCGCTTACGGTAATGCCCTGGATCCCGATTTCGTTCAGCGCCTCTTTTACTTCATCAAGCTTGAACGGTTTAATGATCGCCTCAACCTTTTTCAAGGGAACACCTCCTTACACGTAGAAATATTCAGGAACTATATGCAGCGTTGAACAAATTAGCAATAACAACGTGCGTTCGTCTGCAAACATTTAGCAAGTTGTCTGCCAACATTAAACAGCCAATAATCTCATGTTATTTCAGCATGTTGTGCAGCACATAGCAGGAGCCAGCTACTTGGAATGCCTAAATAATAAGCGACTAACCCGGAATCTGCCTACTTACAGGGCAGCACATACATTAGCAATGCAGAAGTGATCTACTTGTACTGCACTGTGAGGAAAGCTATACTGCAGACGTGAATAAAATAAAGCCCCATCTTACTCGCTCGCTACATGCAGCCATAATCAACCTGCTGCTGGCAATCATGCCATCGGTGGTAATTGCCGACATTTACCAGCAGGTTGACGATGAAGGGGTTGTCTGCTTTACAGACACTCCGACCGCTCCCGGTTATTCCCTCCTGATGCGCGACCGCCGCCCGGAGTCTCCAGCGACGGCCCGGCGGAATATGCCATCTCACCTGGCAGCAATCGCTACTTCCGCCCAGTCGGTGCAGCCGACGTCCACCGCAGATTCTGCCGGTGCCATGGGGGGCGTTTTACCGATTCAAGGGCGGGTAACGTCGCTGGCCGGCTTCCGTAACGACCCATTTGATGGCAAAATACGTCACCATAACGGCATGGACATTGCCTGTCCCAGCGGGACGCCGGTGAAACCGGTGGCCCAGGGGACCGTCATCTTCAGTGGCAGCCGCCCCGGCTATGGTAATCTGGTGGTGGTTGAACACCCAGGGGGGACCATTACCCTCTATGCTCATAATTCCCGCAACCTGGTGGCAAGCGGCGAACCGGTTGATCACACGTCCGTTATTGCCCATACCGGCTCAACCGGCCGGTCCACAGGCCCCCATCTGCATTTTGAGGCCTGGAACAACGGCCAAAACATTACCCATACCTTTCAACCCAACCGCGCAGCATCATCACCAGCAACCAGGTATATTGCCGAGGCGCCAACCAGGCGCTATCTGCAGGCTGACGGGACCCTCGTTTTCACCAACCTTCCCTACTAGCCAATCCTCGCCCGCTCATCCATTCTTGTTTAGCATTAATCCTACGCTACATGGAATTCCCCCTCCCTTGACGGGAGGGGGCGAGGGGGTGGGTGAAGCTTCAACTGGCAGTGAATATGGAACTTTCGCCCCCCCCCCAAACC